>CAWJHI010000125.1:0-87138 GCA_963842485.1 Terriglobia bacterium | reverse complement strand
CCCCCCCCCCCCCCCCCCCCCCCCCCCCCCCTCCCTCCCTCCCTCCCTCCCTCCCTCCCTCCCCCCCCCCCCCCCCCTCCCTCCCTCCCTCCCTCCCTCCCTCCCTCCCTCCCTCCCTCCCTCCCTCCCTCCCTCCCTCCCTCCCTCCCTCCCTCCCTCCCCTCCCTCCCTCCCTCCCTCCCTCCCTCCCTCCCTCCCTCCCTCCCTCCCTCCCTCCCTCCCCCCCTCCCCCCCCTCCCTCCCTCCCTCCCTCCCTCCCTCCCTCCCTCCCTCCCTCCCTCCCTCCCTCCCTCCCTCCCTCCCTCCCTCCCTCCCTCCCTCCCTCCCTCCCTCCCTCCCTCCCTCCCTCCCTCCCTCCCTCCCCTCCCTCCCTCCCTCCCTCCCTCCCTCCCTCCCTCCCCTCCCTCCCTCCCTCCCTCTCCTCCCTCCCTCCCTCCCTCCCTCCCCCCTCCCCTCTCCTTCCCTCCCCTCCTCTCCCTCCCTCCCCTCCCTCCCTCCCTCCCCTCCCTCCCTCTCCCTCCTTCTCTCCCTCCCTCCCTCCCTCCCTCCCCCTCCCTCCCTCCCTCCCTCCCTCCCTCCCTCCCTCCCTCCCTCCCTCTCTCTCTCCCCTCCCTCCTCCCTCCCTCCCTCCCTCCCTCCCTCCCTCCCTCCCTCCCTCCCTCCCTCCCTCCCTCCTCCCTCCCTCCTCCCCTCCCTCCCTCCCTCCCTCCCTCCCTCCCTCCATTTACGGCCGAAATCCTTAGGCGCGGTATAGCATTGGCGTTGCTGTCCTTCCACGCAGACCGTCGCCGGACCTTGCGGGAAGAAACCAGTCGGATCAAGTTCCGGAACGGTCATTGTCACTTCGCGCCCCATAAACTTCGGGAGCGACTGTGCACTCAGGGCCAAGGATACGAGTAGTAGGACGACGAGCTGTCTTGCCGCCCGCGGCATGCTACCCACGTTATCAGGATCGCATCCTGATTACGAATCCCTCAGCGCCCGCACCGGATCCGTTCGCGTTGCCCGCCACGCAGGCAGGAAACAAGCCGCCAAAGCGGCGACCGTCATCACCAGAAACGCCGACCCGAACGCCACCGGATCGCGAGGACTTACCTTATACAACAAATCGCCCATCAGCCGAGTCAACCCCAGCGCCGCCATGGCGCCCAGCACAATTCCGCCGGCCGTCAACGCAACGCCCTGCGACATCACCAGCCGCAGCAGATCCGATGCCCTCGCGCCCAGCGCCATCCGCAACCCCAGCTCCCGAGTGCTTTGCGACACCGCGTACGACATCACACCATACAACCCAATCCCCGCGAGCACCAGCGCGATCCCGCCAAAAATCCCCAGCAGACTGACGGCCGCATGTTGCGTCCAGGTCATCCGTCGACCTGTTCCCGCATCGTAATCACCTCGGATGGAGCCAGATTCGCGTCCAGAGCCTTCACCTCCCGCGCCAGAACGTTCGCCATTCTCTCCGGACCCAGCGCCGTGCGAATTTGCAGATTCTGACCCGCCGTGCCCTGGCGCATCGGAATATAGAAGAACGGCTTGGGAGTCTCCATCAGGCTCCGGTATTTCGAATCCTTCGCGACGCCCACCACCTGCATCCACTTGCCCTTTACCTGCAGCCGCCTTCCCACCGGATCCGCCCCGCGCCAGTATTGCGCAGCCATTGCTTGGCTCACCACCGCGACCGGCGGAGCCGTTTCAATATCGGCAATCGTAAATTCGCGCCCCGAAACCAGCGGAATCCCCATCGTGGCTAAATATCCCGGACCAACCTCGTTATATTCGACCATCGGCTGCTCATCCGGCTCCGTCACATATCCATCCACCGCGATCGGAGCCGGAAAATACCCCCGATAGCTGAACGGCGTGATACGCGCCCACGCAGCCGATTCAACGCCCCCCAACGACTGCACTCGGGCGATCAACTGATCCTGAAAATTCCTGACCCGAGTCGCATCATAGCCCGCCGACACCATATCGACTCCGGTCGTCAGCACGTTCGTGGTCGAAAAGCCGGGGCTGGTGTTTCGCATTTTGTCCAAGCTCTGGAGCAGCAGCCCCGCTCCCACCAGCAAGACGAAACTCAGCGAAACCTGCACCAATACCAAGCCCGAACGGATCCAAGCCCTGCCGCGTCCGCCTACCACTCCACCCGCATCCGATTTCATCGCGGCGGCCAAATCGATCTTGCTCGCCTGCATCGCCGGAACCAGCCCGAACAGAATCGTCGAGATCAGGCAAACCCCCGCGCTCAGCGCGAGCACTCTCCAATCGATCTCAGCCGGCAGGTTGACGATCACTCCAGGACGGGGCGGAAACAGCAGCATAATCAGGTTGCGGCACCAGTTCGCAACCAGTAGACCTCCCGCGGCCGCCAGACTCGACAGGATCAACCCCTCCGTCAGGAGCTGTCTCAACAGCCGCCAACGCCCGGCCCCGACCGACAGCCGCACCGTCATCTCATGCCGCCGCCCAAAGGACCGGACCAGCAGCAGATTTCCGACATTCGCGCACGCGATCAGAAGCACAAAGCAGGCCACTACGAACGAGATTCGAAGCGTCGGCAGCAGAGTGCCCGCATTGTTGAACGGATTCTTCCATAACTCATACAACCTGATGCCGTGGCCGCGGTTGGTGGATGGATAACTCGTCTCCAGCCGCTTGGCAACCGCTGAAATCTCCGCCTGTGCCTGCTCGATCGACACGCCGGGTTTCAGCATCGCGAAGCCTTCCACCCAGCGAGCTCCGCGATTCTCCAGTTTGTATCCCGCCCGGTTCAAACACTTCTTCCATCGAAGCCGGGACCCAGAACTGGAAGGAATAGCCCACAAACGTGCCGAAAAATCCTCCCGGCGTGACGCCGATGATAGTGTGCTGCACGCCGTTCATGATTTGCGTCTTGCCGATAATCGCCGGATCGCCATGGTAACGATTTTTCCAGGCCTGATAACTGATCACGGTTACCGGATGAGCATTGCGCCCCACTTCCTCGCTTGGATCGAACGCGCGCCCCAGAATCGGACGAATCCCCAGGGCTTGAAAATAGTTCGCCGAGACGACGCTGCCAGTCGCGCGGTCGGCCCGATCCCCGATACTCAGCGTCGTTCCGAAGATGTGTTCCGCGATGAACGCCTCCACACCGGTGCAGTTCTTCTGAAAATCCTGAATGTCGGGCCAGGATACGTCAGTTCGCCCGTTGCGATCGGTCCCCGCCATCGCCACCAGCCGGTCCTGATTCGTCACCGCCGGGAACGGCCGCAGCAGGATTCCTTCGACCCAGCTGAAGACGGAAGTCGTCGCGCCGATCCCCAAAGTGAGGCACAGGATCGCCAGCAATGAAAACCCCGGACTGCGCCGGAGCATGCGGATGCCGAAGCGGAAGTCGTTGAACATTGCGCTTAGAGACGGTCCAGCTTTTGAATTGTTAGCGGGAAGGGCCGATCACAACTCCGCCTGAAATGAAGAAAGCAATGTGCCGGTTTCCATAGGAGATGAAGACGCAGATTCTGCCGTTCAAAAAGTAAAATTTGCGCAATCAACATGCTTTCAAATCATACGTCTGGGTCTAAAAGATTCAATTCTCGCGTTTTAGCTTTTCTGGTTACTCAAGTGCAACGCCAAACGCGAGGGCCAATTTCTCTGAGAGGAGCGAAAAGGCTGAATGACCAGAGACGGATACGGACAAGCGTATCAAAGAGGATTTGACGTTACGGTTCGTTTCCTGCTTTCACGAGGTGTGCGGCGAGACAGCGCCCGTGAAGTCGCGCAGGCTGCCTGGGTAAGGGCCTGGGAACGGCTTAGCCAGCTCCGTGACGACAGTTTGGTGGTGACGTGGGTGAACACGATCGCCCTCAATGTGTATCGCGGTCTGATACGGAAGGAGCTTCTGAATCGGTCGCTGGTGGAGTTGCGCGACCAGCGTGACAGGACTGTAACGATTAATATGGCAGCCATCGATGTAGCGAGAGTGTTGAGGATCTGCCGCCCGAGCGACCGGCATTTGCTGGAGCAAAACATGTACGGCCTGACCACTGGAGAAATCGCCCGGGAACAGGGTGTATCGGAAACGGCAATCCGGATCAGACTTCTGCGCGCTCGCCGTTATGCGCGTTCCCGCCTGGAAGTAAAACCGATGGTTACGCGCGGAGGCCACGCCTTCGCCATGACTGGATGTGAGGCGGCGTAAGCCGGCTCAAGGTGCGCTGACATAACGCCCCCTTTTTCAACATTCTCCCAAAGGAGAATGCCGTACCAGGCAAGAAACGATTGCGCGGAAGCACCCGCGCTGAAGAAGGACATCAAAACACGATTAGTCGAAAAGGAGATGAAATGCTATACTGGGCTCTGGTATTTTTTATAATCGCGCTGGCTGCGGCCGTATTCGGTTTCGCAGGAATCGCGATTGCGGCGGCCGGCATCGCGAAAATCCTGTTTTTTGTTTTCCTGGTGCTGTTCCTGGTGTCGCTGGTGGCCCATATGTCGCGACGAGTATAGATCGATCGCGACTCATTCCCACCTCGGATAACGAGATGTGGTCAAGTGACCGCCTGCGGTCATAACTTTCAAATTCCTGCACCGAAGAAGGGAGTAATTTCCTGCGCTTTTCCGTGGATTATTGAAAGCTGGTCGTTTTGCTGGTTGGCCCTCGGTTTGCCCTTAAGAAAGGGAGAAGAAGGTAAGACATGCTTGGATGGATGATCTTGTTTGCGTTGATGACCTTGCCGGGTGCTGCCGCTGCGCTTGCCGGATTTCCCGAAACTACCTCGATCAGAACCACAAGCATTGTGTTTGCACTACTCTTCATGCTCGCGCTGTTCACCCGAGTGGTTCGAGGCTGGGCCCGGTGACGTGGGACCAGCGAGAGCCGCATGAAAGCGAAACCGCTGCGCTCCATCCTCGCCTTTTACTCCGCTGACGGAGAACCCGAAGCCGCCTATCGGGCCGTACGTGAAGCGCATCGCGGACGAGTATTTTTCTTTAGACCGGATCACCCCTTTCAGCCTGCGCGCCGTCCCATCGAACGATACGCTGCCTTGCGCCTGGAAGGCGAGTATCTGGTGGCCATTGAAGCCGCGCCGTCCGACGTCGAGCCCGTTGTAAAGCAGCTTCAAAGCACCGGATCGCCGGCCGTTTTCGTGTTGAGGGAAGACCTGGCGCCTGATTCGGAGCCGGCTGTCGACCCGAGCCATGCAGGGTCGAGACTCATCCTCCCTCGGCTGCACGATAACGAGGTTGCACTGGATCTCTCGCGCCGGGACCTGATGGAAGCGGCGCGCTTGGGACACGCATTGACGGCCGCAGCCGAATGGTTGCTCGACAACGCGTATCTCATCCGAACCCAGATCGCCGAAATTCGCCGTCATCTGCCTCGCCATTCTTCGAAAATTTTCCCTGGACTCGCGCCCGTCTACCGCCTGGCGGAGAAACTGGTCGCCAGCACCGAACACGCTCTCACGGAAGCCAACATCGCGGATTGGCTGCGGGATTCTCAGGCCGCCACGCCGCTGACCATCGCCGACTTGTGGTTTTTCCCCCTGCTTCTGCGAATGGCGCTGATCGAGGCGCTGAGACAGCTCGCCTATCGCGTGAACCGCGCCCAGCAATTACGCGAAACCGCTTACCTTTGGGCCAACCGCCTGGCTGCTGGCGCGCGCTTGGCGCCGGAGGATTTTGAACGCCTTCTGGCCCGCATGGAGGAGGAGCCTGTTTCCGTTCAACCGCGTTTCGTGATTTCGCTGGTCGAGCAGCTTCAGGACGAGGAAATCGCGCTCGCTCCCGTCCAGCGTTGGATCGAACGCCGTGTGAACACGCCCATCACCGAACTGGTTCGCAGCGAACACACGCGGGAAGCCTCGGAGCGCATCGCCACGGCGAACATGTTCGGCAGTCTCCGCGCGCTCTCCCGTATCGATTTCACCAAGATCTTCGAAGCGGTGAGCCTGACCGAAGCCGAGCTGCGCCAGGACCCGGCTTACGCATCCAGCGATTTCACCACTCGGGACCAGTGCCGTAACGTCGTGGATAGAATTTCGCGGCAGAGCGGCGTCAGCGAACTCGACGTGGCGCGCCGCGCCGTCCGGCTCGCCTCCGAAGTCCAGGATCCGCAGACCCGGCATGCCGCCTATTTCCTGCTCGCCGATGGCGTCGCACAACTGGAAGCGGAAACCAACGCCAGAATTCCCCTTCGGACCCGAGTGATTCGCGGCCTGCGCCGGCACGCGACCGGAGTGTATCTCACCAGCATTACCGTATTAGCCCTGTCGTTTCTGGCCCTGGCGATCGGACTCGCCTGGGACGGCGGGGTTCGACAGCCCGCGCTGCTGGCGCTGCTCGGGGCCATGGCGATGTTCCCCCTCGGCGAACTGTCCATTCAGATTGTGAATGCGCTGGTGATCTCCCTTCTTCCGCCTCAGCCGCTTCCGAAGATGGACTTCAAAGAAGGGATTCCCTCCCAGAATGCCACGCTGGTAACCGTGCCCATGCTGCTGTCCAGCCGAAAAGTGGTGGATCAGCAAATTGAAAAACTCGAAGTACGTTTTCTGGCCAATCGGGAATCGAATCTTTTTTTTAGCCTTCTCTCTGATTTCAAGGACGCCCCGGATCCGGAAGTCGAAGGCGATCGAGACCTGCTCCAAGCGGCCCGCGACGGCATTTCGACTCTCAACCGCCGTTACCCCGGTGAACATTTTCTCCTGTTTCACCGCCGCCGCGTATGGTCGGAGAGCGAGGGAATGTGGATTGGACGGGAGCGAAAGCGCGGCAAGATCGAAGAATTGAATGAATTCCTGTGTGGAAACGGTTCACCGGAGATTTTGATCGAAGGCCGCCTGCCGGTGCCGGTTCGTTACGTCATCACGCTCGACGCCGACACCCAGCTTCCCCCTGGAACCGCGCGGCGAATGGTCGAGACCATTTCCCACCCCTTGAACCGTGTGGAGATCGATCCTGAAACGCGGGTCCGGAAGCGGGGTTTCACCATCATTCAGCCCCGCGTGAGCATCGCTCTGCCGGGGGCGATTGCGACGCGGTTCACGCGCGTGTTCGCCGATACCATGGGCACCGATCCTTATTGTCAGACCGTCTCGGACGCCCAGCAGGACATGTTCGGTGAAGCCATTTATCACGGCAAGGCGATTTACGACGTCCACGCGTTCCGGACGGTGCTCGAGAATCGCTTTCCCGCCGAAAGTCTGCTCAGTCACGATCTGATAGAAGGCGCGCACACCGGCGTCGGTTTGGCGAGCGATATCGAGTTGTTCGAGGACCTGCCCCTCGACTACGTCAGCTTCAGCACGCGCCAGCACCGCTGGATTCGGGGCGATTGGCAGATCGCGCCGTGGATCTTTCCGCATGTGCCCGGACCGGAGGGGCGCGCACGAAATTCGCTCACCATCATCAATCGCTGGCGTCTGCTCGACAACCTGCGGCGCAGCTTGGTGCCGGTGGCGTCTTTGCTGCTCCTTCTGTTCGGCTGGCTGATTTCGGCCGCTCCCGGAGTATGGAGTCTGGTGGTGGGGCTCGCAGTGGCGATTCCGGCTCTGGCTCCTTTGCTCGACCGGCTGGCGCGGCGCGTCCAGGGAACCGTGTACGGCTGGCGCGGCGCGGCGGATGAGCTGGTCCGAACCGCCATCATGATCGCATTCCTGCCGCATCAGGCCTGGCTGTCGATGGACGCCATCGTCCGCACCATCTACCGCCGCAAAATCAGCCGCCGGCAACTTCTCGAATGGCAAACCGCTGAAGCCGCGGGGGCGCGCCCGGACACTCACCAGGGCACGCGCCGGCACATGCTGGTGATCAGCGGCTTGTCCGCCATTCTGATGGTCGTGATGCGGGCCGAAGGTTCGTTCGCGCGCGCAGCGCTTTTCCTGGTCCTGTGGACTGCGTCCCCGCTGATCCTGGTCTGGCTCTCCCAGCCGGCAGGCAGCGGAGTGCGCGGCGAGATCGATCACGCCGACGCGCTGTTCCTGCGCCGTCTCGCTCGCCGGACGTGGCGCTATTTCGACGATCTGGTCAATGAAGAATCGAACTGGCTTCCACCCGATAACACACAACTGGCGCTGCGCGTCGAAGTAGCCCAGCGCACTTCGCCGACCAATATCGGGCTGTGGCTCGCCTCGGCCCTGGCTGCCACCGATTTCGGTTATCTCACCACCGACGAATTTCTGGACCGTTGCACCAGGACCTTCGCCACGCTCGAACGGCTGGAGCGCTACGAGGGGCACCTGCTCAACTGGTACGACACCAAGACTCTTCAGCCGCTCGTGCCGCGCTACGTCTCCACCGTCGACAGCGGGAATCTCCTCGCCAGCCTGTGGGTGCTTGAGCGCGGATGTCGGGACCTGGTGCAATTGCCCCTGATCGGTCCGGCATGCTTTCGAGGCTTGACCGACACGGTCTCGAGGCTCCGGGAATTATATGGCCGGGACCCGTCTGTGACCATGCCGCTGCAAGCGCTCCGGGGGCTGTTGCGCGGCGCTGCCGAGGGCCACGTCCTGATCAGCCGCCTTCGATTGGCGTCCAACTCCGTGCGGCAATTGCAGGACGCCGCGCGCTGGCAGGAACCGGACGATCAGCGTTCCTACTGGATCTCCCGGCTGGCCGGCGAGATTGGCGCCTGGTCCGATACCGTGAACCGGTATTTGCCGTGGATGGAAACCCTTACACGTCCGCCCGATTCCTTTCTGCGCGCGCTTGGCGAAGGCGCCATCCAGCTCCGGCGCGCCGCGTTGCTGACGGCCCCATCGCTCGCGACGCTGGCGTCGGAAGGCTCCACTCAAGTCCAGGCGATTCTCGAGTGGCGCGGCATGCCGGAAGTGCGGCCGGAGGTATCGGCTTGGCTCGATCAATTGGCGGCGGAGTATCAAAACGCGCGGACGGCGGCGGCGGATACCCTGAAACGCCTCCACCAGTTGTCTGACGATGCGAGCCGTCTTGGCGCCGGCATCAACATGCGCTTTTTGTACGATGCCGGCCGCCGCCTCTTCGGCGTCGGCTATGCCGTCGGCGGTCCTCTCGAGTTTGCCAGTCATTACGACTTGCTGGCCAGCGAATGCCGGCTCACCAGCTTAGTCGCCATCGCGAAAGGCGACGTGCCGGTGGAGCACTGGTTCGCTTTGGGCCGCCCCCTGGCCTCCACGGCGGAGGGCCAGACCTTGCTTTCCTGGAGCGGCACCATGTTCGAATTCCTGATGCCGCTTCTGTTCACCCGCACTTACAGCAACTCCTTGCTGGACCATGCTTGTGACGAGGTGGTGCGGCTCCAGATCGAATATGGGCGCGAGAAGAACGTGCCCTGGGGAATCTCCGAATCGGCCTACAGCGCCCTGGACGCGCACCAGATTTATCAGTACCGCGCGTTTGGCGTTCCCGCCGTGGCCTTGAAACTCGGCTTGGAAGACGACTTGGTGGTCGCTCCCTACGCCACCATGCTGGCCCTGATGGTGGATCCGGAAGACGCGCTCGACAATCTCAGGCGCTTGCAAACGCTCGGCCTCGAAGGTCCCATGGGTTTGTACGAATCGGTCGACTTCAGCCGCGAAAGCAAACGCGGCGGCCAGCGCGGCGTGCTGATCTATGCCTACATGGGGCACCACCAGGGAATGAGCTTGCTGGCCTTGGATGAAGTCTTGAACAACGACGTCATGCAGCAACGTTTTCACAGCGATGTTCGCGTTCGCGCGGTCGAATCGCTCCTGTTCGAACGGATTCCAATCGACCGGCTGCCTCGCGAGGAGCTTCGCACCAGATCCGCCCCGCTGGTCTCCACGGTGACCGAAGAACCAGCCGAGCGCACCTGGAAGGAAGACACGGCCGTGCCTCGGGTTCACCTGCAGGGCAATGGACGATACGCCCTGATGGTGACCAACTCCGGAGCCGGCTACAGCCGCTGGAATGACTTCGATCTCACCCGGTGGCGTTCGGACCCGACGCGCGACCCTTGGGGCAGTTTTCTGTACATCCGCGATTTGCGGCAGGGGACTCTCTGGGCGGCTGCCTATCAGCCTGCGGGCGGAAAGATCGGGACCAGCTCGGTCGGTTTTTCCTCGGACCGCGCCGAATTCAAGCGCCTGGCGTCCGGCATCGAGACCGTCATGGAGGTAACCGTCGCGGCCGATGACGATGTGGAATTGAGGCGGATTACGGTCACCAACCGGTCCACCCGCGGCCGGTCCCTCGAGTTCACCAGTTACCTCGAGCTGGTACTGGCTCCCCATCGCACCGATGCGTTTCATCCCGCATTTTCGAAAATGTTCGTGGAAACCGCGTGCGAATCGAACGGCGTCCTGACCGCCCGCCGCCGCCTTCGGTCTCCGGATGAACCGCCGATATGGGCCGCGCACATTCTCATCGGCGCCACGGGACCGATTCAGTATGAAACCGACCGGGCGGCGTTTCTCGGACGCGCCGGCGACTCGGAGCTTCCCGAAGCCTTGCGCGGCGATCTCACCGGTTCGGTGGGGGCCGTGCTCGATCCGATCTTCAGCTTGCGCTGCCGGATGACGCTGCAGCCTCGCGACCGCATCGAGCTGGATTTCGTGACCATCGCCGCGCCCACTCGCGAAGCGCTGATCGCTCTGGTTTCAAAATATCAGCGCCGCGAATCCGTGACGCGCGCTTTTGAAATGGCCTGGACGCGCGCTCAACTCGAGTTTCGCTATCTGGGTGTGGGTCCCGCCGCGGCGCACCGCTTCCAGGAACTGGCCAGCTATCTGCTCTATCCGAACTCGCGCTTGCGTCCTCCCTCGGACCGCTTGCTTCGGAACCGGCTGGGCCAATCCGTCCTGTGGTCCTATGGCATCTCCGGCGATCTTCCGATGCTGGTGGTCACCGTTTCCGAGCCGCGCCATCTTCCGCTGGTTCGTGAACTTCTGCTGGCGCACTCCTATTGGAGACTTCGCGGCTTCCAGGCCGACCTGGTCATTCTCAATCAGGAGAGCCCCAGCTATGAACGTCCCTTGCATGACCAGCTTCAACGCCGGGTGGAAGCCCATGCTTCCGAAGGCGGCGTGAACCGGCCCGGCGGCACCTTCTTGCGAGACTGGCACGCCATCCCCGAGGAGCATCGCAATCTGCTGCTGGAGGCCGCGAATGTGGTCCTGAATGGCAACCGCGGCTCGCTCCAGCAACAACTGGTTCCCGCCATCGAGAATCCCTCGCCACCCGCCTTCGTCGCCGCGGGCGGAGCTCCGGAGACGGTTTCTCCGCCGTTGCCGTTTCTGGAACTGCCCTATTTCAACGGATTGGGCGGATTCAGGTCCGATGGAAAGGAATACGCGATCTATCTGAAACCGGACACCGACACGCCGTCGCCATGGGCCAACGTCATGGCGAATCCGGCCTTCGGCGCGATGGTGACCGAGAGCGGCCTCGGCTGTACCTGGAATGGCAACAGCCAGTCGAACCGGCTGACTCCGTGGCACAACGATCCGGTCAGCGATCCCCAATCCGAAGCGATCTATCTACGCGACGATGAGAGCGGCGCCATTTGGACCCCTACGCCGCTGCCCATCCGCGAGCGCGACGCCTACCGGGCCCGCCACGGCCAAGGTTATTCGGTTTTCGAGCACAACAGCCACGCCATCGGTCAGGAGCTGACCATCTTCGTCCCCACCGGGGAGGGCGGGGGCGACTCTGTGAAAATTCACCGCGTGCGTCTTCGGAACGATTCCAGCCGGCGCCGCCATCTCACCGTGACGTATTTCGCCGAATGGGTGCTCGGGACCAGCCGCGAGGATTTGCAGTTGCACGTCAGCACATTTCGCGATGAAGCCTCCGGCGCGTTGCTGGCGCGGCAGTATTGGACCGGCGCCTATACCGGACAAATCGCTTTCGCGGCGTCGGTTCCCCGCGCGGTCGCCTATTCCGGCGATCGAACCCAATTCCTGGGACGCAACGGTTCCGCATCGCGGCCCGCCGCGCTCGAGCGAACGCGCCTGGATAATCGCACCGGACCCGGCCTCGATCCGGCGGCGGCCCTTCAACTTCCCGTCACCATCGAGCCGGGGCACCAGGTCGAGGTCTGCTTTCTGTTGGGACAAGCCGAATCCGCGGAAGCGGTTCGTGAGATGATTGCGCGCTATCAAAACCCGGACCAGGTGCATGCGGCGCTCGCTTCGACGCGCGATTGGTGGGATTCGACTCTGGGCGCTCTTCAAGTGCGCACTCCCCTCCTGTCCACTGACTTCATGCTGAACCGCTGGCTGCCTTACCAGACCTTGAGCTGCCGCTTTTGGGGACGCTCGGCGCTGTATCAATCGAGCGGCGCGTTCGGCTTTCGCGACCAGTTACAAGACTGTCTGGCGTTTCTCTATATGGCGCCCGAGCTGACCCGGGCCCACATTCTCGCGTCCGCGGCGCGTCAGTTCCTCGAAGGCGACGTACAGCATTGGTGGCATCCGGAAACCGGCGTGGGAGTCCGAACGCGCTGCTCCGACGACATGGTCTGGTTGCCGTTCGTCTTGGCACACTATGTGGACGTAACCGGCGACACCGCGATTCTCGACGTAGAAGTCCCGTTCCTGGAGGCCGCCCCGCTGGGCGATGTCGAGCTGGAACGGGTGTTCGTGCCGACCGTTTCGGCTCAAACCGCGCCGCTATGGGAACACTGCCGGCGAGCCTTGGACCGTGCCTGGCGTCTGGGTCCTCACGACCTTCCCTTGTTTGGAACCGGCGACTGGAACGATGGAATGAATCGCGTCGGCATCGAAGGACGCGGCGAAAGCACCTGGCTCGGGTGGTTCTTGTGCGAGGTTTTCCATTCGTTCGCGCTTCTGACGGAACAGCGCGAAGGGGGCGAATCGCAAGCCGCGGCATGGCGTCAACAAGCGGCGCAACTCGCCGCTGCGCTCGAACGCTCCGGTTGGGACGGGGATTGGTATCTGCGCGGCTTCTTCGACAATGGCACCCCGCTCGGATCGCACGCCAGCCAGGAAGCGCGAATCGACTCCCTGCCGCAGTCCTGGGCTGTAATCTCGGGAGCCGCGGATCCGGCGCGCGCCCGCCGCGCCATGGAATCGGCCCAGCGTCAATTGGTGAATGAGAAGGACCGCGTCGCGCTGCTGTTTACGCCTCCCTTCGATCATTCCGAGCCGCATCCCGGTTACATCATGGGCTATCCGCCGGGCGTTCGCGAGAATGGCGGCCAGTACACGCACGGATCGCTATGGCTGGCGCTGGCCTGGGCTCGACTGGGCGACGGCAACGCCGCCGTGCGCCTCTTGACCATGATGAATCCCGTGGAGAACGCACGCGATCCTGCGGCTGCGGCGCATTATGCGGGTGAGCCTTATGTCGTCGCGGGCGATGTATCTTCGGCGCCGGGCAAGGTCGGCCACAGCGGATGGACCTGGTACTCGGGTTCTTCCGGCTGGATGTATCGCATCTGGATTGAGGAAGTTCTCGGATTCAAGCTTCGCGGCGACCGGCTGTCTATCGCGCCAGTCATTCCGGATGATTGGCAGGGATTCGAGATCGCCTATCGGCGCGGGACCACCACCTACGAAATCGAGGTGCGCAGAAGGGCTTCGAGCGAGCCGCGCGTCATCGAATTGGACGGCCGGAACGTGGAGGAGCCATCCATTCCACTCGCCGATGATGGCGGAATCCACAAGGTCACAGTCTGGATTCCGCGGCGGCCCGCCGCCACGTTAACCAAGCCGCACGGTCGTCCCATGGATGCGGCCGGTCCGGGTGTCCCGAACAGCGCCGGAGCTCTGTTACCGGGTTGACGGAGGCTCGTTCGACACCGTTCCGGAACCTCTTGCTTGCCGCTTTCAAATCGAATCGCATCATCCGCAATCGCAGCGACGCTTTTCTAACCGGCTCACCCGTCGCCGCGCTGATCACCTGTCCTTCGAGCGTAGCCTTTGGTTCCGTCGAAAGCGGCGCTTGCGCGAAAACCAGAATCGCCGATGCCAGCAAACCTGAAAATCGCAGCATCTTTTATCACTTCTTGACCTCCAGGATGTACGTGCCCGCAAACACCCTACGTCGAAATGACCACCCGACTCCGTTAAACTAAGAATGTTTCTTCCGGCCGAGTCGTGAACATTACATGACTCAAAAAATCTAGAATCGCATATCTCTCTTGGATTCTGATGGATAGCCGGTAAAATCTTCATCCGCAAAGCGGTGCGGGTGCGTCGCCGGGATAGCCGGTCTATTACCTTAAAAGAGCTTGTTCTTACGTTAGATCCTATGCTACACTGCTTCAGTAGGAAGTGGTACAATTTTCGGAGGAGGAGAACGCTAAGATGAAGGCCACCAGATTCTTGGGACTTGCGGCGGGGCTTTTGATGCTACCTGCGGCTTGGGGCACTGCGATCACTTGGGGCACCCCAACGAATATCGCTTCGGCAACCGACGTGGTGACCAATGGTTCCCTCGTGTATGCCTATGATTTCACGGGAAGCTCGGATCTCGTTAACGGAATTACTTTTTCTAACTTTGCAACCACGGGCACTACTCAAACTGTTGTCAACGGGAATCTCACGCTTACCACCAGCGGCGGCGCAAACGACATTCTGAATTTCAATGGGTTCGGCGCAGGGGCGACCACCGGCAATTACGCCACCTTGGTGGGCTCGGGCGATTATGCGAACGGGCCTATAGGCGACGCCCAACCGCTCGACGTGACGCTCGGCGGTCTGACGAGCGGCGTTGCCTATGAGGTTGAGATTTGGGTGAACGATTCGCGCGCAAACGGTCTGACCAGGACTGAGTCGGCTGACGCAGGGCCGAGTCTTGAGTTCCAGAATGCCGGCACCGGCAATGGCCAGTTTCTGATCGGCCACTTTACCGCCACGGGTGCAACCCAAAGCTTTATCCTCCAGGGCTTTGACACAAACCAGAACCATCCAAGTTCTGCGACCCAACTCAACGGGCTCGAACTGGTCCAGACCGTTCCGGAGCCCTCTTCGCTCCTCTTGGCCGGTTTGGGAATCGGCTTGTTGTGTGTCTCGCGGATCCGCCGGGCGCGGCAGTAATCGTCATCCGCGCGAATCGCGCTTTACGTAGCCTTTGAAATTGTGGGCGCACGATCAGCCTTCCAAGGTTCGTGCGCCCACATTCGCGTTTGAGCATCCACTTCCGGCGCGGTATAAACAGTCGGCGCAGTCTGCCCCGACAACCCGAAACCCCGCGTATACCAGATGCCCGATAATCGTTACATGTCCTTCCCCCGGGTCATCTGGATTGTCCTCGACAGCGTCGGCATTGGCGAGATGCCCGACGCTGCCCAGTACGGCGACCTCGGCAGCGACACTCTAGGCAACATCGCCACATTCATGGCCGCCAACGGCGGCCTCCATCTCCCCAACCTCTGCCGCTTGGGCCTGGCCAACATCAAGCCGCTCACGGGCCTCCCGCCGGACCCCGCGCCCATCGGATCTTTCGGAAAATGCGCCCTGGCTTCCCCTGGAAAGGACACCACCACCGGCCATTGGGAAATGGCGGGTATTCATCTCGAAAAGCCATTCCCGCTGTTTCCTCGCGGCTTCCCGCCGGAGATCATGGACGAATTCGAACGCCGCATCGGACGCAACACCCTGGGCAATAAAGCCGCCTCCGGCACCGAGATCATCCAGGAGCTTGGCGAGGAGCACATGCGCACCGGGTCGCCCATCGTCTATACCTCCGCCGACAGCGTTTTCCAGGTCGCCGCCCACGAAGAAGTCATTCCGCTCTTCGAGCTTTACAAAATCTGCGAAACCGCCCGTGACCTCCTCCGCGGCCCCTACGAAGTCGGCCGAGTGATCGCCCGTCCCTTCCTCGGAACCCCCGGCGCCTTCGTGCGCACCCCCAATCGTCACGATTACGCCGTGCCTCCGCCCAAAGGCATGCTTCTCGACCAGCTCGCCTCGCGCCACGTTGACGTCTTCAGCATCGGCAAAATCTTCGACGTCTTTCTCGGCCGCGGCATTCGCGAATACGAAAAAACCAAGAGCAACGCCGACGGCATGGCCAAGACCCTAGCCGCCCTGGATTCCTTCAAAGCCGGCCTGATCTTCGTTAACCTGGTCGACTTCGACCAGCAATACGGCCATCGCAACGACGTCAAAGGCTACGCCCGCGCCCTGGAAGAAGTAGATGCCTGGCTCCCGGCCTTTGAAGCGAAGCTAGCTGACACCGACCTGGCCATCCTGACCGCCGATCACGGCTGCGACCCCACCACCCCTTCCACCGACCACAGCCGCGAATACGTCCCGCTGCTGATTTACGGCAAACAAGCTCGCCCCGCCGTAAATCTCGGCATCCGCGACACCCTCTCCGACATTGGCCAGACCGTAGCCGAAAATTTCGGCGCCGGTATTTCCAAGGGCAAGAGCTTTCTCGAACAATTGTCCTAGCCGCGCGTATGTACTAAAATGTAGTTACACGATGTCAGGATGCGCTTCGAATGGGACGAAAAAAAGAATCGCCGCAATCTCGCCAAGCATAAAATCAGCTTTGAGACTGCAAGCGCGGTTTTCGACGATCCGCAGGCGCTCAGTATACGCGATCGAGTTGTGGAGGGAGAAGAGCGGTGCCAGACCCTGGGAATGGTGTCGGACGTCGTGGTGATTGTGGCCCACAGCTATCGGGACCACCCTGACGGTGAATTGATCCGGTTGATTTCCGCGCGGAAGGCAACCGCGCGTGAAAGGCGGGTGTATGCAGCGAATCAAGAAAACTCAGGCGAATGAGATCCGCGCACTCAAGCGCATCAAAGATCGTGAAATCGATACGACGGACATTCCGCCAGCACTCGACTGGAGCAAGGCGGAGGTGGGCAAGTTCTACCGGCCCATCAAGAAACCGCTCACGATTCGATTGGACGCGGATGTTCTTGCATGGCTAAGACGGCAAGGCAAGGGATATCAGACTCGAATTAATGCTCTATTGCGAAGTTCGATGGAGAAATCAAACTCCCGTTAGCCCACCACCCCCTCAATCCCCATGCATCGCCGTAGCGAGCATCGCCAGCGGCTCACTCCTCCGCTCCGTCATAGACTCCGCCAGATCCACACCCTTCAACGTAATCGAATGGCGACCATTATCCGACCTGGTCACGAACTGCCCTTCCTTCAAATACCACAGCGTGAACTCCAGATGCTCCCGCGGCACTCCGAGCAAGTCCTCAAACTCCTTCAGCGACATGTTCGGCTGATCCGGCTGCGCAATCCGTTTCCGGTATAGCAGCGACAGGATTCCCCGCCGCTTCGCGCGTTCCGCATCCACGCCTTGCACCGCGTTGGTCTGATCGAAAATCCGCCACGTCAGCCGCCGAGTCTCGCGATGCTCGCACGTCGTAGGCTCGGCGCGATGCTCCGGGTCGCTCAGCACGCGATAAGCCTCTAAAATGTTGCGAAAAGTTTCGGCATTGCCGGTTTCCGGATTGTCGGGATGATAGCGCTGCGCCAGGATTCGGTACACCCGATGCACCGTTTCCGGCTCCGCGCTCGGGCTGATTTGGAGGGTCTTCGTAGTAGATCGAAAAAGGCGCCCGATCCATGACTCAAGGTCTACGGGTTTGCGCGCCCTTGGAGCCATGGCGCATTAGTACTTTCCTGATCCCACTCAGGTTCTATGTGCGATTAGTACCGGTTATCCCAGCGTTTCGTTGGCGATCTTCTCCGCCTGTTCGGCTCGAAACGCGCGCAATTTGTCGCGCAGCTCCGGCCGTTGATTGGCCAGGATCGCGATCGCCAGCAGCGCCGCGTTCGTCGCGCCCGGTTTGCCGATCGCCAGCGTGCCCACCGGAATCCCGCCGGGCATTTGCACCGTCGACAGCAGCGAATCGATCCCCTTCAGCGACTGGCTCTCCATCGGCACGCCCAGCACCGGCAGAATCGTATGCGCCGCGATCACTCCCGCCAGGTGCGCCGCGCCGCCCGCCGCCGCGATGATCACTTCCAACCCGCGCTCCACCGCGCTGGTCGCGTATTCGCTGGTCAACTGCGGCGAGCGATGCGCCGAAAGCACGCGCGCTTCGTGCGCCACGCCGAATTTCGTCAGAGTTTCGGTCGCGTGGCGCATCGTGTCCCAATCCGACTTGCTGCCCATGATCACGCCCACCAACGGTTTCGCGGCCGCCACGTTATTGCCCCTGCGCCAGCGTGAAACCGGCTTTTCCGTCGTAATTGCGCAGATTCTCCGTCATCGCGATTTCCAGGCCGAGCCCGATCACGCGATCCTGCAGCGCCACCACCTGCTTCGGCGTCACCGCGCTGCCCATGAACCGGCAGCGGAAGCTGTCGGTGCAAAAGGTTTCAGGCGACCCCTCGGGCCAGACTTTCATGCCTCGATTGGCGATCATCTCAAGCGCCAGTCCGTCGCCCGTTCGCCTTTCCGATCTTCTTCGCCAACTCGTTCGCGTTCTTCGACGACCACTCCACATAAACATCGACGCCCACCAGATCCTTCTTCGGCGCCGGCCGCGCCGGTCGAGCCGCCTTCGCCGACAGCCGCGGGCTTTTCCGCGTAATGCACCGCCTTCAACGTTTGCGGCTTCTGGTCCAGCCGCGCGACCACGGCTTCGGCGAATTCCTTGGTGCCCGACTTTCTGCTTGCTCTTGCCTTCGACGAAAATATCGTAAGTGTGGATGCCGTCTTCCATGGTGCGCAGCCACGCGTTCTCCACGCGCTCCGCGATATCGATCTGCCCGATGTGGACCAGCATCAGCACCGCGCCTTGCAGCAGCCCCGACGGATTCGCCATGTTCTGCCCCGCGCGCCGCGGAGCCGAGCCGTGAATCGCTTCAAACATCGCCGCATGATCGCCGATGTTCGACGAACCCGCCAGGCCCACCGAGCCCGCGATCTGCGCCGCAACATCCGACAGTACGTCGCCGTACAGGTTCGGCATCACGATCACGTCGAACGCTTCCGGCGTATCGGCGAGTTTCGCCGCGCCGATGTCGACAATCCAGTGCTCCTTTTCAAGCTCCGGATATTCCGCGCTGATCTCGTCGAAAATCCGGTGGAACAGCCCGTCCGTCATCTTCAGGATGTTGTCTTTGGTGAAGCAGGTGACCTTCTTGCGGTTGTACTGGCGCGCGTATTCGAACGCGTACCGCACGATCTTTTCCGAGCCCGGCCGCGTGATCACTTTCAGCGCGTGCATCTCCTCGGGAGTAGTCTGATACTCGATCCCGGCATACAGGTCTTCTTCGTTTTCGCGGACGATCACCACGTCCATCACCGGATGCTTGGTGCGCACGAACGGGTGATAGGAAACGCACGGCCGTATGTTCGCGTACAAGCCCAGCGTCTTGCGCGCCGTGACATTCAGGCTCTTATACCCGCCGCCCTGCGGCGTGGTGATGGGCGCTTTCAAAAAAACTTTGGTGCGCCGCAAGGATTCCCATGCGCTCGGCAGGATGCCCGACGTATTCCCGGTCAGGTAAACTTTTTCGCCGACTTCGATGGTCTCGATATTCAGCCGCGCGCCGGCGGCTTTCAGAATGTGCAGAGTCGCGCCCATGATTTCAGGTCCGATTCCGTCACCGTGGGCTACGGTGATGGGGACCAAGTTTGTATTGGCCATATTGGGGGGTGAAACAACACGATAACATGGAGGCAATGTTACCAGTGGTAACATTCCTCAAGTCCTTAAAATACAACGCGGACGCGATTCGCTCCCCACCCGGTTTGGGCGTAAAATACTAACGAGCCGCCCCATCTTGACGTCTTATGAAACCAGAAGCTAACCTTGAATAGGTTCCTATGCTGAAAAAGTTCCTTGTTTTGTTCTGCTTTGTGACGGTCGCCGCCTTCGGGCAGCGGCGGGTCGCTTTGGGGGACTGGCCGGAGCAGCGCGGGCCGCATCGCGACGGCGTTTCCCCGGAAAAAGGTCTGGTCGAAAAGTGGTCCCTCACGGGCGAAAATCTGCTCTGGCGAGCCCCCTTCGGCGGACGTTCCGCGCCCATCGTGATGGGAAATCACGTGTACGTGCAAAATCCGTCGGGCCGCGGCGCGGACGAACAAGAACGCGTGATGTGCCTGGACCCGGATACTGGAAAAATGCTGTGGGAGTACAAATTCAACGTGTTCCAAAGCGACGCGCCCGCGCATCGCGTCGGATGGGCGTCGCCGGCGGCGGACCCGGAAACCGGAAACATTTTTGCGATCGGCGCGGGCGGATTCATGGTCGCGCTGACCAAAGACGGGAAGAGGATTTGGGACCGCTCGATCGGCGAAGAGTTCGGCGCGTTCACAACGCACGGCGGACGAATGACCTCGCCGCTGATCGATGGAAATTTAGTGTATGTGAGTTTGGCGGTTTCGACTTGGGGAACGGAGGCGAACCGGGCGCAGCGGATTATCGCGCTGGACAAGCGGACGGGGGACATCGTGTGGGTGTCGAGTCCGGGCGGGCGTCCTTATGACACGGCGTATGCGGCTCCGTCGATCGCGACCATCAACGGGATGCGGTTGCTGATCATGGGACTCGGCGACGGCGGAATTTATGCGATGAAGCCGGAGACCGGCGAAAAAGTTTGGGGCATGGTGGTGGCCAAGCGCGGACTCAACACTGGGGTGGTGGTGAATGGGAACACGGTGATCGTGTCGCATGGCGATGAAAATCTGGATTCGACCGAAGAGGGAATGATCGCGGCCATCGACGGGTCGCAGACCGGGACGATCAAGAGCTACAAGTGGGCGGTGAGAGGATT
The DNA here is from genome assembly GCA_963842485.1 of Terriglobia bacterium. Taxonomy (GTDB): domain Bacteria; phylum Acidobacteriota; class Terriglobia; order Bryobacterales; family Bryobacteraceae; genus Palsa-187. Next base: position 66,484 of record CAWJHI010000125.1, on the reverse strand, counting down.
CCTGGGCGGATTTTCGTCGCCGATCATGGATGGCGACCGCGTGTATCAGATCGAGAACGGGTCGAAGATGATCGCATTCGACGTGGTCACCGGAAAACAGTTGTGGAAGCAGCAACTGGGGACGGTGCAGAAGGCGCCGCCGGTGCTGGCCGACGGGAAATTGTACGTCGGAACCGAAAGCGGGAAGTTTTTCATCATCCGTCCGCATGCGGACCGCGCGGAGGTTCTAAGCGAAGTCGACATGCCGATTTCGAAATATTCGTGCTGTAGCTCGGAAGGCACTCCGGAACAGGTGCTGGCGGGCGCGGCGATTTCGCATGGGCGCGTGTTCATCGTGTCGAGCGATGCGGTGTATGCGATCGGTTCAAAGAAAGCGACATCGCTGCACGGGTACGTCGTGGATGAGCCGGCGCTGAAGGGCGAGGGCGAAGCTACCTACGTGCAAGTGGAGCCGACCGAGATGATCCTGAAGCCGGGTCAAACGGTGAAGCTGCATGCGCGGCTGTTCGATTCGAAGGGACGGTTCCTGAGAGAAGAAAAAGCCGCGTGGTCGCTCGATGGATTGAAGGGAACGGTGAATGACGGGACCTACACCGTGTCGGCGGAGCCGGTGGAATCGGCGGGACTGATCAAGGCGACAGTGGGCGGATTGACGGGCTCGGCTCGGGCGCACGTGGTGCATCCGCTGCCGTGGACGGAGACGTTTGAAGAGTATCCGGATGGCGCGGTGCCGCCAGGGTGGATCAACGCGGTGGCGGGGAAATTCAAAGTCGAGACGCTGGATGGGTCGAAGGTGCTGGCGAAGGCTCCGGACGAGACGCTGTTCAAGCGGATTCGCATGTTTATCGGGACCGATGGACTGGTCGAATTACACGTTCGAAGCGGATGTGCGGGCGAATCAGAAGCGGCGTCAATTGGGCGACATCGGGATCACGGCGCAGCGATATTCGCTGATCCTGTACGGGAATGAGCAGGCGATCAAGATTGAGCCATGGGAGCCGGAAGTGAAGCGGACGGTGACGGTTCCGTACGAATGGAAGGCGGACAAATGGTATCACCTGAAAGTCCGCGTGGAGAACATGGCGGACGGCAAGGTGCATGTGCAAGGGAAAGTGTGGCCGACGGGAGAGACGGAGCCGGCCGCGTGGACCATCGAGAAGATCGATCCGATCGGCAATCGCGAAGGGCCTCCGGGAGTGTTCGCGGATGCGCAGTTCGGTGTGTACTTGGATAATCTGAAGTTGACGGCAAACCAATGAAAAAGATTTTGATCGTTTCGGCAGCGGCGGTGGCGTCGATCGTGTTTCTGGCGCGTGCCTCGGACCCGGGAGCCGGTTCTTGGCCCATGTGGGGCGGGACTCCGGATCGAAACATGGTTTCCAATCAAACCGTGGTCTCGAGCTGGGACGTAAAGACCGGCAAGAACGTGAAATGGGTGGCCGGGCTCGGGTCGCAGAGCTACGGGAATCCGACGGTGGCGGGCGGGCAGATCTACGTCGGGACGAATAACGAACTGGTGCGCGATCCCAAAGAAGGCGGGGACCGCGGGGTGCTGATGTGCTTCCGCGAATCCGACGGCGAATTTCTGTGGCAACACACCAACCTGAAGCTGGCGTCGGGACGCGCGAACGACTGGCCGTTTCAGGGCGTGTGTTCATCGCCGATGGTGGAGGGCAACGACGTTTATTACGTAACCAACCGGTGCGAGCTGGTATCGCTCGATGCGCGCGGGGATGGGAACAAGCACGCCAAGGTGAACTGGAAGTTCGACATGATGGAGGAAGTTGGCTCCGAGCCGCACAACATGTCGAATTCGTCGCCGGTGTCGTATGGCGACTTGATTTACGTGAGCACGGCGAACGGACAGGACGAGAGCCATGTGCATATTCCGTCGCCCAATGCGCCGTCGATTATCGCCATCAGCAAGACGACCCATAAGCTGGTGTGGGAAGACAATTCGGTTCACGACAGGATTCTGCACGGGCAATGGGCGTCGCCGGCGGTGGGGAAAGTCGGGGACGTGGTGCAGGTGGTGATGGGGCAGGGCGACGGATGGGTTCGCGGCTACGAAGCGCAGACCGGCAAGAAGCTTTGGGAGTTCGACATGAACCCCAAAGAGTCGGTGTGGCCGAAGACGCGGAATGAAATCATCGCGACGCCGGTGATTTACGACAACAAAGTTTACATCGCCAACGGACAGGACCCGGAGCATGGCGAGGGAGTGGGGCATCTGTACGCGATCGACGCGACCAAGCGCGGGGATATTACGCAGACCGGGCGGATCTGGCATTTCGCGGACATACGACGGTCGATTTCGACGGGAGCGTTGAAGGATGGACTGCTGTATTATTCCGATTTTTCGGGATTTTTGCATTGTTTAGACGCGGCGACCGGAAAACAGTACTGGGTGCATGACATGCTGGCGGCGGTTTGGGGGTCGCCGATGGTGATCGGGGACAAGATTTATCTAGGCGACGAAGACGGCGACGTGGCGGTGCTGGCAACGGGGAAGACGGAGAAGGTGATCGGGGTTTATAACATGGGGTCGTCTGTATACTCGACTCCGGTGCCGGCGAATGGGGTGTTGTTCATCGCGAATCGGAACCAGTTGTTCGCGCTGAAAGAGGGGGCGATGACTAAACCCGCCAGCTCGGCGTTTTTTACCAGGCCGGGGAAGATTAAGCCGCAGATATACGCGGATGCCCGCCGATAGTGCCTCCGAAGCTGCGCAGCGGGAAGGTCTGCTACATTGAGATTCCTGCCACGGATCTTGCGCGGCCGGTTGATTTTTACCGAAGTGTTTTGGTTGGACCATCCGGTGCGAGGCGGCGGAAGCACTGCGTTCGACGACGGAGACGATTGCCGCCAACGGGGGCGAGATCGTGCAACCCATCGGCGCGGGCGCTCCGGAGATTACTGCTCGTTTCCGAGATCCGGCCGGCAAGGTTTTGGGTATTTACCAGCATCCGGTGTGAGATGGCGCGACAACTTCTTCGCAGCGCTCCTTACTTTCCAGTTCCCGATGTCGAGCGGGCTGTGAGCCATTACGAGAGTGTGTTCGGGTTCCGGCGCGAGTATGCGGCGCCGGAATTCGCCATTGTGAGCCGTGACGGCTTATCGATCATGCTGCGGCTGGTGGCTGCTCCTGAAAAGATCAGTCCGAACGAGCGGCAGGGCGGGACTTGGGACGTGTTCTTCTGGGTTCGCGATGCAAAGGCTTTGCATGAAGAGCTGTTGAAGAATGGCGCGGATGTTGTTTACGAGCCGCTGGTGCAGGAGGCGTACCAGATGCTCGAGTTCGCGGTGCGGGACGGGGATGGGTATGTGCTCGGGTTTTGAGAGGCGCTGGAGGCGCAGGGTCCAACAGGGAGCTGAGGGTTCGCGTCGCACTGCTGTTCATAGCTTCAAATCAGGCAGTCTCCCTCCACTGATCTGTCGCGAGACTTTGCAGGCTCCACTGGTTGCTAACCGCAGCTATCACCCGAACGACGCGAATTTGCGGCCCATGCCTGCACTGGTTCCAGAAGTTTGTTGACCGCTTTTTCACCAAACCGCTGCGGGGGGTGCTTGAGGTCCGAAGCGGGAGCCGAACGCAGTCGTATGCCCGAACTGGTTCCAGGAGTTTGTTGAAAAGGCGGTACAGAGCACTCTGCCCCCGCCGCGGATGTGTTGGTTCCAAGAGGACGTGTGGTCGTGGGCAGAGTACTCAGTCCCGCTTTTTCACCAAACACCTGCGGGGGTGCTTGAGGTCCGAAGCGGGAGCCGAACGCAGTCGTATGCCCGAACTGGTTCCAGGCGTTTGTTGAAAAGGCGGTACAGGGCACTCTGCCCCCGCCGCGGATGTGTTGGTTCCAAGAGGACGTGTGGTCGTGGGCAGAGTACTCAGTCCCGCTTTTTCAACAAACTCCTGGGGGTGTCACGCGTGAGTTTCGAAGTGTAAGGCCTTCCATTTTATTCGTTTTAGCTTAAGGCCCGGAGTGTGAGTTTGCGAATGGAGGTTTATTCTCTGGCCGTGAGTGAAAGAGCGAAAACGAAGTGACAGCAAAAAAAAAAGTCCGGAGGATGTGGCGGAGGTTAAGCCTGCGCCGCACGGGAAGAAAACTGTGGTTCAGCAGATTCTTGAGCGGGTGGAAAAGCGGCTGGCTAAGGACGATGTGAAGGTGACGCTGGGGGATTATATACGGCTGGTGCAGCTTGAAAAAGAACTGGAGGAGAATGAGCCGCGGGAAATCAAGGTGACATGGATCGAGCCGGTGAAGACGGAATCAGAGAACGAGGGATAGAGTATCATGCGCTTCCATCGCAGCAGAAATTTCATGACTCGCGGGCGAGGTTTAAGGGATTTTCGGGGCCGATCGGATCGGGGAAAAGCCAGGCGCTGTGCCATGAGGCGATCAAGCTTAGTTACTTGAATGCGGGACGGACGGGACTGATCGGGGCGCCGACGTTTCCGATGTTGCGGGACGCGACGCAGGCGGCGCTGCTGGAAATTCTGGATCGAAACAAGATTCCGCACGATTTGAACCGGGCGGATAACTTTCTGGTGCTGCGCGACACTCGGTCGAAGATTTTGTTTCGAACCGTGGAGGAGTTTGAGCGGCTGCGCGGGAGCAACTTGGCGTGGTTCGGACTGGATGAGCTGACGTACACGCAAGAAGAGGCGTGGCTGAGGCTGGAGGGAAGGCTGCGGGATCCGAAGGCGTCGTGGTTGTGCGGGTTCGCGGTGTGGACGCCGAAGGGGTATGACTGGGTTTATGAGCGATTTATCGGGGAGCGGGTGGATGGGTATGAGACGGTAATGGCGGCTCCGTTCGAGAACTGGTTTTTATTAGACCGAATTCCGGATTATTACGAGCGGTTGAAGAGCAGTTACGACGGCCGGTTTTATCAGCAAGAGGTTTTGGGCGAGTACCTGGCGATGCATGCGGGGCGAGTGTACTACTCGTTCGATCGCGCGGGGAATCTGGAGGAGGCTCGTGTCCGCGAGATGTTGCCGTTGTTGTGGGCGTTGGATTTTAACGTCGACCCGATGTGTTCGGTGATCGTGCAGGTTTCGGGCGAGGAAGTTACGGTGCTGGACGAGATTGTGTTGAGTCGCGCGAGTACTTACGACGCTTGCGAGGAGTTTCTACGGCGGTTTCCATCGCATGGGGCGGGGTTGGTGGTGTATGCGGATGCGACGGGGGCTCGGATGCAGACTTCGGGGACGAACGATGTGGCGATATTGCAGGATTATTTCGCGCACGGGAGGCATGGAAACGCGGAGTTCAAGATTCCGACGTCGAATCCGGCGGTGAGGGAGAGAGTGGCGCTGATGAATGCCAAGCTCGAGTCGGCGGCGGGGGAGCGAAGGCTGAAGATTCACCCGAAATGCCGGGAATTAATCCGGGATTTCGAGCAAGTGACGTACAAGGAGAACAGCTTGATTGTCGATAAAGACCGGGATCCACGGCGGACGCATTTATCGGATGCGCTGGGGTATCTGGTGTGGCAGGAGTGCCGGGCGGCGCAGGGAGTGGGGGAGCGAGGGGTGCGGTTGTTGTGAGTTGGGTGCGGATGGAAGGCAGTGTGTGGACGAAAACAGGTTGGCGCGCCATCGCGGTGTTTTATAAATAACGCGGATTAACAAGAACGAGGATCTGACATGTTTGATATCGATCGCGAACATCCGCATTACATGCTGCGGAAACAGGTTTGGCGGCTGTACCGGGATCTGTATGCGGGCGGGGAGCAGTTGAGGCTCAACGGGCAGCATTACCTGGTGCGGCGGCAGAGAGAACCAGGGGACGTTTACGCGGAGCGGCTGGCGCGGGTGTTTTACGAGAACTACATCGGGTCGATTGTCGACTGGTATGCGGCGACGTTGTTCCGGCGGGAGCCGGTGCTGATGTTCGACGGAGGGAACGAGGCGGGGAAGAGTTTTTTCGGCGAGCTGGTGGACGATGTGGACCGGAAGGGCACGGGGCTGACGGATTTTTGGAGGCGGCAGTTTGTGGAGAGCCTGATCGCGGGGGTGAGTTTCGTGCTGGTGGATTTTCCGCGAGTCTCGCAGGCGGCGGGAAGCCGCGCGGAGGAGGATGCGCTGGGGGCGTCGCGGGCGTACCTGGTGGAGTATGCGGCGGAGGACGTCATCAACTGGAGTTTCGACGACCACGGGAATTACGAGTGGGTGGTGATCCAGACGAAGACGATTCAGAAAGATCGCGTAGAGGATGTGGAGTGGCGGACCGAGACTCGGTGGGCGTATTACGACAAGCAGACCTTTCGAATTTATAAGAAAAACGACGGTGAGAGCGCGGTGACGCTGGTGGATCAGGGGACGCATGGGCTGGCAAAGCTGGGGCGGGTGCCGCTGTTCGCTCTGCGGATTCCGGAAGGGTTGTGGATGCTGAATCGCGCGGGGCTGCTGCAACTGGAACATTTCAACAAATCGAATGCGCTGGCTTGGGCGCTGACGATGGGGTTGTTCGCGATGCCGGTGGTGTATTCGGATCGCGAATGGAGCCAGATGGTGGGGGAGAGTTACTACATTCAACTGGCGCCGGGGGACAGGTTTGGGTGGACGGAGCCGGAGGGGAAGGTTTATCAGATCGCGGCGGACAATCTGACGAGTCTGCAGGAGGAGATTTACCGGATCTGTTATGTGGCGCAGGCGGGAGGGTCGCTGGACAAGGGCGCGCGTCAGTCGGGGGTGAGCAAGCAGCTGGATTCCTCGATTACGCAGGAGGTGCTGCGGGCGTACGGAGACGCGGTGAAGGAGCAGATCCGGAGAGTGCTCCGGTCGATTGCGGCGGCGCGGGAAGACGGGATCGAGGTGAGCGTGGCGGGGGTGGACGAGTTCGATATTTCGGACTTTGAATCGGAATTGTCAGACGCGCAGACACTCTTAGGGCTGGGAGTGGAATCGCCGACGTTAAAGAAAGAGATTTACAAGAGATTGTCCCTGAAATACCTGAGCGACGCGAGACAGGACGTGAAGGATCGGATTGTGGAGGAGATCGAAGGTGCCTGAAGAGAAGCCGGTGGATGAGGTTCGGGAGATGGTGCGGGCGGCGGTGGAGGAGTTTATCCGGGCGAATCCGGCTCACCAGGCGGAGCTGATGGAGGAACGAAAGCGGCGGGAGGGCCTGGAGATTCGGGTGAACGAATTGGTGGCGGAGAATCAGCGGTCGCGGGCGGCGGCGGAGGAAGCGGAGCGGAGCGCGTCGATACGGACGGAGCTGCAGAGGCTGGGAGTGACGAAAGTGGAGCTGGCGTATCGGGCGGTGAAGGACGACGTGTATCGAAGCGAGGATGGGCGGATTCTGGCGCAGGGAGGGGCGGAGCTGCGGGAGTATCTGGCACAGTTCGTGGGTGAGAATCCTGAGCTGCTGCCGGCGAGGTTGGCGCGGCGGGTCGGGGGCGGGGACGGGTCAGCAGAGATTTGCGAATGAGACGGGCGGGGTGGATCTCGGGAAGATCCGGCCGGGGATGGACGCGGAAGAGCTGGAGAGAGCGCGGCAGGAAGTGGCTCGCGTGGCGGCGCAAACGCTGCGCGGGTTGTAAGGGCGGCGGTGAATTGTTGAAAAAAAGGTGACAGGCCGCTCTGTCCAGGAGCGGCCGTGGTGTGAAACCGGTGGGTTGGGGGACAGAGTAGTCTGTCCACGGAAAAAAACGGGGGACAGACCGCTCTGTCCAGGAGCGGCCGTGGTGTGAAACCGGTGGGTTGGGGGACAGAGTAGTCTGTCCACGGGAAAAAAAGGGGGACAGACCGCTCTGTCCACGAGCGGCCGTTTGTGTGAAACGGGTGGGTTGTGTTTGGGGGACAGAGTAGTCTGTCCACGGAAAAAAAGGGGGACAGACCGCTCTGTCCACGAGCGGCCGTTTGTGTGAAACGGGTGGGTTGTGTTTGGGGGACAGAGTAGTCTGTCCCCCTTTTTTTGGGAATGAACATTAAATAGGAGAAGAAATGGGAGCAATTACATCAGCAAATGTCGCGACTGCGATTGTCAAGCTGGTTGCGGCGGATGCGCTGCCGGCGTTAATGGGAAACCTGGTGATGGGGAACCTGGTGAATCGCGACTACGAGGCGACACTGGCCAGGGCGGGGGATACGGTGAACGTGCCGATTCCGCCGACGCTGGTGGCGAATAACATTTCCGACGGCGCGTCGGTGCAGCTACAGAATCCGGCGCCGGGGAATGCGCAGATCGTGTTGACGAATCACGTGGAAGCCTCGTTTCAGATTCCGGACGTGGCGAAAGTGCTGGCGGTGCCGGACCTGCTGAAGCTGTACATGCAGCCGGCGGTGGTGGCGCTGGCGGAACGGATCGAGAGCCGACCTGCTGTCATTGTATCCGCTGTTCAATGTGAATACGGCGGTGGGAACGGGCGGGACGGCGCTGACGGAAGCGGTGGTGGATTCGGCGGAGACGGAGATGTTCGCGGCGATGGTGCCAGCGAGCGCGGCGAAGTACCTGGTGGTGGATTCGAACGCGTACTCGGCGTCTGCGGCAGATTCCTCGGTTCAGCGAATTCAACACGGCGGGTGAGGCGGGGTTGCGGGCGATTATCGACGGCGCGGTGGGAAAGATGAAGGACTTCTACATCTTCCGCTCGCAGTTCGTGCCGAAGACGGGAAGCTCGCCGGTGACGACGCATAATCTGGCGTTCGCGCGAGATGCGATCGGGCTGGTGGTCAGACGGTTGCCGCAGCCGCTGCCGGGGACGGGCGCGGTGGCGGAGTACGCGGAACTGGGGAACTTTGGAATGCGGGTGACGATGAGTTATCAACCGAACACGCTGGCGCAGCAGTTCACGGTGGACGTGCTGTACGGGGTGGGCGCGCTGCGGAACAACTTCGCGGTGCAGGTGAACTCGTAACGGCGTTGAAAGAGGGGGACAGAGTGGGCTGTCCCCGTCGCAGAATCGGGGTTTGCCGGTCGAGGCAGGGTTTGTTGAAAAAGGGGACAGACCGCTCTGTCCACTGTCGGGCGCTTGCGGGGTAGCGACGATCTTGAGATTGGGGACAGAGTGGTCAGTCCCCTTTTTCAACAAACCCTTTTTTCAACCGGAGTACATTGTTTTTCAAATCTGAAAGGAACCTGTATGGACTTGCGTGCTTATTATCAGACAATCCGAGAGATTGAGGCGGAGATTAAGGAAGAGTCGGTGGTGATTGTGAGCCGCGAGACTTCGGACGGCGGAAGGGCAGGAGTGCGGACCGATGTTCCACGCGCGGTGGCGGCGCGGATGATGGCGGAGGGATCGGCGGACCTGGCCAGTGCGGAGGTGGCGGCTGCGTTCCGTGGTGAGGTGGAGGCGAAGTGGAAGGCTTTGCACGGAACGCGGCCCTCGAGCAGCCGGGCTGGGGAAAAAGTCGTAAGGAGCAATGAATATGGCCCTGCTGACGGATGGCAATCCAAACGACACGGTGGCGCTACAGGTCTACGAGACGCAGATTCTGAGTGTAGCGGTGGTGGAGACGATCGACCTGGTAGTGAAGCTGGGGCTGGCGACGGAGGAGATCTCGGAGGACGTGCTGGACATTCTGCTGGATCATACGAGGTCCGTGGACCCGGAGTCGACGATGCGGCGGATGATCGGGGTAGCGGATGTGGTGGTGTCGCCACAGATGAAACGATGGCATGCGCTGCACACGCTGGAGATCGTGTACCGCGACGCGTTTAACAATCAGCTTAATGACCGATATCAGGAGAAATGGACGGAATATCAGATGCTTGTCAAGAATGCGCGGCAGCACACGATGAGCATCGGGATCGGGCTGGTGCTGAATCCGATTCCGAGGCGCAGGCGCCGGCGCTGAGCACGACGGCATCGCCGGGGCGGCGGACACCATTTACTACGTTTCGACGACGTGGGTGGCGGCGACGGGACAGGAGGGCGCGCCGAGCCGGTGACGACGTTCGAATCGACGGCGAATACGACGATGGTGGTGGCGGGGGTGAATCCGCCGGGCGCGGCAACGGCATTCAACGTCTACGTGGGATTGACCGCGTCGACATTGACGCTTCAAAACGCGACGCCCGTGCCGGTGGGGCAGAGCTTCACGCTTCCACCGGGAGCCTTGGCGGCAGGGGTTGCGATGGGTAACGGGCAGACGCCGGACACGTATGTCATCGGCGGGCCGACGTTGAGGCGGGGGTAAGGAAAGTGGCGCAGACAGCAAGCATCGCGGCGAAGCAATTCGTGACGTTCCTGGCCGATACGAACGCGGGGATCGGCCCGGCGGTGGCGAACCTGGCGGCGGACTCGGGGATTCCGCTGGCGCCGATTGCCGCGGCGCACATTGTGAGTCAGAACGTGACGATCGCGATCTCGGAGCGGAGCGCGGCGGTGAAGTATCCGGCGGTGCATGTGTATTCGAACCGGGTACGGAATGTGTTGACGGAGAAATTCAGAACATTTTCGGGGAAAGTGCAGACAGTGGCGGAAGTTCGCGTGTCGCAGGACCGGCTGGAAGGGCTGGAGGACCAGTTGCGGTTGTATGTGGACGCGGTGACGCAGGTGCTGGATACGAATCGCGGGAGTTGGGGGCAGGGGATGTTTTTCACGGGCGGATACGAGGTGAATTTCGATCCGGTGCAGCAGGGCGGAAGGAATCATCTGCAAGTGGCCCGGGTGACGTTCGAAGTGGATCTGTCGAGCTAAGGGGACAAAGTTAAATGTCATGTTGTTACACGTCGTCAAATAATGAGCGGGTTTATGTCGTCCTGGAGTCGACTTATGGAACTATTCCGACGATTACGGGGGTGAATCGGATTCCGGTGGTGAAGCTTACGGGGAAGCAGGTTCCGGAACAGACTACGCGGCGCGACAAGACGGGAAGCCGGACGTTTCCGGGGCTGCCGAACACGATCCGGAAGACGACCAGCTTTCAATTGAACACGTTCATGACGGAGTGGACGAATCAGTCGATTCAGCCGAGCCTGGGTCCTCTGTTTCAGGCGGCGATGGGGGCGACTCCGGTGTTTTACACGGGCGGGACGGTGGCGTCGGTGACGGGCGGCACGGAGATTCAATTCACGGCGGCGCACGGACTGAGCGCGGGGCAGGGCGTTACGTTTTCGGGCGAGATGCGGTTTGTCGCGGCGATTTTGAATGCGGAGACGATCTTCCTGAACGCGCCGTTCAATAACATACCGGTGGCGGGGTCGATATTCGGGACGACGATCACGTACGCGCTAGCGGAGACGGTGGGCAGCGTGAGTATTTTCGACTACTGGGATCCGTCGACGGCGGTGCAGAGGATTCTTGACGGCGCGGCGATGAACACGATGACGGTGAAAGTCAACGGCGATTTTCAGGAATTCGACTTTGCGGGACCGGCTCGGGATTTGATCGACAGCGCGAGCTTCACGTCGGGCGAGGGCGGGCTGAGCGCGTATCCGGCTGAGCCGACAGTGGCGGGGTTCGATTACACGATTGTGCCGGGGCATCTGGGCGAGATCTGGATGGGAGTGACGCCGGCGCAGTTCTTGACGCTGACGGCGGCGCAGTTGACGCTCGACAACGACCTCGAACTGCGAGTTAAGGAATTCGGGAGCGACTTCGCGCAGTGCATTGCGGCGGGGCCGAGAAAGGTGACGCTGGACTTCGAATTATTCGAAATGTGCGACGCGCAGACGGCGGGGTTGTATCAGGCGGCGCGGCAGAGGTCGCCGATCTCGGTGATGTTGCAGTTGGGCGAGGCGACCAATCAATTATTCGGGGCCTACATGCCGGCGATGGTGCCGGAAGTTCCGGAGTTCGACGACAGCCAGACGAGGCTCCAATGGAAATTTCAAAATGACCGGGCGCAGGGGACTGTCGATGATGAGCTGTATATTGCATTCGGGTGAGCGGTACGAAAGCTCGGTATGGTTCGATTCGGAAACACGCGCGGGGGTGAGATTCGGGATCGCGCGGGTGTCGTTCGGAAGAAGAATCGAACTGGCGCGGAAGATCCGCGAGATCGGGCGGCGGATGGAGTTCATGGAGGCCGGCGGCGAGGCTCGGGACAAGCTGGAGGCGGCGGTGGCGTCGGCGGAAATCGATCGAGCGTACCTGGATTGGGGATTGATTGGAGTCGAGGGCATCGAGATTGACGGGGCGGTGGCGACGCCGGAGTCGCTGATCGAAGCGGGACCGGTGGAACTGGCGGCTGAGATTCTGGCTCGCATCAAGAGCGAATGCGGGCTGAGCGAAGAAGAAAGAAAAAACTGATTGTCGCATTCCATTTTCAAAGTTCGAGCCAGGCCGCGTGGAGATGCGACGAGTGCCGACGGCAGAAGCTGGAGGCACGGAGGCGATGCGGCTGGCTGCCGGCGGAGCAGCGCGGGCCGCGACGGCCGGTGTGGGCGCGGGGGCGGGTGGCGACGGAAGAATGTCCGAAGTCGCTGGTGACTCCGCAGAGCATGGAGTGGATCGAGCGGTTTTTCACATGGAAGTTCGAGGGCGGGCGGGGAATCAGTGAACTATCGGCGCGGGATGCGGATGCGTTCCTGATGCTCGAAAGGGAATGGCGGTCGAACGATGGCGAACACAAATCCGCTTAGCGCGGTTACGAATTTGCTGGGGAACTCGGGCGGCTCTAGCGGCGGCGCGGGACAGAGCAGCGCGCTGACGGAGCAGCTTACGTCGCTGACGCAGCAGCTTCAACAATTGCAATCGGTGAACCAGGCGCAGATCGACACGCTGGAGGCGAACACGCAGGCGGTGGCGCAGAATTCGACGGTGAAGGGGAGCAGCGGAGGGTCGACGGCGAGCTCGGTGGGGAGCACGATCGAGAGCGTGCTGGGGTTTGGGCTGGGGTTGAGTCCGCTGATTTCGGGGCTGATGAGTTTGTTCGGCGGCGGAGGAAGCAGCCAGCCGGCGCCGCTGGTTCCATAGGAGCGACGGCGGATCTGTTCGGGATGCAGGTGGAGGCGCAATTGGGGCCGTCGGATTACAAATCGACGCAGGGGCAGACAGCCTCACGGTGACCGCGCAAGGAACCGATGTTTACGACGCGACGATCCAGATCGTGGACACGGAGGGGTGAGGAATGGCGACGATCGACACCTTGAAAGAACAGGAAGCGCCGCCGACACCGCTGTTCCTGTTCGATTGCGCGCTGAGCTCGGGATCGACGGAGCGATGGAGCACGCACGCGGTGACGTTCGGCGGCAATGCGTATCCGGCGAGGCTGCTGAAACATAACTTGTTCGAACTGCGGGGATCGCCGGTGGACGGGTTGGATGGGTCGGCGGTGGTCCAGGTGACGCTGGCGAACGCGGATTCACACTTTTCCGAGATCGAGCGGGAGACCGGATTCAAAGGCGCGCAGGTCACGGTCCAGTTTCTGTTTTATGACCTGGCGGGGGGCGCGGCGGCGTCGGAAGCGCGGGTGGTGTTTCGCGGCGTGGCGAATCCGCCGGATCAGATCACGGAATCGGCGCTACGCGTGTCTTTCAACAACCGGCTCAGCTTGCAGTGGATCGTTTTGCCAGAGGTTCAGATTCTGCGGAGATGCCCATGGATGTTTCCTTCGAACCTGGCGCAGCGGCAAGAAGCTTTCGACGGAAGCACAAAAGGGAAATATTCGGCGCTGTATAAATGCGGATATTCGCCGGATATTACCGGCGGAGTGGGAAATTTAAACAGCGGCGCTGTGTTTACGACCTGCGATTTCTCGCGGGCATCGTGCACGGCGCGGGGGATGTTCAATATCGACACGGCGTCGAATGTGACGCGGCGATTCGGCGGACTGGAATATGTTCCACCGCAGATCGCGGTGCGGAGTTTCGGCGAATCGGGAACGCATGTCTCGGCGCTTCAGGACAACCTGGCGATCTATAACGACGCGGTTCCGCTGGTGTACGGGACGGCGTGGTATCAGCCCCCGATCGTATTCGCGCGCAACGACGGGAACCTGACGCGGATGGAAGTGCTGCTGGGGATGGGCGAGATCGACAGCGTGATCAAGGTGATCGTCAACGAGATCGAAATTCCGGAGGCGCAGAGCGGCGCCAACATGACGGCGACGGGTTGGTTTGAGGTGGTGACGCCGGGGACTCGCAACGGCGCGTTCAATCCGGACTTCACGGATGGGTCGGGCAATCCGCTGGGCGATCCGTACGGAAGCATGGCCATGATGAGCGTGGTGGTGCCGAACGCGATCAGCGATGGAACGTCGTTGGCCACCATTCAAGTGCTGATCAACGGACTGCTGCTGGAGCAGTTCGATTCGAGCGGCGCGTCGCTGGGAGAATCGTTTTCAAACAATCCGGCGTGGGTCTTGCTGGATGTGCTGCGGCGGAGCGGATGGCTGACCTCGGAGATCGATTTGACCAGCTTCGCGTCGGCGGCGGCATACTGCGCGACGGCGATGGAGACTACGGATCTGAACGGGAATCCAGTGGCGGCGACGACGTTCGGCTGCAATCTGGTGATTCAGGATACGCACAGCGCGGCTGAGATCGGGAACGGGATTCGCAAAGCATCGTCGCTGATGCTGACCTATGGGAGCGGCGGTTTGCTGACGCTGCGCGTGGAGAATACGCTGGCGCTTCAGCAGCCGTCGCTGCCGGACGGAAGCAATTCGACGGAGGAGCTGGACGGCGGATGGCCGGCTTACGAGTTTAGCGATGGGTCGGCTACGTTTTCGGGGTTGGTGCGAAGCGCGAACGGGGCGCCGGCGATCCGGCTGTGGTCGCAGAGCACGGCGGCGACGCCGAACCGGTTGACGGTGGAGTTTCAAGATGAGTTCAACGAGTATCAACAGGACAGCCTGTCGCTAGTGGATGTTGACGATGCGCTGCTGACGGACCGGCAGGTGACGGCGTCGTATCAGGCTCTGGGGTTGCCGAATTTCGATCAGGCGACGCGCGCGCTGACGCTGCAGCTGAATAAGACCATCGACGGGTACACGTTTATCGATTTTGAGACAACGGTGAAAGGGATCGGCCTGGCGCCAGGGGATCTCATTACGATCACTTATTTAAAGGAAGGGCTGGAGCGGCAGCCGTTCCGGGTGGTGCGGATGTCGCCGGGACCGAATTATCAGACGCTGCAAGTGACAGCGCGGTGGCACGACGACACTTGGTATATGGCTGGCGCCACTGCTACGGGGACTCGCCGGCAACCGGGGGCAGGGGTCGGGATTCCGAATCCGCTGGTGGGGAGCGTACTCGATTCGCATGGGATCGATCAGTTCGGGATCGCGGAATCGTCGACGGAAGCGACCGACGGGACTTTCACGGTGACGCTGAGCGCTGCGTTCGATCCGCCGAAGCCGCCGGTGGCGACGGGGGTGGGGATTCCGCTGCTCAGCCTGGACGCGACCATCGTCCCGACGGGAGGGACGCTGGCGGGCGGTCAGATTTTCTATTACGCGATCAGCGCGTTGGACGGGAGCGGCGGAGAGAGCGGATTGTCGTTCACGGTACCGGCGAAGATTCCGGCGGGGACAAGTACGAACACGGTCACGCTGGGCGGATTTAGTTTTTCTTCGGGAACCGCGGGATTTAATGTATATCGCGGGAATAATCCGCTGGAAGTATTGTTAATTGCGTCGAATGTCGCGGTGGCGAGCAGCTATACGGATGTCGGCGCTGCTTCGGAACTGCAGGGTCCGCCGGACGAGAATTACGATCACGCGAATTTCTACTGGAGGCTGGAGCAGCAGCCGGAAGCCGGGGTTCAAACCTTTTCGCCGACGACGGTTGGCAATAGCGGACTGGGGATGCTGACCAACGAGTTTGTGGGCGCGCTGGTCCGGATCACACGGGGCAAGGGCGCGACACAGGAACGCGCGGTGATCGCGAATACGTCGACGACGCTGAGCATTACGCCGGCGTGGACCGTGACGCCAGATACGACCAGCTTTTTTGTGGTCGCGGATTCTACCTGGAACTTTGGCGGTCTGGGGGCGACCAGCCCAGTGGCGATCGAGGTTCCGAATCAAGCAGGAGCTACCGTGGAAGTTTCGGGCCGATCGGCGAACGCCTTGAATCAGGAGAGCGCGGTGGAGTTGAATCCTCTGACGCGCTGGCAGATCGGAGGCGCGTCGGGCGGCGGCGTGGACGCGGATGTGCCGGCGGCTCCGGTGTTCGCGCTGAATCTGGCGGGGCAGGGAAGCATCGACCTGGTGGGCATCGGCTTCACGGATCTGACCAACACGCATACGATTCTGGCGGGTACGCTGACGCTGTACTACTGGAACGAGCTGAATAGTCCGACGGCGTTCACGCTAGAGAGCGCGGCGGGTTCAGGCGATACGACGATTACGCTGAGCGCGGCTGGGCCTGCGTCGACGGGCGATCTGATCCAAATGGACGGCGAGATTCTGACGGTGGTCGCGGCGTTGAGTGGGGGCACCGTATACCAGGTGACTCGCGGGTCGCATGGGAGCATCGCGGCGGCGCACTTGACCGCTGCGCCGATTTATCACTTGCAGAGGAATGTTTCGATTATGCCGTTCGTGAATGACTTTTTCGGAAGCCCGGCGAGCGGCAGCTACACGGATTCGATGTTTCTGCCCGACGTACGGATCGGCGCTGCCGAGTTTTTCGTCACCAACGTGCGTGGGAATAGCCCGGTGACGATGGAGGCGTTCGGCGCGACGGTGGACCAGGGACTGAGAACGCTCGCCGGCGGACAGCTTTCGATTCAGGTGGAAGGATACCTGGCGATCCAGACGGACGCTGCGCCGCCGTTGGTGATGGAGAGCTCGTATGCGCCGCGCGACATTTTCGCGGTGGTGACGGAAGCTCCCAGCGGCGGTCCTATCGATTTGCAAATTCGCCAGGGCAGCGCGGTGTATTGTACGCTAACGATCGCGGACGGGGCGACGATTTCGGTTCCAGCGGTGAGCGGGTTCGGGTTGCCGCCGCTGGCGGCCAGCGCACAGGTGAGCCTGGACATCACGTCGGTTCCGGGGGCGACGGGAACTTTACCGGGGCGGGATCTAACGGTGACGATCCGGCTGTAAGAAAATCGACATGGCAACTATACAGAAGCTGACGCCGGATCGCGACCTGCAATGCTTTTTTTTCGAGCCATCGGCGATCGCGGCGCTGAGCAGCACGTCGGACACGGGGTTTACGCTTTCGGGAGCGTGGCGGCAGCAGTTCGACTGGGCGGTGGTGGAGTGGAACCGCGACAATACGCACGAGCATCCGGCGTTTCGCAATCTGCCGGACGGCGATTTGAGCGGGCTGGTGTTGACGTATAAGGAGACGCGGTCCAACTGTATTGCGATGGATTCGGATTTGTTCGCGACGGTCGACTGGCCATCGCTGCGCGTGTGGGCGACGCCGACGGGCGGTATCGAGACGGTTTACTGGGTTTCGTTGCTGGCGCACGCGACGCCGGCCGCGGGCAGTTATCAATGCGCCTACGCCGACTTCACGGTTTCAGGAACGCCGGCGGCGGGAGACTACGTGGGGCTTGCGTTTTCTCAGGAACAGTACACGCATGCGGTTGTGAGCGGCGATACTCTTGGCGCGATCGCCAGCGACCTGGTGGCGCAGATCAACGGGCATTCGAGTTTCCTGGCGGCGACGGCGACCGGCGGTACGATTCGCGTGTACTACACGGCGGGACAACCGCTCCTGACCAGCACCGCGGGAGCGAACGGGAATCGATTCGGCATGTACA
The DNA here is from genome assembly GCA_963842485.1 of Terriglobia bacterium. Taxonomy (GTDB): domain Bacteria; phylum Acidobacteriota; class Terriglobia; order Bryobacterales; family Bryobacteraceae; genus Palsa-187. Next base: position 48,865 of record CAWJHI010000125.1, on the reverse strand, counting down.
GTTTTTCGACGGGGGCCGAAACGTGGGACGCGGCGTCGAAGACTTTTGCGAACGGCACTTCGCCGACTCAATGGCAAGTGACGCTCGATTTCAGCTCGCTGCAAGGAACGTTGACGCCGGTGTTAACGGGACCGCCGTTCACGATTCCGACCAATAGCATCCGCAAAATGCGATGGACTTACGCGGCAGATCTGCAAGCCGGGGCGTATGCGCGGAGTGAGTATGAGGTGGTGGTTTCGGACTGGACGGTGACGGGCACGAACCGGATTTATTCGGTGGCGGGGCCGGGCAGCCGGCGAATCGAGGACGATGCGATCGGGGTCGCTTATAGCGGCACCTGGACCGAAGAGCGTGGCAATTATTCCGGTGGAACGATTCATCACACCACGCATCTTGGCAGTTCCGTTACCTGTTCTTACTACGCGGCGTACAGCCACACTTTATACGCCGGAATGCGCTACGTGGGAACCGGCGCCGATGTAACCATCACCGTGGACGGAGCCTCCATCGCGAGCGTCAATCTGATGATCGCCGGCGAAGACGTATTGTTCCGCTATCCAGTGGGATCGTTCAGCGCGGGAGCGCATTCCGTCACCGTCACACACGCGGGTCCGGACGGAAACGATTTTTACTTCGACTTTATCGAGCTGGCGGCGCCATCGACGGACCTGCCCGTGTTTCCTTCGGAGCCGGCGATCACGCTCGCATCGGACTGGGACACAGAGCATTCGCTGGCGCTGGCTCCGGAGAGAACCGCGTGGATGATCGATTCGCTGGGATTCACGGGCCGGCAGAATCACTATGTCGGGGCGCTGTGGTTCTACGAATTGGTCAGCACGGGGAACGTGTACGCGACAGGGACGGTGACGTTCACGGGAACTCCGGCGTTCAGCTCCACGGTTACGGTGATCATCGGCGAAGGCGGCGCGGATCTGACGCTGACGAAACTGGTTCACGAGGGAATGACGGCGGATATGGTGGCGCTGGCGTATGCGATCGAATTGAATCGCGGTTATACGGGCGTGTGGGCCAGCGCAGCGGGGAATGTGCTCACGATTCAGACGCGAACGCTGGGGTTCGCCGGTTCTAGCACTACGCTTTCCGCGTCGACCACCAGCGGCGGTTTCACGGCTGCCGCTTCGGGCGCGAATTTCACGGGCGGAGTGGACGGGAACTGGCGCACTGACCTTACCGCGTCGCCTCGATTGAATCGCGCGGTGCGCGACTGGAGTCTCAGTTTTTTCACGGCGCTGGCGGGGTATGGAATCGATTCGACGGCTTCGTTCAGCATGGAATTGGGAAACGGCGATCCGTCGGCTGCGGTGGGCATCGCTCAGGTTGGGCCCGCCGGCGATCCGATTCTACTGCCGACTCCGTCGCTGCAAACGAATTTCTCGCCAACCAGCCTCGCGTTCTGGCAGGAAGTTTATCTGGAGATGGCGGCGATTCAGGCGGCGGCGGGATTGCAGCCGTATTTGCAATTCGGCGAAGTGCAGTGGTGGTACTTTCCGGATGACGGCGACGGTCACGATTATTCGGGTATGCCGTTTTATGACGCGTGGGATCAGAGCGAGTTTCTAACAGCCTACGGACGCGCGATGACGGTGTTCACGACAAATACCGCAAATCCGGCGTCTTTCCCGGATGAGGTGAGTTATTTGCAGACGACGCTCGGAAATTTCACAAATGCGATCATGACTTTCGTGCGCGCTACGCTGTCCACTTGCAGGTTTGAGGTGTTGTATCCGAACGACACGAATCAGACTGCTTTCAATATGGCCATCAATTATCCACCGGCTGCGTGGACGCCGTCCGCGCTGACGTGTCTGAAGACGGAATGCTTCGGATTCACGCTGGGACGCGATCTCGACCAGGCGGAACAGACCATCGACTTTGGACAATCGCTGGGATTTGCGGCGATGCAGCGGAGCCACCTGGTGGGCGTCGGCGATTCGACCACGGCGTGGGTGAAGGAAGTGCGGTCGGCGGTGGGCAAGCGATTCGAGAGCGTGGTTCTGTTCGCGTTGGATCAATATTGCCTGATCGGCTACGCGACGCCGCTGCCGGAAAGCTTGCGGCGGAGCCTGCGGATGGGCAGTTGATACACTGGGGAGTTGCTCCAGGTCCAGAACGTTTCGAAGGTTTATCGTCTGTACCGGCGGCCAGTCGACCGGCTGCTTGACGTGCTTCCCTTCACGCAAAAACACAGGCCCACGGAATTCTGGGCGCTGCGCGATGTGAATCTCAGCGTGGAGCGCGGCGAGGTTTTGGGCGTGGTGGGCCCGAACGGGAGCGGCAAGAGCACGCTGCTTCAGATCGTCAGCGGGATCCTGGAGCCGACGCGCGGTCGGGTGTTGACGCGCGGGAGAATCGCGGCGTTGCTGGAGCTGGGCGCCGGGTTCAATCCGGAGTTCAGCGGACGCGAAAACGTGTTTCTCAACGGCGAGATTCTGGGTATGCCGCGGCGGGAGATGGAGCGCGTATTTCCCGAGATCGAAAAGTTCGCCGAGATCGGCGCGTTTCTGGACCGGCCGGTGAAGGAATATTCGAGCGGGATGTACGTGCGGCTGGCGTTTTCCACCGCGATTCATGTCGACCCGGAGATTCTGATTGTGGACGAGGCGCTGGCGGTGGGAGACGCAATTTTTGCGAACCGCTGCATCAAGAAATTCGAAGAGTTGAAGAGACGAAACGTCACCGTGCTGTTCGTGTCGCACGATCTGGGGCTGGTGAAACGATTGTCGGATCGCGCGGCGCTGATGCTGGATGGGCGAGTGGCGGCGTACGGACGGCCCAGCGAAGTGGTGAATCGATACGTCGGGTTGGTGCTGGAGCGCGAGCAGCCGCAACGCGAGGAAGCGCCGGCGGGCGGCAGTTTTCGCCACGGCGATGGCGCCAGCCGCGTTGTGAGCGCGGAGATCATCGACAAACGAGGCGCGTCGACGCAGGCAGCTGAGCCCGGCGAGCCGGTCACGATTCGCGTGCAAGCGCGCGCGGAGAAGGACCTGGAAGATCCCGTGGTGGGCGTGCTGATTCGAAACCGGCTGGGCATCGATGTGTTCGGCACGAATACTCGCATTGAAGGCGTGGATCTGGGGCGCGTCGCGGCGGGGGAAACGTTTGAAGTCGAGTTCACGTTCGATTGCCTTCTGACCCGGCAAGACTATACACTGACCGTTGCCACGCAGTACCGCGAAGGCTACAGCCAGGACTGGCTGGACGATGTGATTTCGTTTTCCGTGGTGGATGCGCGCGACGTGGCGGGGCTGGCGAATTTCAAAACCAAGGTGAACTGGCGGCGGGTGGAGCGAAAGGTGGCGCAATGAGGCTCGGTGAAATTCAGGCGGCGTTGAAAGACGAAGGGCTCGACGGCTGGCTGTTTTTCGATCATCACCGGCGCGATCCGCTGGCGTACCGGGTGCTTCAATTCGCGCCGGGGTCGATGTTGTCGCGGCGCTGGTATTACTTTGTTCCGGCGGCGGGCGAGCCTCGCGGCATGGTGCATCGGATCGAATCGCACACTCTGGATGCGCTGCCGGGACAGATGGCGCAGTATTCCGAATGGAACGAGATGGTGGCGCGTCTCGCGGGAACTGCTCGGCGGAGCGCAAGCGAATCGCGATGCAGTATTCGCCGAATTGCGCGGTGCCGTATGTGGCCATGGTGGACGCGGGAACAGTCGAGCTGATTCGCGGGCTCGGGAGTCGAGGTGGTGACGTCGGCGAACCTGGTCCAGCAGTTCGAAGCGGTTTGTACGCAAGGAGCAGCGAGACAGCCATTTCGAAGCGGGACGAAGAATCGACCGGCGTCCGGCGCGAGGCGTTTGCGAAGATCGGCGACGGCTTACGCGCGGGCGAGCGCGTCACGGAATGGGACATCAAGCAATTCATTCTTGCGCGCTATAAGGAAGCGGGAATCTTCATCGATCACGGGCCGGATGTCGCCGTGAACGCGAATGCGTCGAATCCGCACTACGATCCGACGCAGGACGCGTGCTCCGAGATCAAGAAGGGCGACCTGGTGCTGATCGACATGTGGGGGAAGCTGGAGCAGCCGGAAAGCATTTATCTACGACATTACCTGGGTCGGGTTTTGCGGGGCAAATCCTCCGAATAAGATGGTGAAAGTGTTCGACGTGGTGCGTGGAGCGCGCGACGCGGCGATCCGGCGGGTGCAGAATGCGGTGGCGTCGAAGCAGGAATTGCGCGGATTTGAGGTGGATGACGCGGCCCGCGGGTACATTCGAGAAGCAAGGATTTGGCGAGTATTTCTTTCATCGTACGGGCCATTCCATAGGCACGGACATTCACGGCACCGGCGCAAATATGGACAATCTGGAGACGCATGACGATCGTAAAGTCATCCCGTGGACGTGTTTCTCGATTGAGCCGGGAATTTATCTTACCAGAATTCGGAATTCAGGTCGGAAATAGACATGTTTATTGACGACAAAGGCGCTCGTGTTACGGGAGAAATGCAAGAAGCACTGGTTCTTATTTGAAATGCGACCGATTTGTCTGCTTTTCTGCGCGTCTCTGCTGGCGCCGGCGGCGGTGGTCACCCGCGACTGGAGCGACGGAAAGCTCACCATGAAGCTGGACGACGGCGCGGCGGAGCTGGAATGGATCAGTGCGGTATCGTTCCGCTTCGCTCGAAGCTGGACCGCCATTCTACCCGAGCAGCCGAAGATCAAACGCGAGAAAGTGACGCCTGTATTCGACGAAGTTGGCTCGACCGTAACGATGAAGACTCGGTACCTGACGGTGGAATTGGATCGCGGGGATCTGCATCTGCACATGAAAGCCGGCGGGAGCTCGGTGACCGATTCGACGGCCGTGCGAAGCTCCGAAGGGGTGGAGCTGAGGCTGGCGTTGGCGCAGGACGAGCGAGTGTACGGGCTGATGGGTGGGGGCGCGAAACTGAATCTGAGGGGCGAGAAACTGGACCGGCGTCACGGATTTGTTTTCACCAGTGCGGGCTACGGCATGTACATGCGATCCCCGGAGCGGTGCGTTTTCGATCTGGCGAACGCTACAGTGGAGGCCCCGGGTGCGAGCTCGATCGACTATCTGTTTTATTACGGGCCCAGCGCCAAGGAAATTCTGGAGCAGCACGCGACGTTCAATCCGACGCCCGAAGTAGACGCGGAGCGGCTGGACCTTCTGGCGCCGGACCGCCTGCCGAAGCAGGTCTCGCCGCTGCCCGATTCCCCGGTGCGGACGTGGGATGCATTGGCCGAACTGATTCGTACCGTGAATCAGTGGAGCCTTTCGGGGGTGATTTATCCCGCGCTGGACCTTTTGATTTTCGATCGAGCGCCGGAAGACATCAAGCGGCGGGCGGCGGATTTGAGCTCGCTGTTTCCGATCATCTACCGGCGCGCCGGTGAGGGTGGGGTCGACGTCGCGACGCGAAAGATGTGGACGCCGTATCTTGCGACGTATTTGCGCGAGGGGTTCGATCGCGGATATCCGCTGATCCGGCCGCTGCCGATGCAATTTTCAAAAGATAAAACGGTGAGCGGAGAGACGGACGTGTTCATGCTCGGCGATGAGATGCTGCTCGCGCCCGTGGTGCAGGCGGGCGGGAAGAGGCGGGTCGAGTTGCCACGCGGAATGTGGACGGATTTTCGGACCAACATCGAATATCAGGGGAATCAGACGATCGAGGTGGAGGCACCCGCGGGCCGCGTGCCGACGTTCGTGCGCAACGGATGGATCGTGCCGCTGGCGATGGACCAAAAAATGGAGCTGCACTATTTTCCGTCTCTGGGCGGCGAGTTTTTTCTATGGGAACCCGACCTGAGCGAGAACTCGCAGTTTCACGCGGCGCCCGCGGGCGACTACGTGCGCGTGGAGATCGAGTCGCAGAAACACCGGACCTATGAGTGGATCCTTCATCATATCAAAGCCCCGAAGGAGGTAGCTGAGGAGTCCGCTGTATACCAGAAAGTGGAAAGGCAGGCCGATCTGAAGGCCGGCGCCTGGTGGCACGATTCGGCGAAGAACAATCTGCATCTGATGCTTGAGGCGAAGAGCGGCACGGACCGGATCGTCAATATATCCTTCTGAAATGTTCCCGGAGATTCGCAAAGCCGTCGCCAAAATACCGAAGGGCAAGGTGGCGACTTATGGCGCCGTGGCGGAAGCGGCGGGATTCCCCGGCAATGCGCGAAGGGTCGCCTGGGCGCTGCGCGGGGTGGACGGGAAACTTCCCTGGCATCGCGTATTGGGCGCGGGCGGGAAAATTCTATTGCCGCGAGAAGCGGGCGCCGAACAGAGGCTGCGGCTTCAGGCCGAGGGAGTCGAGTTTCGCGGCGCCAAGGTGTGGATGGAACCGTACGAGTTTAAATTTAGACGCCGCAAATAGTATCATAAGAATTCTATGAAACAAGTCCTATTGACCACGTTGCTGTGCGGTATGCTGTTCGCGCAGACCAAGAGTGCGCCAGCCGCGAAGTCCGCGCCCGTGGCGGTGAAGCCCGACCTGAGCAATCCGGCCAGCTTTAAGGCCACCGCGCCGGCGACATTCAACGTGAAGTTCACAACGACGAAAGGCGACTTTGTGGTTCAAGTGACGCGCGGGTGGGCTCCGCGCGGAGCCGACCGGTTCTACAACCTGGTGCGCGGCGGATTCTTCACCGATTGTTCTTTCTTTCGCGTGCTCTCGGGATTCATGGCGCAGTTCGGCATCAGCCGCGAATCCGGCGGTCGCGCGCGTGTGGGAGAAAGCCACGATTCCGGATGACCGCGTGATCGAATCCAACAAACGCGGGCGAATCACGTTCGCCACGGCGGGTCCGAACACGCGCACTACCCAACTGTTCATCAACTTTGGGAACAACGCGAGTCTGGATGGCCAGGGGTTCGCTCCGTTCGGCGAAGTGATCGAAGGCATGGACGTGGTGGATAAACTGTTCGCGGAGTACGGCGAAGGCGCTCCCGGCGGGCGCGGCCCGGACCAAGGCAAAATTCAAGCCGAGGGAAAGGCGTACCTGGACCGGTATTTCCCCAAACTGGACCGGATTCTTTCGGCGAAGATCGTTCCCGCGGCGCCGGCTGCGCCAAAACCCGCGGCGGACGCCAAGCAGTAGCCACACCCAAAACAAATCGCGGTAAAATGTTCTGAGGAGATTCTGTGGAAAACGCCGGCCGGTGCGTTTGCCCTGAGCGGGTTAGCGTCGGCGTGCGATTCGGCTTTTCCCACAGAGTTATCAAGAGCGTAACTACGGCCAAGCAATCGATGAAAATACCGGTTGCTCGCGCTGTTAGGAGACTGTAACGTGGAACGGTCCCTTACATCGATGCCCACTACCGACCTCGCCTTCACGAAGGGTCTGCCCGCGAATCTGGATGCCGAGCGCTTCGTGCTCGGCTCGATTCTGCTGAACGACGCGGCGTACCTGCAAGTGGCGGGCGCCGTCGACCTGGACGATTTCAGCCTCGAAAAGCACCGGCGCATCTTCGCGCGCATGAAGGATCTGTACGACCGCGGCGAGAAGATCGACCGCGTGACCATCGCCGACGAGCTGATCAAGAGCGGGCAACTGGAATCGATCGACGGGCTCAGCTACCTGATTTCGCTCGACGACGGGCTGCCGGAGATCGCGAACCTGGACAGCTACGTTCGCATCGTGAAGGACAAATCGACGCTGCGGCGGCTGATTTTCAGCGCGCAAAAGGTGATCGACCGGTGCCTGATCGGGGAAGAGGAGCCGGACGAGATTCTGGCGGCGGCCGAAGAGTCGCTGCTGAAACTGGGCGAATCCCGATCGCACGATCAACTGGCGTCGCCTTCCAGCATTGTCAGCGCGTTTCCGGGCGGGATCAGCGCGTTTCTCGATCCCAGCCAGCGGATCAGCGGGCTGAGCACAGGATTCAAACGGTTCGATGAGATGACCGGCGGGCTGCACGGCGGAGAGTTGTTCATTCTGGCGGCGCGGCCGTCGATGGGAAAAACGGCTCTGGCGATGAATATCGCGCAGCATGTGGCCACGCATCCGGCGATCCGCAAGCCGGTGGCGGTGTTCTCGCTCGAAATGTCGTCGTCGAGCTTGCTGACGCGTCTGCTGTGCGCGGCGGCGCGCGTGGATCAACACAAATTCCGCGCCGGGTACCTGAACGGAGACGAGCGGCGGAGATTGCAAGTGGCGCTGGCCGATCTGACCGAAGCTCCGCTATTCCTGGACGACAGCGCGGGCGTGAACCTGATGGACGTTCACGCCAAGCTGCGCCGCATGCAGAGCCAGCATGGGCTGAGCCTGGTGGTGATCGATTATCTGCAACTGATGGGCAGCCGGATGCGCACCGAAAATCGGAACCAGGAAGTGAGCGCATTGTCGCGCGGGCTGAAGCTGATGGCGAAGGACCTGAATGTTCCTTTCGTGGTTCTCTCGCAGTTGAGCCGCGCTTCGGAGACGCGGCCCGGCGATCACAAGCCGCAGTTGAGCGATCTGCGCGATTCGGGATCGATCGAGCAGGATGCCGACCTGGTGGCGTTCATCTATCGCGAGGAAGTGTATAAGAAGGATCGCGAGGACGTGAAGGGCCTGGCGGACCTGATCATCGCCAAGCAGCGTAACGGGCCCATCGGGACGGTGCCGCTGCGGTTTCTGGGCCAATACACCCGGTTCGAGAATCGCGCGGAGGATCTGGGCGAGGAGCCTGCGGAATAAACTGCGCGATGTCGAGGCTTTCAGGTATCCGTTCACGCTGGCGAATGAAAATTTGCGGCGGATGCTAATCGATCAAGCCGTTACGCAGGGCGAAACGGACCAGCTCGCCGGTGCTGTGGAGATTCAGCTTCTCCATCACGCGTCCGCGATGGGCTTCGACGGTATAGACGCTCAGGTTCAGCGACGTGGCGATTTCTTTGTTGGTTTTCCCTTCAGCGATCATCTGCAGAACCTCGCGCTCGCGCGTGGTCAGCAGATCGAGCGGATCCGTGACGTGGCGGCGGTAATCGGTGAGGACGGCTTCGGAGACGGCGGGGCTCAAGTAGCCTTCGCCTTTCGCCACGGCGCGGACGGCGGCGATCAGGTCGGCGTCGGCGGAATCCTTTAACAGGTAGCCGCGAGCGCCGGCGCGAAGAATCTCGCGGACGTAGACGGAATCCTTGTGCATGCTCAGCGCCAGGACGCGGGCGCGCGGCGCGATGGTGACGAGGCGGCGCGTGGCTTCGATGCCGTTCAGCTCCGGCATGGTGACGTCCATGATGACCAGGTCCGGTTGGAGTTTTTCGGCGAGCTCCACGGCTTCGCGGCCGTTGCCGGCTTCGCCGACGATCTGCATGTCGGGCTGCGCCGAGAGAATCATTTTGAAGCCCTGGCGGACCAGCATGTGGTCGTCGGCTAGAAGAATTCGGATCATATTTTATGGGGCTCCGCGAGTTCGCTGTGCAGCGCCGCCGTTCCGCGCGGAGCGGATACGTCGATGGTCAGGCCTGCGCCAGGTTGCGATTGGAACGTCATTTCACCACCGGCGCTGCGGGCGCGGGCGCGCATGCCGCTGAGGCCCATTCCGATGTTCTTCGACGCGGCCGGCGATTCCGGCAAGCCTTTTCCATTGTCGTGAATGGTGAGGCGGATGCGTTCGCCGTCGGCGCGAAGATGGATTCCGACCTTCGAAGCGCCGGAGTGGCGCGCGACGTTGGTCAGGGCTTCCTGCACGATGCGGAACAGGTGCGTTTCGGTTTCATCGGTCAGGCGGCCGTCGAACTGCGAGCGGTAATCCACGTCAACGCCGGTGCGTTCGCGGAAACGCTCGGCCAGCCAGCGGATGCCGGCGTCCAGGCCGAAGTCGTCGAGAATGGTCGGTCGGAGGAGCTGCGAAAGCTCGCGCACGTTGCGGATGGATTCTTCCACCAGCTTGATGCAATCCTCGACGCGCGCGAGGTCGGACGGATTCGTGGCGATCGCCAGCAGGTTGGACTTGATGGCGGTGAGCGAGCCTCCCAGCTCGTCATGCAGCTCATGCGAGAAGCGGCGCGCGGTGGATTCCTGGGTTTCGAGCATGCGGAAGGAGACGCGGCTCAGTTCGCCGGTCTGCGATTCCATCTGCCGGAAGACTCGCGCGGCGATGCGGACGGTGATGGCGGCGAAGACCAGCGCCACCAGCAGGCATCCGCCGAACAGCAGCGCCGATTCTTCGGTCAGCCGCTCCGTTTGCAGGTCCATACGCTGGCGGGTTTCGACGGCGCCCGCGTAGCTCATATCCACCAGGCGCGCTACCACCGCAGTGACCTGTTCGTGGCGGGCAAATAAATCGCGGGAGGAAAACACGGGCACTTCGTTGTGCATCAGAAGCTGCCGGGCTTCCTGCGAAAAATCGAGAACGGCGCGTTCCAGGCTGTTCCAGGCCGCTTCGTTCGAGCCGCCGCGCGCTTCCGCGACCATCTGGCGAATCTCGTTGTCGGTCTGATCCAGATCGGCGAGGACGCGCTGGCGGTCGACCATGTCGGGGGTGCGGGAAAGACGGTAAAAGGCGGTGTTCAGGACTTCCTGCTCACGCTCCACCTCGTCGAGCAGGCGTGCAATCACCAGTTGATTATTCACCAGGCCCGCCGCGCTTTGGGCGATGGAGCGCGCGTCGTTCACGGCGATGATCTCCGCCGCCGCCAGCAGCGCGATGACGGCTGCGAATCCGATCACCAGGACTCGAAGCAGCGTGCGCATTCTCTTTCAGACTAACAGGACGCTGAAAAAGGGGGTCAGACCGTTTCACATCTCGTTCGCCAGCGCCCGTTTTCAGCGGCCTCCTAAACGTTTCTTCATTAAGAATTGCTCGCCGCGAGTCACTGAAGTTCGCTGTTTCCAGTCCCATGCGCAGGTGATCGAAGTTCGGCGGAACCGGGCGCATGATGGATTCGTGGGTGAGCAAGAAGCACCCCGTAAAAGAGAAAGGGACAAAATGAAACGATTAATTCTGACTTCACTGATCGCGGTTGGCGCCGTTATGGCGCAGACGGGCGCCACGGGGAGTGCTCCGGCCACCCCGAAAGGGCAGACGCAAAGCTCGCCGAAGCCGGCGGTGAAACGCCATGTGAAGAAGGCCAAGAAGCCGGTTACAACGCCGTCCACGGCGCAAGCGCCGGCTGCGAAGCCGAGCAAGTAGTTTGCAGTGTAGTTCGCGAAAGGGCCGGTCTTCGGACCGGCTCTCTTTTTTGTTATTTATCCGACCGTTTTTATCCCACAGACGCCACGTCTTCGATGCTGACGGGGCGTTCGTAATAAAGGAAGCGTCCACAGTTTTCGCAGGTCATCAACTGCTCGCTCTTTTTCAGATCCTGCATGTACTGCGGCCGCAGCACGATCTGGCATGCGGAGCAGCTGCCTTTCACCGCTTCCGCGATCACCACGCTGCCGGGCCATTTTTTACGAAGGCGGCCATACGTGGTCACGATGGCGGGAGGAAGCCGGGCCACCGCCGACGCACGCTCGGCTTGAAGCAGCTTGAGCTGGGCCTGATCGGCGGCGGTTCGCTCCCGCGCGCGGGTTTTCTCGCTCTCAACGGCCTGCTTTTCTTCCTTCAGCGCCAATTCGGCTTTCTTGACGTTCTGGTCCAGCGGCTCGGATTCCCCCATCAGATCCAGAATGCGGTCCTCGGCCTTGCGAACCTCTTTTTCGATGAACTCGATCTCATGCTGGAACGCGCGGTATTGCTCGTTGGTCTTGGCTTGCAGCATCTGATCCCGGAGCTTGGAAGTCTTTTGCTCATGCATCTGGATGTCGCCTTCGTGCTTCTTACGATCCTTCTGATTGGCCACCAGCGCGGCTCGATCGGCTTCCAGCTTGCGAACGTGCGATTCCAGGGTTTTCTCAATGACGGCGATGTGCTTCGGCAGCGCCGCTACTTCCTTCTCGAGCGCCGCGATGCGTTGGTCTAGCGATTGAAGCTGAATCACCAGATGAGTATCTGGGTGCATGAACGATTCAATTTTAGCACGCCGGGCATCGCGCGATGGCTTGGTTCTTTGTACAGTGGTAACCAGCTATGTACTCTTTCGAGAATCTGCCTCCAGTGCCGTTGACGATCGAAGGCGCGAGCGTTCTGCACCAGATGTTTCGCGTCCGCTGGCCCGCGTGGCGGGCGCTTCCAGGCGGCGGCCGGGTGGAAATCCTGGCGCAGGCCAATCCGGTGCTGGCCGGTATGGAACAAGCGGGCAGCGCGCTGTTTTCGCTGCTCGGTCATAAAGGCGACCTGATGCTGGTGCATTTCCGTCCGGATTTTGACGAGCTCGGAAAAGTGGAACGCGAGCTTTCCCGGTTATGGTTGTGGGATTACCTGGAAGCCACCACTTCCTACTTGTCGGTGGTGGAGCTGGGGCTGTATGAATCCACGGCCAAACTGTACAACGTGCTGGCGGAGCGATCCGTGGTTCCGCACTCGGCCGAGTGGAACAAGGAGATCGAAGAGACGCTGGCGCGGCAGCGCACGGCCATGCAGCCACGGTTGTTTCCGGAGATGCCGCCGCACAAATACCTGTGCTTTTATCCGATGGACAAGCGCCGCGGCGAGCATAAGAACTGGTATCAGCTCGAAATGACGGAGCGGCAGCGGCAGATGCAGGAACATGGCGAAATCGGCCGGCGCTACGCGGGAGCGGTGAAGCAGATCATCAGCGGATCCATCGGGTTCGACGATTGGGAGTGGGGCGTCGATCTGTTCGCGGAAGATCCGGTGGTGTTCAAGCGCCTGATTTACGAAATGCGCTTCGACGAAGCGAGCGCGGTGTACGCGTTATTCGGGACATTCTACGTCGGGCGGCGAGTGCCCATGGCAGAGCTCGGCAAACAGATTGCTGTCGATTAAAGAAAAGCCTGAAAGACTAACGCAGGCGGCAGCGCGCGACGGCGTGGCCCCAACCAGTGACCAGCTCTTCGCGGCGCTCGGATGACATGCGCGGCTCGAAGACCCGTTCCGATCGCCAGAAACGCGACAGACTGTCGAGGCTTCGAAAGAATCCAGTGGCCAGACCGGCCAGGTAGGCGGCGCCGAGCGCGGTGGTTTCGATATCGGCGGGACGAACGATGGGGCAGCCCAGAATATCGGCCTGGAACTGCATCAGGAAGTTGTTGGAGGCGGCTCCGCCGTCGACGCGCAGCTCTTTCAGCTTCTGGCCGCTGTCGGCTTCCATGGCCTGGACCAGGTCGCGCGTTTGGTAGGCGATGCTTTCAAGGGTCGCGCGCACCAGCCGGGCGCGATCGGTTCCGGCGGTGATGCCGGACAGGATTCCGCGGGCGGCCGAATCCCAGTGGGGCGCTCCCAGTCCGACGAACGCCGGCACGACGTAAGCTCCGCCGGTATCGGGGACGGATGCGGCGATGGCCTCCGTCTCGGCGGCGTTCGAAATGATTTGAAGCTTGTCGCGCAGCCATTGGACCGCGGCTCCGGCGATGAAGACGCTGCCTTCGACGGCGAACTGCGCCTGGTCGTCAGGCGATGCAGCGCGGGTGGCGAGCAAGCGGTTTTTCGATACCGGGAGATGATCGCCGGCGTGCATCAAGGCGAAACATCCGGTGCCGTAAGTGTTTTTGGACAGGCCGGGCGAAAAACACGCTTGGCCGAACAGCGCGGCCTGCTGATCGCCGGCGATGCCCGCGATGGGGATCTCGGCTCCCAGGTGTTCGGCCGCCGCGACGCCGCAAATGCCCGAGGAGCGCGCGATTTTCGGGAGCATGGAAACCGGCAGACCGAAGATGGACAGCAGCTCATGATCCCAGTCGCCGGTGGCCAGATTCATCAGCATGGTGCGCGATGCGTTGGTGGGATCGGTGACGTGCGCGGCGCCGTTGGTGAGCTTCCAGATCAGCCAGGTGTCGATGTTGCCAAACAGCACGTCGCCGGGATGGGCGGAGGTGTAGTCGATCAGCCAGCGGATTTTGCTGGCGGAAAAATACGCGTCCACCACCAGGCCGGTCTTGCGCTCGATCAGCTCGCGCGGTTCCAGGGCGTCGCAATACGCCGCGGTGCGGCGGCATTGCCAGACGATAGCTGGGGCAATGGGCTGGCCCGTGCGGCGATTCCAAACCACCGTCGTTTCGCGCTGATTGGTGATGCCGATGGCCTTCACGTCGGACGCCGGGATTCCAGCCATGGCGAGCGTGCGGCGGGCGGCGTCGATCTGAGCGGTCCAGATAGCGTCGGCGTCCTGTTCCACCCAGCCGGGCTGCGGGTAGAAGCATTCGATGGGGCTCGATTCCATGGCCACGCGCCGGCCCTGGTCGTTATAAAGAGCGGCCCGTGCGCTGGTGGTTCCTTCATCTAAAGCGAGTACGAAAGGCACACAGGCATTATAATGAGGGGACATGTTCTTTCGCCGCGAGACTCCGCATCAGTCGACGTTCCATGAGCGCATCGCAAGTCTGAAACCCTACAAGCTTGACGTGAAGCTGGAAGGTTCCGGAAGAGCGCGGGTGACGCGTGGCGGCTGCGCGGCGATGATCGACGACGCGGGCAACGGTAACGTTACCATCGGCAAAGCCGGGATGTTGATTGGCGATGAGATCGGCGTATTGGTCAGCCGCGGCTACCAGATGTTTCTAAGAACGCCTTCGGGACGTGAGATTCCCGCACTTGCCACGCATTTGCACCAACTGCACGATTTCGACGAGGACCTCCGGGAAGGCCTGGGGTTGACCAGCCTCTATAATCTTTCACTCGGGACCACTTCTACGGATCATCTGTACGATCGCGTGGAGGAGCGCGACGACGGGTCGCAGCATCATCCGTGGGACAAACCGGCCGCGGGCTTATCGTAACCGGGCGCCACGCGCCGCCGTCGTAGTATACAGTTGTACCTGTGCTGTCGCTGTTGACCGTTGCCGTAATCCTTGCAGCCGACCCTTCGGCTCCGCCCGTGCAGACGCTGCTCGAACGCGGGTACGGGCAGATGTACGACCTCCAGTTCGAGCAGGCGCACAAGACATTTAAAGAGTGGATTGCGCAGAGTCCCAACGATCCCATGGGGCCGGTATCGGACGCAGCGGCGTACCTGTTTTCAGAACTGGACCGGCTGAACATTTTGCAATCCGAATTTTTCTTGCATGACGACACGTTCCTGAGCCGGCAGAGGCTCATCGCGGATCCGAAGATCAAGCAGGAGTTCGAGGCTGCGCTGGGGCAGAGCCAGCAGCTCGCCGTAAAGACGTTGCAGGCAGATCCGTCGAATCAGAATGCGCAGTTCGCGACGCTGCTGCGGCTCGGACTGCACTCCGACTACCTGGCGCTGATCGAAAAGCGATACCTGGCCTCGCTAAGCGACGTGAAGAACGGGCGTGCGATGGCGGAAAGACTGATTGCCCAGAATCCCCAGTATTCCGACGCGTATCTGGCGATCGGCGTGGAAAACTATCTGCTCAGCTTGAAGCCCGTGGCGCTGCGATGGATTCTGCGCGTAGGCGGAGCGCAAACGGATAAAGATCGAGGACTCGAAAACCTCAGGCTGACCGCGGAGCGGGGACATTACCTGCTTCCTTATGCGCGGGTGCTGCTGGCGGTGGCGGCGCTGCGCGATAAAAATGTCGCCAGAGCGAAAGTGCTGTTGGAAGGCTTAGCCAAACAATTCCCGCACAACCAGCTCTACTCGCAGGAGTTGGCGCGACTGCACTGACCAGTACTTTGGTCCTTACGGTTTGCCGCGCGTGCGGAATTCGTGTTGTAGAACCTCGATCGCGGCGCGGCCTTGTTCCGATCGCGCGACGCGACCCTTCACAATCAGGTTGAGCGGACACCGGCCGTCCAACTGCGCGGGCCAGTCAATGGCAAGCTCCAGGCGGGTCCCGGTGCGCGGCGGGTGGGTGGTGCCGAACAGGACTCCGGCGCTGGAGATATTGATGGTCATGCCTTCACCGGGGCTGCCACCGTCCCTTCGGCTGAGAACACGGTACGTCAGATCGCGTGAAATAGGGAATCGATTCGCGCGCCGGCGGTCGGGAGCTTTTTCGTCTGTGGTCATGTCGATACCGGCGCACGCAGTCGGCGCTGGACCTTTCCGAGTTTCCTCCGCCGCGCACGGACCGGCAATAGAGAAGTGGTTCTATTTCCGGGGAGTACAGGCCCGTTCCGGTTTTAGTGCCCGAGTACTTCGGCGGCGGTGAGGGCGTAGACGGCGGCGCAGCCGGCCAGGTTGCGGAGCGGGACGAATTCGTTTGGTCCATGCGAGACGGTGAGCAGTCCTGGACCATAGGCCAATGCGGGAATGCCTCGCGCGGCATAGAAGCGAGTCTCGAGCAGTCCCGGGCACATCTCGAAAGAAGGCTGTTTTCCGGTCACGCGGCTAACGTTGCGGGCGAGCGCAAGAGACAAAGGGCTGGTTTCGGAGGTGGCTGCGGACACGCCTTCCTGAATGGTCTCCACTTCGAGCTCCAGCCCTGCCAGAGCTTCGTCCAGGCGGTGCTTCTCTTGTTCGAAATTCTCCTCGGGATTGATCCGGCGATCGAGCGTGAAGGAGCAAAAATCGGGAACGGCGTTGAAATTGGCGCCGCCTTCGACGCGCCCGCCGAGCATCAGAATCGAGTTTCGCGCCGCGGCGGGGGCGATGTTGTGGCCGGTTAGGCGCTGTTCCACTTCATGCTTGAGCGCGAGCAGGCGATCGAACGCTGGAATCATCCGTTCGAAGGCATTGACGCCTTCAAACTGCCGGCCCACGTGCGCGGATTTGCCTTTTTTCATGACTTTGAGAGTGATGGCGCCGCGGTTGGCGTTCCAGATGACGCCGCCGGTCGGCTCCGGCGTGAGCATCCCGGTGGCGTCTGCTCCCAACAGGCCGCGCGATTCGAGATAGCGGGAGCCTCGGAGACCGGCCGTTTCTTCATCGGGAACCAGCACGATTCCGATGCGGCCGTTAGAAAGCAGGCCCGCATCGCGCACGGCCTTCGCGGCATAAATCATCGCGGCCAGGCCGCCCTTCATGTCGGACGATCCGCGTCCAAACAGGTTCGCTCCTCTGACCTTCGGCTCGAACTGGTCTTGAGTTTGCGCTGGGACAACATCGTAATGGCCACTGAAATAGAGGGTTCGCTGGCCCGATCCGCAGGATGCCAGGACGCAGTCGCCCTCCAGATGCGCGTCGTCGAAGCGGAGCTGGCGCAGTTCTTCCAACAGAAGCGCGGCGCAGCGCGAATGAAGATTGCCCGGCGGATTTTCGGTTGGGATCGCGATCAGGCGTTCGGTAAGATCGAAGATTGCCGCTTCGGACTGGGAGAGAATTTCCTGCACGATACAATATTAGCGGCGTGGTCTACCGTGGTTTAATTCTCGCTGCGCTGATGTTGCTGGCGATGGCGGCGCTGGCGCAGAGATTCGGCCTGGGCGCGCGCGACGATGAAGGTCCACGGCCGGTGTTTCCGGCGAACGCGGAATTTCATTTCATCCGCGTCGAATATACGGATCTGCCGCAGTATCACCGGCGTTTCGGCTATGCGTCGCGATCGGGGCAGGGCGACGGCTGGTGGATCGTCGATTGGCCGGACGCCGACGATCATTTTTCGATGGGCGTCGAACGCCTGACCAGGCTCGAGACCGGCGATCCTCGCCATTTGCGGCTGACGGACGATCATTTGTTCGACTATCCCTGGATTTACGCGACGCAAACGGGCTGGTGGAATTTAAGCGATGCGGAGACCGCGCGGCTGCGCGAGTACCTGATGCGCGGCGGATTTCTGGTGGTCGACGATTTCTGGGGCGAAGACGCCTGGGATATTTTCGAGCAGACCATGGCGCGGGTGTTGCCGAATCGCGAGATCATCGACATCGACGAATCGGATTCGGTGATGCACGTTCTGTACGATATTCGGGAGAAGGACCGGACGTTTATTCCCGGGACTCGCCATCTGCGCAGGGGGCCGGGAGGGTCGATCGTCGTCCAGCAGCCGCCGGGTTCGGAGCCGGCCTGGAAGGCGATGTATGACGACCGGAATCGCATGGTGGTCGCCGTAAATTACAACACCGACGTTGGCGATGCCTGGGAGTACGCCGATTCGCCAATTTATCCGGAAGCAATGACGACGCTCGCGTACCGGTACGGGATTAACTATTTAATTTATTCGATCACGCATTGATTGGGGGTCGGGTGGTACGCTACGCGCAACGTCTCGATCGAGCTACATCTCATTGACGCTGATTCAGGAAATACCTACACTGTGGTCATGGAAGTGCATTTCACTCCGGAACAAGAGGCGCGCCTCGCAGAGGTCGCCGGGCGCGTCGGGAAAAATGCCGCGGAAGTCGTACAGGAGACCGTGGCGCGAATGCTCGAAGACGAGGCGCGGTTCGTCGAAGCCGTGAAGATCGGGTTTGCGTCGCTCGACCGGGGTGAATTTGTCGAACACGAAGAAGTCAAAGCGCGCGTCGACCGCTTGCTGCGATCTTGATGCGCATCCGTTGGTCGCCCGAAGCAGCGGTCGACTTGGAGCGCATCGTGGAACGCATTCGATTGGATAATCCGGAGGCGGCGCACGAAGTTGCGCAGAGGTTGTTTGACAGTGTCGAGTCCTTGAAGGATTTCCCACTTAAGGGCCGAATCGGGCGATTGGATGGAAGTCGCGAACTGGTGTTTCCTCCGCTGCCCTACATCGCGGTATATCGCGTCATGGGGGAGACCATCCAGATTGCCCGGATTTATCACGGTGCTCAGAGTCGTTAACCCGCCGCGACGGGTTTGACACCCCGCAGACAAATTCGCTAATCTGAAGTGGTTAGGAACTCGCACGGAGAAGGTCTGTCTACATGAAAACCGTAATTCCTTCGCCCGAGGACATCGAACGTCATTGGCACCTGATCGATGCCGAGGACGTGGTGTTGGGACGGCTGGCCAGTAAGGCCGCTATGCTGCTGCAAGGCAAGCATAAGCCGGGCTATACGCCATTTATCGATACGGGCGATCACGTGGTGGTGGTGAACGCCGCCAAGGTCCGCTTGACGGGCCGTAAGGAAAATCAGAAGCTGTATCGCCGGCACTCGGGTTATCCCGGCGGGCTGACGGAAACCCTGGCGCGCACGGTGCGCGCGATGAGGCCGCAGCGGATGGTGGAAGAGGCGATCTCGGGAATGCTTCCGAAATCGAAGCTCGGCAAGCAGATGTACCGGAAGCTGCAAGTTTACGCGGGTCCCAAGCATCCGCACGACGCACAGAAGCCGCAGGCTCTGGCGGTATAGGAGATTTGAAGAGATTGGCGCTACTACAACATTTGGGGACCGGCCGCCGCAAGACTGCGGTGGCCAGAGTGATCTTGCGGTCGGGAAAAGGCGAGATCAAAGTGAACGGCCGCACGTTCGAACACTATTTTCCGAGCGAAGCGGCGCGCGCCATCGTGCGGCAGCCGCTGCTCGCGACCGAGACAGCCGACAAGTTCGACATCCTGATCAACACCGACGGCGGCGGAATTTCAGGGCAGGCCGGCGCGGCCAAGCTCGGCATCGCGCGCGCGTTGATGGAGTTCAACGCGGAGCTGCGGGCGAAGTTGAAGGGGCTCGGGTTTCTGACGCGCGACGCGCGCCAGCATGAGCGCAAGAAGTACGGACAGAAGGGCGCTCGCAAACGCTTCCAGTTCTCCAAGCGCTAGGACTTATTTTTCGGGCGGATCCGCATATCCGCCCGCCATCCAATTACCCGAGCCGCAAATTCCGCTTTGGGCCGCGGCACGGGTCCTAACCGAAACCAAAAGGAGGTTTTTTGCCGTCGATTAGCATGAAGGAATTGCTCGAAGCAGGCGTTCATTTCGGGCACCAGACCAAGCGCTGGAATCCAAAGATGAAGGAATACATCTTTGGCGAACGCAATGGGATCTACATCATAGATCTGCAGAAAACGCTGAAGCTGTTCAAAGACGCGATGCGGTTTGTGGGCGAGATGGCGTCGTCCGGGCAAAACGGTGCTGTTTGTCGGCACCAAGCGGCAGGCGCAGGAAGCCATCGCCGAAGAAGCCACGCGCTGCCAGATGTACTACGTGAATCAGCGCTGGCTGGGCGGACTGCTCACCAACATGCTGACGGTGCAGAAGTCGATCAAGCGGCTGAAAGAGCTGGAAGCGATGGCCACCGAGAACAACTGGGAGGGTCGCGCGAAGAAGGAAGTGGTGCGCCTGGAGCGGGAGCGCAAGCACCTGAGCCAGAACCTTTCGGGCATCAAGGACATGAACGGCTTGCCGGACCTGCTGTTCGTGATCGACTCGAATAAGGAAGCGATCGCGGTGGAGGAAGCCCGCAAGCTGGGCATTCCGGTGGTGGCCGTGGTGGACACCAACTGCGATCCGGACAAGGTCGACTACGTGATTCCGGGCAATGACGACGCGCTGCGGGCGATCCGGCTGTTCACCAACAAGATTTCGGACGCGGTGGTGGAAGGCCGGCAACTGGCGAGCGAACAAGATTTCCCGGCGGAGAAGCTGGTGGTGAGCGACGAAACTCCGGCGGAAGAGATTCCGGAGTACGCGCAGTTCATCGATCCGAAATATGCCGAGCAGTTGATGTCGGAAAGCTTGTCGGACGAGGATCTGCCGTCGATGTCGCTGCCGCGGAAGGGCGCGGCGTCGGAAGCCGCGGCCGAAGAAGTTTCCACGCGGAATCATTAGCGCGGGCTGGTTGACGCTAAATCCCGGCGACTAAAGAAGGCTCGAGGGCCGGATCGTGCCACGATTCGGGCAAAAGGAATTATGGAGATCAACGCACAGTTGGTAAAACAGCTCCGGGAGCGCACCGGGGCCGGGATGATGGAGTGCAAGAGCGCGCTGACCGAGTCCAAGGGCGACCTGGGGGAGGCGGAAGTAGTCCTGCGCAAACGCGGGATTGCGTCAGCGGCCAAGAAGTCGGCGCGCACCACCAAACAAGGTGTGATCGGGACGTATGTTCACCCCGGTTCGCAGTTGGGGGTGATGCTGGAAGTGAATTGCGAGTCCGATTTCGTGGCGCGCACCGACGATTTTCAGACGCTGGTGCACGATCTGGCGATGCAGATCGCGGCGGCCGATCCGCAGTTCCTCCGGAAAGAAGACGTGACGCCGTCGGCGCTCGAAAAAGAGCGCGACATTCATCGCGCGCGCGCGCTGGCCGAGGGCAAGCCCGAAAAGATGATCGATAAGATTACCGAGGGCCGGCTCAACAAGTTCTATGAAGAGGTCTGCCTGTACGAGCAGCCGTTCATCAAGGAGCCGACGACGACGGTAGCGGATCTGATCAAGACGAAAATCGCGAAACTGGGCGAGAACATTTCGGTGTCGCGGTTTGTGCGGTTCAAGGTGGGCGACCAGGCGCCGGCTGAAACTCCAGCTGCCGGGAATCAATAAATGGCTGTGCCTAAATACAGGCGAATTCTCCTTAAACTGAGCGGCGAAGTGATGGCCGGCGAGGGTTCGTTCGGCATCGATGCGATGCGCGTGTCGGCGCTGGCGGCCGAAGTGTCGGAAGTGGCGCGGACCGGCGTGCAGATCGGGCTGGTGGTGGGCGGCGGGAACATTTTCCGCGGCCTGAGCGTGGCGGCGCAAAAAATGGATCGCGTGACGGCGGATCACATGGGAATGCTCGCGACGGTGATTAATGCGCTGGCGTTTCAGGATGCGCTGGAACAACAGGGAGTGCCCACGCGCGTGATGACCGCGATCGAGATGCACGAAGTGGCGGAGCCGTACATCCGGCGGCGGGCGATCCGGCATCTGGAAAAAGGCCGCATCGTGGTGTTCGGGGCGGGCACATCGAATCCTTACTTTTCGACGGACACGGCGGCGACGCTGCGGGGACTTGAAATCAAGGCGGACATCGTGGCCAAAGCGACGCGCGTCGACGGCGTGTACGATATGGATCCGCTGAAGAACAAAGGGGCTGTCCGGTTCGATGAGATCGGCTACACGGAGATGCTGGCGAAGAACCTGAAGGTGATCGACACGTCCGCCGTGGCGATGTGCCGCGACAACCACCTTCCCATCGTGGTTTTCAATTTGAACGTGCATGGAAATATAATGCGTATGGCGATGGGCGAGCCGATCGGCACTCTCATCCATTAAACGAGCGCTTATGAAACCAGAACAACAGGCAGCTACGACTCAAACTTTCGCGAACGTGCGCGACGTCGAGAATCACGCCAAGACGCGCATGGACAAAGTGCTGACCGACTTGCAGCACGAAATGGCCGGCATCCGCACGGGCCGGGCTTCGGTGAGCATCTTCGACAACCTGCGGGTGGATTATTACGGCACCCCGACGCCGATCAACCAGGTTGCGAATCTGCACGTACCGGAGCCGGCGCTGATCACCATTCAGCCGTGGGACGTTTCGCAGATCGCCGCGATCGAAAAGGCGATTCGCATTTCGGACCTGGGCCTGAATCCGGCCAACGACGGAAAGATCATTCGCGTGCCGATTCCGGCGCTGACCGAGGAGCGCCGCAAGGAGATCGTCAAGCGGCTGCACAATATCGCCGAGGACCATCGGGTGGCGCTGAGAAACATCCGCCGCGAGGCGAACGAGCATCTGAAGAAGCTGCTCAAGGACAAGACCATCAGCGAGGATGAAGAGCGCCGCGCGCTGGATGAGGTGCAGAAGATGACCGACGGCCACATCCAGAAGATCGACCAGGCGTCGAAGGGCAAGGAAAAAGAGATCCTCGAGATCAAGTAGTTTGCGGAAGGCGCTAAAGACCGCGGCGTTCGTTGCGTACACCGCGGCGGCGGTATGCGCGGTGGTGGGAATGGCCGAGTACGCTACGCGCGCTTACGTTTCAGCCACCCGCGGGCGCGGAAGAGAACAGGCGTCGATCCTGTTTGACCGGTGGTCGGCGTTCCGCATCAGCCCCAATTTCGACCGGACGGGTGTCCATCACAACGCACAAGGATTCCGGCGCGATCAGGACCTGGCGGTCGAGAAGCCGGCGAACACCACGCGGATCTTCTTGATCGGCGGGTCGGTGGCCTACGGCGCGGAATCGGTGTATCCGGAAATCATCACGCCGGTGCAGATCAGCAATCACGAAACCATCGACTATTACATGGAACAGCGTCTGAACGCTGAGCGGCCATCGAAGCATTGGGAAGTGATCAACGCCGCGGTGAGCGGCTTCGGGCTGCATGAGGATCTAGCGCGGATTCTTTCGGTGCTGCTGCATTATCGTCCCGATGCGGTGATTCTGCTCGACGGGGTGAACGACCTGAGCCAGCTCATAAAAACCGGACCGCGTTACGATCCCTATGCGATGACGCCGCTGGGGGAGGAATTCGACGAACTGACCAATCCTCATGGTGCGCGTGCGCTGGGCTTTATGCTGTCGACATGGTTGAGCCGCAACAGCGTGATGTTTCGGATTTTGGACGATCGTGCGCGGCGGCGAGACAACCTGCATTACCGGCAAGACCGGAATCGCGGCGCGGTTCCCGCCGGGCTGCGTTTGAGCGAGCTGACGGCGGAGGAGCGGGAGCGCTACCGAATCGTCGGGAGCCAGGTGGAGGTTTACCGGCACACGGTGCGACAGATCCATCGGATACTTGCGCTGGATGGAATCGAAGACCTTTTCGCGCTTCAGCCGACGCTGCGAGTGTCCAAGAAGCCGCTGGCCGGCTCGGAGCCGCGGATGGCGGAGTACGATCGGGCGGTGGCGGGCCGGGTCGAGATGTACGCTTACGAAAATCTGTATCCGGTGATCGCCGCACAGCTGGTTGAAGATGCACCCAGCGCGGGATATCCGTTCGTTGACCTGACGGGCGTGTTCGACGGAATGAACGTCCAGACGTATACCGACTACTGCCATCTGACGCCGGCGGGGAATCGGGTGATCGCGGAGAGATTGGTTTTGGCGCTCAAGTAAACAGGGACGCCGCGCCGACCACGCCTGCCTCCGCTCCGAAATGCGTGCGGACGATGGGAATTCGCGCGGCGAACGGGTTCACGGTGCGCGTTGGCATGATGGCGCGCAGGCGTTCGAGGAGAGGCTCGCCGATTTGGGCGACGTTGCCGCCGATGACGATGATGCCGGGATCGAGCAGGCTCACGATCCCGCCCAGCCAGGCTCCGAGACGCAAGGAGACTTCATCCAGCTCATATTCGCCCACGTCGAGGTGGGCGGCGCCCAGACGCTCGAGCGCCGATCCGGACGCGAGCGCCTCAATGCAGCCGGAGGCTCCGCACCCGCACGTGGTGGAGCTGCGGTAGTCGATGGTGACGTGTCCGCCTTCGCCGGCGGCGCCGTTATTTCCGTGGTAAATCTTGCCGTCGAGAATAATCCCGCAACCAATGCCGGTTCCGATCGCGGCGTAAAATACATGGGCACAACCGCGGGCTGCGCCATAGCGAGCTTCGGCGAGTCCGGCGGCGTTGCAGTCGTTTTCAAGTCGCACCGGCAGGCCGAATTTCTCCTGAGCCAGGTGCGCGAGAGGCACGTCGCGCCATCCCGGCAGGTTGGGCGGGTTCAAGACCACGCCGGTCAAGGGATTCAGCGGACCGGGCGCGCAGATGCCGATGCATTCCACTTCGGGGCACAGGCTCTGCTCGATCGCTCGCCAGATCTGCGCGATGGAAGCGTCGAATCCGTCGAGCGCGCGCGTGGGAGTGATGCGCGCGTCCGATACTGAGGCGTTGTGGCGGACCAATCCGGTTGCGATTTTGGTTGCGCCGATATCCACGCCCAATATCGTCATGACGTATGCTGGCATTGTAGCGGATGGCTTTGTTGACTATTTCGGGCGAGCCGGCGTCGCGGTGGGAAGAGGTTGCGCACGGCGCCGCGCAACTGTTGAAGTTCGAGCTGGTGACGGAGACTCGCCTGGAGCAGTGGATGGCGCAGGAGTTCGTGGAAACGCCGCTGCCGGACCGGGCGTGGCGGCCGGCAGTGGTGTCGATCCTGACGCGGATCGCGGCCGAACATCATGTGGTGGTGGCGCTGGACGGATCGGAAGGGCTGCTGGGGCCGATGCCGATGGTGTTGCGGGCGGGAGTGATCGCGCCGGAGTCGCGGCGGGCAGGAAATTTGATGCTGGATCACCGGCTGGAGCGGCCGGCTGCGTTAAAAATGTTGGGCGAGCTGGATGCGGCGCGTCACACCAAGCGCCGGGCGCGGCTGGGGCGGGCGAAGGCTCCGGCGGAAGCGTTCGACCTGCTGCTCAACGCGGATCAACTGGACCCCGGGCAGATGGCCGAAGTGCTGCGGGCGGCGGCCGAGGCGCGTGAGTTGCGCGGACAGGGGCTGCTGTCGGGCGCGGCGGAGGCGCAGCTCCAGTTTCAAACGCGCCTTCAATTGGCGCGCTACGGGATCACTCCCGCGGGTCGCGCGAATTTGAAGCGCGTGGCGTTCGGGCATCCGAGCGAACAGTTGTTCGCCAACCTGCTCGATTTTTACCGCATCCAATGGGATCACGAGCCGCGCAGTTTCCCGCTACAGTGGGACAAAGACGGCAACGTGACGGAAGCGTTCACGCCGGATTTTTATCTGCCGGAATTCGATCTCTACGTTGAGCTGACCACCATGAAACAGGCTCTAGTGACAAAGAAAAACCGGAAGATCAAGCTGTTGCGCGCGATCTATCCGCACATCAATATTCAGGTGTTTTATCAGAAGGATTTTCAGGATCTGATCTTCAAGTACGGATTGCGGGTGAACGCTTGATCGCGCCCGAAGGCATGGAGCGGGTGCTGTTCACGGAGGAGCAAGTGACGGAACGCATCCGCGAGGTGGCCGCGGCGATCAGTGAAAAGTATCGCGGGCGCGACTTGAAGCTGATCGCGGTGCTGAAGGGCGCGGTATTTTTTCTCACCGAACTGGCGCGCGCGATCGAGATCCCGGTGAAGATCGATTTCCTGGCGATTTCGTCGTTTGGCGGGGCGCCGGGGATGGTGCGCATCGCCAAGGACCTGGACGACCCGATTCAGGACGAAGACGTGCTGCTGATCGAGGACATTGTGGATACGGGATTCACAACGCGGTTCTTGTTGCACACGCTGGCCGGGCGAGCGCCGCGGTCGATTGGGATTTGCACGCTGCTGGACCGGACGGTCAGGCGGATTGTGCAGGTGCCGGTGGATTTCCGGTGCTTCGAGATTCCGGACCGGTTCGTGGTCGGCTGCGGCCTCGATTACCGGCAGTTGTACCGGAATCTCGGGTATATCGCGGTGCTGAATCCGGACAAGCAGTGAAACTTTTTGAAGGGTAACATCATCCACTAAATTGATCGACAAAGGAGACTAATACATGAGCACACCCGCGTCAGCGGTGGTTCGTTACGATATCGATCCCGCGCACACGTCCGCGCATTTTAAGGTTCGCCACCTGATGATCTCGAACGTGAAGGGGGAATTCACGCGCATCAGCGGAAGCGCCGTTTTCGATCCTTCGAATCCAGGCGCTTCGAAATTTGAGGCGACCATCGATGCGGCCAGCATCAACACTCGCGAGCCGCAGCGTGACGAACATCTGAAAAGCGCCGACTTTCTGGACGCCGCCAAGTATCCGACCATTACTTTCAAGTCGAGAGACATCGTGCCGGCGGGCAAGGACGCGTACGAAGTGACCGGCGACCTGACCATTCACGGCGTGACGCAGGAGGTGGCGTTGATGGTGGACGGCGTGACGCCGGAGGCGAAGGATCCGTGGGGCAATTTCAGGCGCGGCGCGAATGCCAGCGTCACTATTAGCCGGAAGGATTTCGGCCTGGTGTGGAATACGTCGCTCGAGACCGGCGGCGTGATGGTGGGCGACGACGTGCACATCGAAATCGAAGTCGAGCTGGTGCGCAAGGCCGCCTGAAGACGCGGGAACAAATCGCGCGGGCGAGGTGTCTAAGCCTCAACCGCCATGCTTGAAGCCCGCGGGCTGACTAAGCGATACACCACCGTCACGGCCATCGATGACGTCAGCTTCGCGGTCAAGCCGTATGAGGTGCTCGGGTATCTGGGACCGAACGGGTCGGGGAAGAGCACGACGGTCAACATTCTGACTGGCCTGCTGGAGCCGACACGCGGCGAAGTGCTGTTCAACGGGCGCTCGATTCAAAGCCAGTGGATTGAATACAAGAGGCGGCTCGGGTATGTGCCGGAATCCCCGCATCTGTATCCGCATCTAACCGGACGCGAGTATCTGCAACTGGTCGGCCGGCTGCGCGGCCTGGAAAAGCGAACGCTCGATAAGAAGATCGACGATCTGCTGCAGCTATTCACGCTGGCGGCGAGCCGGCATTCGCCGATCGCGTCGTACTCGAAAGGCATGCGGCAGAAGGTGCTGATTTCCGGCGCGCTGCTGCATAATCCGGATGTTCTGATCTTCGACGAGCCGCTCTCCGGGCTCGACGTGACCAGCGCGCTGGTGTTTCGAAACCTGGTGAAGACTCTGGCGCGGGAGGGGAAGATCGTTCTGTATAGCTCGCATGTGCTCGAGGTGGTGGAAAAAATCTGCACGCAGGTGATGATCCTGCGTAAGGGGCGCGTGGTGGCGAACGATTCGGTGGAGAATCTGCGGGCGCTGATGAAGTTGGCCTCGCTGGAAGATATTTTTTCCGAACTGGTGCTGGAACAGGACATCGAGACGACGGCGAACGCCATCGTCGACGTGATGAAGACCCGGTGACGGAGCAATTCAGGCCGCTGGTCCGGCACTTCTTCGGGCGCTTCTTCGATAACGAGTTCGTCGCGCAGAATTCGGACATGCAGGTGACGGTGACCAAGCTGCTGGCGCTGCTGGCCTCGCCGGGATTTCTGCTGCCGTGCTTCCGATGGACGACTTATATAGGCTTGAAGGGCTCGCCGCCGGAGGTTCGAATGGCGGTGTTGTGGTTCGACCGGTGCTTCCTGTTATCGTTCGCAATTCTGGTGATGGGAGGCGTGACGGTGCTCGAATGGGACGCGCTGTTTCCGGACCGGCGCGATTATGCGTCGCTGATTCCACTGCCGATTCGCGCCAGGACGCTGTTTCTGGCTAAGGTCAGCGCGTTGATCCTGTTTCTGCTTGGGTTCACGACTGCGGTGAGCCTGGCGTCGACGATTCTGTTCCCGATCATTTCGTATCAGTACCACGAGAGTCCTTACCGCAGCGTCTTCCTGAATACGGTGTTGGGATTCCGCGGGCTGGGCAGGACGATGGCTGCGCAGGGAATTTCGGTTCTGGCTGCCAGTGCATCTATTTTCCTGTCGCTGGTGGCGCTCGAAGGCGTATTGTTGAACGTGCTGAGCGAACGATGGTTTCGCAAAGCGTCGGTGTATGTGCAGTGCGGAATGGTGTTCGCGCTGTTGTCGCTGTTCTTTCTGTTTCCGAACATCGCGGGGCAGATTCCAGAGTTGAAGGCGCGCCATGCGACGCTGCTGTACGTGTTTCCGCCGGCGTGGTTCTTGGGGTTGAATGAGGTGCTGCTCGGGTCGCGTGATGCGGTATTTCTGGAGCTGGCTCGGCGGGCGGAGATGGCGCTGGGGGCTGCGTCCCTGGTGTCGGCGATCGCTTACGGGGTCGCGTACCGGCGGCACGTGCGCAAGACGCTGGAATCGATGGAGGGAAGCGAAGGAATCCGGTCGCGGTTCGACGATTGGGTGGGCGAGGTTGCGGACCGGCTGGCGCCGCATCCGGTGGAGCGCGCGACGGTCGCATTCATCGGGAAAACTCTAGCGCGAAGCGCGAAGCATCGCATTTTTCTCGCGGCTTACGCCGGCGTGGGATGCGCGTTTGTATTGCAGGCGCTGGTGGGATCGGGGATGCGGCAGGCGTGGCTGTCGGTGCCGCTGGTGCTGGGATTCTTCGTGCTGAGCGGGATGCGGTACATCTTCACGATCCCTTCGGAGCTGCCGGCGAACTGGGTGTTTCGCGTTAGTGAGACGGAAGAAAGGGGCCGGGCGCTGGAGGGGGCTCGAAGCGCGATGATCTGGTTCGGAGTGGCGCCGCTGTTCGCCGCGCTGGCTCCGCTGTACTTCGTGCTATGGCCACCCGGGATCGCGATCGCACATTTAGTGTTCAGTGTAACGCTTTCGTTGCTGTTAGTTGAGGCGCTATTATTCGAGTTTTGGAAGATCCCCTTCACGTGTTCTTATCCGCCGGGGAAGGCCAATGTGACGCTGCTGTGGATTTTCTATTGGGTCGGATTCACGACGTACGCGTATTCGATGGCGACGCTGGAAGTATGGATGGTCCGGCGTCCGGTGCGGTTGCTGTGGTTCTACGCGGCCGCGGCGGCGCTATGGGGATGGTTTCAGTGGCAGAGGCGGCGCTGGGACCGGGTCGGGTTCACGCTGGTGTTCGAAGATGCGGCGGACCCGGTGGTGCGGACGCTGGGGCTGAGCGAAATCGCGTGGTTGCGCAAAGCTCCGCCTCAGCCCGCCGTTCGGAAAATGTGAAAGATCAAAAAAGTTGCGGATCCGCACCGCCCGATAACCCAGGACGGCAAGGGATCGTTTATGTCCCCGACAACGCGGGCCGCTCCGTAACCCCAGGCGGAAGGGGACCGACGTTTTGCGACCGCCGGCGGAAGTCCATCGTCAGGTAGCGAACCCATACGTTGCGAGCGGAGGAACCGGTGCTGCCGTCGCGCGGTGCTGTGAAGGCCGATGAAAGCGTCAACATCTCGGCTACAGCGTAAGTCCGGCTGAAAGGATTGGGTTTGGGGCGAGGCGCTATGTAATTAGGAAAAAAGAGATCTGGCTGCGATTTTTGCGGCTACCGGCTCGGCGGCTGGTATCGGTGTTCTGAACTATACTGGCAGCACATGAAAATTCTGTTGGTTCTGTTTCTGCCGGAGGTCGCTGCGGTTTGCCAGGAGCTCCCTCCGGTGATCGACGTTCACATGCACGCCAACTCGGCGAAGAGCTTCGGAGCACTCGGGATCAAGGCTTGCCCGGGCGATATCGCCAAGACGTGGCCAGCCGCCGACCCGCGTTCCACGCGCATCACGCCGGATGACCTGGAGGATTGCCCCAACCCGGTCTACTCGCTCAAGACGGACAGTGAAGTCCTGGAAACGACGAAGCGGATGATGCAGAAGTTTAATATCACCGGAGTGCTCAGCGGGCCCGAGGAGTACGTCAGCCAATGGGCCGCGAACCTGGGCAGCCGGGTGATTCCCGCGATCACCGTACCCGAGCCAGCGAATCCACCGCTCGACCATCTGCGCGAACTGATGGAGAGCAAGAAGGTTCGCGTGTTGGGCGAGGTGCTTCTGCAATACGCAGGGATCTCACCCGCGGACCCCAGATTCGAACCGTACTGGGAACTCGCGGAGCAGAAGGACATTCCGGTTGGCATCCATATCGGACCTGGCCCGGCAGGCGGCGTCGATGTCTGGAACGACAAGGAATACCGCGTGGCTCTTAGCGACCCCGTGTTGCTCGAGCCGGTCCTGGTCCGGCATCCGAAGCTGCGTGTGTACGTGATGCACGCGGGTTGGCCGATGGGTGACCGGATGATTAGTATGCTCTATACCTACCCGCGGCTGTACGTCGACACGGGCGTGATCGACTGGTATTTACCGCGGAAGGAGTTTCATCAATACCTGAAGCGGCTGGTAGACGCGGGCTTCTGCTCACGAATCATGTTCGGCTCGGACCAGATGATCTGGCCCCAAATGATCCAGGTAGCCATCGAGAGCATCAACTCGGCCGAATTCCTGAGCCCGCAGCAAAAACGGGACGTGCTGTACAACAACGCGGTGAGATTCCTCGGGCTTTCTGTGGTGAATGGGGGACGGTAGCGTTCGGCGCGTTCCAATCAACGCGACAGAGCTCTCGGAGAAACGGTCATCTGCATTCCGTATTTGGGGCGGAGGGTGATCAGGGCCTTGATGTCGACGGGGTGATTCTTCACCAAGCTCAAGCGCCAGCGTTGTGCGAGTGTGGCCAGCAGGAGGACTCCTTCCATCCAGGCGAAACGTTCGCCAATGCAGACTCTGGCTCCGCCGCCGAAGGGGAAATAGGAGAATTTCGGGCGCGCGGCGACGGCTTCGGGCAGCCAGCGGTCAGGATCGAAAATTTCGGGGTTGGGGAACCAGCGCGGGTCTCGATGGACCACGTAGGGGCTCATCAGGATGATGGAGCGCGGAGGGATGGAATAGCCATCGATCTGGTAGGTTTCGAGGTTGCGGCGGCCAATGGCCCAGGCGGGTGGGTACAGGCGCATGGATTCAGCGAAAACCATTTCCACGTACTTGAGCTGCGGCAGATCGTCAAACGTGGGCAGATCGATTTCGGCGTGGAAATTGCGCTCGGCTTCCGGGTTCTGCGAGAGCAGATACCAGGTCCAGGTGAGGGCGTTAGCGGTGGTTTCGTGACCCGCGAGGAACAGAGTGAGGGCTTCGTCGCGCACTTGCTTGTCCGACATTCGGGACCCTTCGTCCTGGGCGAGGAGCAGCATCGAGAGTAGATCGCCGGCGTCGTGGCCGCTGGCGCGGCGGTCGGCGATGATGCCGTAGATGATTTTGTCGAGCAGGGCGCGGGCTCGCTCGAAGCGGCGGACCGAGGGAAGAGGAAGTTTTTCCAGCCATTCGGAGAACGGAATCTGGACCCACTCGAAGAGGCCCAGCACTTCGGTGAGGGCGACGCCGATCTGGTCGGCTTCCGAGGACACATCGGCGCTGAAGAGAGTGCGGGCGACGATGGCAAGGGTCAGGCGGGTCATCTCGCGCGCGATGTCGAGGGTCGCGCCGGTGCGCCATCGATCGCGGCAGTCGACTGCGCATTCGACCATCGCCGAACCGTAGCCGATCAGGCGGTCGCGGTGGAAGGCGGGTTGGACCAATCGACGCTGGCGGGTATGGTGTTGGCCTTCACTGGTAAGGAGCCCCTCGCCCAGCAGGACCTTGGCGCGCTCCAGGACTCGGCTCTTCATGAAATTGGACTGGTGTGTGACCAGAATGTCTTTGATCCAGGCGGGGTTGCTGATGACGTAGGTTTCCTGCGGGCCGAGGCGCATGTGGACCAGCTCGCCGCGGGGGCGCGCGACGTTTAGAAGAAACTCGGGAGGATTCTTGCGGAACGCGGCGAGGACTCCCAGAAAGGGGCGGCCTTTGATGAACGGCGGATTTTGAACGGGTGCCGCGGCGATCACGCGCCTTCAGTATACCGGCTGGGAGCGGGCGGCGCGCCTCGCCCGCTCCTGACGCTTCGTGCCGCGGGAGAACTACTTGATGTACAGAGTGGTGCCCGTGGGGCTGGTGGCTGAGCCCACGGTGAGGGAGACCGGTACGGCTCCGGGCGTGGCGTTCGGCAGCGCGGGGATAATGGCCTCAATCAGCATCACGCCGGAAACATCGTTGGGCGTGGATGCGTCGTAAACCACCGTGGCGGAGACGGTGGCGATGCTCAGGGAAACGGGCGCCTCAGGGGCGTGGACGAACTCGCCGGTGTTGATCAGGCCGTCTTGCCCCAGCGGATTGGTTTGGCCTTCACCGGTGGCGAACAGAAGAACCGGGGTTCCACGGGCAGCGGCGTTGGTGGGTCCGTTCACGGTGCCATCGGAGTTGATGGCGACCACCTCGCCGGTGCCGGTCTCGGCCAGGGTGAATACTCCAGGAGCGGTGGGGGCGACCGGGATGGAAAATGCGGGAGTGATATTGGTCTTGTAGGTGACAACCACGCTGGCTGTGGTGGAGCTGGCCACTTCATAAGGGACGATGACGCTGGTGGCCGATGCCGATGCGTAGAGGATTGGCGCGGCCGTTCCGTTGAAGGTGACGCTGGTGGGGCCGGCGGTGGCTGAGGTCAGTGTGGTGCCCAGGGCGCCAGTGGCCGGGATAGCTGCGGAAAGAAGCGGCGAGGGTCCCACGGAGAATCCGGTGATGGTGACGATTTCGCCGGGGGCGATGGAGGTGCCCGCGTTGCTGGCGGAGTTGACGATCGTCAATACCTGCGCGGGCGGCGCGATGGAGGCGAGCAGGCCGTGGGTCTTGCCGTCGGAGCCAACGATTCCCGCCACGATGTACAGGTCGCTGGGATCTCCACCGCTCTTTGCCGTTTCCGAAGAGAAGGGCCCACAGTCCGGTGTTGACGATCGCGATTGCCGGTGAGTATCCTGCATGGTGCCGAGCGCGGCGCCGGTGGTGAGTTGAAGGCGTTAATTTTTCCGTCGCCGAAATTTCCGACCAGCAGAGCGCCGCCGAAGGCTCCCCAGTTGCGGGCGCGATGGCCATGCCCCAAGGCGAATTCAGGGTTCCGCCGGAGGAGATGCGTTGCAGCATGTTGCCGTTGGTGTCGAACACATCGACCACTCCGTTGCCGGCGCCGGGGACGTTGAATTTCTTGTTGGCGTCCTGAAGGGCGTAGGCGACGTAGAGCTGGCCGCCGAGGTTCCAGATGTTGAAGGGCGCATATCCCGCAGGCAGATTGGGGTCCTTGAATCCGCCAGAGACCGTGGTGGGATTGAAGCTGCCGTCGAAACAATCGACGGTGCCGGCGTGGAAGTTCGCGGCATAGAGCATCGGACCTTGGGGGCCCGGGCCGACGGTTGGGTTCGTTGCGCCGGTTTCGACTACAGCCAGGCCCTTATAACTGGCGCCCGCGGCCGAGTTGTCGACCATTTTGATCGCGGTGGCCGGGGCGGCGATGCTGCTGTTCCAGGCCGAGATGGTGCCGTCTTCGGTCGCAAAAATGAAGGAGGCGGGCTTGCTATTGGGAGCCGAGAGCACCCAGTTCGTGCCGTTGCCGGGGACTTGGCCAGTGGGCGTGCCGGTGCTGGCGCCTCCGGTGGATCCGGGCGGAATGGTGACGACCAGATTGGTGATGGTCCCGGAGCCGTTGTAGACCGTGGCGTTGCTCTTGTCGTGATTCGATACCCAGAACGGACTGGTGGCGGTGATCGACATGCCCCAGGGGTTCACCAGATTGGGGTCGGTGACGTCGGCGGTACCGGCCTGATCGGAGACCAGGTTGTGTTGCACATAGGCATTTTTGGGCGCGGTGGTGGTTTGCGCGACCAGGGATAAAGGAATTAGCGCGGCGAAGATCGACGCAACATGAGGGATGCGATAGAGTAAAGTCCGAGTTTTCATGAGGAGTGCCTCCTTAAAGTTGTCCGATTATACGGGCGCAGAGCGCGGTGCGGCGAGTAGAATCATGATCCGGCTTAGCTTGGGATTAACGCTGGCGCGGTTCGGATGAAAAAAAATGCGACAATTTGATGAAACCCGGAGGGCGACCGGTCGTATTAAGCACATAAGGAGCGACGGATGAAACTTGCATTCGCGGCAATGCTGCTGGTGGGAACGAGCTTATCGAGCTGCTATGGGGCGGACTGCTGTTGGGACGACTACCGCGAAGCGCGGCGTATGCGGGCGGAGATGCGACGCGAGACGGCGGAGATCCGGCGGGAAACGTATCGGGCTCGGAGGAGGCGCAGCGGGATCGATGGATAGCCTGCGCGAGGCGCGTCGCGCTCGATGCTCGACGCGAGGTCGCGTGAGGCGTTGAGAGATGCGCGGGAGCAGATCCGTGAGGCTCGGGATCAGGCTCTGCGTGAGTTTAGACGGTCGTTTCGGGATTGGTAGCTGTCTCAAAAAGGCGGCCATCCACCGCTTCCTTCGGTCGC
Organism: Terriglobia bacterium; assembly: GCA_963842485.1. Taxonomy (GTDB): domain Bacteria; phylum Acidobacteriota; class Terriglobia; order Bryobacterales; family Bryobacteraceae; genus Palsa-187. Next base: position 14,404 of record CAWJHI010000125.1, on the reverse strand, counting down.
GGCTCGGTGTCGACTCCCTGAGCCGAGCCGCGACTGCGAGGGAGGGGTCGATCCTAAGGGCGCACCTTTGCGCGATTTGGGAGCAGCCAGTCGAGCGAGAAACGGTCGGATTCGAGGGGCAGAATCCAGACCGGGATCAGCAATAAGAACCGCGGAATGATGTGGGAGTTCACGTTAAACAGGGGTTCCTTGAGCTCATGGCCGTAGGTGACCAGGAGCAGCAGGAACCCCAGGGCCACGGCGGCGGGCCGGCGAAATAGCCCGATGACGAGCAGCCATCCGGCGGTGAATTCCACAAACGGAACGGTCACACCGGTGGCGAGTAAGAGCCAGTGCGGCATCCAATTGTTGGCGTACGGGACGGTAAACCACTGGGCGGCGTGAGCGGCGGGTCCCTGCACGAACACCTTGTAATATCCCGCCATGCCAAACAGCAGGCCGACCAGGACGCGGCTGAACAGAGCGTACCAAGGCAAGTAGATTTTCATTGCCGCACCGTCGCGTCCAGAGTTCCGATGCCATCGATTCTCGCACGAACTCGATCGCCGGGCTTGATGCGCGCGCCTTTCGGGCAGCCGGTGGAGATCAGGTCGCCGGGATAGAGCGTCATGAAATCGGAGTGAAAACGAACCAGCTCATAGGGGCTGTGGCGCATGTTGCTGACGAAATCGCGCGAGCAGATGGCGCCGTTGTGCTCGGTGATCACTTCGAGGCGCGGCGACGTCGGGGATTTCGTCGGCGGTGACGATTACGGGGCCGAAGCTGAAGAACGTGTCGATGCTCTTGGCGCGAGTCAGGTAGCGCGGATTCTTCCGCAGGACGTCGAGCGCGGTCAGATCGAGAGTAGTGGTGTAGCCGAAGATCACGCTGGGGACTTCATCCGCGGGAACGAAGCGGCACTTCTTGCCGATGATGACGCCGAGCTCGCCTTCGGCATCGACGTCATTCGAGATCGCGGGCGGAGGCAGGATGATTTCGCCGCCGGGGCGAAACATGCACGAGGCGGGTTTCATGAAGCTGCCGGGCTCTTCGGGTTGGACGGCTTGAATATCGTCGGCGTGAGTACGGTAGTTCAATCCAATGCACCAGATCTTAGGCGGAACATCGTAGGGGAGCTGCGGGGTGACGCGGTCGAAGGGTATGGTTTCGACGCTGTCCATGTTTTCAATTTGTTCCGCCAATTCTGATTGAATGATCGCCAGAATATCGTTGGGAAGATGCAGGCCGAGTTTGGCGTTCACGGCTTGAATCGGCGCGACGCCGCGCGGGGTGACGATTCCCACCTGCCGCTCAGCTCGATCGTCGAAGCGAAGGAATTTCATTATGCTGTAGAATAGCGGACTCGGATGACCAAGTATATTCGGTATCGCGCGGGAGATGGCGCTTGCTATGGGATGGTTGACGGCGATACGGTTCGGGAGCTGCGCGGAGATTTATTCGAACATGCGGAGAATGGCGTCACGCATCGGCTTGGGGATTTGAAGCTGCTGTTTCCTTGCACGCCGTCGAAGATTCTCGCGGTGGGGTTGAATTACAAGAGCCATCTGGGTGCACGGCCTGCGCCTGCGAATCCTGAGATTTTTTACAAGCCGGCGAGCTGCCTGCAGGATCCGGAAGGGCCGATCGTGATTCCGTCCGACGCGGCCAATGTTCACTACGAGGGCGAGTTGGTGATCGTCCTGGGGCGGCGCGTGCATCGCGCCTCGCGCGAGGAAGCTTCGGCGGCGATTTTCGGTGTCACGTGCGGGAACGACGTGAGCGAGCGGGATTGGCAGCACGGTGCGAATAAGGATTTGCAGTGGTGGCGCGCGAAGGGCTGCGATACGTTTGGGCCGCTGGGGCCGGCGATGGTGACGGGGCTCGATTCCTCGAACTTATTGCTGCAAACGCGGCTGAATGGCGAGGTGGTGCAGAAGCAGTCGACTTCCGATCTGATGTTCGACGGTCCGGCGATTGTGAGTTACATCAGCCAATGGGTGACGCTGGAGCACGGGCGACGTGATTTACACTGGGACTCCGGGCAGCACGAAGAAGATGAGCGCCGGGCGATATCGGTGGAAGTCGAGATCGAGGGGATCGGAATTTTACGCAATAAGGTTGTTTCATGAAAACCGCACTGTTTATCGCGCTGGGGATTTTTGGCGCGACGTATTTAGCGATCTTCGTGATGGCGATCCGGGAACGGTCGAAGATTAAGCCCGCCGTGCCGGATCTGCGCGACGGCTTCGTGGGGCTGGTGACGAATTTCTTCGACACGCTGGGGATCGGCTCGTACGCGACGACGACTTCGTTCTTCAAGTTGTGGGGATTGGTTCGCGATGAGCAGATTCCGGGGACGATGAACGTCGGGCATACGATTCCTACGCTGATTCAGGCGTTCATTTATATCGCGGTGGTGCAGGTGGACGTGACCACTTTGACGTTGATGGTGGCGGCGGCGGCGGTGGGCGCATGGTTGGGAGCAGGTGTAGTGGCGAAGTGGTCGCGCAGGAAAGTGCAGATCGGAATGGGAATCGCACTGCTCGCGATGGCATCGGCAATGTTGATGACGCAGTTGAATTTGCTGCCGGGCGGCGGTGATCAGATCGGGCTGACGGGAGTGAAGCTGGCGGTTGCGGTCGCGGCGAATGCGATGCTGGGGGCGTTGATGACGCTCGGCATCGGGTTGTATGCGCCGTGCATGATCATTATTTTCCTGATGGGCATGAGTCCGAAAGTCGCGTATCCGATCATGATGGGGTCGTGCGCGTTTCTGATGCCGGTGGGCAGCGCTCGATTTATTCGCGAAGGGAGCTTTGATCTGAAGGCGTCACTGGGGTTGGCGATCGGAGGGATTCCGGGCGTGCTGATCGCGGCGTTTATCGTCAAAGAAATTCCGCTCTATTTAATGCGCTGGCTGGTAGTGGTGGTCGTGGTGTACACGGCGCTGATGATGTTGCGGTCGGCGATGGTGGAGAAGAGACGGGCGGCGCAGGCGACTGTCGCGGTTTAGGGATTGGCCACCGATTCACACCGATAGATTTTAGATCGAGAAAACTGGCTTTCCGAGCACCTCCTTTCGCGGCACGATTCCGAGGCCGGGTTTTAGCGACGTCGACATTCTGCCCTGATTCCGCTGTGGAGCGCCTTCGGCTGTGCTTACCGTCACGTAGCTGTTGAAGTCGGTGGTGGTGAATAGGAGACTCGGCGGCGTGCTGTGCGCCAGGTGTGCGATGGCTGCGGTGGCGATGTCGCCTCCCCAGGTGTCTTCGATGGTGAGAGCGATGCCGAGGGAGACGCACAGGTCGCGGATCTGGCGCGCGGGGGTCAGGCCGCCGACCTTCGAGATTTTCAGATTGATCACGTCCATGGCCTGATCGTTCGCGCCGCGCACGACCATGCCGATGTCGTCGATTACTTCGTCAAGAATGAACGGGCGCTGCGTGTGGCGGCGAATCGCTAAACATTCTTCGTAGGTGCGGCACGGCTGTTCGATGTAGACGTCGGCGTGACGAACGGCATCGGCGACACGCAGAGCGTCATGCTGGGTCCAGCCGGTGTTGGCGTCGGCGATCAGCACGTCACCCGGGTTCAGACGTTTGGCCGCGGCGAAGATGCGCGCGATGTCGGTCTCAACGTCGCCGCCGACTTTCAGTTGAAATTTCGTGTAGCCCTGGGATCGATACACGCCGACCATTTCGGCCATGGCTTCGGGCACGTCTTGCGAGATGGCTCGATAGAGTGGAAAATCATCGCCGAATCGGCCGCCGAGCAGCGTTGCGACCGGTTGTTTCGTGGCTTGGCCCAGAATATCCCAGCACGCTACATCGATCGGAGATTTGACGTAGGCGTGGCCGCGCATGCGCTGATTCATGAATCGATTCACGACGCCGACTTGCGTGGGGTCTAGTCCGATCAACTGCGGCGCGAGTTCCGCGATGCCTGCGCGGGCGCCGGCCGCGTACGCGGGCAGATACGCCGCGCCTAACGGGCAGACTTCGCCGTAACCGGTGATTCCGGCGTCGGTCGAGATAGCGACGATGGTCGAGTCGAAGATGGTTACCGCATTTCCGCCGGACCATTTATAGCTGCCTTCGTGTAAAGGCAGTTCGGCCCGGTATACGTCGATGTGTGTGATCCGCATGTTATCGGGGGATGAATCGCAAAGACGATTCGTTGATGCAGTAGCGAAGATTGGTGGGCTTGGGGCCGTCGTCAAAAACGTGGCCGAGGTGCGCGATGCAGAGGTTGCAATGGACCTCGATGCGTTCGATAAACATGCTGGTGTCGCGGCGCTGGCCGGCGTTTTCGGGGGCGATTACATCCCAGAAGCTGGGCCAGCCGGTGCCGGAATCGAACTTGGTTTCCGAACTGAAGACCGCGTTTCCACAACCGATGCAGCGGAACAGGCCGGGCTGGTGGAGCTTGTAGTAAGTTCCGGTGAAGGGAGTGTCGGTGTTTTCGCGGCGCGTGACGTAGAACTGTTCGGAGGAAAGCATTTTGCGCCATTCGGCGTCGGATTTTACGATGCGTTTTAATTTTGCAGGTCCCAGCTTTTCGCCGGCGTCGCTGAACTGGATGATCGTGACATCTTCGGCCGCGGAGGCGGCTTGCGATTTGTCTCTTTTCGAGGAAAGAGCCACCAGTCCGGCGAAGGCGAAGGGCGTGATGATCAACGCCCTACGGCGGGTGAGCTGGTCTTTGAACGTCTCGAACACTGGTTTCATTGTCGCACTCATGAGTTACTCTGAAGGTGATGACGGTCACGCTAAAGCCGAAGAGTGAAATTATCGTGCCGCGGAGCATCCGCCGCAAGGCGGGAATCAAGCCGGGCGATAAGTTTGAGTTCGCGGTGTCCGGAAGGGTGATTCAGATCATCCCGAAAAAGACGGCGGATGAGATTCAGGATGAGAAAGAGATCCGGAATCCGAAGATTCGTGCGTTCATTCGAAAAAGCCATCAGGAATTCCTGGCTGGTAAGAGCCGTCCTATCGAGGAGCTCTTCGCGGAACGGGCGCGGAAGGCAAAGCGCACCAAAGCACGCTCGCGGGAATGAGCTCACCATTTGCGGTCCGCTTCCTGCCGCGATATAGACGGTTATCGGCGAAGCTCCTCAGAGGTCATCGCGACTTTGAGGTCATTGAGAGGCGCGCGGCATCGATTCTATCGGCCGATCCTTTCAATCTAAGCCGGAGTTATCACGTGAAGAAGCTCGAGAACGTGCCAGCTGGCGAGGGGCAATATCGTCTTGCTCTCGGACGATGGCGGTTCCGGTATGACGTGCTCGGACAGATCGTGGGAACTTCACTACTGCGGATTGCGGCGGGAGAACACTTACTAACTCGCCCACTCATGTTGAAATTAAGAGCGGACAACGCTATTCTGGAACGCTGAACGTTCTCCTCTATCTCGTGCCGGATGGTTCCTCGCATGTCTTCGATTGATGTTCCGCTGCGCAACGGCGGCTTCGGCCAAACTGCGCGAAAAGACCGCTGGTGGGTCGAGCCTCTGCTGGTATTTCTCGGATTTTCGACCTTCATCGTTTATTCGACCTGGGCGGCCTTGCAGGGCGACCACTCCTCGATCTCGCCGTTGGCCAGCCGAAGCTGCTCCTCGAGACGGTCGACGCGCAACAGCAGCGAGGCCGCGTCGGCCGGGTCGGCGTTCGCGTCGCCCTGTCCCGGGACGTCGGTGGGCGGCGAGAGCTGGGCGGTAACGACGGACGGGCGGCGTCCGGCGGCGTTGGCGTCGATGGCCTGCGCTTCGGCGCCCCAGGCGCAAAGGCCGGCGGCGAGAGCCGCGATCGCCGTCAAGCCGGCGCACCGTCTCCATCGGGTCAAAGCCTGTCCCCCTTTGCCAATGCGTTCGGGATCGACGATCGCGCGAGCGGTTTTCACCATAAGACGCTCGAAAGGCCGAAAATGAGGCGCCGGTCGGGCCGAGCGGCGCTTCAGCTTGCCGGGGCGCCGGCGAGCACCGTGACCGCGCGCCGGTTCTGCGACCAGCAGGAAATGTCGTCGCAAACGGCGACCGGACGCTCTTTTCCGTAGCTGATCGTCTTCATGCGCGCGGCGGCGATGCCCTTGGCGATGAGGAAATCGCGCACGGTTTCGGCGCGCCGCGCGCCCAGCGCGAAATTATACTCCCGCGTTCCCCGCTCGTCGGCGTGTCCTTCGATGGTGAAGGTATACTGGCCATACTGGGTGAGCCAGGCGGCCTGCTTCGAGAGCGTCGCCTGCGCGGTCGGGGTCAGATCCGAGGAATCGGTCTCGAAGAAGACGCGATCGCCGACCGACGCAGTGAATTCCTGAGCGCTGCCCGGCCCGGCGGCGCCATAGGCCGACGCGTCCGGCGCCTCATTGCGCGCGCAGGCGCCGATCGCGAGAGAAAGCGCGAGCGCCACGGCGAGCGGCCCCAGGCGAACAGCGGAGACATGCAACATCGGTAAACTCCTCGACACGGCGCCCCCGCCGTCAAAGCCTTAGAATCGCAGAGGTTAAGACAAGGTTCCGATAACCCTAAGGGAACCTTGCCGACCGCGGCGCAAGCCTCGCCACCGCCGCCCAAGGTAAATAGGGCGTTCATGGCCGCAATGGGGCGGCAGGCCGACACGGGGCTTGATCTCGCGCGAGTCGTGCGCAAGTCTAGGCGGGCGCCTGCGCGCCCGAAAACGGGACAGGATTCGGCTCAAATGAGCGAAAAAGCACGGTTGCCGCGCCCGCTGATGCTCGTGCTCGCCCTCGCGTTTCTGTTCGAAGCCTGGGTGTGGCAGGGCTGCGTCGCGCTCGGACGTCGGCTCGTCGCCCTGATTCCCTGGGCGGAGCTCAAGGCGCGCATCGTCGCCTTCGTCGCCCTGCTTCCGGCGCCCGTCGCGCTGCTGATCTTCCTCGTTCCGTTCGCGATCATCGAGCCGTTCCTCGTTTGCCTCGCGCTGATCGCGCCCAGGCACTGGATCCTCGCCATCCTCGGATACGTCGTCCTCAAGTTCATCGGTTTCGGCCTGATCGCGGTGACCTTCGACCTCACCCGCCACAAGCTCCTGACCATGCCGTGGTTCGTCTGGGTCTATGACAAATTCGTGTGGATCAACGACGCCGCGCACGCCTTCGTCGCGCCGTACAAGGCGGCGGCGCGCGAGACGATGCGGGCACTCGTCGAGCGCGGACGCGCCTATTGGATGCGCGTCAGCGCGGCTTGGGGATGACGGCGCAAGGATAAATCCGGCGCCCGAACTTTTGAGAATCCGACCCCCTCGCCCTGCGGCGCGGCCGACTTGTAAAGAGCCGGCCCGAAGCGAAAGGCTGGCCTTAAAAGCCTCTGCTCACCGCCCCGACGATGGCTCCGCCGACGATCGCCACCACGAGCGCGACGACCACGATGGCGACGGTGTAGGGGACTGCCTTTTCGGGCGGCGACTTCATCAGCTTGGGCGCGCCGAGCCAAAGCAGGTATAGCCCGTAGAGGCCGAGGATGCGCAGGATCCCGATTCCGGGCAGCAGCGCGAAGATTCCGACGACCCAGGCCGGCGTGCTGGAATAGACGGCGAGCTTGAGCGCGTTCGCCGGGTTCTTCTCGCCATTGAAGGTCGGGGCGAGCGCGTCGATGATCAGCGCGACGACATAGACGACGACGAAGGCCATGATATAGCTGACGACCGCGAAGGACAGGCTGCGCGCGAAGCCGAGATAAGCGAGCCGTCCGATGAAGCCGCATATTGCGGGGATCGCCGCGAGGATGGCGACGTAATTCTTGAACAGAAACGCGGCGTCGCCGCTTTCGTTTTCAATGACGCCCCATTCCGTCTGCGGCGTCAGCAGGATCCCCTTCACGCGATCGACCAGTTCCATGCTGTCCTCCCCCCAAGCCAAAGCGCATCGAAACAACCGAATCCAGACCGCCTATCGTAATACGTAAGCAATTGCCGCGCCAGCGGCGGGCGTCGCGATTGCGCCTCCGTGCGGCCGGCAATCTCCGGTCCGGGGTCGCGATTGACAGGCCGCCGGCCGGGCGCCTATCAAGCCGCCGCAAGCGGACGGGCCTATGGCGCCCGGCCGTCGAGGGCGGAGGGCGCGATGGCGGACCAGGTTTCCCACGACGCGATGGCGAATGCGATCCGCTTTCTCGCCGTCGACGCCGTCGAAAAGGCCAAGAGCGGCCATCCCGGCCTGCCGATGGGCGCGGCGGATATCGCGACCATGCTGTTTCGCGACGTGCTGAAGTTCGACGCCGCCGACCCGCATTGGCCCGATCGCGATCGTTTCGTGCTTTCGGCCGGGCACGGCTCGATGCTGCTCTATGCGCTGCTCTATTTGACCGGGGTCGGCGGCGACAAGGGCCTGACCATCGACGATCTCAAGGCCTTCCGCCAGCTCGGCTCGAAGACGCCCGGCCATCCCGAATACGGCCATACGCTCGGCGTCGAAACGACGACCGGCCCGCTGGGGCAGGGGCTCGCGACCGCGGTCGGCATGGCGCTCGCCGAGACGAATGCTCAACGCCGAATTCGGCGACCTCGTCGACCATCACACCTATGTCCTCGCCTCCGACGGCGATCTGATGGAAGGGGTGAGCCAGGAAGCGATCGCCATCGCCGGCCATCTCAAGCTCGTCCAAGCTGATCGTGCTCTACGACGACAATGGCATTTCGATCGACGGCAAGACCTCGCTCGCCGATTCGGTCGATCAGCTCGAGCGCTTGCGCGCCGCGGGCTGGCGCTCGGTGCGCATCGACGGCCACGACCCAGCACGCGATCCTGCACGCGCTGCGCGCCGCCAAGCGGGCCGACCGGCCGACGCTGATCGCCTGCAAGACGACGATCGGCTTCGGCCTGCCGACCCGCGCCGGCACCAACAAGGCGCATGGCGAGGCGCCCGGCGCGGCGGAAATCGCCGGCGCGCGCGTCGGCCCTGCAATTGGCCCTACGAGCCGTTCGTCGTGCCCGACGACATTCTCGCGGCCTGGCGCGCGGTCGGCGCAGCGCGGCAAACGTCAGCGCAACCGATGGCGCGCGGGCGCTGCGCGAGCGCCCGCCCGAACAGCGCGCCGAATTCGAGCGGCGCATGCGCGGCGACCTGCCGAGCGGCTTCGACGCGGCGCTCGACGCCTACAAGCGCCAAGCTTCGCCGCCGACGCGCCGGCGATGGCGACGCGCAAGGCGGGCGAAGCCGCGCTTGAACGTGATCGCGCCGCTCCTTCCCGAACTCATCACCGGCTCGGCCGACCTGACCGGCTCGAACAACACGAAAGTCGCCGCGACGCCGGACATCACGCCCGACGACGCCGTCCGGGCGCTACGTCCATTGGGGCATCCGCGAGCACGGCATGGCGGCCGCCTGCAACGGCATCGCCTTGCACGGCGGGCTCATCCCCTCGGGCGCGAGCTTCCTGGTCTTCACCGACTATTGCCGGCCGTCGCTGCGCCTCGCCGCGCTGATGGGCGTCAGGGTCGCGCATGTCTTCACCCATGACTCGATCGGCCTCGGCGAGGACGGGCCGACCCATCAGCCGGTCGAGCATCTCGCGGCGCTTGCGCGCGATTCCCAACCTTTCGATTTTCCGTCCGGCCGATTCGGTCGAGACCGTCGAGTGCTGGCAAGCCGCGCTCGCCGCGCGACACACCCCGTCGATCCTCGCGCTCACCCGCCAGACCCTGCCGGCGCTTCGCCGCACGCCGGTCGCCGAGAACCTGAGCGCGCGCGGCGCCTATGAAATCTCGCCCGCCTCGAAGACGGCGGAGGCATCGATTTTCGCCTCCGGCTCCGAAGTCTCGATCGCCGTCGCCGCGCAGGCGATCCTGGAGGGCAGGGGCGTGGCCGCGCGGGTCGTGTCCGTCCCTTGCATGGATCTTCTTCGAGCAGCAGCCGACCGCCTACCAGCGCGAGATCATCGGCTCGGCGAAGGTCAAGGTCGGCGTCGAGGCGGCGGTCCGCCAGGGCTGGGACGCCCTGATCGGCGACGGCCCGTTCGTCGGCATGACCGGCTTCGGCGCCAGCGCGCCCTATCAGGCCTTGTACGCGCATTTCGGCATCACCGCCGAGCGGGTCGCCGAAGCGGCGCTTTCCCGCCTCGCCGGCTGATTGGTCTTTCGCGGGACCGGCTGAGCGCGGCAATTGTCGCGCTCTGGCGATTGCCAGTGGACTTTGGACCGGGGATCGGACAAAACGCCGGCTCGAACGGCGCTGCTGAAACAGCGCGGGCGGACGTCTTATGACGCATTGAACTTAGGGAGATCACGATGGCTGTGAAAGTAGCGATCAACGGGTTCGGGCGCATCGGACGCCTCGTCCTGCGGGCGATCGTCGAGTTCGGGCCGCAGCGACATCGACGTCGTGGCGGTCAACGACCTCGGCCCGGTCGAAACCAACGCCCATCTGCTGCGCTTCGACAGCGTGCACGGGCGGTTTCCCCACGAAGTCGGCGTCGACGGGCGATTCGCTCGTCATCGACGGCAAGAAGATCAAGGTGACGGCGATCAAGAACCCGGCCGCAGCTGCCGCACAAGGCGCTCGGCGTCGACATCGCGCTCGAATGCACCGGCATCTTCACGTCGCGCGACAAGGCGGCCGCGCACCTGACCGCGGGCGCCAAGCGCGTGCTCGTTTCCGCCCCGTCCGACGGCGCCGATCTCACGGTCGTCTTCGGCGTCAACCATATGAAGCTGACCAAAGAGCACCTCGTCGATCTCCAACGCGTCCTGCACGACCAACTGCCTCGCGCCGGTCGCCAAGGTGCTGCAACGACGCGATCGGCATCGACCACGGCTTCATGACGACGATCCATTCCTACACCGGCGACCAGCCGACGCTCGACACGCTTGCACAAGGACCTCTACCGCGCCCGCGCCGCGGCGCTGTCGATGATCCCGACCACCACCGGCGCGGCCAAGGCGGTCGGCCTCGTGCTGCCCGAGCTCAAGGGCAAGCTCGACGGCTCGGCGATCCGCGTGCCGACGCCCAACGTCTCGGTGGTCGATTTCAAGTTCGTCGCCAAGCGCGCGACGACCAAGGAGGAGATCAACGAGGCGATCAAGGCGGCGGCGAACGGGCCCGCTCAAGGGCATTCTCGGCTTCACCGACCAGCCCAACGTGTCGCCACGACTTCAACCACGACAGCCATTCCTCGGTCTTCCATCTCGACCAGACCAAGGTGATCGACGGCACGTTCGTGCGCGTCCTCTCCTGGTACGACAACGAATGGGGCTTCTCGAACCGCATGGCCGACACGGCGGTGGCGATGGGCAAGCTGCTCTGAGGGCAACTCGTGAGTGAGCAGCCTCAAGAGGGAAAGGTCGACGAGTTGGCGGAGCTCTTCAAGGAGAGCTTCCCGGACATTCGTTGCCTAAGGTGTGGACACAGCGATTTTTATATTTTGCCGGCGACGCGACAGACTTTCATGATGGGCGAGCATGCTCTATCGCCGAAATTGCTCCCAGTCATTACTTTGGCCTGTACTCGCTGCGGACGTATCGAGCAGCATCTGAGTGATCAGCTTCGCGACGCGGCGAAGCCAATCGAATTCGAGAAGCCCACGGCGTCTTCATGAGCGTCGTTCCTTTTCCGGGCAAAGAGGACGGAGGCGATGGTCCGGGGGGCACGATACTGGAACAACGAGTAGAACGTCTACCGCGCGTACCACTTAGATCAAACCGTGGGCCGTCATTGCGAGGAGCGCAGCGACCAAGCAATCCAGCTTTCTCCGCCGTCACAAAAGCTGGATTGCTTCGCTCCGCTCGCAATGACGATTTCACGAAAACGCAACTTGCCCTGGAGAAAATCCTCGGGTGGTTGGAGCTGAGAATTACAGAGATTCTTCTGGCCGGCGCAAAGCAGGCAGATATTCAGAAGGTTCAGGTTGATCTCGCCATGATGAAAGCCACCCACCCATGACCCAATCCTTCCGAACTCTCGACGACGCCTCTTTCGCCGGCAAACGCGTGCTGCTGCGCGTCGACCTCAACGTTCCGATGGAAAACGGGAAGGTCAGCGACACGACCCGCATCGAGCGCGTGGCGCCGACCATCGCGGAAATCTCGAAGAAGGGCGGCAAGGTCATTCTGCTCGCCCATTTCGGCCGGCCGAAGGGCGGGCCGGACGCCGAGAATTCGCTCAGGCCCGTCGCCGCGGCGGTCGCCGAAATCCTTGGCCGTCCGGTCGCCTTCGCCGCCGACTGCGTCGGCGACGTCGCGGCGAAAGCGGTCGCGGCGATGAAGGACGGCGACATTCTCCTGCTCGAGAACACGCGCTTCCACAAAGGCGAGGAAAAGAACGATCCGGCTTTCGCCGCCGAACTCGCCAAGCTCGGCGATCTCTATGTCAACGACGCCTTCTCGGCCGCGCATCGCGCCCACGCTTCGACCGAGGGGATCGCGCATCTCCTGCCCGCCTACGCCGGCCGCGCGATGCAGGCCGAACTCGAGGCGCTCGACGCTGGCGCTCGAGCGCGCCAACGCGGCCGGTCGCCGCGATCGTCGGCGGCGCGAAGGTCTCGACCAAACTCGATCTCCTCGGCAATCTGGTCGCCAAGGTCGATATTCTCATCATCGGCGGCGGCATGGCCAACACCTTCCTGTTCGCGCAAGGCGTGGGCGTCGGCAAGTCGCTGTGCGAGAAGGATCTCGCCGACACGGCGCGCGCGATTCTCGCGACGGCGAAGACCGCCGATTGCCGCATCCTGCTGCCGGTCGACGCCGTCGTCGCCAAGGAATTCAAGGCGCATGCGCCCTCGCGCGTCGTCGACGTCGGTCATGTCGCCGACGACGAGATGATCCTCGACATCGGGCCGAAATCGGTCGGTCGCCGTCGAGGCGACGCTGGGCGAGATCAAGACGCTGATCTGGAACGGCCCGTTCGGCGCCTTCGAGACGCCGCCCTTCGAGGCGGCGACGATGGCGATCGCCAAGACGGCCGCCGCGCTGACCAAGGCCGGCAAGCTCAAGGCGGTCGCCGGCGGCGGAGACACCGTCGCCGCGCTCAACGCCGCCGGCGTCGCCGGCGATTTCACCTATGTCTCGACCGCCGGCGGCGCGTTCCTCGAATGGATGGAAGGCAAGGTTCTGCCGGGCGTCGAGGCGCTTCGCGCAAAGTAGAAAACAAAATCGGGGGGAACGACCATGGCCCGCATCACGCTTCGCCAGTTGCTCGATCACGCGGCCGAACACGGCTATGGCGTGCCGGCGTTCAACATCAACAACATGGAGCAGGCGCTGGCGATCGGCGAGGCGGCGAACTCGCTCGACGCCCCGGTCATCATCCAGGCTTCGCGCGGCGCGCGCGCTTACGCCAACGACGTGATGCTGCGCCGCATGATGGACGCGCTGACGGAAATCTATCCGCAGATTCCGATCTGCGTGCATCTCGATCACGGCAACGGCCCGGCGACTTGCGTGACCGCCATCCAGTCCGACTTCACCTCGGTGATGATGGACGGTTCGCTTAAAGGCGACGGCAAGACTCCGGCCGACTGGGCCTACAATGTCGGCGTCACCAGGACGGTGGTCGATTTCGCGCATCTCGGCGGCGTTTCGGTCGAGGGCGAGCTCGGCGTTCTCGGCTCGCTCGAATCCGGCAAGGGCGACAAGGAAGACGGCCACGGCGCCGAGGGCAAGCTCAGCCACGACCAGTTGCTGACCAATCCGGACGAGGCGGTCAAATTCGTGCGCGAGACCAAGGTCGACGCGCTCGCCATCGCGATGGGCACGTCGCACGGCGCCTATAAGTTCTCGCGCAAGCCCGACGGCGCGATCCTCGCCATGAACGTGATCGAGGAGATCCACCGGAAGTTGCCGAGCATGCATCTCGTCATGCACGGTTCGTCTTCCGTGCCGCAGGACCTGCAGGACATCATCAACCGGTTCGGCGGCAAGATGCCCCAGACCTGCGGGCGTGCCGGTCGAGGAAATTCAGCGCGGCATCAAGCACGGCGTGCGCAAGATCAACATCGACACCGACAACCGGATGGCGCTGACCGGCCAGATCCGCCGCGTGCTGACCGAGAATCCGGGCGAGTTCGATCCCCGCAAATATCTCAAGCCCGCCATGGAGGCGATGGTCAAGCTGTGCAAGCTGCGCCTGCAGGAATTCGGGACTGCCGGCAATGCCTCCAGGATCAAGCGCGTGCTGACGACCGCCGAAATGGCCAAGCGCTACGCCAGCGGCGAGCTCGATCCGAGGTTCGCGGCGAGGCGGGGGGCGGGGCGCCTCGCCCTGAGGCGGCCGGCGTCACCCTCGACCGCGCGCTGTTCCCGCTGCTCGTCGGCATCGGGCGCTTCGGGCCGATCAGCGTGGTGGAAATCGCCGAGCGCGTGGGGCGCGACTACACCACGGTCAGCCGTCAGGCAGCGAAGCCCGAAAGCCTCGGCCTGGTCGGGCGACGGGCGAGCGCCGCGACCGCCGCGTGCGTGAAGCCATCATCACGCCGAAGGGCAAG
>CAWJHI010000124.1:0-11005 GCA_963842485.1 Terriglobia bacterium | reverse complement strand
GTCTTCAGACCCCGGATCATGAAGGAGTTCTTTGAAAAGTACCGTAGGGCAAAGTTTCCGAACAACGTCATCGGGGGGAACGTCTTGAAAGCGCTTGGGATTCCGGGAGAAAGGGTCGACGCGGCGTTGGATGTCCTTAAGGCGAACGGAAAATACGCAGGGATAATTCGGGATACTCCGACTGGGCCATTCGTAAACCTCGATTCCCCTGGCATTCCCGCCCCAACCACAACGCCGGGACTCCATGAGGTCAACGAAAGACCAACCGGCGAAGAAGCCGCTACGCACGCGGAAGAACCCATCACAAAAGCCCCGCCGACCAATCCCACTCCTTCTCCGGCATTCGACGCGAATGCTAACAAAGTTTTCATTACACACGGCAGGCAAAAGGCGATTGTCGCGCAGATCAAGGAACTGCTCGTTTTTGGCAGTTTCGATCCTGTGGTCTCAGTCGAACGCGAATCGACGGCGATCCCAGTTCCCGACAAGGTGTTCGAGGACATGCGGTCGTGCGCGGCCGGCGTTATTCATGTGGGGGCTGAGGGAAAGTACGTGGACAGCTCCGGTAATGAGCACACCAAGATCAATGACAATGTTCTGATTGAAATAGGCGCCGCTATGGCTCTGTATGGAAAGAAAGTTATTCTTCTCGTTGAAAAGGGTGTTGCGCTTCCTTCTAATTTATAAGGATTGTACCGATGCGAATTTGAAGGCGATCAGTTGAATTATGAAGCTACGATGAAATTGCTGAAGACGTTCAGCCAGTTCCGTTGAGTCGCTCCGTCGGCCCAATACCGCTGGAATAACCGATAAACCGGAAAACCCGCTGCAGTCAGCGCTACCGCAAACAAGCTGTGCCGAGTATCGCTAAACAACGACCCCGCCACAATCCTCAGGACCAGGCGGCTTGGGAAGCTAGCCGGCGTAAACCGTGCCTTCTTCGACGAAGCACAGTGGATTCTTCCAAGGGTCCTCCACGTAGAAGGACCGCTCGCCCCAGGGACGAACTACGATGCCGCCGCCCGGCGCGTCATGGACATCCTCGCGCGAGAGACAGTGTAGGGCCCTGGCTCGCTCGTATACCGCCTCCAAGTCGTTTACCGTAAAGTAAAGCGCCTTTGCCGCGGGGTGCGGCTGGCTCACAGACGACACGTCGAGCACTTGCAAGGTCACCGGTCCGCAATCGAAGTAACATCGCGAACCCGCCTGCTTACGTCCTTCGACGCCGAGCAGCTTGGTATAGAACGAGACGGCCGATTTGAGATCGCCCACCTCGATGTTGAGTCTAAACAATCTGGGAGTATCGTGCGGCGCGGTGTGCTTCGCCGTTTTTGCCTGATTCTCTTGGCCGTGTTGTTTCCCTGACATGGTGGTTTTCTCCCCGGTGCTTATTGTCGTTTGAAAAGTGGGCAAGCCAATCCCTGACCAGTTCGAGCCGTTTCCGCTGAATCCGGTAAATACGCATCCGGCCCTTCTTTTCGTGCGTGAGCAAGCCTGCTTTCTCCAGGACGCGAAGGTGCCGCGTGGTGGTTTGCCAAGCGTGCTCGAAGATGGCCGCGATCTCACCGGCCGTCATGGAGCCGCCGTTGAAATAAATCGTGAGCAGCACGCGCCGCCTGGCAGCGTGCGCTAACGCGGAAAACACTAATTCATACGCGTCGACTCGTGGCATCGAATCTCGAATCCGGGTGGTTGGTCAGTTGGTGGCCCGCGCGAGCGCCAATGCATGCTTCGGCTGGTAAAGCCCTACTTCGCCTCCGCCGGGAAGCCGCAGGTGGGTGATCGACCCCCACCTTGCTTCCTGCACTTCCGAACATTGGATGCCTTTCTTCCCGAGTCCCGCTATCTCGGCCTTCAGATCGTCACACATGAAATAGAGTTCGTTTCCGCCAGTCTGTTCGGCGGGATGAACCGCGACCTCCGCCGGAGGCAGTGCAAAGATCAGCCAGCCGTGGCCGGCGTCCACGGATGAGAGTCCGAGGACGTCCCGGAGGAAAGCGCGATCGGCCGCCGCGTCCTTGCTGGAGACGATTACATGGGCCCCAAACATCATGATGCCGCGCTCCTTTCGTTCGAATACGTTCCAGTTATATTAAGCCGCAAGGCGAAGTATTTGTCAATAGATATTTAGCGTGGCGGCTTAGTAATTCCGCCGCAGCAAGCGATACACCGGAAAGCTCGCGGCGATCAGAGCCGCCGCGTACAAGCTATGCCGCGTATCGCTAAACAGCGACCCCGCCACAATCCCCAACGCGGCCAGCAACACAACCGCGCTCAACCACGGATATCCCCACGCCTTAAATGGACGCGCCAAATCCGGCTCGCGACGCCTCAATACGAACAGAGCGCTCAGCGCGAAGCAATGATTCACCACGAAGATCACGCTTGCCACCGCAATCAAAGTCTTGAAAGTCCCACTGGATGCCAGCGCGACCGCCAAGGCCACCGTCGCTCCCAGCGCCCAATCCGGATTCCCGCGCGAGCTGACGCGCGACATCGGCGCCGGGAACAGACCGGCCCGGCTCATCGCGTACAGAATCCGCGGAGCGCACAGCATCACCGCGTTGATCATCGGAGGCAGGGAAATCAACGAGAGGATGGTGATCAGCCTTCCGCTGGACGCACCGAACAGGCGCACCGCGGCGTCGGCGGCGGGGAGCTTCGATCCGGCCAGCTCGCGCAGAGGCAGAACGTATACCAGCGCGGAGTTCACCAGCATATAAATCACGATCACGATGGCCACGCCGCCGATCATCGAGCGCGGAAGCTGCCGCACGGGATCGCGGATCTCTTCGGTGAAATACAGCGCTTCATACCAACCGTCGTAAGTGAGAATGATCGCCTGCACGGCGAGGATAATGGCGACGAACAGGGGCTCGGTTCGAATGGGCGCGGGTTGGTACGGCTTCGCTCCGCCGAACCAGAAACACGCGGCGACCAGCGACAGAAACGCGACGGCTTTCAGCAGACTGGTGGCTTGCTGGACGCGGCTGCTGGACCGGATTCCGGTCCATTGCAGCAGCCCGAACGTGGCGATCACCGCGACGCCGATCTGCGTTTCACGGCCGGCCAGCGCGGAAAACATTGGCGCTAGAAATTCGCCGAACGCGATGGACGCATACGCGATCGCCGAGCTTTGGCCGATCCAATCCGTCCACCCGACGGTGAAGCCGACCGCGTCGCCAAATGCGCGGCGCGAAAACACGAAGTAGCCGCCGGTTTCGGGAAGCATGGTGCCGAGCTCGGTCACGGAAGCCGCCGCGAACAGGGCGTAAAATCCGCCGGCGAGCCAGAGTCCCAGGATCAGCCAGGTATTCGCAAGGTGGCCGGCGACTTCGCCGGGCGTGCGCAGAATGCCGACGCCGATCACCGCGCCGACAATCACCGCGACGCCGAATCCAGCGCCGAGTATCCGCAGCAGTTTGCGTTCTTTCACCAAATGACCTTAGCGCAGAGTACCGCAGCGCCGGCCAGGAATCCCAGGAGCGCTTCATACTCGCGATTGCGGCGGTACAGCGACCACTGGAACGATTTCTCTCCGCCGCCGGAAAATCGCGGGAACAACTTGGGCACGCGGCGCGCGTAATCTTTATAAGCAGGGAACAGGTTCCGGAGGTGCTGCTCTTCGAGCTCGACCACAGGCAGATAAATGAACAGGAACACCGCGGCGAACAGCACGCCCAGCTCCCAGCGGCGCGACGCGACCGAGAATCCAGCGGCCACCGTAAGCGTGCCGGCGTACAGCGGGTTTCGCACATGCGCGTAGGGTCCGCTTTCGGCGAGTGTGGTGTTTTTCTCAAGATGCCCGGCGGCCCATCCACGCACCACCAGCCCCGCGATCGACACCGGCAATCCCGCCGCGAGCGAAATCCACGTCGGTTCCGAGAGCCACAGGAACGCGGCCACCAGAACGAATCCGCAGGGCACGCGCAGCTTGGCCACCGCGTCGGCATACGGTTTCGAAAAACTCACGCAGGACAACCTGTGGCGACCGCGAGGGCTTCGGCTACGGCTGCGGGAGTGATGGCGCGCATGCTTCGATCGTCAGACGTTCGCTTATAGGTAGTGGACGCGGCCGGATCGCGTAACACCCGCAGCGACCCGCCGTAGGGCCCGTTGCGCGCGGGATCGGTGGGGCCGAAAATCGCCACGCCGGGCTTCAACAGCGCCGCCGCGAGATGCATCGGTCCGCTGTCGACGCCGACCACGGCATGGGCGCGCCGGGTGGCGTGAATCAACCCGGCGATTCCCGACAGGTGCACGCGCGCTCCACGAATCCGCCTCAGGATATCTTCCGTTCCCGGAGGCCCGTTCACCACTAACGGAAAATCGAGCTTTTCCGCGAGCTCCTGATAATACTCGAGGGGCCACTCCTTCGCTCCCCATCCGGCGAGCGGACTAGCGAGCACGAATTTCTCCTCGGGTAGACTGTCTCCTGGAGACCCCGCGGGAATCGGAAACGCGCGCAGAAGGCTGGACGCGCCGGCCGCCGCCACCAGTTCCAGATTCCGTTCGACGATGTGCGCCGAGTTGGCGACCACCTGATTTGAATAGAACAGCGACGCCCAACGCTCCGCCACTTGCGATCGATGAAAGCCGACTACACGGTCGGCGCGCGCCGCCGCGGTGATGAGCGCGGATTGCACCAGTCCCTGAAAATCGACCGCCAGATCGAATCGCCGGGTCCGCAACGCGCCCCATGCCGAGCGCATGCCCGCGACCGTGCGCTCAAACGGAATCACTTCGTCGACAAACGGGTTGCCTTCAAGCAGAGGCATCCAGCGCGGGCGAATCACCCAGGTGACATGGCAAGACACGTGGTTGCGCGCGAATCCATGCTTCAGGCTGGCCACGCCGGGAAGCGCGTGGATCACGTCGCCCATGGAGCCGAGCCGCACAACGAGGATGCGAAAAACATCCATTCTGTTTATTTGAGCAGGTCGAGCGCGGCTTCCGCCACTCGCGCCGCCGGGACGCGCGTCATGCAGCGATGGTCGATGGGACATTCGCGCTTGAGGCAGGGGCTGCATTCGACGGGCTCGCGAATCACGCGCGCCAGCGGTCCGGTGGGTCCCGTGGTGGTGTCGTCGGTGGCGCCGAAGACCGCAACGGTGGGCACGCCGAGCGCGGAAGCGATGTGCATCGCGCCCGAGTCATTGCTTAAGAACACCCGGCACGCCGCGGCCATATCGATAAACTCGGCGAGGGATGTTTCGCCCGAAAAATTCTTCGCGGGCCGGTGCAATGCCGCGGTAACGGAAGCGCAAAGCTCGCGTTCGTCCTTCGATCCAAACACCGCGATGGATGCGCCGAGCTCTGTCGCGACGCGGTCGGCGGCTTCAACAAAGCGCTCGGGAAGCCAGCGCTTGGCGGACCCGAATGCCGCCCCGGGACTTATGCCGATCACGATGTTGCCGAGTCCGGCCTCGCGAAATCGCAGGATACCTGCTTCGCTAGCCGGGGCCGCGCCGTCGAGACGAATCAAATCGTTCTCCGGCATCGTATCAATGAGATTCGCGCGTCGAAGCAGCTCCAGATAATAGAACCGCTCATGCCTTGGAATTTCGCCCTTGCGCGGAACGGGGATCGGCCGCGTCAACAGCAAGCTTCGTCCGTCGCGAGCATACCCAATGCGCTCCGGAATTCGCGCGAGATAGGCAATAGCGGCAGCCTCGAAGGCGTTTTGCAGAAGGATGGCGCAATCGAACTCGAAGCGTCGCAGATCGCGCGCGACGGTCCACTTTTGTGCGAAGGTGCGCGCGGTGTAAGGAATCAATTGGCCGCAAAACGGTTCGCGGCGATAAAGATCGGCGACCCAGGGTTTCGCGAGAATCGAAATTTGCGCGCGCGGGAATCGCTCGCGAAGCGCACGAAGCGCCGGCAGCGACATAACCGCGTCGCCAACCCAATTGGTCGCGCGCACCAGGATGTTTTTGTAAGGCACTGACGATTCCAGGGTAACGGCGCGCGAACAGCTTGAGCAACAGCGCTAGTCAGAAGGTATTATCAAAGTTGTGAAGCAGAGCGTGTCTCGGAAAGGCTTCCTTCATGTCGTTGCTTGTGCCACCTCTTCGCTGGTCTTGTTCTCTTGCGCGACGCTCCGTCTCCAGACGATCGCCGACAGGCAGCTGTCCCAAGTGCGGCTGGCGCGCACCGGTGATGAGTACGGCTTTGCTCTCCTGTTGGGTAGCCGCGAGCTGGAGTTACGAGAAAAAACCCTCCCGCAGACAAACGCCACCATGGATGGAACATTCTTGGTTGCAAACGGGACAAAGTGCCTGATTTTGGAAGAGACACATAAAAGATGCAAGGGTCTGGCTATCTTCACGAAGGTGCGCATACTCGAAGGTCCCGAGAAGGATGCAGAGGGGTGGGTGTGCGGGGCGTTCGTATCTCACCGCAAAGTGGCCGCGTTGTAGATCGCGCTCTCGAATTCACAACAGGAGTATCCTTAAGATACGAGGCGTAACATGCGTTCCTGGGCTCTGACGTTGGTCTGCTTGGCCGCGGCGCTGCAGGTTCGTGCGGCCGCGAAAGTCGTCGCGATCGACGTTGACGGTATTATTCACCCGGTCACCGTCGAAATCATCTCGCATGCCATCGACGAAGCGACCCGGGACAATGCCGCGGCGGTGCTGCTGCGGCTGAACACTCCGGGCGGCCTGCTCGATTCGAGCCGGGAAATTACTTCAAAAATGATCGCTTCGCGCGTTCCGATTATCGCGTATGTCACTCCCAGCGGTGGGCGAGCCGCATCGGCGGGATTCTTTCTGCTCGAAGCCGCGGACATTGCGGCGATGGCGCCAGGCACCAACACCGGTGCCGCGTCGCCGGTCCTGATGGGTGAGCAGATGGATCCGGTGATGCGCAGCAAAGTCGAAAACGACGCGTCGGCGTGGCTGCGCAGCATCGTCGCCAAGCGCGGGCACAACGCCGAGCTTGCGGAAAAAACCATTCGCGAGGCGAAGGCTTTCACCGAAAAGGAAGCGCTCGACAATCACATGGTGGACCTGATCGCGCCCGATGAAGCGCACTTGCTGGCGGCGCTCGATGGCCGCGAAATCACGCGCTTCGATGGCCGCAAGGAAACGCTGCACACTGCCGGCGCGGAAGTGGTCGACTACCGGCTCACTTCGCGCGAACGCATCATCCGGTCGATCGCCGACCCGAATATCGCTTTCATTCTGCTGGTGCTCGGCGCGCTGGGGATTTACGTCGAGTTCAGCTCGCCCGGTCTCATCCTGCCCGGAGTCATCGGGGGCATTCTGGCGCTGTTGGGATTGTCGGGCCTGGCCGTGCTTCCTATTAATTGGATCGGAGCCGCCCTGCTGATGCTCGGCGCGGCGATGTTCATCCTGGAAGCAAAGTTCGCCTCGCACGGCGATTCTGGGCAGCGGCGGGACGGTCGCGATGATTCTGGGCGCGCTGCTTCTGATCAACGGGCCGCCCGAAGTGCGCATCCATCTATCCACCGCGCTGTCGGTGACCATACCGTTCGCGCTGATCACCATGTTTCTGGTTTCGCTGGTGGTGCGTGCGCGCGCCAACAAGGCGCTGATGTCGAACGGCGGCTTGTTGAACGAGATTGGCCTGGCGCGAACGCCGCTTACACCCAGTGGTAAGGTGTTCGTGCACGGGGAATACTGGGATGCAGTGTCGTCAACTCCGGTAGACACCGGAGCCGAAGTGCGCGTGATCTCGGTGGACGGCATGAAACTCGGCGTGGAACCGGCACAGCGATAACTTGCAACGTTTCCTCTCGCGGAGCGATCTCCTAAGTGACGGAGCACATTCATGAAAACATTTCGCGTCGTGCTGATGTTCGCCGCGCGAGGGCCAGCCGCTGATTGTGTCCAATGCCGCATCGTATCAGCAAGCCGTGGCGATCTCTCCCGGCGCGATCGTCGCGGTGAAAGGTTCGAACCTGACCAACGTCGCGATGCAGGCGCCGGATTCGACGCATCCTCCGGCGACGCTCGGCGGGGTGACACTGACCGTGAATGGAATCCCTTGCGACCTCTATTACGTCTCCTCCACGCAGATCAACGCAGTGATCAATCCCCTGGTGCTCGCCGGTACCCAAACCGTGATGCTGCAGTCGCCGACAGGGACCGTGCAGAGCTCGACTACAGTTCAAGCTCCGACCTCGGCCGGGATTTTCACGCTGAACAGTACCGGATCGGGCGATGGCGCCATCGTCAACCCGGGCACCGGAAATGAAGGCGCGTTCAGCGTGGTCACCAATGGCGGACCCACGTTTCTGTCGCTGTTTCTGACCAGCTTCGACACCACTACGGCGCCCATCGTGTGGGTGGGAGGGACTTCGGTTCACGTGCAGTATTTCGGTACCCAGGGAACCTACCCCGGCATGCAGCAGATCAACGTGCAACTGCCGCCGGCGTTACAGGGCGTGGGGCGGGTGGAGCTGGTGGTGGAGCAGAACGGGCGCCGCAGCAATGCGGTGGAAGTGGTGCTGCTTCCGGCGCAGGCCACCTTCATTAACGACCTGCCAAATGCGGTTCGCAGCCGGGAGCTGGCCGCCGTCGCGTCGATCCCCGGCACCAGCCTCGCTCTGGTGGCCGATGAAAATGACGACGTCGTGCGCGTGGTGGACGTGAGCCGGCGCGCGGTGACGCAGGTGATCGCGCTTCCGGATGGCGCGATGCCGGTGGCCATCGGCGTGAACGCGACCGGCAGTCTGGCCGTGGTCGCCGAAAAAGCGCGCGGCGCGGTGGCGCTCATCGATTTGACTGCGTACCAAGTGGTGAACGAATTTCCCACCGGATACGGCGCATCCGCCATCGCCGTTGCGGGCGATCAGGCGGTGATCGTGAATTCGGATGCCGATACCGTCAGCTTCTTCAGCTTCAGCCGCGGGCAGGTTTCTAAGACGCTCCCTTCCGGGCGGCTGCCTCGTGGCGTCGCAGTCGATTCTGAGTTTGCCTATGTCACCAATGAGAGCGACGGAACCGTCAGCGTGTTCGACCTGCACGCTCTCACCGTCGCGAACACGATCAGTCTTGGCCCGTACGTGCGGCCCGCGGCCATTCAGGTTCTTCAGAATCCCCCCGGCGTGGCGGTGATCGCCGAGCCGAGCGCGGGGCCTGCCGGCAAGCTGATCTTCATGAAGGTCCCCAGCGGCCAGTTCGTTTCGGTTTCCGCGAATCCCGACAACACCGGCGGCGCCAGCAGCATCCTCGCCTCGGGCAACCAGATTTTTCTCGCCAACCAGAGCGGAGCCACCGTCACCACCTCGCCGGTGTCGCTGGTGACGGACACTCAGTTCGTTTCCACCGACGTTCAGTTGACCCCGGTGAATCTCAAAGTGGACATAGGCGCGCGATCGCTCGCGCTCGATGAGAACGACGGCCTGTTGCTTACCGCGTGCCAAGGGGACGGGCAGATTGTGCTGACCGACCTTGGAAATCAAAACGTCACGGGCCGCATTGACGCGGTGCGCGTTTCCCCCAACGACACCTCCGACGATCATTCCGATCGCCTGGCGGCTCCGAACCTGCCGTCGATCGCGGCCACGGCGCCGATTATCACGGGCACCGCCGCAACGCCCGTCACCATCGCATTGCTCCTCAGCGGAGCAAACCTGTCGAATGCGTCGACGGTGCTGTTCCTCGATCCGGCCACGGTGCCGTCTCTGGCGCCCGGCCAGGGGAATGTGAACCGCGGAAACTTCGGCGCCAGCGATCCGGCGTTTACGGTGACCGGGATTCAGGCCAATGGAACGCAAATCATGCTGCAGGTGCAGATCGCGGCGAACACGTCCCCGCGCACGCGCGTGATTCGCGTGCTGACGCCGAACGGGGAAACCAGTCTGACCGGCGCGCCGACGATATCAATTATGTAATTTGCTTCGAGCTTGTTAAATAAAAGGGACGGACCGCTCCTAGGAACTTGTTGAAAAAGGGGACTGACCACTTTGTCCCCGCCCGCAAAACGTTGATTCCCGATACAAGCGCCGCGGCGGACAGAGCGGTCTGTCCCCCTTTTCAACAAGCTCCTAGAGCAATTCCGCGGTGCTGAAGAAGAACGGAATCTCCACGGCCGCCGTTTCCGGCGCATCCGATCCGTGCACGCAGTTCCGCTCGATGCTTTGCGCGAACCGTTTGCGGATGGTGCCTGCGGCGGCGTTGGCCGGATTGGTCGCGCCCATGGTGTCGCGCCATTCCTTGATCGCGTCCGGCGCTTCCAGGACCATCACCACCACGGGGCCCTCCGTCATGAACTTCACCAATGAGGGGTAAAACGGTCGCTCGCGGTGAACCCCGTAGAAATTCTCGGCTTCCATCTGGCTGAGGCGCTTCATTTTCATGCCCGCGACGCGGAAGCCGGCGTTTTGAATGATCGCCACGATCTCGCCGGTCTGTCCGGCCGCGACGGCGTCCGGTTTAATGATGGCGAAGGTTTGTTGTAAAGAAGGTTCCATTATTTATAATCTGCTCTGAATTGTTTCCCCAATTTCGGCGGGAGTGGGGCAAACGGTGACGCCCGCGGCTTTCATCGCGGCGATCTTGTCCGCCGCCTTGCCGCTGCCGCCCGAAATGATGGCGCCCGCGTGTCCCATCCGGCGTCCCGGCGGCGCAGTCTGCCCGGCGATGAACCCCACCACCGGTTTTGTCACGTGCGCCTGGATGAACGCCGCGGCGGTTTCTTCCGCGTTGCCGCCGATCTCGCCGATCATCACAATCGCGTGTGTATCCGCGTCGTCGTTGAACAAACCCAGCGCATCCGTGAACGTGGTTCCGATGATCGGATCGCCGCCGATTCCGATGCAAGTGGATTGTCCGATGCCCAGCTTGGTCAACTGGCCCACCGCTTCATAGGTCAGCGTGCCCGACCGCGAAACCACTCCGACGTGTCCCTGCAAATGAATGTGCGCCGGCATGATGCCGATCTTGCATTTCCCCGGAGAAATAATTCCGGGACAATTCGGGCCAATTAACCTGGTATTCGGATGATCTTTCAGATAATCCCACGCGCGAATCATGTC
>CAWJHI010000123.1:0-244931 GCA_963842485.1 Terriglobia bacterium | reverse complement strand
AAAAAGACGTTGGTGGCGTGGAAGGCGTGCGGGTCGACGGGCTGGTCCGGCGTGTGCCAGAGACGGTAGTCGAACCAGTAGCTGAGCATCAGAAGCGGGCGATAGCGGCCCACCCATCCGGAGAGTCGGTCGCTGATGGTGGGGGAGAAGAAGGGCAAGTTGAAGTCGTCGAACACGAATCTCCCGTTGAGGGCCGGCGTGTAGATTTCGAAGACGACGAAGAGCCCGACGGCGGCTGCGATCCAGGGCCACCATCGGACCTTCCTGGCGGGCTGAGGAGCGGCGGGTTTCGTTTCCGGGTGCAGCTTTTTCTTCTTCATTGTCCGGCGGCTTTTTCATCGAGGGACGTCAGGCGGTACTCGAGGATGGCGATGCGCTGCATCAGCGCGATGTTGGAATCCTTGAGCCGCGAGATCATAAGGGAGAAACGATACAGCACGACTAAGAACACGGCGCCCGCGACCATTAGCAAGGCGAGGGCCGCGTTGTCGACGCCCAGGGCCGAGGCGATTCGCACCTGAAGCGCGCGCCATTCGGAGAACACCAGGAGCACCAGAGCGGCCACCAGCCAACTGACCGAATGCTCCACCCGGATGTGCGCGCGGCGCACGGAGACCAGGACAAAACCGATCAACAGGAGGCTGAACGTGATCATGACGTTGGTCAGACGATGCATTTTATTTTCTCCGGCCTTCGAATTTCAAAACGTTGACGAACACGCCCAGCAGCACATGCACGGGATAGTACAACGAGCGCAGCGCGGTGATGGTGGAGCGTCCGGTGCGGCGCGGGCGCATCACGACCGGGACTTCGACGAAACGGAAGCGCTTGCGCTGGAGCACCACCAGCGCCTCAATTTCCGGATATTCGAGCGGGAAGCTCTTGCTGAACAGCGCGAGCGCAGTGCGATTCACGCCTACGAATCCGGAAGTAGGATCGTGCACGGTTTTGCCCAGAATGGGGCGCAGCATGAGGCGGAAAAACACGATACCGAGCGCCCGGAGGAAGCCGGAATGTTCGCCGGCGCCGTTGACGAATCGCGATCCGATGACCATCTCGCATCCTTCGCGCTGCAGGGCTTCAAGAATCTTGGGAATGTACTTGGGATCATGCTGGCCGTCGCCATCGACGCGAACCACGTAGTCGTAACCGAGCTCGAAGGCAAGCCGGTAGCCGGCTTGTACGCAGCCGCCGAGGCCGAGGTGAAACGGCAGGGGAAGCACGCTGGCGCCGGCGCCGCGGGCGACGCCACGGGTGCCGTCCTCCGAACAATCGTCCACGACCAGGACGGGAACGCCGGGCATCACGGAGTGCACTTCCTTGACGACGCCGCCGACGGCGGCCTCCTCGTTGAAAGCGGGAATCAGGATCAGGAGTTTCACAGGCTCGCCACCTGGCGGATGGAGATGGCGTTTTCGGCGAGCAGCGAACGGAACTCGCGCTGCGTGAGGCGGGCGCTGCGCCGGATGCGGCGGCGTTCGCGAAGGAGGCGCGGAAGATGGAACAGCGCGGCGGCGTGGGCGCGGATCACCAGAAAGGGAAGGAGGGCGGCCGAGTGTCCGGCTTCGCGAAATTCGGCGGTCTTGCCGGTGCCTTCGAGGAGCGACATCAGATGCCAGAAATAACGCGCGAGAGAAGCGAACGGCGCGGCCGCCAACATCGATAACGGGAGATTCTTGATCGCCGTATACAGGCGATTGCGTTCGACGTAGTACGCTTTGAGCGGCGAAGCGCGGCCGGCGGAATGGGAATAGCGATGCTCCACCACGGCGCCCGGAACGTAGGCGCATTCCCAACCGGCGCGGCGGGCGCGGAGGCCGAGATCGGTGTCCTCACAATAGAGGAAAAAAGTTTCGTCGAAAAGGCCGATTTCGTCGAGCATTTTGCGGCGGTAAAGCGCGGCGGATCCGCTGGGAAGCAGCGCGTCTTTGAGGCCGGCGAAGTTCGCAGGGGCTTCGAGGTGACCGCGCTGTTTGCTGGAGCCATCGGCGGCGATCAGCATGCCCGCCGAGTCCAGATGGCCGGGGTCGAGACGAACTTCGGAGGCGAACATGCCTGCTCGCGGGCGGGCTTCGGCGGCGGCGACCAGCATTTCGAGCCAGCGGGGGTGGGCGACGGCATCGTCGTTGAGCGTCGCAAGATAAGGAGCTTCAGAGATGCGAAACGCCTGATTGATGGCCGCACCGAAGCCGGCGTTGCGGCGATTCGAGACGACGCGAACGCGTGGGCTGGTCGAATTGGCGAGGCGGGTTGCACTGTTATCCACTACGATCACTTCAAATTGGCCGAAAGTTTGGGTTTCGATGGAGCGCAAACAATCCGCCATTACGCCGCCAGCCGCCAGAGTGGGCACGACGACGGTGACGATGGGCGCCGGCAAGAGACGATTCTAACAGTTACGAATCCGACAGAACCACCAGGGGATTGGCGTTCTCGATGGGCTGCTTGCTTCCATCCAGGTCCAAAAAACGCGGGTCGAGCAGACGGCCGGTTTCGATATTTCCCATCGCGGCCAGCATGGTTTCCTTCAAATGCGGATGATCTTTTTCGAGATTCACGAACATTTCGCGGAGCGTGCGGCGGACGGTGCCGGTGCGGTCGGCACAGGCGCAGGGAATCAGGGGCGCGCCCAGCGACGCGGCGAACTGCGCGGTCAGATCTTCGGTTACAAAGCATAGCGGGCGGATCAGGCGAAAATCGCGCTGGCGGGACCAGGTGATCGGCGGAAGCGAGCTGATGCGGCCGGTGAACAGCGCATTGCGCAGAAACGATTCGCAAAAATCGTCGGCGGTGTGGCCGAAGGCGATCACATTGGCGCCCAGGCCGCGGACAATCTGATAGACGGCGCGGCGGCGATAGCGGCTGCACAGGTCGCAGCCGTGGCCGGGCTGCTCCTCGATCAGGCGGATGGAGGGGTTGTCGCGATGATAGGTCCAATCCACGTTGCGGGATTTCAGGTATTCGCCCAGAGGCTCGAAGGGGCGGAGGAATTTTCCCTGTTCGACCGTGAAGGCGCAGACGGTGAAGTCGACGGGAGCGCGCTGCTGCAGCAGGAGCAGCACCTCGAGCAGGGTGAGAGAGTCCTTGCCTCCGGACAGAGCCACGGCGACGCGGTCGCCATCGCGAATCATTTTGAATCGCGCGACGGCCTCGCCGACTTTGCGCAGTAGTGTTTTTTCCAGCTCCAAGACTTAAGTATAACTACTGCGCCTTCTTCGCCTTGGTGTCGCGGCCGTTCTGATGCATCACCAGGCCGGTGATCTGGCCCTGATCGTTGCGGTCGAAAGTGAGGGTCGCTTCGACGACGCGAAGGAAAAATTTGTCTTTCGCTTCGGGATAGATATGCAGAGCGGACTGGCCGGTAAGCTGCGCGAGAAGGTCGCTGCCGTCGCGTGTGATGGTCAGGCGCGCGGCCGCGATTTCGTAGGCGCCCACGAATTCATCGAGCGCCTTTGCATCGACCGAAATCGCCCGATGCACCGGGAGCGGCTCAACCGTAGTGCCCGCGAGCATATGCTCCAGGCGGTCGCCGAGTTGATCCATAAGGGTTCCGGCGTTGTTCACCAGCACGACGACTCCGGTTTTTTGCGCGGTGTTGAAGGAGATATAGGTTGTGTAGCCGGCGGTGCCGCCGTTATGCCAATAGGTTTTGCCATCGGGCTTGATGATCCAGGCGAGGGCGATGCTGCCCATGTTGCCGACCTTGGCGTGCTCGACGTGCGCGAGTTCGATGGCGGCTTTGAGTTTCTCGGGCGGGTCCAGGTGGGCTTGCAGATAGCGAAGCATATTCGCCGCAGTGGAGCGGAGCGCGCCCGCTCCGGCCAGGGCGTCGAGATCCCAGTTGTGCACCACGTTGCCGTCGGCGTCGTGGCCGGGCGCGAGACGGGCCTGTTCATCCGCGGTGAGTGTCACGCGAGTATCGGACATTTCGAGCGGGCCGGTGACCAGGTCCGTGATCATCTGCTCATAACTCTTGCCATAGCGCAGGCTCAGCGCATGTCCCAGCAGGCCCATGCCGAGATTGCTGTAGAAGAATACCGCTTTCGGGTCGAGGTGGAGGGTTTGTTTCGCGAGAAATTCGTAGAGCAGTTGCGGGGTGTAATCGACGTAGGGATTCTGCGGGTCCTTGGGATGAAAATTGGTCGGCATGCGCGGAAGGCCGGAGCTTTGGTCGGCGAGATCGACCAGACGAATCTCGGGATCGGCGTTGGCGGCGGGCGGAACGGCGTCGGCCGGGAGATATTTGCGGACCGGATCATCCAGCGCGACCATCTTCCGGTCGACCATGACGGCGAGCGCGGTGGTGGTGAAGGTTTTGGTGACGGAGCCGATTTCGTAAACGGTGTTGGCGTCGGGAGCGCGATCGCCGGCTCCTTTGCCATAGGCGAACACCTGCGTTTTGCCGCCTTCGAGGATGCCGACGACGACTCCGGGCGCGGTTCCGGTGTCGATGACGGGTTGGACTAATTGGTCGACGGCGGCTTTCCGATCGGCTGCGCTTAGGATGAGGGGGAGTGCGAGAAAGAATAGTTTGCGCATTTAACCAACAGTGTAAGGGATATGCGGTACGCTGTCAATCGGGTCCTATTTCGCGCCCTTTACGTAGCGAGCCACCTGTTCGCACGTCGCGAACCAGACGCCGGGCTTCGACTGCATGTACGTGATCAGCTTATCGAGGTGCTGGATCGGGGCGCGGTGGCCGGTGACGTGGGGATGCAGCGTCAAAACGAACATGGTCCGGTCCTGATAGGCGCCGTCGAACTCTTCCTGATAGAGCTGATACAGCAGCGCGGGCGAGGGCATGGTGCCGCCGCGGCCTAAATATGGGGTTTCGGTGAGGGTCCAGTCGATGGCGAGCTCGACCATACCCGTCGGTTCGCCGTTCGAGAGGATTTCGTACGGCTCGTCCATGGCTTGCAGGCTGCTGTCGTAAAGAAAACCGGCGTTGCGGATCAGACCGAGCGTGTGGCGGCTGAAGGCCCAGCCGGGGGCCCGGTAGCCAACGGGACGCTTGCCGGTGGCGTTGGTCAGAAAATCGATGGCTTTGTTCAACAAGCGGCCTTCTTCGGCGGCGTTGTCGATGGCGGGCGGCGACTCGTGAATCCAGCCGTGGACGCCGATTTCGTGGCGGCCGCTTTTCATGATCGCCGGGATCATTTCCGGATGCAGCAAGGCGCTGACGGCGGGAATGAAGAATGACGCAGGGACTTGATGACGATCGAGCAGGTCGAGAATGCGCGGTAGCCCCGTTTCGGCTCCGAAATCGGCGGCGGAAAGCGTAGTGGGCGAGGTTTGGCCCGCGGCTAGGAGATACGATTCGTTGTCGACATCGAAGCTGAGGCAGACGGCGACTCGCGCGTTGCCGGGCCAGGTTTTCGGCGTCAGTTTGCGGCCCACGCGGGCCGGCGCGACGGCTTGCTTGAGCTGTTCATCAGTCCATCGGGTTCCGGGTTGCGGGGCCTGTGGCAGGATCGGCTGCGCGCAAATAAAAAAAGCGAGGATCGGATGGATTTTCACCATCCCATCCTCGCATGGCGGTCAGGGGGTAGATTTAAAAGCTCACACGGCCTGCAAACTGCATGATTCTCGGGTCGGCGGCGAGCGAAGTGATCACTCCCGGCGTCCCGCCGCTTACGTTCGAGTTGGGAAGACCGAAGGCTACGGTGTTGGTCAGATTGAATGCCTCCGCGCGGAATTGGAGCTTGATACGCTCGCGGATGGCGAAGTTGCGGGAAATGGAAACGTCCAGATCCTGGAGGCTGGGTCCGCGGAGGATGTTGCGGCCGGCATTGCCGAACACGCCGGGCGCCGGGATGCTGAAGGCGTTGGTGCCGGTAAAGCCAGCGCATTTGGAGTTGGCGGTGGTGTAGAACCAGCAATTAACATTGTGCGGCAGCACCGGCGTGCCGATCACGTTCGGAAGCGCCACTTCCTCGCCGATGTCGATGGAGCTGTTGTTGGAGCTGGCGAACGGCGTGAACGGGCGCCCGGCGGCGTAGGAGTACGATCCGGCGGCCTGGAAGCCGCCAAAGATTTTCGGCCGCGACGCCGGATGAGGCGAAGCGCTTGCCGGTTCCGAAGGGCAGCTCATAGACCCAGCTGAACACGATGCGCTGCGGGACGTCGAAGTCGCTGGGTCCGCGCCACCCTTTAAGGTTGTTGGAGATTTGCGAGAAGGCGTTGGAGCCATAGACGGAAAGCTCCTCGGCCGCGTCGTCGATGGATTTCGACCACGTGTAGGCCAGGCGGAAGCTCAGGCCGGCGGCAAAGCGGCGTTCGACCGTCAGATCGAGACCGTTGTAGCTGGAGTTTGCGTTGTTCTGGGAATATTCGAGCAAACCGAAGCCGGGATAGGGAAGGACGGGTTGACCCGCCGAGTTGAGCGTAACCTGCTGGCCATTGTTGATGAACTGATTCAGGTCGCCCAGCGTGAGGATGTGGGTGCCCTTGCTGCCGACGTAATCCGCTTCCAGGAACAGGTTCTTCATCAGTTCGCGTTGGATGCCGAAGCTCCACTGCTGCATGTAGGTGCGCGGATCGTCCGGATTGGTGGTGCGGATGTGCAGGATGGCGGGGTTGATGTCGGCGGGGTTCAAGAAAGTGGCGGGGAATCCGCTATCGAGCGGAAACACCGGCTGAAGAGCCGTGGACGCCAGCGCCACATTGGCGTTGATAAACGCGGGAGGGTTCAGAGCCAACTGATTTTCGCTGCCGGCGCGGTCGAAGGGAACATAGTAAATTCCATAACCGCCGCGCAGCACGGTTTTGGACCGAAGCTGGTATGCGAAGCCGATGCGAGGCGAAAAGTTCAGCTTTTGGGGCTGCACCAGGGTGCGGTCATACAGCGATCCACTGGACGCGGTGATGATGGAACCGGCGCCGGCCGGGTCGAAGTTCGAAAGGTGGTTGTTCCCTTCCCAAACCGGCGAGGAGAAGTCGTAGCGAAGGCCGAGATTCAGAGTCAGCCTTTGCGATACTTTCCAATCGTCCTGTGCGAAAAAGTCGAACCAGTACCACTTCTGGTTCGCTTCGAACTGGTTCGAAAGCATGGCGGTCTGGGGGTCGCCATAGAGGAAATCGGCGTAAGGGATGCCGGTGTTGGCCACGCACTGGTTGCTCGAGTTGCGCTCGCAGGTGAAAATCTTGTCGAAGTTGAGCGCGCCACGCAGGCCGGGCACGTCCTGGAAGTTATCGGTTTGCGGGGCGTGAACATCGGTGCCGAACTTGATCTGGTGCCGGCCGCGGGTCCAGGAGAGCGTGTCGCTGAACTGCCACTGCTGGGTCTTCTGGAACTTCGGCAGGAAGTTCGGAGAGCCAATGAAGGTGTTGAGTTGGCGAACGTGATCATGGTGACGCCGCCGGCGAACGCAGGATTGTTGGGAACGCCGGGAACCAGATTGCCGCCGGGCTGGCCGAACGGCTCCTGCTTGGCGAAGGAATTGTCGTGCTCGTAGCCGGTGCGGAACTCGTTCACCAGGTTGCGCTTTGATCGGCCGGGTCCAGCCGAGCACGGCCTGGTCCGCGGTCAGATGATACGCGCCCTGCGAAGAGGACTGGGTGCCGTCGGCGAGTCCGGGAAACAGGCCCGGGCTGTTGCGGTCGCGCGTGCTCCAGGTGTAGCGGGTGAACACGGCGTCCTTGTCGCTCGCCTGCCAGTCGACGCGCGTGGAGAAGCGGTTGGTGTTGTCGGTCAGGTCGGCGTTGCGGAAAGTAGTTGTTCAACTCCGCGCCGGGGACGGTCGGCTGCGGGAACAGCGCCATAATGGCGCTGGCGACCGGCGAGATGCTGCCGGTCGGAATCATGTTGCCGGAGACCGGCGCGCCGTTCTGGTAGATGGTGGGGTAGACGGTGTTGACAGCGGATCCGGCGGCGGCGCTGAAATTCCCGACACGTTCATTGTCGGTGGGAACGGTGCCGCTGCGAAGCTGGCCGGTGATGATGCGGGTGGTTTCTTCATCGAAGAAGGCGAACAGCTTGTTTTTCTTGATGGGGCCGCCGAGGTTGCCGCCGAACTGGTTGCGGACGTTTTCCGGCTTGGCGAGGCCCTGGCGGTTTGAGAAGAAGTCGTTCGCATCGGTATCGCGGTTGCGCAGATACTCGTAAAGCGTTCCGTGGATGGTCGTTGGTGCCGCCCTTGCTGATCACGCTGATCACGGCGCCGCCGCGGCCATACTCGGCTGAATACGGGTTGGTGATGATCTTGAATTCCTGAAGAGCGTCGACAGAGGGACGCGCCACCTGCGTGGTCAGCTCCTGTACGTTTTCCGAGATCGAATTGTTGTCGATGCCGTCGAGCAGGAAATTATTTTCGAGCTGGCGGACGCCGTGGACGTTGAAACCTCCGGTGCGGCCCGCGCTGGTGCTGCCGCCCTGATCGGTATAGCGCTGGCCTTGCACTCCAGCGACCAGGTTCACCAGATCGTCCCAGCTTCTGAGGAGCAGCGGGTATTCCGTCGACGTACTTGTTGTCGACCACGCGAACCCAGCGAGGCGTCTTCGGGAGAGAGCAGCGGCGCCGCGGCTTCCACCGTCGCGATGGTGGATACGGTTCCGACCGCCAGCTTGAAATCCTGGCGTCCTTTCTCGGTGGCGTCCAGGTTGACCGTGCTGACGGCTTTCTGAAACCCGGTTTTCTCAACTGAAATTTCATAGGTGGCGACAGGCAGGTTCGCGAAAAAATAGTACCCGTCGGAGTTGGTCTGAGCCGTTCGCTCGATTCCGGTCGCGGCGTTGCTCGCGGTGATCTTGGCGTCGGCCACCACCGCGTCGGTAGAATCCTTCACCAGCCCCGTTAGACTGGCGGTGTTCACCTGGCAAAACGCTGCCACGGTGGAAAACAGAAGAGCACACGTAGTGCTCCGGATACTGCTGTTTTTTGTCATGTTCTAATCCTCGAAGCTGGATCGACCCGTACGTCGTTGTCCGCTGGTATTTCACACCCTAACAAACTATTGTCAACGGGTGATTACAAACGGCGGGAAGCGCGCAGGGTTACGCTGAGAACGGGGAGTAGCGGCGGCGAAGGCTCTGAAACTGCCTTTGTGGCAACAGATGCGCGCGATGGAGCAGGTAGCGCGACAACACCACGAGAATCGACAAACCGTAACGTGAGCTGGCAAGGAAAGAACAGGATGAGGCGGCTGGGAAATAGCGCGTGGGCACCGGGACCTCCGCCATGCGCATGCCGACGTGCACGAATTGCGCGACGATTTCCTGGTCGAACACAAACTTGTCGGAATTCATGTCGAGATTGACGCTTTCGAGCGCCTCCCGCCGGTAGGCCCGGTAGCCCGTGTGATATTCCGACAGCTTCAGGCCAAACACGGCATTTTCAAGACCGGTAAGCGCGCGATTGGCTAAATATTTCCACCACGGCATTCCCTGCTTCATGACATTGCCGCCCAACAGGCGCGACCCGAGCACAACATCGGCGCGATCCTCTTCAATCGGCTTGATGATCTGCGGGAGCAGCGCGGGATCGTATTGATAATCCGGGTGGACCATGACGACGATATCGGCGCCGGCACGCAGGGCTTCCCGGTAGCAGGTTTTCTGGTTCGCGCCGTAGCCGTAGTTGCGGTCGTGGACGAACACCTCCAGCTTCAGCTCGCGCGCGATGCGAATGGTCTCGTCGGAACTACAGTCGTCCACCAGGATCACCAGGTCGACTACGTCGTGCGGGAGCTCGGCGTAAGTCATCCGCAGGGTTTTCTCGGCGTTGTAGGCCGGCATTACGACGACGACTTTCGGTTTTGCCACTCAACCGCAGGATAGCACGGAGGCGGTCTGTTATGATGATGCGGCGGTGCGATGAAGGTCCTGATTACAGGCATTTGCGGGTCTGTGGGAAGCTCGCTGGCGGCTCGGCTGCTGGAACGGCGCGCGGGGTTGGCAATCAGTGGGATTGATAATCTGATGCGTCCCGGTCGGAGACCAACCGCGGGCGTCTTCGAAAGCTTGGGGTCACGCTGGTGCATGGAGATGCTCGCCAGGCGAGCGATTTCGAGGCGCTGCCGCCGGCGGCCTGGGTGATCGATGCGGCAGGGAATCCAAGCGTGCTGGGCTGAGTCCAGAACGGGTCGACCAGCCGGCGGCTTTTCGAGCACAACCTGGCGGGACTGGTGAATGTTCTTGAATATTCGAAACGGTTCCACGCGGGGTTGGCGTTGCGGAGCAGCAGCCGGGTATATTCGATTGCGGCGCTCGCGTCGCTACCGTTGCAAGTGGACGGGAACGCGTTCCGGCTCGACGATTCCGGGACATCATAAGGACGCGGCCGCAAATCCGGCTCTGGCGCGTAAGGTCCGAAGCGAGGGTGATGGACCATCGCGACGCCGCGCGGGATTTCGGACGGCGGGTGGAAACGCCGATGGAACAGATTCTGGACCAGATCGCCTGCCATGCCGGGCAGAATCCAGACTGGCTAGAACTCAGCGCGTCATCCTAAGAGACTGCTGAGCAAGGGGATAGAGCTATATCCGCCGCGGGACCTCTGCGGGAGCGAGACGTAATCCGTCCCTTTTTTCAACAATCTCCTAAACCGATAACCTTTATTCCGCGGCGATTATCGTTCTAATTGTCAAGGGTTTGGGAATTTCCGGGGGAATGCGGCGGATGATTCGTTACGAAAATCAGGGCATGAAGAAGTTTATCCGTGAAATGATCGACGATTTGCAGGGAAAAAACAAGCGGGATTTTATTCCTCCAATTCCGAAGCCGTCCACCGGAGGTTCCGTGGCGGATTTGACTCCGCCGCCCGAGCCGGTGGTGCCGGACGATCTGGATAATCAAGAGCTGTCCGGCGATCCGCTGGAGCGCGTGCGGCAACTGGATTTCGAGGCGCAACTCGACGAGGAACGGGAGAATTCTTAAACCGGAGAGCCTTTGCCCAGGAGAACGGCGTGGCGGGCTCCGGTGGCCGAGGGCAGGTTGCCGGGGCGGCGCTGAATGAACTCGTAGGCGAGAATGGCGAAAGCAATGGCTTCCTTCGCGTCCGGATCGATGCCGTGATCGGCGGTGGTCGAGATGAGGAAGTCCGGAAGAAGCTCGCGCACGCGGCGCATCAGCCAGCGATTGTGAACGCCGCCACCGGAGGCGAGCACCTCGGTAATGCCCGGGTGGGGCGAGATGGCGTCGGCGATGGTCCTGGCGGTCAGCTCGGTCGCGGTGGCGATCAGATCCGGAAGCGGGACGCCGGTGGCGATCAGGCCGTTCGCGAATTCGCGACCGAATTGTTCCCGGCCGCAGGCTTTGGGCGGATCGAGCGCGAAATAAGGATCGCTCAGCATGGACCTGAGCAGCCTGGTGTGGATTTTACCGGCGCGCGCGATGCGGCCGCCTCGATCGTAGGTTTGGCGGCCTTCGGTGTAGTGCGCCACTAGAGCGTCGATCACCATGTTTCCGGGCCCGATGTCGAAGGCGATGACGTCGCGGCGCTCGGCGCCCGCGGGAATTACAGTGATGTTGGCGATGCCGCCGATGTTCAGCGCGACGCGTCCGATGCGGCGGTGGCGGAACAACAGGTAATCGACGTTGGGAACCAGGGGCGCGCCCTTGCCGCCCGCGGCGATGTCGCGTTCGCGGAAATTGGAAATGGTCCACAGACCGGTGCGTTCGGCGACGATGGACGCCTCGCCGATTTGCAGCGTGCTGGCGACGCGGTGGCCGAGATATTCGACCGGGTCGGCTTCATGAAAAATGGTCTGGCCGTGCATGCCGGCCAGGAAGATCGAATCGAGCGGAACGCGCTTGCGGCGGCAGGTTTCGCGAATCGCGGCGGCGTAGAGCTCGCCCAGCAGAAAATTCATGCGCGCGATGGTGGCGGTGTGGGTCATCGAATTGGAAACCGCCAGAATCGCTTCCCTGACCAGCTTCGGGTAAGGTGACGTGTGGAACGCGATGGGCGTGACCTTCACGCCGCCGCGTCTGCGCGAGATGTCGACGATGGCGACGTCGATGCCGTCGAGAGACGTGCCGCTCATGATGCCGGCGACTCTCAATCTTTCAACTCCTTTTGCAAATCGGCGAGGAGCTGCAGGGCTTCGATGGGACGAAGATTGTCCAGATTCAATTTGCGGATACGGTCGGCGAGCTGGGAGTTCACCGATTCGAACAGGCGGATCTGAAGTGGAGCGCTAGGCGGCGCGAGCTCCTCGGTGACCGCGGATTCGTGATGTGCCAGGATCTCGCGGGCGCGCTCGATCACACTCATAGGAAGTGCTGCCAGACGCGCCACTTCGATTCCATAGCTGCGGTCCGCGGCGCCGGGCGCGACACGGCGCAGGAACAGGATCTGGTCGCCGGATTCCTTCACCGAAACGTGCAGGTTGCGGACGCCTTCCAGTTGACCGGCGAGCTCGGTCAGCTCATGATAGTGAGTCGCGAAAAGGGTTTTGGCGCGAATGTGTTTGTGGATGTGCTCGACCACGGCCCAGGCCAGAGCGAGTCCGTCATACGTCGACGTGCCGCGGCCGATTTCGTCGAGGACGATCAGGCTGCGCGCGGTGGCGGTGTTCAGGATGACGGCGGTTTCCGTCATTTCGACCATAAAGGTGGATCGTCCGCGCGCGAGATTGTCCGCAGCGCCGATTCGGGTGAATACCCGATCCACAATCGGGACCAATGCTGTATCGGCGGGAACAAAAGAACCCATTTGCGCAAGAATCGTCAGTAGAGCGGCCTGGCGAAGATAGGTCGATTTACCTCCCATATTGGGGCCGGTAATGACCGCGATGAATTGGGTATCGGGATGGAAGTAGAGATCGTTGGGGATGAAGCGCTGGGCGTCTTTTTCCGTGAGTTTCTCGATGACGGGATGGCGGCCGGCGGCGATCTGCATTTCGCCAGATTCGGAAAAGCGCGGGCGCGTGTAGCGATTTTCGACCGCGACTTCGGCAAGAGCGAGCGTTGTGTCCAATTCGGCGATCGCGGCGGCGGTGGACTTGATGCGCGCGGCGTGCGCGGCGGCGTGCGCGCGCAGCTCTTCGAAAATTTCACGCTCAATGGTGAGGATTTTGTCCTCTGCGTCGAGGATTTTCGATTCCAGCTCTTTTAGTTCCGGCGTAATGAAGCGCTCGGCGTTAACCAGTGTCTGCTTGCGGTCGTAATCGGAGGGCGCCAGGTGCAGATTGGCTTTGGAGATTTCGATGTAGTAGCCGAACACGCTGTTGAAGCGGACTTTGAGCGAGGCGATGCCGGTGCGGGCGCGCTCGCGCTGCTCGATTTGGGCGAGATAGGTCCGGCTGTTCCGGCTGATGTCGCGAAGCTCGTCCAGGCGCGGATCGAAGCCGTCGCGGATGACGCCCGTGTCGTTAAGGTTTACGGGCGGTTCGTCGGAGAGCGCGCCCAGGACGCGGTCGCGAACTTCAGCGACATCGTCGAGGCGAGTGAGAATGTCTTGCAGGCGGGGGCTTTTCGCGATTGCGAGGCGTTGTTTGAGCGACGGGATCACGGCCAGAGATCGCGCTAAAGCGGCCAGATCGCGCGGGCCGGCGGTAGAGAGAGTTACCTTGGCGAGAAGGCGTTCCAGATCCAGAATCGTGGACAGGTCTTTGGCAAGCTCGGCGCGCAGGATCGTGTTGCCGTGCAATTCTTCCAGGGCATCCAGGCGAGCTTCGATTTCGGATGCATCGATCGACGGTGCGAACAGGCGGCGGCGCAGAAGACGGCCGCCCATGCCGGTGCGGGTGCGGTCCAGAACATAGAGCAGAGTAGAGTCTTT
Source organism: Terriglobia bacterium (assembly GCA_963842485.1). Classification (GTDB taxonomy): domain Bacteria; phylum Acidobacteriota; class Terriglobia; order Bryobacterales; family Bryobacteraceae; genus Palsa-187. The sequence goes on along the minus strand of CAWJHI010000123.1, from coordinate 231,210 downwards.
CGATTCGCCGGCAAAGAGAGGCTCGACCAGTTCCAGGTTGCGGACGGTGGTCGCATCCAGGACCAAGGCTTCGGCTCGATCGTAAAATGCGGGACGCTCCAGGTGATCGAGCGCGGTGCGCTGGGTTTCGCGGAGGTAATGCAGAATCGCTGCGGCGGCTCCGACGGCGAGCGGGCGGCCTTCGAGCCCGCAGCCGTCGAGCGCGAGCAAATGGAAATGGTCGCACAGACTGCGGGCGGCGTAATTGGAGCCGAAGACCCAGGGCTCGACGTCGGTTTTCAGACAGAAAAGGCGCAGAGATGAGCCGGTGGGCGCCAGAGCTTCGCGGGCGTTCAACGTTTCGAGAGCGGCGGGGAGCTCGGCGAGGTCTATTTCTGTGGCACGAAATTCGCCGGTGGAGACGTCGACGTGCGCGAGGCCGGCTCGCGGACCGACGGGGTGTATCGCGGCGAGAAAGTTATTCTCGTGCGAGCGGGCGTTCATCGCGGTGCCGGGCGTGACGACGCGCGTGACCTCGCGCTTCACCAGTTTTTTGGCGAGGCGGGGATCTTCGGTCTGATCGCAGATGGCGACGCGGTAGCCTTTCTGAATCAGGCGGGCGATGTAGTTTTCGGCGGCGTGGAAAGGGACGCCGCACATCGGAATCGGCTCGCCTTTTTCTTTATTGCGCGCGGTGAGCGTGATTTCAAGCTCGCGCGCGGCGAGGATGGCGTCGTCGAAGAAGAGCTCGTAAAAATCGCCGAGGCGGAACAGGAGCAGGGCGTTGGGAAACTGCTGTTTGATTCCGTGATACTGCCGCATGAGCGGCGTGGAGGGCTCGGCTGACATCGCAGAATCTTCTATTATGCGGGAGCGTCGCGCCTCCCGGCGATGCCAGTTGGTGAAGAATTGAGAAGAGGCGTATTCTGGGGGTGAGGCAGGCTCGGGGAGAGAAAGAACATGGCTCGGACACATATAATCTCAGAGATCGACTGGACGCAGTGCGAACTGATCGAGTGCGTTCCCGGCAAAGTTTCGGGCCGGCCCGTCCTGCGCGGAACACGCATTATGCCCGAGGCCATCGTCGGCAGCTACGAGCTTGGCGAAACGATCGAGGAGTTGCGCGAGGGATTTCCTACGCTTACCGTGGCTCAGATTAGGCGCCTAATCGAATTTGCCCATGCGCAGCGTGAGCAGCATCGCTCGTGAAGGTGTTGCTGGACGAAAACCTTGACCACGCGTTGCGGAAGCTGCTGGGCCGGGTTCAAGAATGGCGACCTGCTCCAGGTAGCGGAGGACAACGGAATCGATGTGCTGGTGACCGGCGACCAAACTCTGAACTACGAGCAGAACCTCGGCGGGCAACGTCTGGCGATTGTGGCATTGTCGGCGATTCAACTACCGATCATTCGACACAATCTGGATGCAATCGTCGCCGCGATCGCGAGCGCCTCGCCGGGCTCTTTTCGAGTGGTGAAGTGCGGGGCATTCCGCCGGAAGAAGCCCATCGTCGAGTAGGCGGCCGCTGCGGAAGATTCGATTGCGCGGGACAAGTAGATGGCCCGACGTTAGGCAAACGGTCCCTTTGTGAAGCGTGCGCGGGCCGGGCTACCGTCTGCCCCTATGGTCGTGAGGTTTTTGGGAAATCGCGTCCCCTATTTGTCCTCTGGTCTCCCGCGGCGGGGACGCAGACGCTAGGCGTAGATTCCTCTTAGACGGATCGCTTGTGCGACCCGGTCGAGGGACAGCATGTACGCGGCGAGGCGATTGTTCACGTTGTGCTTGTCGGCGTAGGCGACCACGTCCTGGAAGCTGTTCACCATGATTTCTTCCAGACGGTCGTTCACTTGTTGTTCATTCCAGAAGTAGCCCTGGCGATCCTGCACCCATTCGAAATACGACACGGTCACGCCACCGGCGTTGGCCAGGATGTCGGGGATGACGAAGATGCCTTTATCGGAAAGAACCGAGTCGGCGACGTGAGTGGTGGGTCCGTTGGCGCCTTCGCACAGGATTTTCGTGCGCAGACGATGCGCGTTCTGCGACGTAATCATGTTCTCCTTCGCGGCGGGAATCAGTACGTCGGTTTCCTGGAACAACGCGTCATCCTTGTCGATTTCTTCGCCGCCGGTGAAGCCGAGGATGGAGCCGGTATCGTGGCGATGCTTCATCAAGGCCAGGATGTCGAGACCCTTAGCGTTGTAAATGGCGCCGTCCCACTCGATGATACAGACGATTTTGTAACCGGCTCGGGTCATTAGCTTGGCAGCCATGCCGCCGACGTTGCCGAAGCCTTGAATCACGACGCGCGTCGCGGAGCGCTCCAGGCCGAGTCGGCGTAGGGCTTGATCGGTGACGATCATGCAGCCGCGGCCGGTGGCTTCCGCGCGGCCCTTGGAACCGCCGATGGCGATCGGCTTGCCCGTGACCACGGCGGCCTGCGTCATGCGGGCGTGCATGGAATACGTGTCCATGATCCAGGCCATGGTCTGCTCATTGGTGTTCATGTCGGGAGCGGGGACGTCTCTCTCCGGGCCGATAAATTCGAATAATTCGGCTGTGTATCTGCGGGTGATGCGCTCGAGCTCAAGGTCTGAAAGCAAAGCCGGATCGCAGATCACGCCGCCTTTACCGCCGCCGAAAGGGATGTTGACGACGGCGCATTTCCAGGTCATCCAGGCGGCCAGGGCTCGAACTTCATCGTGCGTGACGTCGGGCGCGTAGCGGATTCCACCCTTGGCCGGGCCGCGCGCGATGGAGTGCTGCACCCGATAACCGGTGAACACTTCCAGGCGACCGTCGTCGAGCACGACGGGAATATGAACGATGACTTCGCGGGAGGGTGAGCGCAACACCTTTTGCATACCGTCGTCCAGGCCCAGGCGGGCGGCGGCGGCATCGAAACGGGCTTCGGCGGACAGGCGCGGATTAAACTCGTCTTCCATGGTCGACGGCGTGGTCGCTTCAAGAATCATGAGTGAATAAGGACCCCCGCACCATTATAGTTTGCCGGTGTGAGAATGGGATTGTGGGGCGGATGTTGATTTTGGCGGGCGCGGTGCTGATCGTGATCGGGGTGGTGATCTCGATGGGCTGGCGGCTGCCGGGGGACATCGTGATTCGAGGGAAGAATACGACGTTCTATTTCCCGATTGTGACGTGCGTGGTCATCAGTGCGGTGTTGACGTTGTTGAGTTGGTTTTTCTCGCGGCGATGATCAAGCTCGGCAAGCTTAAGCCGATCGCTCTTGTCTTCGCCCGCCCTCTCCGTCAGTCTACCTCGTGCGTGACACCGTTCTGTGCAGGACGCCAGCGAGAAAGAGCACGCATGCGCGCTGTCATCACGCCGATGGAATAAAAGCATGTGCCGATGGCAGGCAGGGTAAGAAATCCCATTGCGTACACGACGCCCGGACCGGGCCTGGTTGCATCAAAAAAATCAAGTACAGCGGTTCCGTGCCGCCTGAATAGTTCGTCGAGTACGCCCCACGCTAGAAGACAGACGGGAGGTATCCAAATCCACGTCCCACCGGATTGATGGGCGCGAGGCCGGCAGGTTTGAAACGTGTATCCAAACAGAAAGCCCTCAAGCGAGAAGCACACATAGGGGATCAGATTGCTGTTCTTGGCGCCGAACAGCCCCTCAACGAGGGCAGAGAGGACGGTGCCGGCTATTAGAGTTCCCAACGGCGCGCCGACCAACTGAAAAACGAAGATTGGGGCGGAGAAACCGACCTGCTCAGTGTCGTAATCAAACATCGTTTGCCGGCAGCCTTGCCTAATGCAGGACGCCGACGCGTTCCAGGGGCCAGTAGACGAATACCGCTTTCCCGTAAATATAGCGGCGCGGGACCATGCCCCAGCTCCGGCTGTCGTTTGAAAAACTGCGGTGGTCTCCGAGGACGAAGTATTGTTCCGACGGAACCACGCGCCTCGGCATCGAAACATGATCGCGATACTCTTCGGGAACGTAGGATTCGGCCAGCGGCTTGTTGTTGACGACCACCGTTCCATCGTTGACCTCGACCGTGTCGCCGGGAACGCCTATCACGCGCTTGATGTAGGACTTGCTCGGGTCGCCGGGGAACCAGAATACGACCGTGTCTCCGCGGCCGATGTCGCCCAGGCCGAAACGGTAAGTGAACTTGTTGATGAAAATGCGCTCCTGGTCGATCAGGGAGGGCATCATACTGGTGCCTTCCACCTTCACGGGCTGATACAGGAACAGGATCACGACAATCGCGATCAGCACGCTGAGGCACAAGTCGCGCAGCCAGGAGAGCGTGGCCGAAGCGGCGGAGCGCGGCCGGGGCTCGCATTCGGCGTCGGCAGCAGGTTGGCCCGGAGTCTTTACTTCGTCCATGGGTCCTATCGCCGATTATAGACGACGCCGGGGCAGGTTTGGTTTCCGCATAGACCTCGCGATGGACGCCGGCGATAGGACGTTTTATCATCAGGTCATGTTTCAGATCATCCGAAATGACGCCGTAGCCGATGTCGTGATCATCGGTTCGGGCGCGGGCGGCGGGACGGTGACCAAGGTGCTGACCGACCTGGGTATGAGCGTCACGCTGCTGGAAGCGGGGCCGATGCTGCATCCGGAGACCGATTTCCTGGAGCACGTGTGGCCGTACCAGGTGCCGCATCGCGGCTCGGGGCCGGGAGGCGCAAGCTACTTCGGGCGGGGGCGGGATTTCGGATGGTTTTCGGCGCACGCCGGCGGATGGCACCTGGAAGGCGAGCCGTATAGCGTGGCGGAGGGCTCGAAATTCCAGTGGTTCCGGTCGCGAATCGTGGGCGGGCGGACCAATCATTATGGGCGAATTTCGCTGCGCTATGCGGATTACGATTTCAAGCCGTATTCGCGCGACGGGATCGGCACGGACTGGCCCATCTCCTACGACGACATCGCTCCGTATTACGACAAGGCCGAGCGATTCATCGGCGTGACGGGTTCGAAAGAGGGAATCCGGAGCGCGCCGGATGGGGTGTTTCAGCAGTGTCCGCCGCCGCGTGTGCATGAGGTTCTGATCAAGAAAGCAGCCGATAAACTGGGCATTCCGTGCATTCCGAACCGGCTGGCGGTGATCACGAAGGCGACCAACGGGCGTCCAGCGTGCCATTACTGCGGGCAATGCGGGCGCGGGTGCAAGACGGCGTCGAATTATTCTTCCGCGCAGGTGCAGGTGTTTCCGGCGATGAAGACGGGGCGCGTGAACCTGATCACCAACGCGATGGCTCGGGAGCTGATCACCGATAACGAAGGAAAAGTCACCGCGGTTTCTTATATCGATAAGGCCACGCGCACTGAAAAGCAGGTCAAATGCCGCACGGTGGTGCTGGCGGCGAGCTGTTGCGAATCGACGCGACTGCTGTTGAACTCGAAGGCCCCGCGGCACTCGAACGGGTTGGGAAATTCGTCGGGTGAAGTGGGCCGGAACCTGACCGACAACACCGGGATTCAGCCTGGGCGCGCACGATTCCGGCGCTGGCCGGGATGCCGAGGCACGATTCGGACGGCATGGGCGGAGCGCACCTGTACGTGCCGTGGTGGCTGTGGGAGAAGAAGCTCGATTTTCCGCGAGGTTATCATATCGAGCTCGGCGGCGGGTACGGGATGCCGGGCATCGGAACGTTCGCGGGAACGGCGACTCGCGAGGAGGGTTACGGCGGAGCCGCTGAAGAAGGCGATCTACGAAGACTACGGGACGCGGGTGAACTTCGCCGGACGCGGCGAAATGATTCCGAACCAGGACACCTATTGCGACATCGATCCGGACGTGGTGGATCGATGGGGCATTCCGGTGTTGAAGTTCCATTTCAAATGGACCGAGGCGGAGCTGAAGCAGGTGGAGCACATGGAGAAGACGTTCACGGCGCTTCTGGAAGCGATGGGCGGCAAGCCCGTGCGCCGCGACGCGTCCGACGGAGCAGAAAATCTCGACGGGCGGCGAGATTATTCACGAAGTAGGGGCGATCCGGATGGGCGACAATCCGCGGGCCTCGGCGCTGAACAAATATTGCCAGTCGCACGACGTGAAGAATCTGTTCGTGGCGGATGCCGCGCCGTTTGTCAGCAATCCGGACAAGAATCCGACGCTGACCATCTGCGCGCTGGCGTGGCGGACGGCCGAGTATATGGCCGAAGAAATGAGGAAGGGCAATGTATAAGCGGCGGGAGGTATCTTGCAGCGGATCGCGGCGCTGGCGCTGGCCGGGCCGATCGAGTTCGCGTCGGCGCAGCACGTGCATGAGAGCGTGGCGGAGGATACGAAGTCCGGTCCTTACAAGCCGAAGGCGCTGACCGCGCACGAATTCGAATCGCTGACGGCGCTGTGCGAGCTGATCGTTCCCGGCGCGTCGAAGGGCGGCGCGGCGGAGTTTATCGATCTGCTTTCGAGCCAGAACGCGGAGATGGCGGCGATTTACACGGGCGGGCTGGCGTGGCTGGATCGAGGCGATGAAACGCGAAGTACTCCGCGGATTTTCTGGCGGCGAAAGCGGGCGAGAAGACGGCGATGCTCGACCGGATCGCGTATAAGAAGAACGAGACGCCGGAGCTGGCCGCGGGCATTCGATTTTTCGCGTGGGCGCGGCGCATGACGGTGGACGCGTATTATACGAGCGCGGCGGGGATCAAAGAGGTCGGGTACATGGGGAATAAGGGCATGACCGAGTTCAAAGTCCCGCAGGAGGCCGATCGACTACGCGGTGAAGCGGAGCGGGCTCGCTTGAGTAGCTAGACGCCTTCGTACAGCCGGGCGGCGAGCGCATCGGGCAGGCCGGCAGCGCGGATTTTGGAGGCAGCGGCGGCGATTTGGTACTCCGCGCGGCGATACTCGACCATGCGCTGTTCGGGGAAATACAGGGCATAGGCCGCGCGCGGGTCGCCATCGCGCGGCTGGCCGACCGAGCCGGGATTGATCAGGTAGAAATGATGCGGCTCAAGCTCCAGCGTGCCGGCCGGCACGATGTGTTTCACGCCGCCGCGCGCCAGAAGAAATCCTCCCTGCACGTGGGTGTGTCCGAAAAATGTAGTCTGCGCGCCGACGAATTCACGAATCGGCGCGACGTCCGCCAGAGTAATCAGATAGTCGTCTTCATCGGCTGGCGAGCCGTGAATCAAATCGAAATCGTCATAGCGGAGCGGGCCGCGCGGGAGGCCTCTCAAGTACTCCAGGTTGACGGGCGTGAGCACGTCTCGCGTCCACGCCGCGGCCGCGCGGGCGATGGAATTGTAGTAATCCAGAATGTCGGCGCCGGAACAAGCTTTGTCATGATTGCCGCGGACGGTCACACAGCCGCTGGAACGCGCCCAGTCGACGACGGCGTTGGGATCGGCCCCGTAGCCCACCAGATCGCCCAGGCAGAAAATCCGGTCGTATTTACCGCGCGCGTCCGCGAGCACGGCGTCCAGCGCCTCCAGGTTGCCGTGAATGTCGCCCAGGATCAGGTGCGGCACAATCGTATCAGTGCTACCTCCGGCGGCGTGCCCAGCCGGGCCGGGACGCCGATGGTTCCTATCCCGCGCGAAACGAAGATGGAATCAGGACCGCGGCGATAAATCCCGTCCACATAGGGCGTAAAGAATCGGGCGAGGTTCAGATCCTGGCCCAGAATTTCATAGCGCACCTGGCCGCCGTGCGTGTGACCCGCGATGGTGAATTGCCAGCCTTGCCTGGCGGCCACGGGAAAAACGTCGGGGTTGTGCGACATCAAAACGTTGAACGCGCCTGGCACCACCAGTTTTTCGGCATGCACCAGATAGGGCCTGCCCAGATGCTGATAGTCGACTCCGGCCAGATTCAGGACCGCGCCTCCGAACTTAAGCTGCTCCGCGGCCAGGCGCAGGAAGCGCATGCCCAACTGGGCGCCGCGCTCGGGCTACATGCGCCTCGCAGTTGGCGTAGATTTCGTGGTTTCCCAGGCAGCCGAAAATACCGGCGTCGGCGCGCAGGCGGGTCAGGTGATCCAGGCACTCGTCGACCGGATCGACGGCGCTGGAAATCAGGTCCCCGGTGACCAGCGCGATGTGCGCGCCGGTTTCATTGGCCATCGCGATGGCGCGGTCCAGCTGCTTGATCGAGAGGAACGGGCTCAGGTGAATATCGGTCAACTGGACCAGGCGGAGGCCGTCAAAATCGGGCGCGAGGCCGGGAACCGGAATGCTGACTTCGCGGAGCTGGAGATCGAATCGTTCAATGAACACGCCATAACCGACCGCGACGGCCGGCGCGCCGAACAGCGCCAAGTGAGCCGCGCGGATGAAATTCCTGCGCGCGGGGCTGTATTCAGGGCGCGCCTGCGGCAGAAGGTGCGATACGGCGAGACACAACACCAGCAGAATGCTGGTGAAGGCCCAAGCCATCATCAGGCCGCGGCCCCAGCCGTACCACCATGGCGAAAAATGTTTGGTCACACGATTGAAACGCAGGAAAAACGCGAAAATCGCGACCGCGAAGGAAGCGATGATCGCGGTCCGGGCCGCACGCCGGAGAAAAACGGATGCGCGCACCTCCGGCATGCGCAGAATCCACCACGCTCCGGCCGCTTGCATCAGCAGGACCAAGGCCAATCCAATGATGTCGGGGAGGTTCCGCAGGACCAGACGATAAAGCACTTCTCCTATGTTAACCCGCGCATCCTCTACAATCAGAAAATGTCTCTGGTTGTAGTCGGATCCGTGGCGTACGATGGAGTCGAAACGCCGCACGGCCGCGTCGCCCGAATGCTGGGAGGAGCGGCAACCTATATCTCCCTCGCGGCGAGCTTCTTCACCAAGCCGCGCCTGGTGGGGATTGTCGGGGATGATTTCGCGGATGCGGACACGGCGCTGCTGACGGGCCGCGGCGTCGATCTGGAGGGTCTGGAGCGCGTCCCCGGCAAAACGTTTTTCTGGGCCGGAAAGTATTCCGACGACATGAACGATCGCGAAACGCTGACCACGGAGCTGAATGTTTTCGCGGATTTTAATCCGAAGTTGCCGTCAAGCTATCGGGCGGAGCGCTACCTGCTGCTCGGCAACATCCAGCCGGCGCTGCAACGCAGCGTGCGCGCGCAGATGAACGGGCTTCGCCTGGCGGGCGGAGATACCATGAATTTCTGGATCAAGGATTTTCGCGCGGAGCTGCTCGCGACCATTCGGGAATGGGATTTCTTGCTGATCAACGACAGCGAAGCGCGCATGCTTTCGGGAGAATCGAACCTGCGCAAAGCGGCGAGCGCGATTCTCGACCTGGGTCCGCACACGCTGGTGATCAAACGCGGCGAGTATGGAGCGATGCTGTTTCGCCGCGATTCGTTCTTCATCGTGCCGGGATATCTGCTGGAAGACGTGTTCGATCCCACCGGAGCGGGCGACTGCTTCGCGGGCGGCTTTATCGGCTATCTGGCCGAGCAGGGCTTCGATCTGGAGGCCGGCCACATCGGCCGCGGCGATTTGAGCCGCGCGGTGATTTACGGATCGGTGATGGGCAGCTTCTGCTGCGAACAGTTCGGCGTGGAACGGTTCCGCACTCTGACGCGCGCGGAAGTGGACGCTCGATTTGACGAGTTCCGGAAGTTCACGTCTTTCTAAATGAAGCAGAGATTCCAGGTTTGCGGCGTGTTCGCACTCCTGGCGGTTCTCAGCGTTGGCGCGGCGCGCTGGTGCCTGGCGCGAGGCTATGTCCTTTACGACGGCGACGCCGAGGCGCACCTGAACATCGCGCGGCGGATTCTCGATTCGCGCACGCCCGGGCCGGAGCAGATCGGAACCGCGTGGCTGCCGCTTGCCGCACGTGCTGATGATTCCGGCCGTCCATGCGCGACGACTGGTGGCGCAGCGGAGCGGCGGGAGCGATCGTGTCGCCGGTGTGCTCGATTCTGGCCGGGCGTTTTTCTGTTTGCGGCGGCGCGGCGCGCGTATGCGTCGGCGGCCGCGGGGCTGGCGGTGGCGCTGATGTTCGCGCTGAATCCGAACCTGCTGTATCTGCAATCGACGGCCATGACGGAAGCTCTGTTCGCGGCGTCGCTGGCGGCGCTGCTGTGGGCGACGCTGTGGTTTCGCGATTCGCAGATCGATATTCGCGGTGATCGGCCGCGGGCATCGCGTCGAACGCCGCATCGCTCACGCGCTACGAAGGCTGGTTCTTCATTCCGTTCGTGTGCCTTTACCTGCTGGCGATCGCGAAACGGAAATGGCACGCGGTGTTGTTCGGAGCGGTCGCGGCGCTGGGGCCGCTGGCGTGGATCGCGCACAATCGCTTTTACTATGGGAACGCGCTGGAGTTTTACAACGGTCCGTGGTCGGCGCTGGCGATCTACCGGCGGGCGCTGGCCGGGGGGATGAGCCCGTATCCTGGCGATCACGATTGGCGGCTGGCGCTGCAATACTACTTCACGGCGGCGCGGCTGGTGGCGGGTTGGCCCGTGATTGGCGTGGCAGCGGCCGGCGTATTCGTCGCACTGTGGAGGCGGGCGTGGTGGCCGTTGGCGCTGCTCGCGCTCGCGCCGGCGTTCTATGTGTGGAGCATGCACTCTTCGGGCACGCCGATCTTCGTTCCCGTGCTATGGCCGAATAGTTGGTACAACACGCGCTACGCCATCGCCGTATTGCCGCTGGCGGCGTTCGCGGCGGCGCCATGGTGACCTTGGTGTCCGCGCGCTGGCAGGTCTTGGCAGCAGTGGTGCTCGGGATGTTGCCGTCTCACCGATATGGATCGGCGGGCCGCCGGTGTGCTGGAAGGAAGCGGAGGTGAACTCGATGGCTCGCCGGGCGTGGACTCGCGAAGCTGCGGACTTCCTGGCGGCCAACTACCGGCATGGCTCGGGAATCCTGTTTTCGTTTGGCGATTTGACCGGCGTTCTGCGCGAGGCGGGGATTCCGCTGCGTGAAGGGCTGCACGTAGGGCAACGGCCCGGCGTATCTCGCGGCGGTGATGCGGCCGGAGACTGTTTCTTCGCGAAGAATGGGCGCTGGCGCTTTCCGGCGACGAAGTAGCGACCACGGTTCAAAGAGCCGATCGGCGCGGGCGGCACTATCGATTGCGGAAGCAGATTATCGTGAAGGGAGCTCCGGTCGTGGAGATTTATCAGCTTCAATGAAAATTCCCTTCACCAAAGCGCACGGCGCGCGCAACGATTTTCTGCTGACCCCGCGCGAACAGGTGCCGGACGGCGCGGATCCGGTGGCGCTGGCGCGCGCGATTTGCGATCGTCACACGGGAGTGGGCGCCGACGGATGGATCGTGATCTCCCCGGCGAGCGATGCCGACGCCGCGATCGAGCTGTGGAATTCGGACGGCAGCACCAGCGCGCTTTCCGGCAACGGCACGCGCTGCGCGGCCCTGTATCTGGTGCAGAACGGCTTGCCGGGAGAGCACGGTGCGAATCGCGACGGGCGCGGGCGTGAAGCATCTGCGTCTGCTGGACACGGCGCGACCAGATGTTCACCTTCGAGATGAACATGGGGCGCGCGACGATCGCGGAGCTGCACCATGAGTTTGAAGGCCGCGACGCCACCATTCTCGACGTCGGCAATCCGCAATGCGCGGTGTTCGTCGACGATTTCGATTTCGACTGGCGCGGGCTGGGCGCGCCGCATCGAGCGGCATCCGCGGTTTCCGCAATCGCACCAACGTGTCGTTTATCCGCGTGGAGGACCGGCACGCGCTGGACGTCCGGTTCTGGGAGCGCGGCGCGGGTGAGACAATGAGTTCTGGCACCGGGTCGACTGGAGCGGCGGCGGCCGCGGCGGCTCGTGGACTGGTGGACAGTCCCGATCGAGGTTCGGACTCCAGCCGGTCCGCTGCGCTGCGGTCGGAGGGCGGCGAGATGTTCCTGGCCGGGCCGGCCCAAATCGTCGCAGCGGAGATTTTTATTATTAAGGCCGGATTTTGAATACTGAGTGGCAGATTGAATCACGCGCAGGAATTGAAGAAGAAGATCGAGTCGCACCAGGCCCGCGTGGGCGTCGTGGGACTGGGATACGTCGGGCTGCCGCTGGCGGTGGAATTCGCGCAGGCCGGTTTTTCGGTCACCGGGATCGATATCGACCAGTCCAAGGTCGACGCGCTGAATCGCGGCGTTTCCTACATTCAGGACGTGCCGACGCGCGTTCTGAAGCCGCTGGTGGACTGCGGGCAAACTGAACGCCACCTCCGACTTCAGCGCGGTGGCGGAACTGGACACCATCAACATCGCGGTGCCGACGCCGCTGCGCAAGACCAAAGATCCGGACATGAGCTTCATCGTCAACGCGTGCCAGGAGATCGCCAAGCATGCTCATGCCGGAATGTTGATGATTCTCGAATCCACCACGTATCCCGGGACCACCGACGAATTGATGCTGCCGATGTTCGAAAAACCGGATCTTAAGGTGGGCGAGGATTTTTTCCTGTGCTTTTCGCCGGAGCGCGTGGATCCGGGGAACCCCAACTTTCAGACCAAGAACATTCCCAAGGTGGTCGGCGGAATCACGCCGGCGTGCACCGAGCTTGGCGCGCTGTTCTATGGGCAGGCGCTTGAAAAAGTGGTTCCGGTGAGCTCCACGCGCGTGGCGGAAATGGTCAAGCTGCTGGAGAACACCTTCCGGATGATCAACATCGGTCTGGCGAACGAAATGGCGATGATGTGCGACCGGATCGGATATCAACGTGTGGGAAGTGATCGACGCGGCGGCCACCAAGCCGTTCGGGTTCATGCCGTTTTATCCCGGGCCCGGCCTGGGCGGCCACTGCATTCCGATCGATCCGTTCTATCTTTCCTGGAAAACCAAGCAGAGCGGGATTGAGGCGCGTTTCATTGAACTGGCCGGCTACATCAACGGCCAGATGCCGCACTTCGTGGTGGACAAGATCCAGAATGCGCTGAACGATCATTCGAAGGCGTTGAAGGGATCGAAAGTCCACGTGCTGGGCGTGGCCTACAAGCGCGATATCGACGATGTGCGCGAATCGCCGGCGCTGGATATTATTCATCTGCTCGAAAAGCGGGGAGCGCTGGTCAGCTACAGCGATCCGTTCGTTCCCAAGCTGCGCGCGGACGGGATTTATTCAGCACACTCTGACGGCCGTTGACCCGGATGAAGCGGCGGCCGACGGCGGATTGCGTGGTGATCGTCACCGACCACAAGGCGTTCGATTATGCCGGAATCGTGAAGCGCGCGAAGCTGGTGGTGGACACGCGCAACGCGCTGAAGGGCAACACGTCGCCAAAGATCGTGCGGCTGTAACTACTTGCCGAAGTAGTTCGGATCGTAGACGATCGTCATCTTTCTTCTTGAGATCCGCGATCGCCTTCTGCGCGGCGTCGGGTTTGATCTTGGTTCTCGATTTCGGCCTTCACTTCTTCGAACGGCTTGGTGGCGTGCGATTCCACCAGGATCAGGTGATAGCCGAAGACGGTCTTCACCGGTTCGGTCACCTTGCCGGGCTCGGCGGCGAAGGCTGCCTTTTCAAACTCGGCGACCATGCCTCCTTTTCCGAAGGCTCCCAGTTGGCCGCCCTGCGCGGCGTTGCCGGCGTCGTCCGATTCGGTTGCGGCGAGCTTCGCGAAATCCTCGCCGGCCAGGATCCTGGCGCGGATCTGCTGGGCGATTGCCAGGGCCTCGACCTCGGTCAGGTCTTTCTGACCTGCCTTCAGCGGGACCCGGGAACCCTGGAAGCGGATCAGGATGTGGCGCGCTTTAACCTGCTCCCAGTCGGGCTTGTGCGCGTCGTAATACGCGTGCAGCGCCGCGTCATCGGGCTTGGCGGTTTCGAGCAGTTGCTCATACAGATTTTGCGCCAGCACGCGATTGGTTTGCAGCGCGACCTCTGCCCTCGCTTTCTCGGATTGATCCAGCTTGCGGGCGCGCGCCTCCTGCGCCATGGTGGTCAATTCTGCCAGCGACTCGGCCAGGCGGCGCCGGCCGGCGGGCGTCTGCAGTTGAGCCTGAGCGCGCTGCTGCTCGGTCAGCGTCGTGAGGATCAGCTCGAACTGCGCCTTGGTGATTTTCTGGTCGCCGATGGTCAGGACGACGGTATCGGGCGAAACCGGCGGCGGGGCTGGCTGCGCGGCCTGTCCGGCATTAAACGGAACCGCCGGGTGTCCGGCGGGTGGCGCCACGGGAGGAGTCTGCCCCCACGCGAGCATGGCGGAAGCAGAACCATGAAATATCTCATATGGTCAGGATACCGCGGTGTTATGCTGGAGAACCATCATGAGGATTCTTACCATTTTCCTGCTGGCCGCCGCGCCGCTGATGCGCGCGGCTGAAGCGTTTTCGATCTACGACCTGCTGCCGCCCGCCGACGCATTCGTTCGACATCGTTTATGACGTTTCGAGCGATCGCGAAGGCGCGGCGTATTTCTTTCAATCCGATCCGGCAAGGCTCGGTTTCGACCAAGGAGCGAGTGATCGATCTGTATACCGGGAAGGTGCTGGAATTCAGTGAAGTGGACGCAGCCGGCCGCGAGAGCGTCGGGCTGGTTCGCGGCAAGATCCCGGACGACCAGAAGTACATTCGCGTGAAATTCCTGAAGCCGGTTCCGAAAAACGGCGAAGTGCGCATCCGGATCCTGAAAACCTACACGGATCCACCCTCTTACTACGAAAAAGACAACACGCTGGTGTTTGACCGGCCGATGGGCATCAAGCGCAACGTGGTGATCCTGCCGCTGGGCTATGAACTGGTCGGATCGGCGTCGCCGGCGATCGTTTCCACCGACGCCGCAGGGCGCGTTCACATCAGTTTTCTGAACGACCGCGACGATCAGTTGCCGGTGAAAATCATCGGGCGGAGGCTGCCGTGAAGCGCGCGCTATGGCTGTTCATTCCCGGATTATGCTTCGGCCAGTTTCACCGCGCCGAGCAGGACCGCGAGATTCGTTACTGGCTGCTGGACCCGTCGACGCATCAGTTTCAAATCTCGCACGATTTCAACGTGGACCGGCCGGGGCAGGCGTCGGTGCACAGCTTCGTCCGGGCGGGCAGCGACGTCAAGCCGGATTCGAAGATCACCCTGCTCGACACGGGCGAGACGCTGCATACTCATATCGTCAACGGGAGGCAGGTGAACGAACTCGGGTATTACACGGAAAAATACACGCCGGATACGGTGGTGGTGCAGGGCGATCTTCCGGGGCCGATCGCCAAGGGCCAATCCGTGCGCGTAAGGGTGGAGGAAACGTATACCGACCCGGTGGGCTACAAAATGGACGGCAAGGAGCTGGTGTGGACGCGCACGCTGGGGCGTCCCGTGAACTTCGTAACGCTGCCGGACGGATGGATGCTTTCGAGTGTAAACACGCCGGCCGCGATCACACTGGACGCGCAGGGCCGCGTGACGCTGCGATTCACCAACACGCGTCCCGGCGACCTGGCGGTCACGATCCGGGCGCGGCGGCGATAGATACGCTTTCGCCGGCGGGTTGGCGCTCCGGAAAGGAAACAGAAAATGTGGTTCCCGGACCGGCTCCCCGGCTCCCGCGCTCCCACGAAAACTCCCCCTTCAGTTGTTTGGCCAGAATGTTGACGATCGAGAGGCCCAGGGACCTGCCCCGCCGCGGCTCCATACCTTCCGGAACGCCTACGCCGTCGTCGGCGACGTCCAGCCGGATGCGGCCGGCGGCGCGATGGAATTCCACCCGGACCGCGCCGGACCGGCCTTCCGGAAAGCCATGCGAGAGCGCGTTCGAGACCAATTCAGTGAGAATCAGACTAACCGGAATCGCCTGATCCACAGTGAGCGGCACACAGTCGACCGTCACGTGGGTGGCAATGCGGCCCGGATCGACGCCATAAGACTCACACAGGTTCGCTACCAGCTTCGCCGCGTGCCTCGCCATGTCAACCTCGCGGAAATCCTCGCTTTCATACAGTTGCTCATGCACCAGCGCCATCGATTCCACGCGGTGCTGGCTCTGCAGCAGGGCGCGCGCGGAAATATCGTCTTTGATATTGGCAGCCTGCAGCCGCAGCAGGCTCGAGATCACCTGCAGATTGTTCTTCACCCGATGATGTATTTCCTTGAGGAGCACCTCCTTTTCCGCCAGCGACATCGCCAGCCGGTCGCGCTCGGCATGGAGCATGCGGGTGAGATTGAGCCTCTGGATGGACTTTTCAATGGCGAGGAGCAGCGTTTCGCCGGTGATATGGTCTTTGGGAAGAAAATCGTGCGCTCCGGCCTTAAGCGCGGCTGCCGCAATTTCTCCACAGTCCAGGCCGGTGAGCATCACCACGGCTGCGTTAGGCTCCTCCGCCACCAGCTTGGCCAGGAACTCGATTCCGGTCATATCGGGAAGCTTGTAGTCGACCAATACGCAGTCCGGGCGCTCGGCACGACACATATTCAGGCCCGCCCCCGCATTCCCGGCCTCAAGGTACTTAAGCCGCGACCCGTACACCTCTGTGAGGAGACGCCCGCAGAGAGCGCGGTCAGCGGTGGAATCGTCCACAATGACGATCTTCATTGACTTGAGTGATCCTTCCCGGCAGGACCGGTCCCGCGTATGTCAGACGGAATCTTCAGTCTGAAACCTAGTTCCATGCCCGCGAGAATATTCTCAAGGAGATTCTCTATAGGATTAAAGCATACAGTGCTAAGTAAGACATTGATTCGTATGGCCCATCTGGCTTATTCTGCCGCCATGATCAAATCCATTAAATTCACTTCCATCCCGGTTCGCGACCAGGACAAGGCTCTCGACTTCTACACCCAGAAACTTGGGTTCACGGTTTTCACCGACCAGCCTTTCAATGGCAAGCAGAGATGGATCGAACTGTCGATCCCAGGCGCCAAGACCGGGCTCACTTTGTTCACTCCCGACGGACAAGAGGACCGCATCGGCACTTTCACGGGAGTTTCCTTCGAGTGCGATGACGTCCGGCAGACGTATAAGGAACTCACGGCCAAGGGTGTCGAGTTTGTGATGCCTCCGAAAACCGAGAATTGGGGGACGGCGGCTCTTTTTAAGGACGTCGACGGGAATCAGTTCGTGCTTTCGTCGCGATGAGGCCTCTACCGGGGCGCGTATACTGTCCTAAGTGGCAGAAATCGCGCTGGATGCCTATGTTCTTGAAGTCCTGATGCGGGACTTGGTCGGCCACGACAAGTCTCCGTCGGCTTTTCTGGTGTACCTTCACATCTGGGGCGAAACGCTGGGCAAAGGCGCGGAGAGCGCGGAGCTGAGCCATCAGCAGATGGCCAACTCGACGGGACTTTCGAAGAGCGCCGTGCAGGCCGGAGTGCGGATTCTGGTTGGCCGGCACCTGGTTCGCGCCCATAAGCCGACGGTCACCAGCACACCGGAATATCGAGTGCAGAGACCCTGGCGCCTGCATGGACCGGTGCTGAACCCCAACACTGAACAGTGTTAAGTTGCTAAACTGCTGTATTTGGGATTGAACATGCGAACCATACAGCGGGTTGCCGTCCTCGGAGCCGGCACGATGGGCTCCCGTATCGCCGCCCACTTTGCCAATGCGGGGATTCCTTCGGTTTTGCTCGACGTTTCGGCTGCGCTGGCGGCCAAGGGCGTGGAGAACGCGGCCAAACAGCGTCCCGGCGGGTTTTTTATCGACGCATCCGCGGCGATGATCACCACCGGCAGCTTCGAACAGGACCTTCCCAAGATCGCCGAGTGCGACTGGATCATCGAGGCGGTCACCGAGAATCTGGAGATTAAGCGCGGGCTGTGGAAGAAGGTGGAAGGGCTGCGCAAAGCGGATTCGATGGTCTCCACCAATACCAGTGGAATCCCGCTGCGGCAGATCTCCGAGGGTTTTTCGGCTGATTTTCGCAAGCACTTTCTGGGCACACACTTCTTCAATCCGCCCCGCTACCTGCATCTGCTCGAAATGATTCCGGGAGCGGATACAGATCCGGGGATCATCGAATTTGTGTCGAACTTCGCCGATCGGAGGCTCGGCAAAGGCGTGGTGCCGTGCAAAGACACGCCGAATTTCATCGCGAATCGCATCGGTAGTTTCTTCGGCGGGACGGTGGGGAAGATCACCATCGAGGGCGGCTACTCGGTGGAAGAAGTGGACGCGATTACCGGTTCGCTGATCGGGCTGCCGAACAGCGCCAGTTTCCGGCTGCTGGATATTGTCGGACTGGACGTGTGGGCGTTCGTCGGAACCAATCTGTATCACGCGGTTCCCGGGGATCGATGGCGCGACCGGTTTCTGATGAGCGATACGCAGAAGAAAATGATCGAGCGCGGATGGCTCGGCGAAAAGTCGGGGCAGGGATTTTACAAACGCGTCGGCAGGGAAAAAGAGATTCACGCGATCGATCTGGCGACGCATGGAATATCATCCTGCTGCGAAGGTGAAATTTCCATCGGCAGACGCGGCGCGGGGCATCGAAGACCTAAGCGAGCGGCTGCGCGTGCTGGTGAAGGGAACCGATCGCGTGGGCACATTCTTGTGGCCGCTCTATAGCGATTTGTTTCTGTATTCGGCCGAGATGGTTCCTGAAATCTCGGATCGGATCGTGGAAATCGACCGCGCGATGCGGTGGGGTTACGCGCAGAAGCTGGGGCCGTTCGAGTTGTGGGATGCGCTCGGATTTGAGGACGTGTGCAAGAGGCTGGAAGCGGAGAAGCGCGAGATTCCGGCGAATATCCAGGCGATGCGGCGGGCGGGTGCGAAGTCGCTGTATCGATTCGCCGATTCGGGCGGCAATCCGGGCACGGAATACTTCGATTTCGCGGGTGCGAAGTATCAGCGATTGGAAGACCAGCCGGGGATGGTGGTGCTTTCCGATCTCAAACGCGCGCGCGGCGTGGTGAAGCAAAACGCGGGAGCGTCTCTGATCGATGTAGGCGACGGCGTGCTGTGCGTCGAGTTTCACAGCAAGATGAACGCGCTCGGCGAGGATCAGATCGGCATGCTGCACGCCGGGCTCGAAGAGACACAGAAAAACTTCGAGGCGATGATTATCGCCAATCAAGGCGAAAATTTCAGCGTCGGCGCGAATCTGATGCTGGTGCTGCTGGCGGCGCAGGAAGGCGAATGGGACGACCTGAACGCCGCGATTCACCGGTTCCAGCAGGTGAATATGGCGCTGAAGTACGCACTCAAGCCGGTGGTGGCGGCGCCGTTCGCGCGATCGCTCGGCGGCGGCTGCGAGATCCCGCTGCATTGCGCGCGCGTGCAGGCATCGGCGGAGACCTACATCGGTCTGGTGGAGGTGGGGGTCGGACTGATTCCCGCGGGAGGCGGATGCAAGGAGTTGCTACTCCGATTGAAAGATCCGCGCCGCGTGTTCGAGCTGATCGGCATGGCCAAGGTTTCCTCGAGCGCGGAAGAGGCGCGCGTACTTGGATTCCTGAACCGGGGCGATCATATTTCGATGAATCCGGACCGGCTGATCGGCGACGCGAAGGAGCTGGCGCTGTCGCTGGTTCGCGACTACGCTCCCGGGTTCCCGCGCACGGACATCAAAGTGGGCGGCGAAAGCGCCTTTGCGATGCTCAAGCTGGGCGCGTGGGCGATGCGCCAGGGCGGGTACATCTCCGATTACGACGTCGTGGTCGCGGAGAGGATCGCGGGCATTCTGAGCGGTGGCAGATTAACGGGCGAGCAGACGGTGAGCGAGCAGTATCTGCTCGACCTGGAGCGCGAAGCGTTCCTCAGCCTGTGCGGCAACGCGAAAACGCAGGAGCGGATGCAGGCCATGCTGAAAACCGGGAAGCCGCTACGGAACTAAGGTGACGAATTAATCATGAACGAAGCTGTAATTATCGATTGCATGCGGACCGCGGTGGGGAAAGCCCCGCGCGGATCGCTGAAGAACACGCGCCCGGACGACATGGCGGCGGCGGTGATCCAGCGGCTGCTCGAAAAGCATCCCCAGATTTCAGTGGACGATATCGACGACGTAATTCTCGGCTGCGCGATTCCGGAAGCCGAGTCGGGCATGAATATGGCTCGGGTCGCGGTGCTGCGGGCGGGGCTTCCGGACTCGGTGCCGGGCGTGACCGTCAATCGTTTCTGCTCTTCGGGATTGCAAACCATCGCGATGGCATCAGAACGGATTCGGTCCGGTGGGGCGGAGATTATTCTCGCGGGAGGCGCGGAATCCATGAGCCTGCTGCCCATGGCGGGCAATAAATTCGCCCCGAATCCGTGGATGGTGGATCACCTGCCCGCGATCTACATGAGCATGGGGCTGACGGCGGAAGAAGTCGCCCGGAAGTACGGAATCAGCCGCGAAGATCAGGACCAGTTTTCGTACCGCTCGCATCAGAACGCGATCAAGGCGCAGACCGAAGGGAAATTCGACGACGAGATCGTGCCGCTCGAAGTAGATACGACTACGCTCGCCAACGGGCATCCGTCGACGCAGAAAACCCTGTTCAAGAAAGACGAGGGACCGCGCGCCGACACGTCGATGGAAGCGCTGGCGAAGCTGCGGCCGGTGTTTCACGCGACCGGTAGCGTGACAGCGGGAAATTCGTCGCAAACCAGCGATGGCGCGGCGCTGGCGATCGTCATGTCGGAGAAGAAAGCTCGCGAGCTGGGACTAAAGCCGATGGCGCGATTTGTCAGCTTCGCGGTGGGCGGAGTGCCGCCGGAGATTGATGGGCATCGGCCCGGTGGTGGCGATCCCGAAGGCGCTGCGGCTGGCGGGGTTGAAGCTCGAAGACATCGGCGTGGTGGAGCTGAATGAGGCGTTCGCGGTGCAGGCCGTTGCGGTGGCGCGCCAGGTGGGATTAAATATGGACACGCTGAACGTCAACGGCGGCGCGGTGGCGCTGGGGCATCCGCTGGGATGCAGCGGAGCGAAGCTGACGGCGACCATCCTGCATGAGATGCCGCGCCGGAATGCACGCTACGGAATGGTCACGATGTGCGTCGGCGGCGGTCAGGGCGCCGCGGGAATTTTTGAGCGAGGGAACTGATATGGCTACGACAACGATTGCGATTCCGAAGACCAAGGGCGGCGCGTTTCTGCTGGAAACACGTGAACCTGAAAACATTTTCACGCCCGAGGATTTCACGGCCGAGCATCGCGCGATCGCGAAGACGACTGAAGAATTTTTTAGCAAAGAAGTGGCTCCGCATCTCGATGAGATTCACCATCAGCAGCACGCGGTGGCCGCGGGAATCCTGAAGAAGTCGGCCGAGCTGGGGCTGACCGCCGTGGTGATCCCGGAGAAATTCGGCGGCATGGAGATGGATCTCACGTCGATGATGGTGGTGGCCGAAGGAGTGGCGCGCGACGGATCGTATTCGGCGTGGCACGGCGCGCACACCGGGAATCGGCACGCTGCCGCTGCTGCTGTTCGGGACCGAAGAGCAGAAGAAAAAATATCTGCCGAAGCTGGCTTCCGCGGAAATGATCGCGGCGTACTGCCTGAGCGAGCCGCAGGCCGGGTCCGATGCGCTGGCTGCCCGGACGCGCGCCGATCTATCGGCCGACGGAACGCACTACGTCCTGAACGGCCAGAAGATGTGGATCACCAACGGCGGGTTCGCGGATCTGTACACGGTGTTCGCGAAAGTGGGCGGCGAAAAATTCACGGCGTTCCTGGTCGAGCGCGCGTGGCCCGGCGTTTCGCCTGGAAAAGAAGAGCAGAAGATGGGGATCAAGGGCAGCTCCACCACCGCTGTGTATCTGGACAACGTGAAGGTCCCCGTCGAGAACGTGCTGGGCGAGATCGGACGCGGGCACATCATCGCGTTCAATATTCTGAACCTGGGCCGGCTGAAGCTGGGCCCGTTCGCGCACGGCGGCTGCCGCGACGATCTGGCGGTGTCCATCAAGTACGCCAAGGAACGCAAGGCGTTTGGCAAATCGATCTCCGAATTCGGCATGATCCAGCATAAGATCGCCGAAATGGCGATTCGAATGTACGCGAGCGAGAGCATGACGTATCGCGTGGTAGGCGATATCGAGGCGCAGCTCGACGGATTTTCGTGGGACGATCCCGGCGCCGGTCACCAGATGCTGAAGGCGGTGGAAGAGTTCGCGACGGAGTGTTCCTTCATCAAAGTTTTCGCGTCGGAGACGCTGGATTACGTGGTGGATGAGGGTGTGCAGATCCACGGCGGCTACGGCTTCCATCAGGACTACGCCGTGGAGCACGCCTATCGCGATTCGCGGATCAACCGGATTTTCGAAGGGACCAATGAGATCAACCGGCTGCTGGCGACCGGAATGATGCTGAAGCGGGCGCAGAAGGGCACGCTGCCGCTGGTGGACGCGGTGAAGAAGCTGCAAACCGAGATCCTGAGCGGCCCGGGGCTGGGCGGCGGCGCGATCGATATGGTCGCGAACGCGAAGAAAGTGGGGTTGCTCGCGCTGGGAATTGCATTTCAGAAATACATGGCGGCCATCGAGGAGCAGCAGGAAGTGGTCGCGAACATCACCGATATTCTGATGAACGCGTATGCCCTGGAATCGGCCACGCTGCGGGCGCAGAAGATCGCCAAGAGCGGACGCAGCACGGAGAACGTGAACGACATGGTGGCCGTGTTCGCGCGCGAAGCGATGGATACAATCGATGTTGCGGCGCGGACGGTGCTGGCCGCGTGCTCGGAAGGCGATTCGCTGCGGACCAACCTTGCGGTGCTCAAGCGATTCACCAAGTATGAGCCGGTGGATATGATCGGGCTGCGCCGGAAGATCGCAGCGCGGCTGATTCAGGCGGAGCGCTACGTCGTCTAGCAGGCTGTTGAAAAAGGGGAAGACTGCTCTGTCCCCGCCGGGAAGTTGCCGGTTCAAAGGAGGCGCGTGGCCGTGGACCGAGTGGTCTGTCCCCCTTTTCAACCAACGTCCAGGCCGAAAATCGTGCTGCTGGTCGGGCTGCCGGGATCGGGGAAGTCGACCTATCTCGAAAATAAGGGCGCCACGTTATCGAGCGATAAGATTCGCCGCCTAATTTCGGACGACCCTGAGAATCAAACCATTCATCGGCGCGTCTTCGGCGTGCTGCGATATTTGTTGAAACAGAGACTTGAACTGAGGCGGCCCGTGACGTACATCGACGCGACCAATCTGACGCGCTATGAAAGACGTCCCTACATCAAACTGGCGAATCTCTACGATTGCGACATTGAAGCTATTTTTTTCGATGTTTCCAAGGAAGAGTGCCAGTGCCGCAATCGCGAGCGGCCTCGAGTGGTGCCGGATGAAGTGATCGCCGAAATGGCCCGGCGCCTGACGCCGCCCGACGTTTCCGAGGGCTTCTCTCGCGTTATCGTAATCAAATGAGATTGTTTCTGGGTTTGCTGGTGGCGATTTCGGTTTCAGGAGCCACTGTGGATGGCTTGAACGTCCACTGGGCGTCGACGGGCAAGGGCAAGACGACGGTGGTCCTGGTGCACGGCTGGACGGCGGATTCCAGCTCGTGGAGGCACCAGGTTCCCGTGCTGGCGAAAACCTATCGCGTGATCACGCTGGACCTTCCGGGTCACGGCCAGAGCGAAGCGCCCAAAGACGGGAAGTACTCCATGGATCTGTTCGCGCGAGCAGTGGATGCGGTCCGTCGCGACGCGAAGGTCAAGCGATGGGTATTGGTGGGCCATAGCATGGGGACTCCGGTGATCCGCCAATATGCGCGAGATTACCCGGAATCTACGATCGCGCTGGTGCTGGTGGATGGGGCGGTCGCGAAGCCAGAAAACGCCGCGGTTTATGGGACGCTGGCTGCGGGTTTTGCGGGACCGAACGGACACCAGGCGCGCGAAAAGTTCATCCGCAACATGCTCACACCCGCGGCGGCGGGGTTCGAACCTGAGGTTCTGAAAGTCACGATGGACACGCCCGATGCGAACGCGGTCGGCGCCATGATGGCGATGGCGGATCCGGCGATCTGGAAAGAAGACGTATTTCCGGGGCCGGTGCTGGGGATTTACGCCGACCATTCGCGCCTGGCCAGCCGCGAACTGCTCCAGCAGGTTTTCCCAAAGATCGAGTATGTCGAGATTCCGGGGACCGATCACTTTTTGATGATGGAGAAACCGGCCGAGTTCAACCGGCTGCTCCTCACGTTCCTCGCCAAACAAAAGTAGCGCCCTTGCAACTCCCTTCCATGGTCGACCAACAGTCGGAGGCATACCGGTCGAACTATGCGTGGATGTCTCAGGAGGTGGAGCGGCTGCGCCTGGAGCTGGGGCGTTCCACCGAAGGCGGCGGCGCGAAGTACATGGAGCGGCATCGCGCAAAGGGAAAACTGCTGCCTCGCGAAAGGGTAGAAGCGCTGCTCGATGAAGGGTCGTACTTCCTGGAGATCGCTCCGCTGGCCGGCTTCGGCATGGAAGGCGAGGTTCCCGGCGCCGGAATTGTCGGCGGGATCGGACTCGTGGAAGGGCGCGAATGCCTGATCATCGCGAACGAAGCGACGGCAAAAGGCGGGGCGACGGGGGAGCCGGGGCTGCTGAAGAACGCACGGCTGGCCGATATCGCTCGCGAAAATCATTTGCCCACCATTCTGCTGGTGGAGGCCGCGGGCGCGGACCTTCCGCAACAAGCCAAGGTGTTCGTGCCGGGCGGCCGCGGATTTCGCGAGATTACCAGGCGTTCCCGGATGCGCATTCCGACGATCTCCGTGGTGTTCGGCCCCTCCACCGCGGGAGGCGCCTATTTGCCCGGCATGTCGGATTATGTGGTGATGGTTCGCAAACGGGCGAGTGTTTATCTGGCCGGTCCGCCGCTGGTGAAGATGGCGACGGGCGAGACGGCGGATGAGGAATCGCTAGGCGGCGCTGAAATGCATTCGCGGGTTTCGGGCTTGTCGGATTATCTGGCCGAAAGCGAGTTGGACGCGATTCGCATGGCACGCGAGATCGTTTCGTATTTTAGTTTGCAGAAGCCTGACGTGCATTTATCGCGGCTCGAGGAGCCGCTGTATCCGGCGGAGGAACTGTACGGCATCGCCTCGGCCGATACGCGGGTGCCGTTTGAAGCCCGGGAAGTCATTGCCCGGATCGTCGACGGTTCGCGATTTTCGGAGTTCAAGGCGAACTACGGGACCACGCTGGTCACCGGCTTCGCGCAGGTTCACGGATTTGCAGTGGGAATTCTCGCCAACAACGGCGTGCTGATGTCGGAATCCGCGGCCAAGGGCGCGCAGTTCATCGCGCTGGCGAATCAGCAGAACATTCCTTTGGTATTTCTTCAGAACATTACCGGGTTTATGGTGGGCCGCTCCTATGAAGAGCAGGGAATCATCCGCAACGGGGCGAAACTGATCAATGCGGTATCGAACTCCACCGTCCCGGCGATCACGATCATGATCGGGGGATCCTACGGAGTCGGCAATTACGCGATGTGCGGGCGCGCTTATGAGCCGCGATTCCTGTTTACCTGGCCGAATCATCGCATCGCGGTGATGGGCGCTCAGCAGCTTTCGGGCGTAATGGATTTAATCAAACGCGATGCCGCCGCGCGGCAAGGGATCGCGGTGGATGAGCAGCAGCTCGGCGCGCCGAAGCAGGCGCTGGAAGACCAGATCACGCGCGAGTCGAGCCCGTATTTCGCTACGGCGCGTCTGTGGGATGACGGAATCATCGATCCTCACGACACGCGAACGGTGCTCGCGATCGCGCTTTCGGCGGCCCTGAACCGGCCCGTCGAGGGCGCCATGGAATGGGGCATTTTCCGCCATTGAAACCGATCCGCAAACTTCTGGTGGCCAATCGCGGCGAGATTGCGCGGCGCATTTTCCGCACGTGCGATGCGCTGGGGATCGGAACGGTCGCGGTGTATTCGGACGCCGATGGCGATGCTCCCCACGTGCGCGACGCCAGGGAAGCGGTGCGCATCGGCGCGGCTCCCAGTCGCGAATCGTATCTGGCGCTCGACCGGATCATCGACGCAGCGCGCAGGACTGGCGCCGACGCGATTCATCCGGGCTATGGGTTTTTGTCTGAGAATGCGGCCTTCGCGGAAGCTTGCGAAACGGCTGGATTGATATTCATAGGTCCACGCGCGGAGGCCATCCGGCTGATGGGCTCGAAGATCGAAGCGAGAAAAATCGCGGCCGGCGCCGGAGTGCCGGTGATTCCGTCTGAAGGTTTTCCATTATTGGTGAAAGCCGCGGCCGGCGGAGGAGGCAAGGGAATGCGGCGCGTGGATCGCGCCGAGGACCTCGATGAAGCCCTCGCGTCGGCGGGCCTCGAGGCCCAGAACGCGTTCGGCGATGCGACGCTGTTCACAGAATGTTATCTCGAAGGTGCTCGCCACATTGAAGTGCAAATCTTCGGCGACGTGTACGGCAACGTCATCCACATGTATGAACGCGACTGCTCCGTGCAGCGGCGGCATCAGAAAATGATCGAGGAAACGCCCGCGGCGAATCTCGATCCCGGCCTGCGCAGCGCGATGCTCGATGCCGCGCTGCGGATCGCCCGGGAAATCGGTTACCTGAGCGCCGGGACCGTTGAGTTTCTGGTCACGCCCTCCGGCGAATTCTATTTTCTAGAGATGAACACCCGCATTCAAGTGGAGCATCCGGTGACGGAGATGACTCTGGGTCTCGACCTGGTGCGCATGCAGATCGAGGCCGCCGAGGGTCGCGCGATTCAGCCCCTGGATGCGCCGCCGCAAGGTCATGCCATCGAGGCTCGCCTTTACGCCGAGGATCCCGCCAACGGGTTCTTGCCGTCCAGTGGAAGAGTGCTCGCGTGGCGCCCGCCACAGGGAGCGCGTCTCGAAAGCGGCATCGAGATCGGCGCGGAAATCGGCATTCATTACGATCCGCTTCTCGCCAAGATCATCGCGCACGCATCTTCACGCGAGGGCGCGATTCGCAAGTTGCGTCATGCGCTGGAGAACACGCTGATCCATGGCGTGGTCACCAATCGCGAGTTCCTGATTCGCGTTCTCGATCATCCGGATTTCGTGGCGGGCCGGGTCCATACCCTCTTCGCGATCCCATTCGAGCCGGATCGCTCGGGCGAAGCCGTCGCTTCGGCTGCGCTTACCGCGTACCTCGCCGCGCGTCGGCAAGCGGAACGCAAGATTCTGCCCGGCGTGCCTCCCGGATTCCGGAACAACCCGTTTCAAACCACCGCGCCTGCACACGATGTCAAGGTCATCTCGCATGCACCCGGCAAGCTGCGCGCCGAGGTCGACGGCATTCAACGCGCGTTCGACATCTCAGAGGACGCGAAGCACTACTGGGTGGATGGTTACATGTTTCCGCGGGTTTCGCGGTATCCTTCTTCGGAGAGTGCGGCGGCGGAGGAATCCGCCAGCTCGCCGATGCCGGGCTCGGTCCTGCGAATCCTGGTGGAAGCGGGACACGCCGTGCGCGTGGGCCAGCCCCTGGTAGTTTTGGAAGCGATGAAGATGGAACAAACCGTCCGCGCCCACTCCGATGGCGTAGTCGAAGCCGTGCTGGTGACGCCCGGAACCGTGGTCGCACCGGGCCAGACACTGGTTCGGATCGGGAAGAAGGAGAATAACCGATGAGCCAAGCAGTTCAAGAGACCCGGGCCGAGTTTCCGTACTTCAGCGAAGAACACGACATGATCCGGGAGACAGTGAAGCGGTTCGCACGGACCGAGATCGCTCCGCACGCGGAAGAGTGGGACGCGGCGCAAGAGTTTCCGCGGGATATATTCACGAAAGCCGCGGATTTAGGTTTATTTGGCATCCGAATCGATCCTGACTTAGGCGGCAGCGGACTGGATTGGTGGGCCACGACCGCTTATATCGAGGGATTGTCATACTCCGAAAATGCGGGTGTGAACATGGCGCTGATGGTCCAGAGCGACATGACCCTGCCGGTGATCGACGAGCTGGGGACGGCCGAACAGAAGGAAGAATTCCTCAAGCCCGCGATGAAGGGCGAATACATCGCTGCGCTCGGGATCAGCGAGCCGGGTGGCGGTTCCGACGTGGCCGCGATGAAGACCCGGGCCCGCATCGACGGCGGCGACCTGGTCATCTCCGGTCAAAAGCTGTGGATCACCAACGGGACGCGCGCGGATTTCATCGTGCTCGGCGTGCGCACCGGCGAGGACGGATACAAGGGAATTTCCTTTGTCCTTTTTCCGGTCAGAACCAAGGGTTTTTCGGTCGGAAAGAAGCTGAAAAAGATCGGTAATTTATCGTCTGACACTGCTGAATTATTCTTTGACGAATGCCGGATTCCGCGGCGCTACCTTTTGGGCGAAATGAACCGTGGCTTTTACTACATCATGCATAACTTTCAGGGCGAGCGGCTGGTGGCGGCCATCGCAGCGCTCGCGGGAATGGACCGTTCGATCCGCCAGGCGCTCGACTACGGCCTGGAGCGGACGGCGTTCTCAAATCCGATTCGCCAGTTCCAGGTCTGGCGCCATCGCTTCGCCGAGCATTTGACCAACATCGAAGCAGGCCGGTGGCTGGTCTATCGCGCGGTGGACCTGATGAATCGCGGGCAAAAGTGCGTGCGTGAAATCACCATGGCCAAGCTGTATACCTCCGAGTTGTGCCAGAAAGTGGCCTACGACTGCGTGCAGATTTTCGGCGGATTCGGCTACGTCACCGAATATCCCGTCGGCCGTTTTTGGCGCGACGTCCGGCTGCACACCATCGGGGCCGGCACTTCGGAGATCATGAAAGAGATACTCGCAAAGGAATTCAAGATCTGAATGATTCGAATCGCGAATGGGCAGGGCTTCTGGGGCGACTCGCTCGAAGCGCCGGTGGAACAGGTGCGGCGTGGGCCGATCGATTACCTGACGCTCGACTATCTGGCCGAAGTGACCATGTCGATCCTGCAAAAGCAGAGGTCGCGCGACCCGAAGGCGGGGTATGCTCGGGATTTCGTCGACATGATCGCGCGCGTGCTGCCGGACCTGGTGGAGCGGCGCATTCGCGTCATCGCGAACGCGGGCGGCGTGAATCCGGCGGCGTGCCGCGATGCGATTCTCGAACGTCGCCAGGCGGCAGGGCATCGAGATCAAGGTTGCGACCGTGGCTGGTGACGACATCATGGGCCGGCTCGACGATTTTCTCGCCCGCGGAGTCGAGCTGAAGAGTATGGATACCGGCGAGCCGCTCTCCACGGTTCGCGCGAACGTGCAAAGCGCGAACGTTTATTTCGGCGCGTTTCCGGTGGTGGACGCGCTGGCGCGCGGTGCGCAGATCGTCATCACGGGGCGCGTGACGGATACCGGCCTCGCGCTGGCGCCGATGATTCACGAATTCGGTTGGAAGAAGGACGCGTGGGACCAACTCGCCGCTGGAACCATCGCTGGACACACCGTGGAGTGTGGCGCGCAATGCACCGGCGGAAATTGCCAGATGGATTGGGAAACCATCCCCAACATGGCCGACATCGGCTATCCCGATTATCGAGGCCGAGCACGACGGAACGTTCTGCATCACCAAGCACGCAGGCACGGGCGGACGCGTCTCGGTGGCCTCTATTAAGGAACAGCTTCTTTACGAAATGGGCGATCCCAAAGAATACATCACGCCGGACTGCGTCGCCGATTTCACCACCATTCACCTGGAACAGGCCGGGCCCGATCGCGTCCGATTCTCAGGCATCCGAGGCCGCCCCGCCACTGAGTTTTATAAGGTGTCCGTCAGCTACGCGGCGGGGTTCAAAGCGATCGGCAATTTGGTTTACGCGTGGCCGGATGCGTACCGGAAAGCTCGCGCGTCGGACCAGATTCTGCGCCAGCGATTGGACCGCCTGGGTCTGAAGTTCGATGAGATTCGAAGCGAGTTCGTGGGGGCAAACGCATGCCACGGAATTCCCTCCGCGGAGCCGTCGCCTGAAGTGGCCCCGCAACTGGCTGAAGTGGTCTTGCGCATCGGCGTGCGGTCCAACGATCGAGCCGCGGTGGAGCGGTTCACCAAGGAGATCGCGCCGCTGGCGCTGAACGGTCCGCCGGTGGTGACGGGCCTGGGCGGCGGACGCCCGAGAGTGGAAGAGATTGTGGCGTACTGGCCCGCGCTGCTTCCCAAGCGTGAGGTGACGCCGGAGGTGACCATATGGCCAAACGAAAATTAGTGGAGCTGGCGCACGCGCGATCCGGAGACAAGGGCGATACCGCCAACGTCGGCATCATCGCGCGCAAGCCGGAGTATTATCCCATCCTGGTCAAAGAAGTGACGGCCGCGCGAGTGAAAGAACATTTCAAGGGAGTGTGTTTGGGCAAAGTCGAGCGATTCGAGCTTCCGAACCTGGGCGCGTTGAACTTTCTACTTCACGAAAGTCTGGACGGCGGCGGAACTTTGGCGCTGAAGGCCGATCCACAGGGCAAGACGTACAGCAGCGCGCTGCTGCGCATGGAGATTGAGGTTGATTGAATTTCGCGTGGACGCGGGTATCGCGCGAATCACGCTAAATCGTCCGGAGAAACGGAACGCGCTGAACGCGGAGCTGATTGCGGCGCTGCGCGATGCCTTGTCGCGTTCGGCCAGAGACGAAAACGTCCGCGTGGTTCTAATCACGGGAGCCGGTTCGGACTTTTGTTCGGGCGCGGATCTGGCGGGGCTCGATCGGACGAGTGAAGCCGGCGTGCTCGGTCATATCGATGCGGCGCGCCATATGGCCGATGCGTTTCTCGAAATGCGCGAGCATCCGAGGCTCGTCGTCGCCGCGGTTCGCGGCCGGGCGCTCGCCGGTGGATGCGGCTTGGCGACGGCGTGCGATTTGATTTTGGCTGCCGAATCGGCACAGTTCGGATACCCGGAAGTGAAGATCGGGTTCGTGCCCGCCATGGTGATGGCGATTCTGCGCCGCTCCGTCAGCGAGAAACGCGCGCTGGAGCTGATTGTGACGGGAGAGATCATCACGGCCGCGCAGGCACACGCGGTGGGAATGATCAATCGGGTTTTTCCCGATGCGGAATTCGACGGCCTCGTGGAAGATTACATAGCATCGCTCGCGTCGAAATCGGCGTCGGCCGTCACGCTGAGCAAGAGCCTCCTGTATCATATGGACGGCATGACGTTTGAGAGTGCGCTCAGCGCGGGGGTTCACGGGAACGCGCTCGCGCGCATGACCGAAGACGCGCGGCGCGGAATTGAGCGATTCGTAAAGAAGAGCTGAATGACCGACCCGATTCACCGGCTTCGAAAAATCTGCCTGGCGCTGCCGGATGCGGTGGAGACTGAGAACTTCGGCCATCCTTTTTTCCGCATCCGGAAGAAGCCGTTCTGCATGTATCACGGAATGCCCGATGCGCGCGCGATCGCCGTGAAGGTCGCCAAGACGGAGCAGGAGATTTTTCTGAAAGATCCGCGCTTCTACAAAACGCCTCATGTCGGACAGCACGGATGGGTGTCGCTGCGCACTACGGGGAAGCTTGACTGGGAAGAAATCGAAGAGCTGGTTCGCGCCAGCCACCATCTGGTGGCCAAGCGGCGTTAGTCTGAGACCATGGATCGACGAGCACTTCTGGCGAGCATTGGTGCGCTTCTTGCACAGGCACAAACTTCGGACCGCAGCCGCGGCGTCGTGTTTCAGCACGATCTGCCCGATTTGACGCTGCACGGATGGTCCGTCACCGCAGTGGAAGTGTCCTATCCTCCGGGCGGCGCTTCGGCGGCGCACCGGCATCCTGGAATCACCATCGCGTACGTACTCGAAGGCGAGATTGTTTCGAAAGTCGGAGACGGGCCCGAGAAGACCTACCAGGCCGGCGAGATGTTTCTGGAGACTCCCAACGAACTTCACGCCGTTTCGCGCAACGCCAGTTCGACCAAGCCGGCCCGCCTGCTTGCGATGCTGCTCGCCGAGAAAGGCAAGCAACTGACGACTCCCGCATAGCCGGTGTAGACTGTAGGCTTGCTTAAAAAATCGATGGGCTTGATGCGGGCCACCGCGATGGTGGTGGGGATCATCATCGGTGCGTCGATTTTCGTCCAGCCTTCTGAAGTCAGCCGTCACGTTTCCACCATTCCCGCGATGTTCGGCGTGTGGACCGCGGCGGGATTGATGTCGCTGGCGGGTGCGCTGGTTTGTGCGTCGCTGGCGCGGGCGTTTCCGAAGACCGGCGGAGTTTACGTCTACCTGAAGGAAACGATTTCTCCGGCCGCGGCGTTTCTGTGGGGCTGGGCGATGTTCTGGAGCGCGCACTCGGGCATCGTCGCGGCGGTATCGATGGTACTGGCGCGATACGCCGCGGTCCTGGTTCCGTTGGATGACCGCGGCATGCGCGCGGTAGCCATCGGGTGCATCGTGCTGCTATCCGGCATCAATTACTTCGGCGCGCGCGCCGGCAGCGCCGTGCAGACCGGGTTCACCATCGCGAAACTTGCCGCGATCGCGGGCATCCTGATCGCGGTAGTCGTCATCTCTCCGCCGGAGGTTCCATCGGCGGCGATGGTCAATGGTCCTCATGGGACGCGCGAATTTCTGCTCGCCATCAGTGCCGGGTTATTCGCGTTCGGTGGCTGGCACATGGTGACCTACGCCGCCGGAGAAACTTACAACGCCGAAAAAACAATTCCGCGCGCGCTGTTGATCGGCATGCTGATTGTGACCACGTGCTATCTCTCCTTGAATGCAGCCTATCTGCACGTGTTGCCGCTGAACACCGTGCTCAATTCGCAGCACGTCGCGGCGGATGCCGCGGCCGTGATGGTGGGCCCGCGCGGAGCCGCCATCGTCGCGGTGCTGGTCCTGGTTTCGGCTTTCGGCGGATTGAGCGGCAGTGTTCTCGCGGGGCCCCGGGTTTACTACGCCATCGCACAGGACGGCTTGGCCTGGCGCGCGATGGGTACGGCTCATCCGCGATTTCATTCACCGCACGTGGCGATCGTCGCGCAAGCCATTTGGGCCAGCGTATTGGTGGCCACGGGAACGTACCGGGTCTTGTTCACCCGCGTGGTTTATACGGAGTTTTTGTTCTTCGGGCTGATGGCGGTGGGCCTGATGCGGATCCAGAAACGCCTGACCTTCGCTCCGCTGGTGTTCATCGCCGGCTGCTGCGTGGTGGTGGGGAATCAGCTCGCCGCGGACTTGAAGGAAGCCGCCATCGGCCTGCTTCTGGTGGCCGCCGGTCTGCCGATTTATTATTTTCGAAAGGGGTTTGTTAAATAATGCCGGTAATTGACTTTCATAATCATTACTACCCGCCGGGATATCTCCAAGTATTGCAGTCGGGCGGGAGCGCGGTCGAAGTGACCATTGACGACCAGGGCAACCCGCGGCTGCATTATCCCGGCGACTACAACATCGCCGTGCCGGGACAGCGCGACCTGAATGTCCGCAGGAAAATGCTCGACGATCACGGCATTGACATGCAGGTTCTCACCATGACGACGCCCGGCACTCATGTCGAGACTCCGGCCACCGCGGTTCGCCTCGCGTCTCTGGTGAATGATGAATTTGCGGAAGGCATCGCGGCGCATCCAGGCCGGTTCACGGCGCTGGCCACGCTTCCGTTAAACCACCCGGCGGCTTCGGTAAAGGAACTGGAGCGAGCCTGCCGGCAGTTGGGTCTGCGAGGCGCGATGTTGTTCAGTAACGTGAATGGCGTAGCCCTTGCCGATCCCCGATTCGAGCCGCTGTATGAGTTGGCGAACCATTTGGAAGCGGTGCTCTATATCCATCCCACCGATCCTCTCGGCGTCGAAGCGATGAAAGATTTCTGGCTCATGCCGCTGGTTGGCTTTCTGTTCGATACGACGCTGGCGGCGGCGAAACTGGTGTACAGCGGCATCCCCGAAAAATATCCGAAGATCACCTGGGTCCTGACCCATCTGGGCGGCGCGATTCCATACTTGGCCGAGCGGCTGGATCGCGGCCACCGGGCCTTCAAAGAGTGCCGCGTGAATATTCAGCGCCCACCCAGCGAGTATCTGAAGAAATTTTACTTCGACACGGTCAACTTCAATACCGATGCGCTGAAACTGGCCATTGCGTTCGCGGGCGCGGATCATCTGATGGCTGGAAGCGACTACGCGCACCAGATCGGCAGTCCCAAGCTGATGCTCGAAAGCATTCGCGCCCTGGATATTTCGGAGGAAGCCCGGGCCGGAATTCTGGGCGGAAATGCGGCCAAACTCCTTAGGATTTGATCGTCATTTCTGACGCAATACCGAAATAATATCGTCCGCGGTGATCACGCCGGCCAGTTTGCGCGCCTCGCCCACCACCGGAAGCGCCAGCAAATTGTATTTGTCGAACAGCTCCGTAACGCGCTCCTGATGCTCCTCCACGGGAACGGCGATCAGCGTTTCCGCGGCCAGCGAGATCAGCGGCGTCGCGCCTTCATGCAGGAACAGGCGGGCTAGCGGAACCGTGCCCTTGAGCCGATCCTGGGCGTCCACCAGGAACAGCGTATTCAGGTTTTCCAGCAACTCCTCGTTGCTCTTCAAGACCGCCAGGGCGTCCGCCACCGTCGCATCTTCCTTCAGCGCGACATATTCCGTATTCATCATGCCGCCCGCGGTGTCTTCCTCGAACTCCAGCAGTTCTTGCACTTCCGACTTCGGTTCGTGCTCCATCTCCTCAAGAATGTCTTCGCTGGTTTCCTCTTCCAGCTCGGCCAGAACGTCGGCCGCTTCGTCCGGAGCCATCTCTTCGACGATGTCGGCGGCCTTTTCGGTCTCCAGCGATTCGAGGATACTCGCCTGAATGTCGGGATCCACTTCGGTCAGCGCGTCGGCGGCCACTTCGCTGTCGATGTTCTCGAAGATCGCCTCCCGGTCCTGTGGGCTCAGGTCCTCGACGATATCGGCGAGATCGGCCGGGTGCATGCCCTCCAGCAGCCGGTTTGAAATATTCAGGCGCAGCCGGCGCTGCGGATCCGGCTCCAGGATATTGCAGAACTCCCAGCGAATCGAATTCGGCGAAATGCCGGTTTGCATCCGGCGCACCCAGCGCGGGGGCAGAACGCCCTGGAACAGGCGGCGGAAGATGCTGCGGATCCCGATGTCGACCTCCAGAATCCATAACACGTCTCCGCCATTGTCATTTCGGATCTCAAACGTAACGTCGTTAACCCGCACCACCTTCTGACCTTGCGCGTCGATAATCTGCTGGTCCAGCAGGTCGCGCGCCATGCGGAGCATGTATTCGTCGGAGTGATAAGGAGTTAAAATTTCGTCTCGAAGGTGAATGCCGTCCAGCGAAATGGAGCGGATCTGATCGTGCCGGATGGTCAGCCAGGTCCAGCCTCCGCCGACCAGATAGCGGTCGATCCGGACCGGATCGATCAGCGGAACCAGGGCAGCGTCCTTGATGACACCGATCTTGCGCCCCTTAAGGTCATAGACCTTGAGGCCGAGCAGTTCGGTGAGGAACAAGAGCTGGTCCGCCATCCAGAATCCAAGTTATGATCCGAGCCCATATATGGACGTGTGCCCAGAATCCTAATATGACCCATGGCGAGGACGTTACGCAAGAATTTTTTTAAAAGGCTACCGCCGGGCGACCAGAACTCGCGACGGGTATCCGGTCTGCCGGACCGAATGCGTGGAGAGGATGCGCATGCCGGATTCCCGGACCAGCTCCGCGACCGCGCATTCCACCTGGCGTCCCCAGAACGCGGGTACCAGGCTCCCGCACACACTGTACAGCCGGTTGAACAGCTTCGCGTTCTGCCCGATCACCACCAGCGAAAAGGTGCCGCCCGAGCGCAGCACGCGGCCAATCTCGCGTAAAGTGAGGCGGATGTCGTCCTGCGCCAGCAATTCAAACAGGTAACAGCACACCACCGCATCGAAGCTCGAATTGCGGAACGGCATGCTCCGCACGTCCACGGCCCCGCAGTGCGATTCGGCGTGCGGGAACTCGCGCCGCGCCCGCAGTTGCGTGCGGGCGGCCATATTGGGCGAAAGATCCAGGCCGTATGTCTTTCCTTCGGGGTTGGCCTTCACCAGGCGGCGGAACATTTCGCCGGAACCGGTGGCGATCTCCAGCACGCGCATTCCATTCCGGATTCCGGCGTGCTGTAACGCGCAGGCATGCGCCTTGGAATGAAAAAAGAACGTGCTGACCGGATAAATCGACGCCACGGTGTCGTAAATGCGGCGGGTCCGCACGGCGATGGTGCGCGGCATCTGGTCCGCGCGCTCCAGAAGCATGGAATAGTTGAGATCGCTCAAATGTGGCTCCCGCTACTTACCAGTGTTTCCACCACTACCGTACCACTCACTTGCTCGGGAAGCTCGATTCCCGTGCTGGTGCCTTCACCGAGGCGGCTATCGATCCACATCTTGTAATCATCGCCGAAAAGCACCTTCAGTCGCTCGTTTACGTTGCTGACCCCGATGCCCTGCTCGAAAAGCGTCGCCAGCTTCGCCTCCGGAATCCCCACCCCGTCGTCTTCCACCAGGATTTGCAGCCGGCGGGCGACCATGCGGCTGCGGACCCGAATGGTGCCCCCGTCCACTTTGCTCGAAAGTCCATGGCGGATGCTATTCTCCACCAGCGGCTGGAGCAGCATGCTCGGAACCAGCAGATCCAGCGTAGCCGGATCGATCTCCTTCACGACCCGCAGCTTTTCGCCGAAGCGCACCATCTCGATGGCCAGATAGTCGTCCACGAAGGAAAGCTCTTCGCCGAGGGATGTCAGATTTTCCTGCTGCCGCAGCAGGCGGCGCAGAATCTTCGACAACTTGTAAACCACTTGGCGAGCCTGATCGGGATCGATGCGGATCAGCGAGGCGACCGAATTCAGCGTGTTGAACAGGAAATGAGGATTGATCTGGCGGCTTAGCGCGGCCAGGCGAGCCTCATTCAGATGAAGCTGCTGCTGCTCCAGCTTCTTTTCGTTACGATTGCTGTTCCAGATCTTGATCGGCAGCACTGTCGAAAACAAAGTGGTGGCGTACACCGCGACCACCATCCACGGACCATCGTTCCAGTTCCGTTGCAGCGCAAACGACGCGGATGCGAAATGCAGGGAGACCACGTAGCGCAGAAACTCCGCCAGAAGAATCACCAGCACGCAGGCCAGACTGAAAGCGGGCAGCCGTAAATCGCGCCGCCGGATTAACCTCCACAAACTGAGATCGGGAAACGGCGAGAACTTCCAGATGGCTTCCTTGTCCGGCGCAACATCGCGCAGCAGACCGCCGAGCACGCCCGCCGCCGCGAACAGGATCATCGACATCCATTCGCCATGGCGCACCAGCGCGGGGATGGAGATCAGTACGCCCGCCAGCAGTCCCGTGACATACCCGCCCAGCATCCCCAGCGCGAGGCTCCCCTCCAGGCCCAGGTCGAGCGCCTGGTACGCATCCGGATTCAACACGCGCGCCAGTACGCCGGTGCCGAAGATCACCGCGCAGACCAGCGCCATTTGAACCCGCTGAGCCAGCGTCCGCTCTTCCCGCATCAGCATGCGCTGAAAACGGCCGCTGCGCGTCAGAATGCTCGCCAGCGACGCCGCCACCGCCAGCTTCACCAGCAAGATCACCAGATGTTGAGAAACCATGACTGCTGCGGACAATTATAATGAAAGTACCCCCGTCTCAATGCCCCAGACATCCCAGTTACGCAAAGTCGCCGAGGCCGATTTCCCCAGCCGCTTCGGCCGCTTCCGGATTTTCGGGTTCTCCAACGACACCGAAGAAGCCGTGGCGCTGAAGATGGGCGACCTTACGGAAGGCCCGCCGCCATTGGTGCGGATTCACTCCCAGTGCCTGACGGGCGACGTGTTTCACAGCCTGCGGTGCGATTGCCGCGCGCAGCTCGAGCTGGCGCTCGGGTCGATCGCGCGCGAAGGACGCGGATTGCTGATTTACGAGAATCAGGAAGGCCGCGGCATCGGCCTGCTCAACAAACTCCGCGCCTATGAGTTGCAGGACCAGGGCGCGGACACGGTGGAGGCGAATGAGCGACTCGGCTTCGACGCCGACTTGCGCGGGTATGAGCTGCCCGGCGCGATTCTGCAATTCTTCGGGCTAACCGCGGTTCGCCTGATGTCGAACAATCCCGAAAAACTTCAGGCGCTGGAGCGGGCCGGGGTGCGTGTCACGGAGCGCGTCCCGTGCCTGGTGGAGCCGCACGAATCCACCGAGGATTATCTACGGACCAAGAAAGAAAAGCTCGGACATCTGCTGGATCCGGTCTAAAGAGAAGCTGGTACCCGGCATACAGAGCCATCCCGGGCAGAGCGGTCTGACCCTTTTTTCGGCGTCCTTGCTAAATCACGAGCGGAACAGCACGCTCTCTTTTTCAAACTGCCCGGTCGCGACCACGAACGCGATCCCGGCGTAAACCAGATTCGCGGCCAGCGTCACGGCGAAGTTCGTCATGGAAATGTCACCCAGCAAGACTCCGCGAACCACCATGCTCGCGTTGAAAATCGGGATCAGGCATAACACCGGGGTCAGGTGCAGGCCTGGCATGCTTCCCAGCAGCGCCGGGAAAATCACAATCAGGGCGATCGGCGTCAGGTAACTTTGTCCTTCTTTGAAGCTGCGGGCGAACATCGCGATGGCGAACATCAGCGATGCCGCGAAAATCGCCACCGGGATCAGCACCGCGGCGATCAGCGCGATGGTATGCGGGTCCAGCGGTATGGTCCCCATCATCCGTTTGACTTCTTCGGAGCGCGAACCCATCTGCGCGTTCTTCATCGAATAAGCCATGCTCCCCACCATCAACACCGCCGTCAGGAGAATCGCGCTCATGGCCGCCAACGTCTTTCCGAACACGATTTCGCGCCGGGAAGCCGGCGAGGCGAGAAGAGCCTCCAGCGTCTTACGCTCCTTTTCGCCGGCGGTCATATCGATCACCGCGTACATCCCCCCGGTGAACATCATCAGCAACAGGATGTATCCGAAGATCGTTCCCCACATCGCGCCGGCCATCCGGCGTTCGTCGGCGACGTTGGTGCGCTTAATCGTGAACGGCGTCAGCACGCTCGCCGGAATCCCGGAGTTGCGCAGCCGTTCACGCACCTCCTGGTCTTTCGCCTCGTTCAACGCCGTGCGGATCCGATCGGCCGCGGCGCTCGACGTCGGATTGGAGCCGTCGACATAAATCCGCATCTCGGCCGGCGATCCCGGCACTTCCTCAACCGCGGCGGCAATTTCCTTCTTCTCCACGGCCGCCCGAAGATTATCCTTGTCGACGATCAGAATTCCCGTCTTCCCTAGCGCGTCGCGCACGGCGGGCGTGGTGACGTGGAAGGCGATTCCCATGGTCTTGGCTTCCGCCTCCGCATTCTGTTCCATGCGCGACACGACTCGTGTCATAACAACCATCAGCAGCGGAAACACCACCAGCGGAACGGCGACCATGCTGATCATAGTCCGGCGGTCGCGAAACATGTCCAGCATTTCTTTCTGATAGATGGCTTGAATCATTGAAAATCGCATGCTATATTCCCTTTACCGGTCCGCCGGAAGTCCCAGAAGATCCAGGAAAATCTCGCGCAGCCGAAGTTTGCCCGTGGCCGCGCGCAGTTCGTCCATGGTGCCCGTCATCTTCATATGCCCGTCGCTGATCACGCCGATCCGGTCGCACAAATATTCGGCTTCCTCCATCACGTGCGTCGAATAAACGATGCATTTGCCCGCGCGCTTCGCAT
The DNA here is from genome assembly GCA_963842485.1 of Terriglobia bacterium. Classification (GTDB taxonomy): domain Bacteria; phylum Acidobacteriota; class Terriglobia; order Bryobacterales; family Bryobacteraceae; genus Palsa-187. The sequence goes on along the minus strand of CAWJHI010000123.1, from coordinate 191,814 downwards.
CCATGATGGCGGTTTCAATGGTGCGCGCCGTCGGCACATCCAGACCGGAGCTTGGTTCGTCCAGGATGAGCACCGGTGGATCGTGCAGCATCGTTCGCGCAATCGAGGTCTTCTGCTTCATTCCCGTGGAAAGCTTGTCGGTGCGCACGTCGGCGAAGCTCTGCATGTCGAACAGCGAAAACAGCTCGCCAATCCGCCGGAGGCGGCGCTGCGGGTCCATTCCATTTAACTTGCCGAAAAAGTCGAGGATCTCGCGCGGCGTCAGGCGTAAATACAGACCCATATCGCCCGAGAGAAAGCCGATTTGTTCGCGCACTTTGCCCGGCTCCTTCAGAATATCGAACCCGTTCACCAGCGCCGTCCCAGACGATGGCTTCAGCAACGTCGCGATCAGCCGCAGCGTCGTCGTCTTCCCCGCGCCGTTCGGCCCCAGCAGGCCGAACACTTCCCCGGCACGAACCTCGAAACTCACCCGGTCGACCGCCAGACGCGTTCCCCGCTTAGGATCGGTAAACGACTTCGAAAGCTCTTGGACCTGGATCATAACCCCCAACCAATGTAGTCAGTGCGAGTGCTTGCTAGGAGCGTTCACAAGATCATAGAACATTCACAGCCCGCGCCGCCAGGATCACCACCGTGGTCAGCGATATCATCGACTGCATCATCATCAGCGCTTTCGCCCATCGGGAAAGCACCGGAATGTCCGTCGGTGAAAACGCCGTGCTGGTGTTGAACGCCAGGAACAGATAGTCGACGAAACCGGGACTCCACCGATCCTCGCCCATTTCCTTGCGTAATTCCGGCTCCAGCACCATCTGTGGAAACAGGAACGCCCCATCCGTGTGCGTACCCCGCAGATCGCGCTGATGCGGCCCGCCGGCGTCCAGCCGCCAGTACCAGCAGGCGAACACCAGCAGATTGCAGATCCACAGCGCGGCGGCGGAAAGCAGCAACTGCAGCGGAGTTTCTTTGCGCGCGGGCAGGCGTGAAACCAGCAGCGCCAGCGACGCGATCAGAGCCAGCGTCACCACTCCGCTGGTGGCGTATCCGAACGCCTGCGCCATCTGCCAGTTTCCCGCGCGATTGGAAATGATCGCCGGAGTTACCAGCGCCATCACCAGGACCAATACCAGCCAATCCGGACCCACCGTTAGCGCCGAAGGCAGCGAGTAATGTAGCGCGCCGATCGAAAGCAGCGCGATTGCAGCCGGCCATCGCGGCTCGGCTCTTCTAGCGATTTGCGTCATGCTTTCTATTCTGCACGCGCAAGGTCGTGCGGTTGCCGGGCGTGTACACGCAGGCGTAGACTGTAGCCCATGACTCCTCAAGACCAGTGGTATTACCTTGATGGATCGGAGACCCGCGGACCCGTGCCCTCCAGCCAGATCGTGCAACTGATTCGAGCAGGATCGCTGAGCCCGGCAACACAGGTGGCGCAGGCCGGGTGGCCGCAGTGGAGCCCCGCGTCCACCGCGCTGGCGAATCTGCTCGGCGCGCAGCCGGCGGCTGGGCCGGTACCGGTGGCGCCCGCGGAAGCTCCCACTTACGCGATCAAGATTCACTGTGTCTCGGGTCCCGACGCCGGGAAAGCTTACATGGTCGGGTTATCGGAAGTTTCGCTCGGGCGCGTTTCGGGAATCGGCCAGGCCGACCCGCAGGTGGCCGAAAATCATGTCGCGATGTCCTGGCAAAACAACGTGCTTCACTTCCGCACGTTCGGTGGAGCGCGGCTCAGAGTCGCCGGCATCGACGTCACCCAGGGCGCGCTCTCCAACGGCCAGCAGTTCCAGATGGGCGCGTCAATATGGCAGGTGGGCGCGGCGCCGGTCGAGCTCAGCAACCTGCTCGGCTCCCTCGCCTCGCGGTTGAACAAACTCACCAGCACCGAAAAGCTCGAAGGCTTCAGCCTCACCGCCATGTTTTCCGAGGTGTTTAAAGGCCGCAAACCCGGCGAGATCGAAGACTACTTCGTGGTGGGCACCACCAAAACCACGCCGCCCATCGACGAAGTGCAAACCGGCTGGCCCAAGCCGTGGTTTTTCATGCGCGTCCTCCTGTTCATGTTGGCTTCTTATTTCATCCTGGCGAAAATCCTCGACATTTTCGAGAATCCCAACGCGGTTCCCGGCGTGATGATGGTGGGCTCTCTGGCCGTCCCGCTGGCCACCGCGATCCTGTTGTGGGAATTGAACTCTCCGCGCAACGTCAGCTTCATTCAGGTGCTCAGTCTCATCTGTCTGGGCGGCGTGATTTCGCTGTTTTTCGCGCTGGTCGGCTATCAGATTTCGCACCTCGGCTGGCTCGGCACTCCCAGCGCCGGAATTGTGGAAGAGATCGGAAAAGTGCTGGCCGTGATGATTGTGGTGCGCAACGTTAAGTACAAATACACTCTGAACGGCATCGTGTTCGGGGCCGCCATCGGCGCCGGATTCGCCGCGTTCGAAACCGCCGGCTACTCTTTCTTCCACGGCTATCTCACCGGCTTTACCGCCAACGCCATCGACAATATCGACCTGATCCAGAAGACCCAGGCCGCCCTCGCGCAGACCCACAACCCGGAGTTGATCACCAGGCTGGCGAACATGCTCGACGGCAAGCTCGCCTACTCTTTGACCTACAACCAGATCAGCGAGCGCTCCTATCTGGCGCCCTTCGGCCACGTGATCTGGACCGCCATCGCGGCCGGCGCGCTGTGGCGCGTGAAAGGCGCGGACCCGCTTCGCTTCGGAATGCTGTTCGATCCCAAATTCATGCGCACCTTCCTGGTTCCCGTGGTTTTGCACATGCTCTGGGACACGGACCTGATCCAGAACAATGCCTACTTCGTGCAAACCGGGCTTCTACTGGGTCTCGGAGTCATCGCCTGGTACGTCGCATTCCTTCTGGTCCAGCAAGGGCTGAGGCAGATCCGGGATGAACAATTAGCCTACACGCGCACGGAAATGAATCGCACCCAGCAGATCCTGACCACCAGCGGGAGGTTCCGCGCCGGCGTCAGACCCGCTTGACGTGCGCTTGCCAGACTTCGGTGAACTTCACCAGCGCGGTCGGCTCGCGGCGGCCCTGAATCATCCGCATCATTTCGATTCCAGCCCACAGAAAGTACACCGCCGTGACGAACTTCGCCGCGCCGGCATTCGCGAACGGCGCGAAAAACAGCACCAATAACACCGCCGCCTCCCACCAGGCCAATTGCATGTTGATCAGAAACATCATCCCCACCAGCGCCTGCCCCAGCGTCAGCAGCAATTGAAGCCGCTGCTGCGGATCCAGCGCGATTTCGGACGCGTGACCCGCGCTGATCGACAACACGATCGGCAGCATCGCCATCAGCAGCGTCCACTGGTTGATGTTGCTCGAAACCATGTTCATCAGCGCCATCGGCGCGCGATCCGCCATTCGCGCGAAGTACACCGTCGAGGCCATTTCAGGAAACTCGGAAACGATCGGCGCCACCCATTGAATGAATACAAAACTCGGCACGCCGGCCAGCGTCGCGATGGCGAGAAGGCTCGCCAGAAACGGCTCGGCCGACATTCGGATCAGCAGCGCGCCGCCCGCGAACAACAGCGCGATCGCCGCGATGCGCACCGCCCGTGGAGCGGTCACAATGCTTCTCGGCACCACTTCCAGTTCCTCGATCGACTCAGGCTTCTCCGGCGGAAGCTTGGCGAGAATCGTCAGGTACCCGGCGTAAATCGCGATCAGCACCACCGCGTCAATCAGCGTCAGCGTGCCCTTGGCTGAAATCACCGCGACATAGATCAGCGGCGCCAGCAACCCCACCACTTCCACGGAATGATGATCCTTCAGCCGGATCGCTCGCAAAGGCGTTCCCGTGCGCCGCCGGTGAAATACCGCCGCGGTCGCATAAATCACCGGCCATCCGAATCCCGTCAGCAGCCGCAGCGCTCCCGTCAGATTCGCGAGCAGCAGCGGCGTCAGCTGTTTCCACGCCAGCACCGCTTCCACCGCGAACTCCGGCAGCGTCTGCATCCACGCGAGAATGGCCAGCGCAAAACCTTGCGCGATGAAGAACTGCGCCGATTCCGCGGCCCACGCAATCATCAAAGACGAGATCAGAATCGCCGGCGCGGCCCACAGCACCGTGGATGGAGGCGCTTCGCGAAGAGGGGCGGCAAAAAACAGGAACAGGAAGAAAATCGGATAGACGTTCCGTTGAGGCAACAGGCCCATGGTACAACGAACGTATGCCCGCCTTTCGCGTGGAAACGCCCCAGGGAACCTATGACGCCGTAGTCGAGCGCGGCTCCGTGCGCCGCGTCGCGGAGTTTATTCCCGCGCGTTCGGGCAAGGTTTTCGTCGTCACCACTGAGGACGTCTGGAACCTGCACGGCCCCGCGATTCACGCCGATGAAGTCCTCTTTTTCGCAGGCGGCGAGACTCGCAAACGGCTCTCCGAAGTGGAATCCCTGGCCGAAGCCATGCTCGCCGCCGGCGCCGACCGGTCCAGCGTCGTGATCGCTTTTGGAGGCGGAATCGTCAACGATGTCGGCGGATTCCTGGCCGCCATTTTCATGCGCGGCGTCCCCGTGATCCAGGTTCCCACCACGCTGCTCGCGCAGGTGGATGCCGCCATCGGCGGAAAAACCGGCGTCAACCTGGTGTCCGGAAAAAATCTGCTGGGTAGTTTTCATCAGCCGCTAGTCGTGTTGATCGATCCGGCCCTGCTCGGCACTCTTCCCGAACGCGAGTATCGTTCCGGCCTGTACGAAATCATCAAGTGCGGCATCATCCGCGATCGGGCGTTGTTCCGCCTGTTTGACGAATGCGCCCCCGCAATTCTTGCGCGGGAGCCCGCCGCCGTCGACCACATCATCGCCGAAGCCGTCCGCATCAAAGCCGAAGTGGTCTCCACCGATGAGCGCGAAGGCGACCTGCGCCGCATTCTGAACTTCGGCCACACCGTCGGCCACGCGCTCGAAGCCGAAACGCAATACCGCCGTTTCCTGCACGGCGAAGCGGTAGCATTCGGCATGCGCGCCGCAACCGCGCTGGCGGAGCGAACGGGTGATCTGACATCCGCCGGCCGTCAGACCATCGAACGCGTCATCAACCTGTATGGCCCCCTTCCTTCGCTCGAAGGCATAGCCGCTTCCAGCCTGGCGGGCCGCCTCTCCGCTGACAAAAAAACCGTGCAGGGCAAAGTGCATTTCGTGCTCCCCACCAGGATCGGCGCCGTAAAGATCGTCTCCGGAATCGACCCTCGCCTGGTGGTCGAATCCATCCAAGCGGTCCTCCCATGACCGGAACCACGCCGCGTGGAGTCAGCGGGGAGCAGGCCGCCGCACGCTGGGTGCGCGGCATGTTCGGCAGCATTGCCGGTCATTATGACCTGCTGAACCATCTGCTTTCCTTCAACCTCGATCGCCGCTGGCGCGCGCGCGCCGTTCAGCGTGTCGCCGAAGTGTTGTCGCGCCCCGATGCTCGCGTGCTCGACCTGTGCTGCGGCACCGGCGACGTTCTGGCCGCCATCGAAAAACGCAAGACCGCCGCGGTCTTCGGCAGCGATTTTTGCCATCCCATGCTGGTCGCCGCGCAGCGCAAGGTCCTTTCGCCGCTGTTTGAAGCCGACGCTCTCTCGCTGCCGCTGGCCGCCGCGTCTTTCGACCTGATCACCATCGCCTTCGGCTTCCGCAATCTCGCCAACTACACCGCCGGCCTCCAGGAGTTGATGCGCGTACTGAAGCCCGGTGGAGTGGTCGCGATCCTCGAATTCTCGCAACCCTCCAACCGCGTCTTCGCGAGCCTGTACGGTTTTTTTTCCACCCGCGTGCTCCCGGCCATCGGCGGTATGATCTCCGGTTCCCGCGAAGCCTACTCGTATCTTCCCGAATCGATTCGCAAATTTCCGTCCGCCGCCGAGCTCGCCGGCGAAATGCGCCACGCCGGATTCGAGCGCGTCGAATTCGAGCGCATGACCGGCGGCGCCGTCGCGCTACATCTAGCCTGGAAGTGATTCCGCCAGCGCATCCAGCCAGTCGAGCGTCTGTTCGACGTCCGCATCCGTGGTCCGCGGATTCACCGTGCACAGCCGCAACACCGTTCGCCCATTCAGCACCGTGGACGTGGCCAGCGCGAATCCATCGCGCAACATCGCGTCGTGCAGCCGGTGATAAAAGGCCTCAGAAGCGTCGCGCCGCTCAAAACTCACGATCCCCATCTGCGCCGCCGTCACCACCGCCCAGCGCGGCATGCGGCGCAGCTTCGCTTCCGCCAGCTCGGCCAGCGCGAACCCACGCTCCACCGCCGCGCGGAACGCGTCCAGCCCGAAATACTGCATCGACATCCACACTTTCAGCGCGCGAGACCCGCGGGTCAACTGGATTCCGTAATCGCACGGATTCACCTCCGTCACGTTGCGATGCACGTCCGCCAGGTATTCGGGCATGATGCGATACGTCGCCTTCAGCAGCGCCGCGTCGCGCAGCAGCACGCAGCCGCATTCAATCGGCTGAAACAACCACTTATGCGGATCGAACGACAACGAATCCGCCAGCGCGATCCCGTCCAGCAGCGTGCGCCCGCGCTCGCAGATCACCGCCGCGGCCCCGTAAGCGCCGTCGATGTGCATCCATACATCCTGCGCGCGGCAGAATGCGGCGATCTCGCGCAGCGGATCCACCGCTCCCGTGCTGGTAGTCCCCGCGTTGGCGATCACCGCGAACGGCCGCAGCCCCGCCGCGCGATCCTGGGCGATTCGCGCCGCCAGCGCTTCCCTCGGCAGCCGAAACTCGGCGTCCGAAGGAATCCGCCGGATCTGTTCCGGCAAAAAACCCACCACCCGCAGCGCCCGGTCGATCGAGGAATGCGTCTGGTCCGAATAATAGATCGTTGCGCGCTCCACGCGATCGTCCAGCTTGGCATGACGCGCCGCCACCAGCGCGGTCAGATTCGCCATCGATCCGCCGCTCACGAATAATCCGCCGGCTCCCTCCGGAAATCCGCACCACCCGCGAAACCAGTCGATCACGGCCAGCTCCATCGCCGCCGCCGACGAGCCTCCCAGCCATGACCCGTTGAACACGTTGAATCCCGCCGCCAGCGCATCCGCCATCACGCTCACGAAGTTCGACGGCCCCGGCACAAACGCGAAAAATCGCGGATGGCAGATGTTCATGGTGTTGGGAAAAATGTCGCGTTCCAGCCGCGCGAGAATCTCGCCAGGCGCTCCGGGCTTGGCCGGCGGCGCTTCCAGCAGCGCCGGCCGCAGCGCCGCTGGATCTCCTTTCACGCCCACCGGATCTTCGCGCATCCGCGCAAAATGATCCGCGATTAGATCCACCACGCGATACCCCAGCGCCCGCATCTCCTCGGGAGACAACTCCAGCTTTTCGTTCATTACGCTTTCCGCCATCCTTCGCTGCCCACCAGCGGCACAAACCGGCACGCCGCGGCGTCGCGTGTGGTGATCTTTCCATGCTCCTTGCGAACGATAACCAAATTCTGCTCCTCGCGCCCGCCCACCGGAATCACCAGAATGCCGGGATCGCCCAACTGCTCGATCAGCGCCGGTGGAACGTCCGGCGACCCCGCCGCCACCGAAATCGCATCGAACGGACTCTCCTCCGGAATCCCCAGCGATCCGTCTCCGCACCGCACCGTGACATTCGAATCGAGCCCCGTGCGCCGCAGATTCGCGCGCGCGAAATCCGCCAGTTCCGGAATTCGCTCAATCGAGATCACCGTCCGCGCCAGCCCTCCCAGCACCGCCGCGTGATATCCCGATCCCGAGCCGACGTCCAGCACTTTTTCCGTGCCGCGCAGGTTCAGCAACTCCGCCATCTCCGCCGTCATGTACGGTTGCGTGATGGTCTGCTGGTGGCCGATCGGCAGCGGCTCGTCATCGTAGGCCCGGTCCCGGAATTTGGCCGGCACAAATTCTTCCCGTGGAATTCGCAGCATAGCGCTCAGCACACGCGGGTCGCGAATGCCGCGGCGGCGCAGTTGACGCTCCACCATCTCCGCCGCGCTCACTTGAATCGTTTCCGGTACTGGAAGTCGATTCCGAATTCCCCGTTCGCATCGCGCGTCGCGATGGCGGACCATCGCCTGCTGAAATCCCATTCGAATTCCACGATCTGCTCCTGCGTCCGGTTCAGATTCGTAATATAGGTCAGCGTAATCTCGTTCGACACCTGCTGCTCGATGATCAGCCGCGCTTGCGGCAGATATTCCGCGCCCGTAATGGTCGGGTCGATCTTCACCCGGCTCGCGCCGAAAAAGCGCTGCAGGCGGCTGGAGAGCTGCGCCGAAATCGCCTCCCCGATCAAACCGCCGCCGGCTTCCACCAGGCTGGTGGAACTCGAATTCGACGGCGCCACGTTCAATCCCGCGCTATCGGTGGGCGCGCGTCCCACCGCCAGCAGCGCGATAATCTCGCTCGGCTGCATGGGCGGGTCTGAGCTGTAGTTGACGTTCAACTTCTGCATCGTTCCCGAAATCGCGATATTCACCGTAACGCTGCGGGCTTTGGTTTCGAGATCCAGGTCGAGAATCGGCTCGATCCTGACCGGATTCACGAACCGTATATCGCCGCGATTCACCGTGTAGCGACTTCCGAAAATCTGCACCTCGCCTTCATTCACCGAAACCGTTCCCAGCAGCGCCGGACGCAGCGGCGTCCCGCGAAGTCTCAGGTCCACCTCGGCTTCCAGATTGCGCGTCAACGACGTTTGCAACTCGAAGTTCGGCCCGCTTTGAATCCGTACATCGAACTGCATGCCGCGGATGTAGTCGCTCGAAGTGGCCGTCGCGGGAGCCGGTCCCGGCCGCCTGCGCCAGAATCTGCGCCAGGTCGGCCCGCGGCGTGAAGGCCGCCCGCGTCGGCGTGATCACGCCGGAAACCGTGCTCGAATCCGACGTTCCGTTCAACGCCAGAGTCGCATCGAACGTCACGCTCACGTCTTCCGGATACCGCACCCGGACTTTTTGCGCCACCGCTTGCAGCCGGTACACCAGCGTCGATCCGAACCCGATAAATCCCGCGAAATTGATGGTGCCGCCGCCGGTTTCAGCCGTCAGTTTTTCGATGGTCGCGCGATTCCGGTCGAAAATAACTGCGCCGTTCGCGTTGTCCACGCCATTCGGCAGATCGCTCAAATATAGCGACGCGCCATTCAGCTCCATCCGCCCGTTCAACTGCGGATCTCGCAGCGATCCTCGAATCGACGCCTGCACCGTGGCCCTTCCGCGAGCCACCAGATCCGGGTTCAGCAATTGCAAAATGATCAGATTCACCGCGCCGCGCACGCTGAGATCGGACCCGGCCTTCGCATCGAACGCCACCGCCCCACTCGCTTCGAGAGTCGAATCGCGCGCCGTGAATTTCGCCGACCGGATGCGCGCTTCCTTCCGCGAAACGTCCACCACCACCGGCTCGCTGTTCTTCACCACCACGTCCTGCGCCTGCACCCCCAGCCGGAACGTCTGCGCCGGTTTGGGGGTCAGTTGAATGGTCCCCACCGTCAGCGCCGCGTGAAAATCCTTCGGCTTGCGCAAAGCCACCGAAACCGTCGCGCTCGCGTCGTCGATCAGTCCCTCGAACGGCAGCACGGCGTTTTCCAGTGGACCGCCCGCCATCACCACCCGATGCAGCGAAGCGACGCTGGTCCGCGAGAACCGGATGGTCGCCGATCCCGCTTCATCCCCGGTCAGTTTCCAGGACCCGTCGCCGTCCACCGAAATGTCGCGCGCCTTGGCGCTCGCATGCACCGCCAGATCCGAGCCCTGTGTTTTTGCGGTGATCGAAACATCACCCAGCGCCTGCCGGTCCCAGGTAACGCTCGTGCGCCCGTGCGTCGCCGTTCACCGCCGTCACCACCAGCTCGCCGTTCGCGATTCGCGCCGTTCCCTCGGCCTTCCCATCGATCTTCGAATCGACCCCGGTCTGCAAACTCGCGTACTTCCGGATCGCCGACAACACCACCCCTTGCGCGGTCAGCCCAAATTGCGCGTCCCCGTTCTTCCAGTCGCCCGCGGCATGGCGATATCCGCCTTGAAACAACACTTTTCCCGAAGCTCCCTCCGCTTCGCCGCCCGTCACTTCGATCGCTTCCGGCGAGTAGCGGACGTTCGCCCGCAGACCATCCAGTTGCTCTCCGAAAGCCGCCGGCTTGTCCACCTGGAGCGCGATCTCCGCGCTCGGCCGCTTCACCGGACCGCTCAGCCGAATCGTCGCCCCTGCTGTCCCCGTAACCGTCGTGGCCACGCCGGCCTCCTTGGCGAGCTCCGCGATCTGTGCATTGCGGACCGTCAGTTGCGCCGCGATGGTTCCGTCCTCATTCGGCGGCGCCAGCTCGCCCGATCCGGCCACCTCCGTCGCGCCTCGCGCGATCACCGCGTGTTGCAGTCGAACTCCGCGGCGGCTGGCCTCCACGTCGCCACTGAATCGATCGAACGCGTGCCCTTCGACACTGGCGTTCGTAACACTGGCCTGCCCGGTGACCCGTGGATCGTCCAGCGGCCCCGAAACCCGCCCGTTGAACGTCGCGCGCCCGTTCGTAAGCCTAACCGGCAAATCCTTCGGCGCGTTCGCATCCACCATCGCGATTGCCGGAATCAGATCGTCCAGATTGGTCGATTCCGCCCGCACCTCCAGCGTCTCTCCCAGCGTTCCCGACGCCTCTACCCGCGTCGCCGGCGTCTCCAGGTGCGAATTTCCCAGCCGCAGCTTGCCTTCCGCCTGATCGTAATCCGCATCGATCCGCCCCTCGATCGGAGCTCCTTCCCCCGCCCGCGAGATCGCCACCGCCGTCTGCACTTTCGCCACTCGCTGGCCCACCACCGCGTCCACGCTGAATCCCCCGTCGATGATTCCGTTCCACGGGATCGGCCGCGCGGTCACTATCGCCGCGGCCTGCCGTACACTCAGCCCCGCCACCCCGCCCTCGAAGTGAAACTTGCGCCAGTCGCTTAGCTCGGCCGCGCCGGTGATCGTCGCCCCCAGCGCGCCGATCGTGACTCCGCTCAAAGTCAGCTGATGGGCCGTCATCCTGACATCCGCCCGCAGATCCGCGCCTTCCACCTTCACCCGATCCCACGCATAACCGAGCCCCCGGGCATTCACTCGCCCATTGATCCCGAACCCGTCGGGCGAAACCGACAGGCGCCCGTCAAATGCAGCGGAACCCGTCCCCGCCACCGGCAACTGGAACAGCTCCACCGCTTCGCGCACTGCGATCGCCGCCGTCACTCGAAGCGTCCCCGCCGGCCACCGTGGATTGTCCAGCACCCCGCTCAAATCCGCGTGCGATTCCCTGGTCGCCACCCGCAGCCGCGTAATCTCGATCCGCGACGCTTCAATCCCGAACGCCGCTGCTACATCTACTTCGATCGGCGCGAACCCGCCCGCCATCACCCGCACGCGCCGCGACCCCAGTTCCCCGCGATAGCGAAGCCCCCGCGCGTCGTACGTCATCACCGCGCGCAGGTTTTCGCCGCGCAGGTTCAACGGAATCTTGCGATTGTCATACTCGATCAGCCCGTCATTCACCTCATACCGCCGGACCGCGAGATTCAACAACTCCTGCGCCCAATTTCCCTGGTGGATCAGAAGGTTGGTGCTGCCGTCGGGATAAAATACGATCCGCGCCACCGGCTGATCCAGCCGCAAATACGCGAGATCGAACTTGCGCTCGATCATCGAAATCACGCGCAGCCCCACCGTCGCCGACCGGATGCTCAACAGCGGCTGCTCGCCCGCCCGCTCTTTTCCGTGAATCACCACCGGCGATACCGAGGCCGTCAGGCGCGCCCAGTCGAACGTGAAGCTGCCCACCTCGGCGCGCCCTCCCGTCGACTTGTCGATCTCCGCGATGATCCGTTCCCGCACGCGTTCCCGGAACCACCCGCTGCGCACCACCAGCATTCCCGCGATGGCGCAAGCCGCCGCCACAATCGCCAGCGCCACCCCCGCCCGCAACATCACTCGCCCGAATTTCCTCATTGGAACACCTGCTCGCGGTACACAATCTGCGTTTCCGTCCGGCGTATTCCCAGCCACCGGTCCAGCGCCTGCGCCGCCCGCTGATCCGTCATCAATTTCTCCGTCTGCTCGCGGCTCGCTTCAAACGTCGATACCTCGGCCGGATTCTTGCGCTTCGCCTCCTCCGCCATCGTGTTGTAGAAATCCCGCAGCTCCTCCACAGGAATCTGTACCTCCGGCCGGAACCGCAAATCCGTGAACCGCATCGCGCGCAGCCCCGCCACCAGTTGATTCTTCACATCCGCTTCGGTGATTCCATACCGCGCCAGCGCCGCGCGGTAATCCGCTTCGGTCCCGTATTGCGACTTCACCTGCGCCAGCATGTTCGCCGCATCTTCCGGCGTCGTCAGCCCCACCCGCGTCAACCCCGCTTCCTCCAGAATCAGGAACTGGTCCACCAGCCGGTCCGCCGACTTGCGCTTCTGTTCGCCGCTTAAATCCACCGGCCTCCGGTCCAGAAACGACGCCACCCGCAGATCCCGCACCACGTCGCTTTCCGTAATCACGTGCTTCCCGACGCTCACCGCAATGCGATCCAGAATCTCCCCCCGCATTGCAACCGCCAGCATCAGGAACGTGATCGCGAGTTTCATCAAAACGTCTGCCCCAGGGAAAAATGGAACTGAAAAATGTTGATCCGCTGGTTGGTCAGCGTCCCTTGCCCTGCCAGCAACTGGTCGAAGGTGCCCTGAAACCCGAAGAACCGCGGGGAATTCGGGCTCAAGCTGAAATCCACGCGAATGGGACCGATCGGCGTCCGGTACCGGATTCCGAACCCCACGCCCTGCACCATGTAGTCGAAATCCTGAATATTGTGCTGCCGGAACCGGAAGCTGATGTCCTGAACATCCGAATACACGTTGCCCATATCGTGGAACAACACCCCTCCGACGTTGTCGCCGATCAGCGGAAAACGCAGCTCCGTCGAATGCATCAACAACGCGTTGCCACCCAGCGGAAACCCCGTCGTTAGGTCCCGCGGCCCCGCCTGGTTATCCGGAAATGCCCGGTTCGACGTCGCGCCGCCCGCGAAGAACCGTTCCGCCAGCGGAATCTCTGTTTCTCCCGCCAGCCTTTGGATCCAGCCGAACTGGAGCGTGCGCGCCAGCACCACGTCCTTCCCGATCTGATGATATGTCGAATTGCGCATCAGCAGCCGCGTAAATTCCGTCTCGGACCCCAGCGCCTTCACCGCGATTCCCGCGTCGATCGTATTGTAGTAGCCATGGTGCGAGTTGATCGGGTCGTCCCTGCGGTCCTGAATGAAGGTCATCGACAACAGACCCGTTCGATCGGGCTGCGAAAGCAGCGGGATCAGCGCGGCGGTCACCACCAGATCGGTCAGCGTCACCCGCCGGTAGGTGAAGCGATATTGCATGCTGGTCGACCGCGACAAACGCTGCGCCAGCTGCATCGCGCCTTCCCAACGCCGCGCTGCGAACGTCCGGATGTCGCGCGACTCGTCGAACAATCCGGATATGGTCAGCGTCAGGTTCTCATACCCGAACAGTTGCGGCGCGGTATAGCTGAGCAGCGCCCTCTGCTCGCTGGTCGAGAAACGAGTCTGCAAACTCAGCGTGCGCCCTTCTCCGAAAAGATTCAACCGGCTGACGCCCAGCGAAATGCGCGGCACAAAACCCGTGCTGCCCGCGGGCTCGTCGAACGTCGTCACGCCGCCGCCGATCCGCCCCAGTTGCGCGCCGATGCCGCCGTTGAACGAATACCGGTTGGCTTCGTCCACGTCCACCAGCACGTATTTGCTCTCTTCGTCGCCGTCGGGATTCTGAATGGCCGTCTGCACTTTCGAAAAAATACCCAGGTCGTATAATTTTTGCTGGCTCTCCGCCAGCCGGTTTTGCGACAGCGGATCCCCGGGCTTCAGCAGAATCCGTTTGTCCACCAGCGATGGCCGCGTGGTCTCCAGCCCGCGCACCAGCACGCTCCGCACATACTCGCGCTTCCCGGTTTTCATCTGATACGCCAGATTCACCGAATGCTCGGCCGGCCCCGGCGTCTGCGTCCAGTCGAACGTCGCGTCCGGATACCCGTTGTTGAAGTAGTAGCTCAGAATGCTGTCGCGGTCCTCGGCGACGTTGGCCTCGCTGAACGGCTCTCCTTCCGTCGATTGCAGTACCCTCCGCAAATACGGCAGATCCGATTCCGGAAACCCGTCGAGATCCACTTTGTTCACGAACCACTGCGGACCCTCCTGCACCTCGATCTGCACCGAAAGGTGCCCGTGCACGCCCTTGTAATCGTCCGCCGTCGTCGCCCGCACCTCCGCCTCTCGAAAACCGTTGGAATGGTACAGCGCCCGGATCGCATCCAGATCGCGATCCATCATCTTTTGCGAAAAGCGTCCGAAGCGCCAGCGCAGAAAACGCGCCGGAGTGATAAACAGGCGCTCCCGCAGCGTCTGCTCGTCGAAGTAGTGGTTCCCGCGGATGTCGATGTGCTCCAGCTTGTGGCGCAGATTGGGACTGATGGTGTAGTTGATCACCTGCGTGCCGGCCTCCGGCGTGATCTCCTCGAAATCCACCGCGGCGTCGAAATATCCCTGCGATTGAAAATACTCGATCAGGTTGCGCCGTCCCTCCACCAGCAGGCTGCGGTCCACCGTGTGCTCCTGATACACCGGAATCAGTTGCCGCAATCGGCCCATCGATACTTTCGCGCCGGTGGTCTTCACCTCCAGAATCGGCCCGCTCACTATCGACAGCGTCGGCGTCACTGTGTTGGTCCCTTCGTGATAATCCAGCCGGTCCAGCTTCACCGAGGCCTGCAAATGATCCCCGTGCTGAAAGCTTTCGAATACGCGATTCACGCCCTTCTGCACCAGGCTCTCTGTCACCTTTTTCCATCCCGGAAAGCGCACCGGGCCGAAACCGCGCCGCCAGTGCGTTTCGTTGTCGATGTTCTCCGCCGGCTTGGTGAAGTCTCCCAGCAGCGATACTCCGTCGAAGCGTGCCCGGTCCCCTGCGTTAATGTCGAAATGAATGCCCACTTCCTCCGTATCCGGATTGCGATCGACACGATAGGTCACCTTGGCTTGATACAGACCGTTGGCGCGCAGCCGTTCCACCATGTTTTCAGCCGCCTGCTCCATCTCGCTGTCCTCGAACGGCTTCCCTAGCTCCAGCTTCGTCGCCGAAACCAGTTGCCCCTTCGTCGGAGGCTCATCCACCCCCTGCATGGTGACGCCGCTGACGAAATAGGCAAGCTGCGTGGAGACTCGCAGGATCACCGCGCCCGCGTGATCCAAGTCCCCCGAAATCCCCACATCGGAGTAGCGTCCCGTTTCGTAAAGCTTCTGAATCGCCGCGCGAATGTCGGCGAGCTTCAGCGTGGACCCCGCCTGGAATGGCAGCAATCGCCCCAATTCATCGGCCGGAAGGGGCTGGTTCGGAGGATCGAACTCGATGCGCCCGATCGGTTTCCCTTCGAACGCGCCGTGGTCGAAATCGGGACTCGAGGTCTGTGCCTGCGCGACTACGACGGCAAAGAGCGACAAAACCAGCACCGGCGGACGCACTTAGCCCAATGATAACGCACACCTTGCGGTTACCATCGCTGTTACCATCGTGTTAACGATGGAAGCCGACGCCTCACGCTACTCCCGGCAGATCCGCTTCGCCCCGCTCGGCGAAGAAGGCCAACGCCGTATCCGGGCCGCACGAGTCGCCATCGTCGGCTGCGGCGCCCTCGGCAGCGTGCAAGCCGAAGCCCTCGCGCGAGCCGGCGTAGGCCATCTGCGTCTCATCGATCGCGATATCGTCGAGCTCGGCAATTTGCAGCGCCAGTTCCTCTTCGACGAATCCGACGCGCGCGAAGCCGCCCCCAAAGCCGCCGCCGCCGCCCGCAGGCTGGCGCAAATCAACTCCGATGTGGCTCTCGAACCCGTAGTCGCGGATCTGACCCCGTCCAACGCAGCCGAGCTTCTGGAGAACCTCGATCTGATCCTCGACGGTACCGACAATTTCGAAACCCGCTACCTGATCAACGATGCCGCCGTGCGTCACAGCGTCCCCTGGATCTACGGCGCAGCCGTCGGAAGCTATGGGCTGAAGCTCGCCATCCTGCCCGGCAGCACGGCCTGTTTCCGCTGCGTCTATCCCGACCCTCCCCAGGGCGCGCAGCCCACCTGCGAATCCGCCGGCGTCTTGGGCGCGGTCACCGCCACCATCGCCGCCTTGCAAACCGCCGATGCACTCAAAATTCTTTCCGGCAACCCGATTGTGGCGCGCCTCACCACCGTCGACGTTTGGTCCGGCGAAATCCGCCAGCTCCACCCGCCTGCGCGCGATCCGTCGTGCCCCTGCTGCGTCCTTCGCCAGTTCGCCTATCTCGACGGCTCCCGCCGCGCCCCCATCAGCCTGTGCGGCCGCAACGCCGTGCAGATCCACGAACGCGCCCGCCCCGTCGATCTTCAGGAACTGGCCCGCAGCCTCTCCACTCTGGCTCCCGTTCGCGCCAACGAATTCGCCCTGCGCGTGACGCTCGATCCCTATGAGCTCACCGTATTCCCTGATGGCCGCGCCATCGTGAAGGGTACCACCGACATCGGCCTCGCCCGCAGCCTGTACGCCCGTTACATCGGTGCCTGAAACGAGCGTTTAGAAGCAGCGTTTTCCGCAGTCCTTCTACAGCAGGAACGAAATCGCTAGCGTTGATCCGCGTTGATCTGCGCCCCAAGCAGCTCGACCACGTATTGCTTCCACAACTTCGCGATCGAATGCGTCCCGTGCCCGCGAGTCTCATCGCTGGTCGGAATCAGAATATAGCGCCCGTGTCTCACCAGCTTGATGTCCCGCTCCAGAATCCCCAGCTCCGGCGGATTCACCTGATCGTCCGCCGAATTCACCGCGATCAGTCGCGCCCGGATCTTTCCCAGCTCCGGCTCCGGATTGTAATCCGTCGACGATGCGAACTGGTACAGCATGTCGTTCGCGTCCTTCGTCATCGCCGTTTGCATCAACTTTTCAAATCCCTCATCGGCCTGATCGCGAGTCGAATACTGCTTCAGCATTTGCAGCGGACTCGACGTCATCATGGTCAACCCATACTGCGCCGCCCGCAGCCCATGAATCGGATGATCGTAGGCGCCGTTCTTATATTCCGGATCGGACCGGATCGCATCCATGATCATGTCGCGCAGCAGACGGTTCCGCCCCGCGATCTCCACCGGCGCGCTCGCCAGCGGCATCAGCGCGTCCATGAAATCCGGATACATCTCGCCCCACATCCAGGTATGCATCGCGCCCATCGACGTTCCCATCGCCAGTCGCAGATGCTTCACCCCCAGATGCTCCGTCAAGAGACGATAATCGGCCGTCACCATGTCGTGATAACAATACTTCGGAAAGTGCGCCCGCATCCCGTCGCTGGGCTTGGAGGATTGCCCATGCCCGATCGCATCCGGCATCACGATGAAATATTTCGCCGCGTCCAGCGGCTGTCCTTCGCCGAACAACTGGCCTCCGAAGTTTTGCGACTGAAACCCTTTCCCGGTCCCGCCCGTTCCATGCATCACCAGCACCACGTTCGGCGACTTCGGGTCGCCAATCGCGTAGTAATGCAGCTTCAGATCGGCCAGCGTTTCGCCGCTATGAAACTTGAAATCGTGAATGGTGTAGTCGCCTTCCACCGCGGCCGGAAACTCGGCCGCCGAGCCCACCATCGCAATCAACAGCGCGCCAAGCGTTTTGAACATATCCAGATTATTTCACCTTAACCAGTCTCTTGCCCGTGTTTTCACCTTCGAACAATCCGATGAACGCTTTCGGCAGATTTTCGAATCCTTCAATGATATCCTCGCGATACTTGATCTGCCCGGAGCGCACCCATCCGGCCATCTCCGCCATCGCCCCTCCGAACCGCGCCGCGTAATCGGAAACCAGAAATCCCTGCACCTTCGCGCGAGCCACGATCAGCGCCCCTAGCAGCCGCGGACCCGTCTCCATCTTCGTAGCGTTGTACTGCGAGATCTGCCCGCAGATCGAAATCCGCGCATGCACGTTGAGCAATCCGAAAACCGCGTCCGTGATCGGACCGCCCACGTTGTCGAAATACACGTCGATCCCGTTCGGACAAAGTTCCTTCAGCTTCGCCGCATAGTTGTCCGTCGTTTTGTAATTGAACGCCGCATCATACCCGCACTCCCGCCGGATCCACTCCACTTTGTCGTCCCCGCCCGCGATCCCCACCGTCTTCGATCCTTTGATCTTCGCGATCTGCCCCACCACCGACCCCACCGCTCCCGCCGCGCCCGAAACCACCACCGTCTCGCCCGGCTTCGGATCGCACACGTCCAGCAAACCGAAGTAAGCCGTCATCCCCGTCATTCCCAGCACGCCCAGCGCCGTCGAAATCGGAGCCGCATTCGGGTCCAGCTTCCGAGCCCCGCGCCCGTTCGACACCGCGTGCGTCTGCCAGCCCATGTAAATGTCCACCACGTCTCCCACCGCGAACCCCGGGTTCTTCGAATCCACCACCCGAGCCACGCCGCCGCCCACCATCGCCTGGCCGATCTCCACCGGAGCCGCATAGCTCTTCATCCCGCTGATCCGCCCGCGCATGTATGGGTCCACCGACAGATACAGCGCCTCCGCCAGCATCTCGCCGTCCTTCAATTCCGGAATCGGAGTCTCCACCAGCTTGAAGTCGGATTCCTTCGGCATCCCCACCGGACGCGAGGACAGCACAAACTGACGATTCACCGTTGGTCGTTGCATTGGACTGGTAGACATGATTTACAATGTTACGATTGTTTACAACGTTTAGGTTGTACTCACGCTTGAGTAAGGACGACGAACATGGAAAAGAAACCACAGACACTTCAAAACCACGCGAAGGTTGACCCGTTATTCCACTTCTTCCTGTTGCCGGTCGGGCTCCTGATGCTCGTCGACACTGGCTACCAGCTTTTCAAGGACCCCGGCTGGATGACCGCCGCCCATGTCGTCGTCGTAATCTGGGCGATCATCGCTGTGTTCAAAATCCGCCTCTATGCATTGAAAGTTCAGGATCGCGTCATTCGTCTGGAGGAGCGCCTCCGCCTCGAACGCCTCCTCTCCGAGCCCCTTAAGTCCCGCATCTACGAACTGACCGAACAGCAGCTCATCGCCATCCGCTTCGCCTCCGACAGCGAAATCCCGGCTCTGATCGAAAATACCCTCAAGACCAATCTCGATCCCAAGCAAATTAAACAAGCGATTCAAAGCTGGCGCCCGGACTATTGGCGGGTTTGACAACGTAAACGGAACAATTCCGTCCGCAATCGCGTATCATCCATTCGGGGATTCACATGAAACCACTGCTGCTTGCCCTGGCGCTTCTCGCCATCGGCGGATGTGATATGGTCGTCGACCACGCCGGGCCCACGGTGCACGAAACCCAGTCCATCGACCTCGACAAGTCCGAAATGGCTCGCGTCGAAATCAAGATGGGCGCCGGCGAGCTTGAAGTCGGCGGCGGCTCCCCCAAGTTGCTCGACGCCGATTTCACCTACAACATCGCCTCCTGGAAACCGGTCGTCCGGTACACCTCCACCGGCTTCCGCGGCGAATTGACCGTCGAACAGCCCCGCGGCATACACAGCGGCGGCCCGCACGTCGACTATAAATGGAACCTCCGCTTCAACAACGACGTGCCGCTCGATATCACCACCCACCTGGGCGCCGGAACCGCCCGCATGAACCTGGGCGGCGTCAGCCTGCGCAGCCTCGAAGTGAACCTCGGCGTCGGCGAGCTGCGCCTCGACCTCACCGGCAAGCCGCAGCGCGACTACACCGTCAGGATCAACGGCGGAGTCGGTCAAGCCACGGTGTACTTGCCCAACACCGTCGGAATCGTCGCCAACGCCCACGGCGGCATCGGCGACATCAACGTCCGCGGTCTCGAAAAGCGCAACGGATCGTGGATCAATGCCGCGCACGAAAACGCCCCCGTCACTATCCACATCGACGTGAACGGCGGCGTAGGCCAAATTACTCTGGTAGCCGAATAGCGAAAGCGCATGGCGCATCGCGATGCGTCCGCGCTAATCTGTCAGAAGTGAGCTCCGCCACCGATTCTGTTCCAATCTCCACTCCCCACTGCGAGCCCGGCATCGGCAAAGTCATCCGCACCGCCGATTCCCCCGATCTCGTCGACGGCGTTCGCGCCCGTCCCTACGATCTCTGGCCCGACGACCGCGGCTACTTCCTCGAAGTCATCCGCATGAAGCAAGGCCTGGCGCAGCACTTCCCTCCCGAAACCACCCAGGTTTCCGCCGCGCTCAGCTACCCGGGAACCATCAAGGCTTTCCATTTCCACCGCTTTCAAACCGATCTGTGGGTCCCCGCCTCTGGAATGTTCCAGGTCAGCCTGGTCGACCTGCGCCCCGATTCACCCACCTTCGGCGTGAAAAACACCATGTACGTCGGCGCCCTGCGCCCCTGGCAGATCCTGATTCCGCCCGGCGTCGGACACGGCTATAAAGTGATCGGCGAAAACCCAGCCATACTCGTCTACGTCACCAATCGCCTCTACGATCCGCGGGACGAAGGCCGCATCGCCCATAACGATCCGTCCATTCAGTACGATTGGGAACTACAACACAAATGAAATTCCTGGTGACGGGAGGCGCCGGTTTCATTGGCAGCGCCTTCATCCGTTTGCTCTTGAAATATCCCGGCGGCAAGCCCACCGTCGTCAATCTCGACAAACTCACCTACGCCGGCAACCTGGAAAACCTGGCCGCCATCTCTAGCGATCCCGCTTACCGCTTCGTCCACGGCGACATCTGCGACGCCGCCTTGGTCCACTCCCTGGTAGCCGAAGTTCAGCCCGACGTGATCGTCAACTTCGCCGCCGAATCCCACGTCGACCGCAGCATCCTCTCCCCCGCGCCCGTCTTTGAAACCAACCTGCGCGGCGCCTTCACACTTCTCGAAGCCGCCCGGACCCATCACACACCGCGCTTCCTTCACGTTTCCACCGATGAAGTCTACGGCAGCATCGCTCCGCCCCACGACGCCGACGAAAATTATCCTTTGCGTCCCAGCAGCCCCTATTCGGCATCCAAGGCCGGCTCCGATCTCCTGGCCCTTTCCTACTTCGTCACCTATCGCCTCCCCGTCATCGTGACCCGAGCCTCCAATAACTACGGCCCCTATCAATTTCCGGAAAAGCTGATCCCGTTGATGATCTCCAACGCGCTCGACAACCAGCCTCTTCCCATCTACGGCGACGGCATGCAAATTCGCGACTGGCTTTACGTCGACGACCACTGCCGCGCCATCCGCGCCGTCATCGACCGCGGCCGCGAAGGAGAAATCTACAACATCGGCGGCAGCCGCGCGCTTCCCAACATCGAAGTGGTGCGCACTCTGCTCGCCTCCATCGGACGCCCGGAAACTCTGATGCAAACCGTGAAAGATCGTCCCGGCCACGACCGCCGCTACGCTCTGTCGAGCGAGAAAGTGATGCGCGAAACCGGCTGGAAACCCGAAATGCCTTTCGAGGAAGGCCTCCGCACGACCATCGACTGGTACCGCGCCAACCCCGCCTGGATCGCCCACGTGAAGTCCGGCGAATATCAAACCTATTACCAACGCAACTACGCCAATCGGGCTTTATAGAAACGGAATCTCGACCAGCACTAGGTTCTCAAACACAGCCGCGACCGGCATCCTCGTATTCCGAAATACCCAAGCCCCGCCCGCCTTCCCCGGCACGCTCTCCACCGCCGCACATTGCGACCAGTCGAGCACGCCCGCACGTTCGTCCAGCGCTTTGTGCAGCAGCTCGTCGACGTCGCGGAATTGCCCGCTCTCAATCCCCTCCCTCACGCGCCGCTCCAACTCGGGTTCCCGGATTTCGAGATTCATCGCGCTACGCCCCCTTTTTAGATTATCCTCTTCAAGAGAAACGAACCAACCAGGAGACAAACATGGGTCAACCCGTTGTCCATTTCGAAATAGGCTGCAAAGACCGCGAAAAAACGCAGCAATTCTTCTCAACCCTATTCGGCTGGCAAATGACTCCGATGCCGCCCGCCGCCATGATTAACACCGCGAGCCAAAGCGGCATTCAAGGCCACATCACCGAGCTTGGACATGAGCCGTTCCGCTACACCATCTTTTACGTGCAAGTGGACGACGTCCAGAAATATCTCGATCAGGCCGCGTCGCTGGGAGGAAAAATGCTCGTCCCTCCAGTCGACATCCCCACCGGAACCTTCGCCTGGTTCGCCGACCCCGAAGGCAACACCATCGGCCTCTGGAAACCCAAGCCCTGACAGCTTGTTGAAAAAAGGGACATAGCGGTCTGACGCCTTTTTCAGCAATCCTCTGAAGAAACTAAGCCGGCAAAATCAGCCGAGCCTCACACCCCTGCCGGTCCGTCCGATTCTTCAAATCGAGCGACCCTCCGTGCGCCTCCGCAATCCCTCTGCACAACACCAGCCCGATCCCCGACCCTCCCGGCTTCGTCGTGAAGAACGGCACAAACAAATTCGCGGTGTTCGACAACCCCGGCCCCTCGTCCTGAATCCGTACTTCCAGCAGCCCTCCCAGCCGCGCCCATGACACCGTCACCCCTCCGTGAGTCTCCAGCGACGCGTCCACCGCATTCCGCAGTAGATTAATCAGCAACTGATCCAGTTGATCGCGATCCCCCTGAATCACCATCTCCGGACCCTCTTGAATCACGGGCGGAATCCGCTGTTCCAGTCCCGTCACCTGGTGAATCCAAGCCCCCACATCCACCGGCGCAAGCACCGGCCGCGGCAATTTCGCCAGCCGAGCATACGACCCCAGAAACCGGCTCAACCCTTCGCTCCGCGTCGCGATAATCGACAACCCCCGCTGCATATCGTCTCTCCAGTCCGATGGCAGCGGGTCCCGCTTCACCAGCATCTCCAGGCTTCCCGCAATCGACTTGATCGGCGCCAGCGAATTATTCAGCTCATGCCCCAGCACGCGCACCAACCTCTGCCACGCCTGCAATTCCTCTTCGCGCAACGCACGCGTCAGATCCGTCACCACCAGCAGTTGATGCGGCAGCCCGCCCTCCCGGAACATCGCGCGATGAATTCCCCAGCGTCCCGACCCCGATGGAAACGTCCTCTGGATATTCTGCGTTTCGTCGCCTTCCAGAAACTCGCTCAACCCCAGCGTCCCCGCTTCCGCGTTCATGATTCGCTCCGCCGGCTGCGCCAGCAGTCTTTCGCCCGCGCGATTCACCAGCTTCAGCTTCCGGTCGCCGTCGAACGCGAAAATCGCGACGTCGATCTCCTCCATCACCTTGCGCAGCAGCGTCGTTGCTTCCAGCGCACCCAACCGCTGCGCCCGCAGCGTCGCGCCCATCTCATTCACCTGCGCCATCACGTCTCCGAGCGAATCTTCGTGATCCCCCGTCCGCCCGCGAATCGAATAATCCCCCTCCCGCATCGCTTCGAGAAGATTTGCCAGCGTCCGCAATGGCGACGCCACCCGCTCCCGCACCGCCGCCGCGAATCCCCACCACGCCCCGACAATCACCACCGTCAGCGTCCACTGGAGCTTCGGCGCATAGTCGCCATACCACAGAATGAACATCGATGTGGCGACTCCCGGCAGCCCCGCCACCAGCGCCAGCAGCAGGATGCGCCCTTCATGAACCGGCTTGAAGCGGGAAAAATCCATTTCAAAGTGTCCGGAAAAAGGGGTCAGACTACTCTGTCCCCAGAATCGTACCGCGCCTTCACCAAAGCCCCCGACAGTGGACCGAGCGGTCTGACCGCTTTTTTCGCTTCCTTATAACCCGTATCTCTGCAATCTCCGATACAACGCGCTCCGGCTCAACCCCAGCGCGTTCGCCGCATGGCTGACGTTCCCGTTGTAACGCGCCAGCGCCTTTTTGATCAGGAACGCCTCCACGTCTTCGAGACTCATGTCCTCCAGCCGCAGCGAGCTCTGCGATCCCGACCGCAGCGCCAGATCCGCCGGCCGCACCGAGCTCTCCTGCGCCATCAACACCGCCCGCTCAATCACGTGATTCAGCTCCCGCACATTTCCCTGCCACGGATTCTCCAGCAACGCCTGCATCGCCGCCGGATCGAAGCCCTGCAAGTTCTTACGATACCGGCGCGCGTGCGTTCCCAGGAAATGCGACGCCAGCAGCGGAATATCCTCGCGCCGCTCCCGCAGCGGAGGCAGATGAATCTCAATCGTATTCAAGCGAAACAGCAGGTCCTGCCGGAACCGTGACGCCCCCACTTCCTCAGCCAGATTCGCGTTCGTCGCCGAAATCACCCGCGCATCCACGCGACGCGTCTTGGACGACCCCACCCGTTCCATCTCCCCAATCTCCAGCACCCGCAGCAGCTTCGCCTGCAGATTCATGGGCACATTGGCGATCTCATCCAGAAACAGCGTCCCTCCATCCGCCAGCTCGAACCTTCCCACGCGATCCATCTTCGCGTCCGTAAACGCGCCCTTCACGTGCCCGAACAGCTCGCTCTCGAAAACCCCCTCAGCCAGTCCGCCCGCGTTCACCGTCACCATCGGCCGATTGGCCCGCACCGAAACCGCATGCAGCGTCCGTGCCACCACTTCTTTCCCCGTGCCCGGCTCCCCCGTGATCAGAACATTGGCATCCGACGGCCCCACGCGCGCGATCAATTGCAGCACCGGCTGCATCGCCGGCGATTCCGCGATCATCGTCGGCCGCCCCTCCGTCCGCAGCAGACGATTCTCCGCCTCCAGCCGCTGCCCCCGCCGCAGCGCTGCGCTCAGCTCCACCTGCGTCCGCACGATGGTCATCAGCCGCGCGTTATCCCACGGCTTCTGTATGAAATCCCGAGCCCCCCGCCGCATCGCCTCCACCGCTAGGTCGACGCTGCCCCAAGCCGTCATCACCACCACCGGAACCATCGCGTCGATCGCCTGAATCCGCGACAGCGTGTCCAGCCCCTCCTGGCCCGACGTCGTGTCCCGCGTGTAGTTCAGGTCCATCAGAACCACATCGAAATCGCGCGTCTCCAGCGCGGCCAGAATCCCCGCCGGCGACGTCGCCGATTCAATCTCGAGTCCCTGCCCCTTCAGCAGCAGCCGCAGCGCCTCCAGCACATCCGGTTGATCGTCCGCGATAAGCACCCGCCCATCGCTGGGGCTCTTCATTCCGCTGTCTCCATAAAACCAACTGTGACTCGATTGTATCGAAGTGCGCAGGCAATCCCGGGACCATCGCTAAACAACACAAAAAAACTCACTTCCCAAAGATCCCGTTGTCCGATTTTGGGATTTGCTGTTCATACTAGGCGTTGAAAAAGGGGACTGACCACTGTGTCCCCAACGCAAAAACCCCGGTTTCGCGCAAGACCCCGACAGTGGACACAGCGGTCAGTCCCCTTTTTCAACTGGCCTCACCCCAACGCAAAACCCCGGTTTCGCGCAAGACCCCGACAGTGGACACAGCGGTCTGTCCCCTTTTTCAACTGGCCTCACCCCACCGCAAAACTCCGGTTTCACAAAGCAGTCGTTAAATAGGAGAATGGAGCATGTTTGGAGTTTCCATCCGTCCCGGCCTCGAATTGCGCCTTCTGGAGGAGCGTAACGCCCCCACTCTTTTCGCCGTCATCGAAGAAAATCGCGAGCACTTGCGCGGACTCCCCTTCGTCGACGCCACTCATTCCGAAGACGACTCGCTTAGCTTCATCCGCTCTTCCCTCGAACAATTCGCCCGCAATGAAGGGTTCGCCGCCGGAATCTGGAAAGACACCCGCTTGGTCGGCGTCATCGGCACGCTGAAAATCGATTGGTTAAACCGCAAAGTCGAAATCGGCTACTGGATCGCCCGCGACTTTCAGGGCCAGGGAATCGTCACCGGCGCCTGCCGCGCCATCGTGAACCACGCCTTCACCGAGTGGAACCTGAATCGCGTCGAAATCCAATGCGCCACCACCAACGCCAAAAGCGCAGCCGTCGCCCAGCGCCTGGGATTCGTTCTGGAAGGCACCCGCCGTGAAGCGCACCTGGTGAAGGACCGCTACCACGATCTCCTGGTATTCGGAATGCTAAAACACGACTGGCCCGTTGAAAAAGGGGACTGACCACTGTGTCCCCAACGCACCACCTCGGATCCGCGCAAAAACCCTACAGTGGACACAGCGGTCTGTCCCCTTTTTCAAGTGGCCTCACCCCAACGCATTCCCCAGGATTCGCGCAAGACCCCGACGGCGGACGCGGCGGCCTAGTCGTTCACGTCGACATTCTCCACAAAGCAGCTATGGAACGCCCGTGTCAGAACTTCCTCGTTCAGCGACATCGGCCTCCGCTCGAAATTCAGTATGTCGATTGCGTGCGTAATCACATCGCGCGGATGGCACCGTCGAAACCGCTTCTCCCCATCGATGTAATGCCTCTGCACGAATCCTTCCGCCACCCCGTCCTCTAACGTCAAATCGCGCGACTCCGCAAACCGCTTGAAAATCTGGATAAACTCCGGCGCCTTCGGACTCCTCAGGAACATCTTGTACTGGATGCGCCGCAGAAACGCCTCGTCGCCCAGGTTATCCGGCCGCAAGTTGGTCGAGAAAATCAAGAACGCCTCGAACGGCACCGTCATTTTGCCGCCCGCCTGGAACGACAGATAATCGATGTGCCGCTCCATCGGCACGATCCACCGATTCAAAATCTCCGCCGGCGTAGCCTTCTGCCGCCCAAAGTCGTCGATCAGGTAAATCCCGTTGTTCGCCTTCAACTGAAATGGCGCGTCGTAAACTTTCGAGTGCCGGTTGTAACTCAAATCCAGCATCTCCAGCGTCAGCTCGCCGCCCGTGATGATGAACGGCCTCCGGCATTTGAACCACCGCCCGTCGTGATCCAGTTGCGTCGCGAACGCCGACATCTCCGACTCCTCTTCCTCGATCTTCTGGTGATAAATCGGATCGTAAAGCTGGATCAGGTTGCCCTGGCACTCCAGCGCGTACGGCAGGTAAATCGGCTCGCTTTCGACCCGGAACAGCGATTCTGCCAGCGCCGTTTTTCCGTTCCCCGGTTGCCCGTAAATCAGAAACGACTTGCTCGCATTCACCGCCGGCCCGATCTGCGCCAGAATGTCCGGCTCCACCACCAGATGCCGGAACGCTTTCACCAGCAGCTCCGGACTCAGCCAATTGTCCTTTAGCTTCTGCTGCCGGACCATTTCCGCGTATTGATACAACGGCACCGGAGCCGGACCCGCGTACTGATTCGTTTCCAGAAACTCGCGCGCCAGGTTGCGCCCCGATTCCGTCAGCACGAACACGCCCGAAATGTTGCCCATCCCCAGCGATTTCTTCACCGCCACGAAGTGCTGCCGCTTCATGGTCTCCATCATTTCGTCGATCAGGCTGAATTTGAACCCCAGCAGGCTGGCGATCTCGCGTCCCACCATCTCGCCGCGGTAATACAGGTATTTCAGAATCAACTGCTCGATGATGGCCGGCGCAATGCCGGCCTCCACGATCGTCTCCGGCACCGGTGGCACCACGCTCGATGCTTCGTGTTCCTCTACCGCCTTCGCCAGGGCTTCATCCAAAGCATTTAAGGATGGTTCAGCTTCAATTGGATCGAGAACTGCGCTCATTGTGTCGGATTCCTGAAATAATGGGAGCGATTTTCCGCGAAACATCATCCCGCCCCGCGCGCTCCGTTGCGGGCCGTCATTGAGCACATCGGCCGCGCGCAGCGGTTTCTGCATGCCTCTATTCGACTTAGTACGCGCCTGTCTCCCCGTACTGGCTTATCGGCAACAGCGTCGTAGCACGTGGAAATCCACTCACTGCGGCACCGAGCCGCGACCGCAGGAAGCGGTTGATGGTCGTGTTTTCAAACAGACTGTGAGCAAGCGGCAGGATCCGCAAACTCCAATGACGCTCTGTGTTGATTTCCGTTCGCCTGTCTCGCTTCTTTAATACAGCCGCACGCCCCGCCGCCCCGGCTCCTGAAACATGTGCACCGTGTCGACAAACCGCACTTTTCTCGACCCGTACGTCATCACCAGCGTGTGCGTCCGGCAGCCGTCCCCGAAGAATCGCACCCCGTGCAGCAGCGCGCCTTCCGTCACTCCCGACGCCGCGAAAATAATCTGCTGCCCCGGTGCCAGATCGCGAGCCGTATAAATGCGCTTCGGATCGCGAATCCCCATCTTTTCGACGCGAGCCTTCAGCTCCGGCGTGTCCACTTTCAGCCGGGCCACCATCTCGCCCGAAAGGCACCGCAGCGCCGCCGCCGTAATCACACCCTCCGGAGCCCCGCCCGTTCCGAACACCGCGTCCACGCCAGCCCCGCGAACCGCCGCAGCGATCCCCGCCGAAAGATCGCCATCCGGGATCAAACGTATGCGTGCTCCCGATGCCCGGATCTGCGTAATCAACTCCTCATGACGAGGCCGGTCCAGCACCATGATCACCAGGTCCCGCACCTGCCGGTCGAGACAATGCGCAATCGCTTTCAGGTTATATTTCACCGGCGCGTCGATATCCAAAGCGTCGCGGCACGCCGGCCCGGCGATGATTTTTTCCATGTAGCAATCCGGCGCGTGCAGCAGCCCGCCCGGTTCCGACGCAGCCAGCACCGCAATCGAATTGGCCGTCCCCAGCGCGCACAGGTTGGTCCCTTCGAGCGGATCGACGGCGATATCCACCTGCGGATACTGCACCCCGGGAGGCGGCGGCGCGCCGACTTTCTCCCCGATGTACAACATGGGAGCTTCATCGCGCTCGCCTTCCCCGATGACGATATTGCCCTCGATCTGGACCTCTTCAAACGCGTGCCGCATCGCCTGCACGGCAGCCTGGTCCGAACCAGATCGATCCCCCTGCCCCATGGTTCGGGCCGCCGCAATGGCGGCTTCTTCGACAACGTGAACCAGGTCGCCGGCCAAATCGCGTTCAATCGTAGCGGATGCTTCATGAGTAGGTGCAGTCACGCCGCCATCTTATCATTTAGCGTTTGGTGATACATTGGATATACGGAGTCCCCCATGGTGAAGAAGCTGACCAAACACGGAAACAGCTTGGCATTAGTCATCGATCGTCCCATTCTCGACCTCCTGAAGATCGATCCCGAAACCCTCCTGGAAGTCACTACCGACGGCAAACAACTGATCGTCGCGCCCGCGAAGCCCTCCAGCCGCCGGAAGAAGTTCGAGGCAGCCCAGGAATGGGCGCACAATCGCTACGGAAAGGCCTTCCAGAAATTGGCCGAGTAAATGGAGCCGATCTTCCTCTCGCTCGACGAGGTTCTGGAAATTCTTTGAGTCCCGCCGCCGGCCCCTCAAGGGCGCGTGAGTCCAGTCAGATCCCATGAATCCTCCATGTCATATATTGCTAGAATAATGCTGTGGGCAATATAGAATTTGCCTGGGATCGGCGCAAGGCCCGATCCAACCTGGTCAAGCACGGCGTGTCATTCGATGAAGCACAAACTGTTTTTCCCGACGAGAGTGCACGCTTGATCGACGATCCCGATCATTCCGGGCACGAATCCCGGTTCCTTCTGCTCGGTTTTAGCTCGCAGGCGCGCTGCCTTCTCATCAGTCACTGCTATCGGAAGTCCGACTTGGTGATTCGCTTGATTTCGGCGCGGCGCGCGACAGCCAGGGAAGAAAAGATGTATTGGAGACTGAAATGAGAACGGAATACGATTTTTCCAAATCCCGAAAGAACCCCTACGCCGGTCAACTCAAACGCCAGATCACCATTCGCCTCGACACGACGGCCGTCGACTACTTCAAGCAAATGGCCGCTGAGTTGGGAATGCCGTATCAAAATCTCATCAATCTATTCCTGCGAGACTGTGCCATCCACAAGCGCCGCCCCACCATTCAATGGCCGCAGGATGCTCCCAAGCGGACCGCGAAACGGTAACTGAACGAACCAACTGCCCCATCTGTTCGTTTGACACGGACACCTCCGCTTGATAGCCTCAGTCCATACCGGCCGGTCCGTGAGAGGAGTTTGATCCGTGCGCGTGCGAAACGCCCTTCTGCTGTTTTGCGGCAGTGTGTTTCTCGCCTCGGCGCAGTCGGATAAAATCTCCCGTGAAGACGCCAAAAAGCTGAAAAGCCCCATCCCCTACACCAGGAAGTCGATTGCCGAGGGCCGCACCATGTTTGTCCGCTACTGCACCGGCTGCCACGGTCAGGACGGCAAAGCCACCATCGACATCATGGGCGACGCCACCGATCTCACTTCGCCCAAAGTCTGGAAAAGCGGCACCAGCGAAGGCGAGATTTTCCGCAGCATTCGCGACGGAGCCGGCGACACCATGCCATCGTTCCAGCCGCAGGTTCCTAACGAGAAGGATCTGTGGCACTTAGTCAACTACATCCGCAGCCTGTGGCCGGACTCCATGCGTCCGCCATTACAGGAACAAAAAGAAAGGCATTGACCTATGAACGAGAAAACATCGCGCCGGAATTTTGGAATGGGCGCCGTCGCAGCCGCTACGCTGTTGAAGCCAGGCACGATTCTGGCCGCGCCGCCGATTCCTTCCATCCGCATCCCCAAAGAAATTCCGGAGAATCTGAGCGAAGCGGCCAAGGTCGGTTCGTTTGACGGCAAGGGCATGACCGGCGCCGAAGTCTTCGCTAAGCAATGCAAAGAGGAAGACTTAGCGGCTCTGTTCTGCTGCCCGGGAAACTATACGGTGATCAACGCCATCGCCGCCGCCGGCGTCCCCGCTTACGGCGGACGGACCGAAGGCGGTATGTGCGCCATGGCAGACGGTTTCTCGCGCGTTACCGGAGAAGTTACCGCGTGTTCCGGCACCGAAGGCCCCGGCTTCACGCACATGATCATGAACATCGCCGCGGCGCATGCCGCGCGGACGCCGCTGCTGGTGCTTGCCAGCAATATGCAGATCGCCGGCGACGATCGGGAAGCGTTCATCCAGACCGGCTATCAGCAGCCCACCACCACAGGCATTAAGAAGTATGGCAAGCGTTTAATCGCGCCGGACCGGGTGTGGGAATACGGCGCTTGCGCGTTTCGCAATTTGAAATCGGGCGTTCCCGGACCGGTGCATCTCGATTTCCCCGGCGAGGTGGCGCGGGAACGCTTCACCGACCCCGCTAAGCTCAAGGATTTCTATAGCAAAGCGAAGTACCGGACGGAATCGCGCGCGCAACCCTCCCGCAAAGAAGTGGAGCGCGCCATGGACATGATCAACCGAGCCGAGCGGCCCATCTTCATCGCCGGCCAGGGCGTGTTCCAGCGCAAGGCTTGGGAAGAATTGATGCAAGCTGCTGAAAAGCAGGAGTTTGCGGTGGTCGGATCGGGCCCCATGCGCGGCCAGTTCCCGGATAATCACCGGCTGTCCGCTTCGCTCGCTCCGGATGCCCTGATGAGCGCCGACCTGGTGGTATTCGTCGGCCAATATTGCATGCCGAGCCCGGGCGAGTTTCGGTTTAACCCCGATATCAAGGCGATCCGCGTCCATCCAGTGGCCGAAGACCTGGGCCGGAACTGGCCGCTCGATTTGGGTATCGTTGGCGACGAGAAGGCGTTCTTAGAGATTCTTGCCAACGACTTACCGCGCAAGAAGCGCGACGCGTGGGTGAATGAACTGGCCGCGGCGCGGGATAAATTCGAGAAGAAGAATCTGGACGACTACGCTCTCGGCCTGAAGCACAGCCAGGCGACCAATCACATCCATCCGGCGGTGATGGCGAAGGAAGTGCACGATCTGCTTTATAAAGGAGATATCGATCCGAAACAGACCGTTGCAGGGGTCGGCGGCTGGACCAGCGGCCTGTTCGGAGCACGCTGGCTGCGCGCCAACCGGCCGGGCCAGGGCGTGGCCTGCGCCTATCAGTACGGCGCCATCGGGCCGGACGTCGCCATGATGATGGGCGCCGGAGCGGCGGTGCAGCGGGGCGTTGGGCCGCAGGCCGCTTATAAGGGCGCGCCCGTGTTCGTGATCTCGAGCGACGCCGGTATCGCATACAGCCTGTTCGAGTTCGACACCGCGGCGAAGTACAAGATCCCGATTGTCGCGGTGATCTATAACAACAACTCCTGGGGCATGTGGCCGAGCGCGGTGGGGTCGGCGCGCTCTATGCACATGTACCTGTTCCAGGAAAACCTTCGCTACGACAAAATGGCCGAAGGCCTGGGCGCGCGCGGCGAATACGTGCAGACTCCCGAGGACCTGCGCGCGGCGCTCAAGCGGTCCTACCAGGAAGCGTCGAAAAACCAGATCTCGACGCTGATTAACGTCCAGGCGCTCAAGGAGTTCACCTCCGGCAGGGATTACCCGCCGGGAATCGCGCTGCCGGCCGAGCCGGGCGTCGGAGCGTTCGCGCACTAAGTGAGTTCGCCGGTCGATAGGGTAGCTCAGGTTCTGGAAGGCTATGCCGCCCGTGGTGTGTTCCGCGGCTTCAGCAGGGGGCCTTCGACGCGCGGGAAAACCACGTTTAAAATGCTGTGGCACCAGGACCGGTTCTTTGAGCTGATCCTGGATGTGAAACAAAAGACAATGCGGATGCCGGTGGTGCTGCCGGAGGTTCCGGCGCGCTCGCCCATGATTCGAGACTTTAAGGAATTTGTCGAATCGCGCTTTTCGAAGGAGTTGCCCGAGCACCGCCGCATCGACCGGCGCAAAGTTCGTATCTCTACCGCGCATCGTGGCGGCCATCTTTCGCTGACGCTGAAGGTGGCCGGAAGCGATTTCGAGTACGTTGCGCGCAAGTTTATCCACCTGGTGCACGAAGTGTATCTTTCGTTCCTAAATGACGGACGTTATTACAGTTACATGCTCAGAACCTTCGATTTGGACCCCGACAAGTTCTAAAAACGCCAGATCGGGCGCAAATCCGCGCTGAGGCAATACGCTAAGGCATTGCAGGTCAAGCTCGCCAGAATGTTACCAGTGATAACATTGGTTTTGATCTAGGCGTATGACTCACGGATCCGAGCCTGGCGATCCCGGGGGAGAGCAGAATCAGCAAGACCTGGATTACCTGTTCACGGCAACTTATGATGAATTGCGCCGGCTGGCTTCGACGATCAAACGCCGCGACCAGAGTGCGACGCTGAATCCCACCGCTTTGGTGAATGAAGCGTGGCTGAAACTGGCGGGTTCACAGAAGTTTTCCATGACGTCGCGGTTGCACTTCAAGCGAATCGCGGCGCGGGCGATGCGGCAGGTGCTGGTGGATGCGG
Source organism: Terriglobia bacterium (assembly GCA_963842485.1). Lineage (GTDB taxonomy): Bacteria > Acidobacteriota > Terriglobia > Bryobacterales > Bryobacteraceae > Palsa-187. The sequence continues at coordinate 158,635 of CAWJHI010000123.1, read as the reverse complement.
CCCGGCGCCGGCAAGCGAGTAAACGCGGCGGGGACGACACCGTCGTGACGTTTGGCGATGCGCAACCCGTGATCGCGTATGACCGCGATCTGGTGGGGCTGGACAGCGCCCTGGATGAACTGGCCCGCCTGCAGCCGCGCCAAGCCATGATGGTGGAAAGCCGGTTTTTCGGAGGCCTGGAGGTGGCCGAAATCGCCGAGCTGCTGAAGGTGTCCGAAGTCACCATCCTCCGGGACTGGCGCGCGGCCCGAGCGTGGCTTCAGCACCAGCTTCGGGGTTGAGGGCACACTCCGCCTGAAACGCTCAGGGAGCGCCGGCAACGCAGAGGACGGCGGACTAGCCGCGGACTACTTGCCTTTGTTCTGGTTGGATGCCTGAGCCGCTTGCTTCAACTCGTTGTTGACCTGGTCCAGCAGATTCTTGGCTTTTTGGGCGTGGCCTTGCAGGTCCCACTCATTGGCCTGCTGGGCGGCGACGATTTTCGCGTAAGCCTGGGTGCTCAATCGCTGGGCGGCCGCGAGGTTCGGATGGCGTCCGGCAGAGACGTTATCTTTGGGGCGTTGGGCAATGGCGACGCCTCCGATGGCGAGCAGGGATGCAACTGCAACGGTGACAACCCGGAGTTTGATCATGCAGAAGTATAAGATCTAAGTTGCGACGGCTGCAAGGAAATTTGCGAACCTTAATCGGGCAGCCGCGGCAGCCGGACAAAGTGTCTACCGGGGCGGACAAATTGTCTGAGAAAAAAACTGTTTGCGGCCTAGTTCTACGTGTGTCAAACCCTTGCAATCATTGGCTTTGACGCACTTTACGGAGCGCCAGCTTTTGGGGGCTGAAGTGCAACTCAGCGGCTACACCCGAGATGAAGCTGCTTTCACGCAACTCCAGAGTCTACGTCGTCTTATGCACCCTGCTGGGCGTGGCGGTGCTGGTACTGAACGCGCCGATGGTGCAGCCGCACAACCCTCCGCTGTTCGCGATTTATCTGGCGGCGGCGATGGCGGTGTCGCTGCTGAACCTGGGGCTACCGGTGAACGGCGGGGTGCTGCCCGCGGGCCTGCTGCTGGTGATGCTGGGAATTCTGGATCTGAGCCTGCCGGAGGTTCTGGTTCTGGGATGCGCCTCGACGATTTTGCGGGACCTGCGGATGGAGAAGTTCAAGCTGAGATTCGGCGATCTGATATTCCGCACGTCCAGCGTGGCGATCAGCATCGCGGCGGCGTATAACGCGTACCATATTTCGCCGAAGTTCCGAGGGAATCCGCTGTTCCCGGCGCTGGTGCTGGCCAGCTCGCTGGTGTTTTTCTTTCATTACGTGCTGGCGGCGGCGATCACCCGGGACGAACACACTCCGCTGCGGGCTTTCTACCGGAGCCGGATGTACTGGCTGCTTCCCTGGTTTGTGGCGGCGGGGTATCTGACGTACATGATCAACCAGACCAGCCAGCATACGGGACTGCCGGCGGCGGTGCTGGCGCTTCCCATGCTATTCGCAGTGGAGCGGGGCTACCGGTTCTGGCTGGATTCGAAGGAGAAGGACCAGGAGCACGAAGAAGAGATGGAAGCGGTCCACATGCGCACCATCGAAGTACTGGCAGTGGCGATCGAAGCCAAGGACCAGGTGACGCACATGCATCTGCGGCGGGTGCAGGTGTGCGCGATCGAGATCGGGAAAGAGATGGGCCTGAACGGCCAGGAGTTAAAGGCGTTGCGGGCCGCGGCGCTGCTGCACGACGTCGGCAAGCTGGCGATTCCGGAGCACATCATTTCCAAACCGGGCCGGCTGACGCCGGACGAGTTCGAGAAGATGAAGATCCACCCGATTGTGGGGGGCGACATTCTGGAGCGGATGAAGCTGCCGTATCCGGTGGCGCCGATCGTGCGGGCGCATCACGAAAAGTGGGACGGGACCGGGTATCCGGCGGGAATATCGGGCGACGAGATTCCGCTGGGAGCGCGGATTCTTTCGGCGGTGGATTGCCTGGACGCGATGGCGTCGGACCGGCCTTACCGGCGGGCGATGCGGCTGGACGAAGCCATGCGGGAAGTGGCGAAGGAATCGGGCAAGAGCTTCGATCCCAAAGTGGTGGAGGCGCTGCAACGGCGATATGTGGAGCTGGACCGGATGGCGCACGAGCAGGTGCGGGTGAATCACAGCAGTTGGATCACGGCGGGCGGGCGGCCGATGCATGTAGGGCATGGGCTGGCACCCGCCACCGGTCTGGAGAACCTGGCGGCGGCGGTGGATGGGCGGGGCGGCCCAGGAGCGACTTCGATGCCGGACGATTTTCTGGATTCCATCGCTTCGGCAAGCCAGGAGGATCAACTGCTGCGCGAGATGACGGGGGACGTGGGAAATACGCTGAGCCTGGACGAAACGCTTTCGGCGGCGGCGCGGTATGCGGGAAGAATCGTGCCGTGCGACACGATCGTGATTTCAGTGTGCCGGGGCGACAAGCTGGCGCCGCTGTTTATCAGCGGGCGGAATAGCGACGTGTTCTCGTCGAGCGAATTTCCGGCGGGCGCGGGGTTGTCGGGGTGGGTGGCTGAGAATCAAAAGCCGATTGTGAACGGGAATCCTTCGGTGGAACCGCATTACATCGGCGCGGCGGATTCACTCGAGGCTTTGCGGGCGGCGCTGTCGGTTCCCCTGCTGGGGCAGAACGGGTTGATCGGGGTGCTGAGCCTGTATGCGCCGCTGCGGGACTCGTTTACCCGCGAACATCTCCGGAAATTGCAATCGGCGACCGGGAAACTGGGGTTGTCGATTGAACATGCGCTGCGGTACCACAGCGCGGAGAATTCGGCGACGACGGATTATCTGACGGAACTGCCGAATGCACGATCTTTGTTCGTGCATCTGGAGCAGGAGCTGGCACGGGCGGGGCGCGATGGATCGAGTGTCGCGGTGATGGTGTGCGACCTGGACGGGTTCAAACAAGTGAACGACCGGTTCGGGCATCTGAAGGGAAACGAGGTGCTGCGGCTGGTGGCGGACGGGCTGCGGTCGACCAGCCGGGCTTCCGACTATATCGCGCGGCTGGGAGGCGACGAGTTCGTGATCGTCATGCCGGGGTTGAATTCGGACACGTTCATGGCGGAGAGCAGCCGGTTCCACGCGGTGCCGGGGGAGGCGAGCGTGCAGGCATGCGAGCAACGGCTGCTGTCGATGAGCGTGGGAGTGGCAATTTATCCGCAGGACGGCGCGACGGTGGAAAATCTGCTGGCGCAAGCGGACCGGCGCATGTACGAGAGCAAGAACGAACGGAGCCGTTCGCGTTTGCAACCGGAAAATGGCGGACTGGCGGTGGCCGCGGGGGGCGAAGTCCCGCCACAAAATCTGGAGTGATGCATGCCGGTTGGCTCCACGACGGACGAGCGAAGATTGGATCCCCGGATTGAGGCGGGCGTTCCGGCGGTGGTGACCCCGCTGGCGAATGTGGCGATCCACTACAAGGGTCGGGTTGTGGATGTGTCGCGGGGGGGCGTGAAGGTCCATGTGGACGAGACCTTCCTCGACCGGCTGCCGCGAAAGGGAGACGCTTACCGGGTGCAGACCGGTGAGGAAGTGCTGCTGTGCGAGGTTCGCCATTGCCAGATAGAAGATGACGGGGCGAAGCTCGGCTTGAAGGTTCTCCACTGGGGGAACCCGGGTAGCCTACGGCTACTCTTGGGTAGCCTACGGCTACCTTCAGGCGCTGGCGCTGATCAATAAAGGTCTTGGCGCTCATCTGGCGGCGAGGTAGCCTACGGCTACTTTTGGTCGCTGGCAGCCTACTGCTACTTTTGGTCGCTGGCGGTAGCCTATGGCTACTTTTGGTCGCTGGCGGTAGCCTATGGCTACTTTTGGTCGCTGGCGCTGATCAATAAAGGTTTTGGCGCTCATCTGGCGGCGAGGTAGCCTATGGCTACTTTTGGTAGCCTACGGCTACTTTTGGTCGCTGGCGCGGATCAATAAAGGTTTTGGCGCTCATCTGGCGGCGAGGTAGCCTATGGCTGCTCTTGGTAGCCTACGGCCACTTTTGGTAGCCTATGGCTACTTTTAGTCGCTGGCGCGGATTAATAAGGGGTTTGGCGCTGATCTGGCGGCGAGGTGATTGCGGTTCTTTTCTGGGTAGGCGGAGCAATGAAGATTTTTTACAGAATTGGGGCTAAAGTATTTCGGCAAGTCCGCCGAACGTATCCGTAATGCCGGGGCTTGGCCAAAGCTTCGGCGAAGGAGGCTATGTGGATCCCATAAGTTCTTCCACCCTCAACGCGGTCGGGCCATCCCCGACTGAGATCAGTCCACCTCTCTGCACGTCAAGCTCCGTTGGGAAAACGGCCAGTCCCGCTGTGGCAACTTCGCCGGATCTTGTTGAAATTTCAGCGATTCCATCCCTCTCCCAAGCCGAGCAGATTCAAACATCTGAACCGAACCAGTATCAGAGCGTGTTGACGGACGCAGTGCGGGAACTCAAGGCGGCGGCTCTTCAAACCAGCGACCCGTTCCAGGTCGCGTACCTGTTGGACCTGGCCGGCAAATTTCAACAACTGCAGGAAACGGGAGGGTCGGGAGGCTCTTCCCAGCTCTCGGGCGCGGCTGGCGCAGGGCGCTAATTCACTTGGCGGCTAATCTCCGCACGGGGAGCTGCGGGTGGTCAAGTGCAGGAACAGGGTGAGGTAGCGCTTCAGGTTTCCAGTAATCAGAAAATTCTCGCGGACGTGTTCATGGCCCTGCTGGCCCAGGTGGCGGGCGATTTCGGGGTGGGACAGGAGAAAGCGCACCTGATAGGCGGTTCCTTCGACGGAATGGGCCAGCAAGCCGGTTTGTTTGTGAATCACCTGCAGGGGAATGCCGCCGACGGCGGAGGCGACTACCGGTTTCTTTTTCCATAGAGCTTCGGTTACGGTGAGGCCGAAGCCTTCGCGCAGGCTTTTCTGGAGGATGACGGTGGAGCCGCACTGGAGGGCGTTCACTTCGAGAGGGCTGGCGGCGGGAAGCTCCAGGACGTGAATGTCGGGGTCGCCGGCGGCGGCTTCGTTCACTTCGGCGAGGATCTGACTGCCCTCGGGGTCGTCGGGTGCGCCTCCGCCGGCCAACACGAGCTGACAATCGAAATAGCGCTTGACGATGCGATAGGCGCGGATCACGCCTACGGGATCTTTCAGGCGATCGAAACGGGAGATCTGGGTGAGGATGGCGCGGGTGGGATCGATACCGAAACTGGCCAGCACGCCGGAGACGAATTCGGGATCGAGATCGCGGTTCTTGTCGGCTAGCGGGTCGATGGAGGGATAAAAGAGATACTGCGGGATGGGAAGGCGGCGGGCGAACTGGGGGGAAGAGAAAATGGAGCCGTCGAAGCGGACCACGTAGGGCTCGAGAAAATTCCAGACGGCGGGGCCGGGCTGGGAAAGATCGATATGACAGCGCCAGATCCAGTGGCCGGGATTGGACTTGTCACGGGCGTCGATCAGGGCTACGGGTTGAGGATCGTGGAGGATGACGAAGCGGGAATCGAGGGGCAATTCCCGCATGTTGCGGCGGCTGTACTCGAGGAAGATTTCGAAATCGGAGGGACGCGGCTGGTAGGCGCTGCCGTGGAGGGCGTTGTGGAAGGCCTTGGTGACTTCGAAGAATTCCGTACCGGCGTCGAGGACGTGCCAATGGCTTTCGAGCCCCACGCCGCGCATCAGGGGGAGGAGGCGGGTGAGCAATTCGGCGACTCCGCCACCGACGGCGGTGGAGTTGATCATCTCGACGGTGGCGCCTTCGAGAGGGCGCGCCAGGGCGTGCAGCTCCTCGACTTCGGCCGGGCCGACGAAAGGGACGTACTCTTCGAGCGAGGAGGGAGCGATGGTGGCCAGGGCGTTCATGGGTTCATCTCCCGATCGATGAGGCCGATCATTTCCCGGCGGGCGGTATCGAGCGTGTTGGTATAGATATCGATGCGATTGGCGCGGGCGGCGAGTTCCTCCAGACCGAGCGCGGCCTGGATCCACTTCGAGAAATCGTTGGTGCGCAGCTGGAGGCGCAGGCGCGAGGCGATGAAGTGGTGATAGAAAGAGGCGTGGCTGATACGCTCGACGCCGGCTCGAAGGCCCGCGAGGGTGCGAGCGTCCCAGGGCAGGGGGACAGTGACTTCGATGGCGCGGCAGAAATAAAAAGGCTCGAAAGCGGATTGCGTGGCCAGATGCGGGCGCTGAGCGGCGTATTCGGAGAGGAGGCGGCGGAGGTCGGCACGAAGCTCGGCGAGGGCAACGTAGTCGCGAACGTCGATGCTGGCGAGGCGTTCCGCGAGCAGGGGTTGATTGAGGGAGGCCAGCACCCACTGAGCGAAGTCGTTGGAAAACCCTTCGGTGAGGAAGTGATGACGGCCCAGGCTTTGAAAGGTGTGGTAGAAAATGGACGTATCGCTTGCTTGCTCGAGCGCGTCGAAGAGCTGCTCGACCGTTTCAGCGGTTTGATTCTCCACGCAGGTGAGATAAGAAGCGGTGGCGAATTGAAAGGGTTGCGGGGCGGTGTTCATGTCAACTCAGACCTCAGTTTCTGAAGGAACTGGCGCACTTCGGGAACGCCGCTGAGACGGTAGCGCGCGCGGGTACGGCCGGGGTTTCCGATGCGCACGGTGATGCCGTGGCGGAGAGCGGCGAAGGCGGGCTCGTCGACCTGATCGTCGCCCAGGTAGATGGGGAGCGAACGGCAGCGCAGATGGGCGAGCTGCTGCCGGGCGGCGGCGCCTTTATCTTCGAGCTCGCGAGGGAGAATTTCCCAGACGTTCTTGCCGTGCTGGATGCGAAAGCGCTGAGAGCACGGCTGAACGATTCGATGGAGCATGGCGCGGGCGCGCGGAAGGTCACGGGTGGCGACGCCGCCGTAGTGAACGGCGAAGGCAAACTCTTTGTCTTCGATCCACAGGCCGGGAATATCGGCGAGGCAGCCAGGGGCTGGTTGAAAACCGGTTTTCAACAAGCTGCCAGAGAGGGTCAGGAGGCAGCGTCGAGTTTCTTCGGCGAGGGAGCGGCTGCGCTTTTCGCATTCCCAGCCTTGCAGGCCGAGATAGCGGATGCCGGGGACGCGAATCCTGGAATGCACGTCGGCCTGGCGGCGGCCGCTGATCACCCAGATACGGAAACGCGGGCTACGGGCCAGGGCGGCCAACGCCTGGCGCACGGGGCCGTCGAGCGATACTTCGTCGGGCCGGTGCTGGAAACGGGCGAGGGTGCCGTCGAAATCGAGGAACAGGGCGACGCTGCAGGCGGATCGCAAGCGGGTGCTGATGTGCTGCCAGTCGATAAACAAGTGGCGCATAGATCAGGGATAGCCGGCGCCGGAGTGAACCAACGGCTGCGATTTGGGCGCGCCGTTGGTGGTGCGGATGGCGCAGAGTCCTCCGATCAGGCTTCCGGCCCAGCGGTAGATGTTGCGTTCCCGCACGACGGCGCGCATGCACTGCATGCGGATGCGGCGCTCCTCGGGCGACATTTCGAGGGCTTGATGGATGGCCAGGGCCAGCTCTTCAGTGTTATAGGGATTCACGATCAGGGCGTCGGAAAGCTCATGACTGGCGCCGGCGAAGCGGCTGAGGATGAGCACGCCCTGATCGTCCTGGCGGGCGGCGACAAATTCTTTCGACACCAGGTTCATGCCATCGTGCAGGGAGGTGACCATGCAGAAGTCGGCGGTGCGGTAATACGGGAGGATTTCGGCGTGGCTATGCTGGCGGAGCAGCAGGACGATGGGTTTCCAACTGGCGGTCTGAAAGCGGCGGTTGATGCGCTCGGCTTCCTGGACCACTTCCTGCATGACGTCGTGATAGCGCTCGATCTGAGTGCGGCTGGGCGAACCGATCTGGACGAAAGTGAATTCGTTCTTATAGGCGGGACATTTTTCGAGAAACGTCTCGATGCCGCGAAAACGTTCGGGGATTCCTTTGGTGTAGTCGATGCGGTCGACACCGACGCCCATGAAGGTGGCGTGGACGCCGAGGTGGTCGAGAATGGCGGCGCGCTCCAGATGAGGGAGGTCGGCGGCGAGACCGGTTTCCACGCCGTCGAGCGAGACGCTGATGGGGAATGGCTGGACCAGGGTGAGATGACCGTCGCGGAGGACGCCGAAGCGTTCGCGATCGATGCGCGATTCGAGGGCGCGGTCGACGGTGTCGAGAAAATTGTTGCAATGGCCCTGGATGTGGAAACCGATGAGATCGGCGCCGAGGAGGCCATCGAGAAGCTCGCGCTGCCAGGGGCAGATGCCGAAGGCTTCGGAATTGGGCCAGGGGATATGCCAGAAAATGGCGACGCGCGCGTCGGGGCGGCGCTGCTTGATGATGCGCGGCAGAAGGGCGAAGTGATAATCCTGCACCAAGACCACGGGGGATTGCTCACCGGCGATTTCTTCGAGGACGGCGCCGGCGAATTTATGGTTCACTTCGCGATAGATTTCCCAGTCATCGACACGAAAGGTGGGACGGGTGTGGGCGATGTGACAGAGCGGCCATAATCCTTCATTGGCGAAACCGAGATAGAAGCCGCGCTCTTCTTCAGGAGTGAGCCAGATGCGGCGGAGGGTGTACTGGGCATGGTCGGGTGGAACGCGGACGCGGCCCATCTGGTCGACGGTTTCGCGATCGGCATCGCCGGTGGCCTGGGCGATCCAGGTTCCATGGCAGGCGCGGAGCACGGGCTCCAGGGCAGTGACGAGGCCGCTGGCGGGCACGATGCAGCGGATGCCGTCCTGAGTATGGACATGCTCATACGGTTCGCGATTGGAGACGGCGAAGAGACGGTCGCCCCCGAGGCGGCTTTGGACGAAGACGCGGAGGAGCTCAGCGGTCCAGTTGGATTCGGCCGATTCGCGCAGGCGGGCTTCTTCTTCGGCGGCGGCGCGTGCGGCGACCAGGCTGGAGGCCAGACGAGTGACTTCGCGGGTGAGCGGCTCGAACTCGCGAGGCTCGGAGATGCGGGGACGTCCGGTGGCGGTTCCGGTGTGTTGTTCCCGAAGCCATTGGGTCATGCGGACCAGCGGGCGGCCGAAGCCCCAGCGGATCATGAGCAAAGTGATGAAGCCGATCAACAGAGTCTGAATCGCGACGCCGACCAGGGCGCGGCGCCACAAGGCCGCGGCTTGACGGTTGATGTAGGTGGTGTCGTGGAAAACGGAGAGGACTCCCATGACGGTCGAGTCGCTGCGCAGGGGCAGGGCGACTACGTGCATGGGATTGGCGCTCAGATCGAGAAAGGCCTGGTGGGTGAAGCCGTCTTCGAGCGATTGCAAGACGGGAGAAGGGGCGCGATCGAGGTGCGCGGCGAGGCCCTGGCTGATTGCGATCACATCGCCGCCGAGGTTGTAGACGGCGATGCCGGCGAGCTGTTCGCGATCCTTGAAGCGGTCGACCAGACGCTGGAGCTCGCGATAGGAACGGTTTTCGAGCAGAGGCTCGGCTGACTTGGCGACGGATTCGGCCAGCATGAGGGCATGGCGTTCGAGCTCACGATTGAGGCCGCGCATGTCGGCCCGGGTCTGCCACCAGGCCAGGATCAGAGACACGGCGGCTACGCTCGAAATCAACGAAGCGGAGAGGCGAAAAGTTAGCCGCATGGAGTTGCGAATCGCCGGCGCGGGGTCTTCGACAAAGACCCAAAGATGACAGATGCAAATCTCAGGCCATGATTGGGGACCGGCTGAAATCCCCTGTGAAAAAGGGAAGAGACCGCTATGTCCGAGGCGGCACTTGTACCGGGAATCAATGTTTTGCGGGCGGAGACAGAGTAGTCAGTGCGGCTTTCTTGAGAGCTTTTTGAAAAAGGGGACAGACCGCTATGTCCGCCGCGGCGCTTGTACCGGGAATCAATGGTTTGCGGGCGGGGACAAAGTGGGCAGTCCCCTTTTTCAAAAAGCTCCTTGGGTTTCCGGGGGCCGGTACATTTTTCCGAGGAATTAGCTGAGGGGTAAGAATTGCGCGCTACTCGCGGAGGAAGGCATGCGCGGTTTTCAGGAATTCGGGCCATCGTTCGCCAAATACGGGACCGTGGCCGCTGTTGGGGACGATCCAGAGGCTGGAGCGCGGAATCGCTTTTGCCATTTCGACGGAGATTTCAACGGGGTAAAGATGGTCGCGATCGCCCTGGACGATGAGAGTGCGTGCCTGAATGGTGGCAAGGTGAGGCGGAGTGAAGGTCAGGTCGTCATAGCTATCGGCGAAGGAGGTGGCGCTGGCGAGGATCGCTTTAATTTGCTCATCGCCGCCGGGATGATTGCGGCGCAGGACTTCCCATTGGGCTTCGGGCAGATTGGCGGCGTACTGGCGCATGATGGGTCGAGCTTGAGCGGGGAAGTACGGCGTGGCGCTGACCAGCACCATGGCCTTGATACGCTCGGGTTGCATGGTGGCCATGTGAAGCAGGGTGTTGGCGCCGCCGCTGATTCCGAGGGCGCTCGAAGATTTGATTTCGAGGTGATCGAGCAAGGCGAGCATGTCGTGCGCGGCGTCGTCGAAGCGGAATGGTTTGGCGAGAGGGGCGGAGCGGCCGTGACCGCGCAGGTCCGGGAGAATCAATTGAAAATCGGTGGTCCAGTGAGGAGGGAGCGATTTCCAATCCTGGCTGGCGCCGGAAAAGCCGTGGAGCAGAAGCAGGGGGTCGCCTGCACCGTGGACTTCGAAGTAGAGTTGTACCTGGTCAAGCAATTGGATGCTACCGGGTGTCATCGATGGGCCTCTTTCTGAATGTGTGACCTCCAAAAAACAAAACCGCCCACGCTTGCGCGCGGGCGGCCAGTGAATCTTTCTCTAACTATAATATCACGCGTGTTCCGTGGTTGGATCGATGATCTTGCGGATTTCGGTGATTTTGGTGGCGGGGAAGCCGCTGATCTCGGCGTGGCGGCGGATGATTTCTTCATCTTTGGCCAAGTAGATGCAAAAGGTCTTGTTGGCCGCGACGTAGGATTCGATCCATTGGATGCCGGTACCGAGCTGATGCAAGGCGCTGTTGGATTTTTTGGCGGCCTCGCGGAGTTGTTCACGGTCGAGAGTGCCGACTTCAGGGATGTCTCGTTCAATCAAGAAACGCTTCAATGATGTTCTCCTCCTTCGTTCAAAGTTTATAAAAAACGGGTACAGACCGCTAGTGTAGTGCGTCGCTGATCTTGAACCATAGGATTCGGGCGGGGCAAAAAGGGGTACAGGCACGAACTTTCGCAAAAGCGGCGAAATTCGAGCCAGTCCCCCTTTTTGCACTCTGCACAGCTATTGGCCGGGTTCAGCGCCCTGTTTCGAACAGCAGGATTCGGGACGGGGCAAAAAAGGGTACAGGCACGAACTTTCGCAAAAGCGGCGAAATTCGAGCCAGTCCCCCTTTTTGCACTCTGCACAGCTATTGGCCGGGTTCAGCGCCCCTATTTCGAACAGCAGGATTCGGGACGGGGCAAAACGAACTTTCGCAAAAGCGGCGAGATTCGAGCCAGTCCCCCTTTTTGCACACCCACTAGTGGTCAGCCCCCTTTTTCAACAGGCTTCTGGTGCGGCCGAGGTCGGGGCGGGCGTCGGGGACGAAGCCGTCGCGGTTGGGCATTTTGACTTGCGGCAAAGTTTTTTCGTTGAGCTCCTGGGTTTCGGTCACGACTCCGCTTAAGAACAAAACGTACCGACGGTCTTCAGGGGCTTCAAAGAGGTCAGACTGCCGACGCCGCCGGCTATCGCGGGATATTTGCCGGGCTGGCCTTGGCCGTGTTCGCCATGGCACTCCTTGCATTTCTGGCCGAAGATGGCTGGGTGTTACTCATCTTGAGAAAAGATGGTATCACGGGGCGCGGTTTCCGGTGCTTCTGCTTGAGGCGAGTATTGAATTCGCCTACTTCTTTACCTTATCCGCCTCCATCTTGCGAGCTCCGCCCATAATATCTTCCATCGCGTAGTTTCCTTCGTGGCAGGCGTATTCGTAGACGGGGCCGACGGTGGCGCGGAACGGATACTCCAGGGTCCACTGCTTAGTGTAGGTAGATGGATCGTCGATGGTGGCGCGGTAGAGAATGGTGTTGGCGTCGACGCGCTGGAAGCGCTCGATGACGTGGAGGTTATCGGAGGATCCGCGGAAGCGGTTCAGCGGGTTGAAATTGACGGTGTCGACCACCAGCGTGTCGCCGTCCCAGTGGCCCACGGAGTCGCCCAGCCACTTCTTGAACGTCGGACGGGGCGTGCTGCTGATTCATGCGGATCACGCGCACGTCGTGCACCATCTCGACCAGGATCATGACGGCGTCGGGCGTCTGCACGATCTGATAGTTGTTGTTGTAAAGCACGGGAAGCATCGGCGGTCCGGAAGTGGAGCCGAATCCGATCAGGCAGCGTTCTGAAAGCGGGCGCTCCTTGACGTTCTCGAAACGGTTGAAGGAGCGGAACATCTGGTTCATCCGCTCGCGGGCTTCAGGCGTAGTGGGCGGGATTTTCCCGGTGGGAGGATCGATGACGAGGGAGGTTCGCTTGACTCCGTCCACTCGGGCGAGCTCCGAACCGCGGTCGACGAACAACACGTTGTATCCGCCGGTGCCGGAAGATCCAGCGGCGGCGATCAGCGGGCCGTCGGACTGGCCGTCCTGCGCATTCAACTCCTTGGCGTCCTTTTGCTCCCATTCCTTGGCTTCGGCGTCGGTGACAGTGGGTTTCGACGCAAACGCGGCGGGCCGTTCCATGGGAGTGATGGTGGCGTTGGTCCAGACTCCTTGCAGGTCGGGATGGCCGTCGGGGGTTCTGGGAATGCTTGCGCTCTTGGCCTTTGCCGCCGGTTTTGGCGCTTCGGGGGCCTGCGCTACCAGTGACGCCGCCAGCAGAAATGCCAGTGCCGACGTGGATGCGAGAAATCGGTAACTCATTGAATCTTCCTCTCCGTCATTGTATCGGATCGCACCTAAGGCGTCCACCTCGAAACGAGTCGCACGTGGCTTTGATTTCGATCGTGTTATGGGCTGGCGCGGGGATCGGCGGGCGGCGGATCGGATTTTCTTAAACGCCACGCGAGGCCGCGGCCTCCTCGAGTGAGGAGACCGCGCGGCCCGCAGTTGTGGCTGTTACTGTTTATCCTGCTTGCTCTCGTACGGCGCGCCGGTACCCTGCGATCCCAGGAACAGCTTCTGGCCGTTGGGGAGGGTGATGTCGCGGCCGTTGGCGCGATCCGAGCCGTCCTTGGACTGATAGCCTTCGACCACCACCTTGGTTCCCACCGCGATGGTGTTCTTGTTGAAGCCGCGCCGCAACAAAACGTTGGGGCTTCCGGCTTCGACCATCCAATTGGTCACTTTGCCGTCCGGACCCGTGACGTCGATATGAATCCACGAATGGGGATTGATCAACTCCACTTTTGTGAGGGTTCCTTCCAGGTGAACCGGCCGCTTCGCGTCGAATTCGGCGGCGAAGGCGTGGTGCGCCCAGGCTGGCGCCGCAATCGCGAGCAGTCCAGCAACTCCCATCCCTAGCACGAGCTTACTTCTCATCTGACTTTCTCCTTAATGATTCAGTTTACCTGTTTCTTTATCCTGCTTGCGAGCCCCACCGAGGATGTCCGGCATCGCGTAGTTCCCTTCATGGCACGCATATTCGTAAATGGGGCCGGGGGTGGCCAGGAAGGGATATTCCAGCGTCCACGGCTTGACGAAGCTCTCCGGGTCGTCGATGGTGACCCGGTACAGAATGGTGTTCCGATCGACGCGGGTGAGGCGTTCGATCACGTGCAGATTCTCGCCCGATCCACGGAACCGGGTTTTATCGGTGAAATTGGTGGTATCGACCACCAAGGTGTCGCCCTCCCAGTGGCCGATGGAATCGCCGGTCCACCTGCGGATCTCGGGCGGCAGATGGGGGCTTCCGTCGGTACGGATGACGCGGACATCGTGCACCATCTCGACCAGGATCATGACCTGGCCGGGGGTCTGGACGATCTGATAATTATTGTTGTACAGCACCGGAAGCATGGGCGGTCCGGAAGTGGAGCCAAAGCCCAGCAGGCAGCGTTCCCCAAGCGGGCGATCCTTCACGCTGTCGAAAGAATTGCGGGTCCGCTCGGCGAACCGGTGGCGGGCTTTTTCGGTTAACGCGGGAACTTTGCCATCCGGCGGATCGACGAGGAGCGACGTTCGCGCCACTCCATCGACTCGGGCGAGCTTCTCGGCGCGGTCGAGGAACAGACGGTTGTAGGCCTGGTCACGATCCTGATCCGGTGTGGCGCCGCGGCGGTCGGTATTGAACTGAGTGGTGGTCCGGGTTTCATAATCCACGGCTTCTTTTTCGGAAAGCGTGGCTTTATCCTTCAACTGAGCGGGGCGCTCCAGAGGGGTGATGGTGGCGTTGGTCCAGAGGCCTTCGAAATCGGGATGGCCGTCCGGAGTGCGCGGCGCAGACCAGGGCTGTTTCACGGGCTGCGCGCTGAGATGCGCAGCCGCGAGGATCGCGAGGATCGCCCAGAATCTTTGCATCACTTGCCGGGTTTCTTGCTGAACTGGCCGTACATCAGGTCTTCGACGAACTCGACGCACTTGAAGTCGAGCAGCTGCGCGTCCTTCTCGATATGTTTGTACAGCGGCATGCTGATCTTCCACGGGTGCGAATAAACCTTCTTATCCTCGATGGTGGCTTCGTACCAGAGGACCTCCGGGCTGCGCAGCGTGTAGCGTTCGATTACGTGCAGTTCGTCGCTGTGATAATCGCCGGCGCGGTCGAGCCAGGTGCGCTCATCGAGGCCGGTTACATCGACCACCAGGGTGTCGCCTTCCCAGTGGCCCACGGACTGTCCCATCCAGGTGTCGATGGGAGCCGGACCGGGGTCCTTCAGATAGATATTGCGAAACGCGCCGTCGTACTCGTAGGCGATGGCGATCGCCTTGGGGCTTTGAAAAATCTGAAACGGATAGGGCATGTAGGTGGCGCGGGGCACGCCGGGCAGGTAGCAGCGGACCTCGGGGTCGATCTTCTGGCGGTTCTCGAAATTCTCTTTTTTCTTGGCGAGCGCGGCGGGAAGATACGGAATCGCACCGCCTTCGACGACACTCAGGCCGCCAGGCTCGGCTCCCTCAGCGCCCATGTCAAGCACCAGGCTTTGCTTCGCGACGTGATTCTCCAGGTTCCAATTGGCCGTGTTCATGGCCTGCCAGATGCCGTTCAGGTTGGGATGCCCGTCGGGACCGTGAGGCGTTTTATAAGCCGCCCCGGTCTGCCCAGCTGCTGTTAAGATGACCGCCGCGGCGGCCATTGAAATCTTCGATAGACGTACCATCAGATTGAGTTCTCCACTTTTCGCCCGTCAAAACGTTGTAACAGACTGCGAGGCATTCGTCAATCGGGCCTCAATTGCCGCTCGCCCCGGGCGCGGGCGATTGGCGCAAACGATCGAAATAGCGATCCAGGAAATCCAGCGCTTCCTTATGAGGCAGCGGCTTCACTTGAATCTGATCTCCAAATCCCATGGCCAGATCGTCCTTGGCCTTATACGCCGGCCACTTCAGCAAGCCTTTCCCGTTGGGATCGCCGGCGACGGCGAAGTTCACCCAGTAAGACGACATGGCCTCGGCGAGTTTACGGTCGGTATCCTGCCACGGGGTTGGCTCGCCGCCGGCGAACGGCGCGACTTGCAAATTGTCGAACACGTAGGCGATTTCCGAACCATGATACGCACCTGACGCACGATGGTTGCCCGGGGGCACGCGGCTGAAATAGTACAAATACACTTTGGATTTGCCGGTTTTGGTCTGCATGCGCGCCCAGGTGCGCATCTCCCATCCGAAGGTCTGATCGCGCATGCTGGCGGCTTGGGCGGCCCAGGCTTCCTGGTCCGAGGAAAACGGATATAACTTGAGAAACTCGCCGGCATCGGCGCCGAAGCGGCGGTCGGCCAAATCCTTGAAGGAAGTCATTTTCACGGTGGCGGGCGTGAACATGGTGCCTTCGTCGTGGTTGGATCCGATCAGCATGGGAACGTCGGATTGCTTGCCTTTGGCGAAGATGGTGTAGACGTCCTCGGGCAACAGCCAACCATCGACGTTGGCGGCGGTTTGGAATCCACCCATTTTCTGCACATCGTCGGCGGATTTCGCGCGCAAGTCGGGAATGGAAGCGGCTCCGGCGGCCGTGGCGAATTTCACGCCCGCCTGTTCGACGTCGGCGAGCTTGCGCGCGGGAGCGAACTCGCCTCCGCTCTCACCGATGGCTCTCTGAAACAGGCCGCGAGCCAGCGGAGTGGCGACCAGATAGTTGACGCTCCAGGAGCCGGCGGATTCGCCGAAAATGGTGACGCGCTTGGGGTCGCCGCCAAACGCCGCGATGTTTTTCTGCACCCATTCGAGTGCGGCGATCTGATCGAGCAGTCCGTAATTTCCCGAGGCGTTGCGGTCGGATTCCTTGGTGAGCTCGGGATGGGCGAGAAACCCGAACACGCCGAGACGATAATTCACGGTGACCACGACGACGCCTTTTTGGGACAGCGCTTCGCCGTCGTAAAGCGACCCGGCGCCGCCGGTGAGAGCGCCGCCATGAATCCACACCATCACGGGTCGACGATCCTTGGCGGTTTTCGCGGCGGTATAGACGTTTAGATAGAGGCAGTCTTCACTGACTTCGCGGGTAGAATTGGGCGCTTGCCGCTGCATGCAATTCGGCGAGAAGCTACCGGCCGTTCGGACGATATTCCAGGCAGCCGCGGGTTTCGGGGCTCGCCAGCGAAGGTCTCCGACGGGCGGCAGCGCGAACGGAACACCTTTGAATACACGCACTTCAGCGCTGTTTCCGGCGACTGAAGAAAGCAGGCCTTGTTCGACATGGATGGGCTCGGGAATGGCCGCGCAAAGCGGCAGCACGGCCGCGAAGAGAAAGGTGGTGCGAAAAGTCGCCATTAACAAATGATACACCGCGGCGGGCGCGTTTTCCGCAATCGCCTTCCGGCGACGATGAAATTTTTGCATGGTTATTTCATGGGCGAGTAAGCGGCGGGATTCATGTAGGTGGAGTCGACCTTCTCGACGATCTTGCCGTCGGCTTCAGAGGCCTTGGAGACCTCCTTCCATTCCGGATCGGCGGCGAATTCGGCCCAGTTTTTTTTCGCCGAGTCGCGGCTGTCGTGGGCGAGGATGTAGATCAGGGTGTTGTCCTTCTGGGGTGAATCCTGCGGCACCCAGTAACCGACGCTGGTCATGCGATGGCGATTGAAAATGGCGATGGTGTGGTCGCGGAAGCGCGCCTCGAGGGCGGGCAGGCGGCCGGGGAGCGTGTGGTAAACGCGCAGCTCGAAGACGCGCGAGCTCTGGGCGTGGACGGTGATTTCCCGGGTGAGCAGCGATCCGGCTGCGAAAGAAAGCGCGGCGAGCGCGCAGGCGCGAGTCAGGGTGAGGGTCATAGGTCTCGGGAAATCATACCACCGTTCACAGGCCGAAAACGAAGATGGCATGGCCCGCGGCGATGGCCACGCGTTGTTTGCCGTCGATCAGGAAAGAAATGGGATTCGACGCCATGGAGCCGCCGGTTTGAAAATCCCACAGGGGTTTCCCGGTCATGGCGTCGAGCGCGTAGAAATTTCCTTCACCCGAGCCGCCGAAGACCAGGCCGCCGGCGGTTCCCATGACGCCGACCCAGGGCGGCGATTGCAGGCGAAATTCCCACTTCTTCTTGCCGGTAGCGACGTCGAGGCCGCGGATGGCGCCCCAGGCATCGTCGCCAGCGAGGGCGCGCTCGCCGCCGCCGGCGAAAAACGTGCCGGGTTTGTATTCGGCTTCGCCCTTGTAGTAATACGAGCTCATCTCGCGGACGGCGACGTAGAACTGCTTGCGCACCGGGTCGTAGGAGGGGCTGAACCAGTTTGTTGCGCCTTGCAGACTGGGCCAGATGAGGTTGCCTTCCTCGGTGGGCTCGGTGCCGGGGAGGACCGCGGGGCGGCCGCTGTCGTCGAGACCTTTGGCCCAGGTCTGTTGGGCGTAAGGAGTGCCGACCAGAAATTCACCGGTGGCGCGATCGAGCAGATAGTAGAACGCGTTGCGATTCGCCATGGCGACCACTTTGCGCTGCTTCCCGCGAATCACGGTATCGAGCAGGACCGGAATTTCGGTCGCGTCCCAATCGTGGGTGTCGTGCGGGGTGAACTGGAAATGCCAGCGCAGTTTGCCGGTATCGGCATCGAGCGCGACCAGAGAACATGTGTAGAGATTGTCGCCGGGGCGCGGATCGCCGTTCCAATCGGGGCCCGGATTCCCGACGCCCCAGTAGACGAGCTTCAGGTCCGGATCGTAGGAACCGGTGACCCAAGTGGAGCCGCCGCCGGTCTTCCAGGAATCGGCGGCGTGCCAGGAATCGTTGCCAGGCTCTCCTTCGCCGGGGATGGTCCAGAAGCGCCACAAACGAGCGCCGGTTTTGGCATCATAGGCGTCGATGAATCCGCGGATGCCGGCTTCGCCGCCGCTGATGCCGGTGATGATTTTCCCGTCGATGGCCAGGGGAGCGACAGTAATGCAGTGGCCCGATTTGTAATCCGCGACCTTGACGTCCCAGCGGACCACTCCCGACTTCGCGTCGAGGGCGACCAGATGCGCGTCCAGAGTGCCGACGTACAGCATGTCGCCGAGGGCGGCCACGCCGCGGTTCACTTTTCCGAAACCGATGGTTTGCAGGCCGGCAGGCAGGTTGCGTACCCATCGCCACAGGGGGCGGCCGGTTTTCAGGTCGAGGGCGGTGACTACGGTGGGCGGTTCGGTGATGTACATCACGCCGTCGAAGACCAGCGGGGTGACTTCCACGCCACCGAGTTGATGGACCTGATAAATCCACACCGGCTTGAGGCCGGCGACGTTCGAAGGCGTCAATTGCGTGAGCGGGGAGAAGCGATGCGCTTCATAATTGCCGGAATAAGTGAGCCAGCTTCCGGGCTCGGACGCAGCCTTGCGAATTCGATCGAAGGAAACCTGCGCGGAGGCCATGGCGGCCGCGAGCAGAAAGATTGCGGTGTTTTTCATGACTCACCTCGCAGACTTGCAAGATAGGCGATCAGATCGTCCAGCTCGGCAGGGGTCAATTTCGAATCGTAGGAGGGCATCAGGCTGACGTTAGGCTGCTTCTTGAGATTGGTCAGGTCGCTTTTGCGGAAAGAGTAGAAGCGGCCGGAGGCGTCGCGGAGCTGAATCGTAAAGGTATCCTCATTGACTCGCATGCCGCGGGATGGTTTTGCCTTCGCGCGTGGTCACAGTGACGGCCAGGAAATTGGGGGGGACGGAAGCGCCCGGCTTGATCAGCGATTCTCGAATGTAGCCGGCATTGCGGCGCGCGCCGATGTCGGTGAGCTCGGGTCCAATGCTCGAACCGGCGCCGCGAACGATGTGGCACCCCGCGCATCCGCCCTTGGACTCAAAGAGCGCCTTGCCGCGAACCGGATCGCCGGGCAACGGAACCACGGCGATGTGGCCTAGAGACCGCACGTAGCCGGCGACCTGCGCCACTTCCCGGTCGTCGAGCTGCCAGGCGCCGGGCATTTCGGTGCCGGGGATGCCGTCGCTGATCACTTTGGCGAGCTGCTCATCGTCGGGCGCGTGAGCGAGGGCCGGCTGGGCGAGATTAGGACCGCGTCCACCCGCTCCGGTTTGGCCGTGGCACAGGGCGCAATGCGCCTGGAACAGCTTCTTGCCGCGCTCCAGGTCGTCCTGAGACCAGGCGTTCTGGAGGGCGCATAGCAGGAAACAAAAGGCGAGCCGGCTCGCAATTTTCAGATGCACGTCCACTTGACCTCCTCTGAAATACATAGAGTACGGCGTCATTCCGATCTTTCGCAAGGTCAGGAGCTTGTTGAAAAAGAGGACAGACCGCTATGTCCGCCGCGGCGCCTGTATCGGGAATCAACGTTTTGCGGGCGGGGACAAAGTGGTCAGTCCCCTTTTCAACAAGCTGTTCGTGATAGAACCACGAGAATTCCACGGATACGGCGCGTGCTTGACACCGGGGGCGGCGCATGAGAGAAAGCTTGAGTGGAGGGTTTTAATGGGGCGATTTGTCCTGGCTGTTTTGTGCGCACTACCAGCCGCCATCGCGGCGGATACGACGGCGCCGGCGAATGTGACGTTTTCGAAGGACGTCGCGCCCATTTTTCAGCGCTCCTGCCAGAACTGCCATCGGGCGGGGTCCATCGCGCCGATGTCGCTGCTGACTTATAAGGACGCGCGTCCATGGGCGCGATCGATCAAGGAAAAAGTGGTGCGGCGGGAGATGCCGCCGTGGCATATCGACCGCAACGTGGGGGTGAACAAGTTCAAAGACGATCCGTCGCTTTCCGACGCAGAGATCGCGACCATTACGAGCTGGGTGGACCACGGGTCGCCCGAAGGCAATCCGGCGGATCTGCCGGCTCCGCGCCAGTTCAGCGATTTCGACAAATGGCATATCGGGAAGCCGGATCTGATCGTCTCCATGCCCCGGCCGTACAGGTTAAAGGCCAACGGCCAGGATGAATATTACGATATCGACGTGGATCCGCATTTCGGCGAGGATATGTATGTTCAAGCCGTCGAAACCAAGCCGGACATCGGTTTCAAGGTGGTGCACCACGCCGATACCAGCCTGATTGAAGACCCGGAAGAGGATCCCGTGGGTCTTTTCCTGAATGAGTACGCGGTGGGGAAGAATGCCGACATATTTCCGTCTAATTCCGGAAGATTAATCAAGGCTGGATCGAGAATTCATTTCAATTTGCATCTGCATCCGGACGGCGTGGAGACTCCGGTGAGCATTTCGCTGGGTCTGAAGCTGTATCCCAAGGGCGTGGTTCCGAAGTATGTCGCGTTCACGCAACATATGGGCGAGGTGTTCGATCTGGATATTCTGGCCGGGCAGGTGGCGCGCAGCGACGGCTATTTCCGGCTGCCGAAACCGGCGGTGATTTCGGCGTTTCAGCCGCATTTTCACACGCGCGGGAAGGCCCAGTGCATGGAGGCGATTTTCCCGGATATCCGGTCCGATTCGGCGCGTCCCGGCGCGGCGCGAACCGAAACGCTCAGTTGCGTGAGCAATTACCAGTTCGGATGGAGCATGACGTATCCCTACGCGGAGGGTGTCGAGCCGCTGCTGCCGGCCGGCACCGTGATTCACGTGACTACCTGGCATGACAACACGGATCACAACCCGCATAATCCGAATCCGAAGAACTGGGTGGGGTATGGACAGCGGACCATCGATGAGATGAGCTTCGCCTGGGTGAGCCTGTATTATCTGGACGAAGCCGAATACCAGCAGCGGGTACAGGCTCGCGGGCGATGAGGGGCCTTGGAATCCTGTTGCTGGCGGCGCTGACCCTGGGAGCGCAGCCGCCGCCGCCGACTTACATACCGCAGACGAGATTTTCGTCCGGCCAGGATGTTCAGCCGACGTACGAGGGCTGGCTGCGCAACGCGGACGGGACATTCACGATGGTGTTCGGTTATCTGAACCGGAACTATAAGGAAGAGCTGTCGATTCCCGCGGGCGCCGACAATAACGTGGAACCCGGCGGTCCCGATCGCGGGCAGCCGACCTATTTTGTTCCGCGCAGGCAGGCGTTCCTGTTCAAGGTTCAGGTTCCGAAGGACTGGGGTCAACAGAAGGAGCTGATCTGGACGATCACCGCGCACGGGCGCGCGGAAAAGGCTTACGGGCAGTTGACTCCCGAGGAAGAAATCACGGAACGAATGATCATGACGCGGGGCGGGCTTACGCGCGGCGAGGAGGATCCGAACCAGCCTCCGGCAATCAGCATCGCGCCGATCGAAGAGGCTGCTGCGGCGGCTCCGTTGACGCTGACCGCGCTGGTCACCGACGATGGTCTTCCCAAGCCTCGCGTGGTTTCGGCGCAGCGTGGCGTTTCAAAGACGGCCAGCGGGTCCGGGCAGAGCAATGGCTCCGGCGCTCGTCCGGCGGGGCGGCTGACGGTGACGTGGCTGGAATATCGGGGGCCGGCGAAGGTGACGTTCGATTCGGCCGGTCCGATTGCGGTCCGCGAGGGAAAGGCTGTGGCGACCGCGCATTTCGGGGAGCCGGGAATCTATGTGCTGCGCGCGACGGCGAATGACGGCCAGTTGTCAACGCGCGCGGATGTGATGATTACGGTGCGCTGAGGCGGCGCGTTACTCCGCGAGCCGGAACGCGACCAATTCGCCTGAATATCCGGCCCCACCGATGGCGACCACAATATATTGCTTCCCGCCGAGCATATAGGTCATCGGCGAGCCGGTCTGCGGAGCGGGCATGTACACGGCGCCGGCGTCTTTGCCGGAGGCTTTGTCGTAGGCGCGGAGCATGGCGCCGCGGGCCCCGGAGGGGGTGGTGAAGAAGCCCGCTTCACCGCAGATCACCAGCGTTTTAGTAGTCAGCGGACCGAGAATCCCCGGGCGGCCGGTGCGCGGGATGTCGAGACCCTTCAGAGCCGGATGATTGCGGATATTATCCGGTGTTTCCCCGTGCGCGATCTGCCATAGAATCTCGCCATGGTCGAGATCGATGGCGGTGATGCGTCCATAGGGAGGCTTCACCAGCGGCAGGCGCTGGACGTTGAGAGCGGGACCGGTGCTTTCGCCGCCCGCGACGCGATCGGCTCCGCCCGGAGTGGAGCCCGCGCCTCCAGTGCGACGGACTCCGGTAGCGGCGGTGCCCTGAACGAAATTCATGTCGGACGTTTTCGTGTCGCGCGGCGGGACCAGGCCCAATTGGGAAATCACGGTCTGCGAATACACATAAAGGATATGCGTTTCCGGATCGAACGTGCCGCCCGGCCAATTGGTGCCGCCCAGGTTCGACGGCAGGACCAGAGTGGCCACTGGGCCTTCGAGCTTGCTGACCACGGGCGGCGTGAACAGCGGACCGATCTTATACTTCGAAACCAGCTTGACGGCTTCTTCACGCAGGGCGGGGGTGAAGTCGATCAGATCGTCGAGCGAAACGCCCTGGCGGTCATAAGCCGGCGGCTTGGTGGGAAACGGCTGGGTGGGCGAGTAGGTTTCCCCGGGAACGTCGCCGGGCGCGACCGGCCGCTCCTCGAAGGGCCAGATGGGTTGCCCGGTGACGCGATCGAATACATAGAGAAACGCCTGTTTGGTGGGTTGCGCCACGGCTTTCACGGAGCGGCCGTTGATGGTGATATCGGCGAGAATCGGCGCGCAGGGAATATCCATGTCCCACATGCCGTGATGCACCAACTGGTAATGCCACTTGCGCTGGCCGGTTTTCAAATCGACGGCGACCAGGCTTTCCGAGAACAGGTTGTTGCCGGGGCGATGGCCGCCGTAGTAATCGCCAGTGGGAAGCTCGACGGGCAGGTACGCGATGCCGAGCTCTTCGTCGACGGAGATCTGCGCCCACACGCCGGTGTTGCCGGTGTAGGCCCACGAATCTTTTTCCCACGTGTCCAGGCCGTACTCGCCGGGTTTCGGAATGGTGTGGAAGATCCACAGACGCTTGCCGGTCCGGACATCGAAGCCGCGCACGTAACCCTTCACGTTTTTCATGGTGTGAGGCACGCCGCCGGTTTTGTGCGCGGCGCCGACGATCACCACGTCCCTGGCGACGATGGGCGTCGCGTGCAAGCCCACTTCGCCGGTGACGGGGTCGATTTCCTGGTCGTCGTCGAGCTTCAGATCGACGATTCCGTTCACGCCGAAGCCTGGCGCGGGCGCGCCGGTTTTTGCGTTCAGCGCGATCAGCCGGTAGCCGGGAGTGACGTACAGGATCCGCTCCTGCTTGCCGTCGGTCCAGTACGCCAGGCCGCGGCCGGAAAGCTGACGGGGAGCGGCGGCGCCACGCGGGCCTTCATTCTCGCCGTGGACCCACAGGAGCTCGCCGGTGGCGGCGTCGAGAGCCACCACGGCGCGGCGCGTTCCGGCGGTGGAATACAGGACGCCGTTGGCTTCAAGCGGGGTCGATTCGAACTGATATTCGGGACGAGGGCCCAGGTTGTCGGTCTTGAATCGCCAGGCTACTTCGAGCTGATTGAAATTCGAAGCGTCGATCTGATCGACGGCGGAGTAGCGGGTGTGTCCGAGATCGCCGCCGTAGGTTCGCCACTCACCGTGCCGGGCCCCGGTTTGCGCGAGAGCGGGAATCGAGCAACAGATCAGAGTGGCTGCAAGGGTTCGCATCGCGTCATTATATCGTCAGCGGGGATTGGGACTGCTGTGAAACAGCCAGGTCTGCCGGGTCCAATCGCGCTGTTCATGCCATGAATCCCAGACGGCGGCGGCCCACTTCTTGATGGCTTCATCGCGAGGCTGGCCTGGGTCTGCTTTCATGACATCCGCGACGGTGACAGCGGCGCGATCACGCGGGGGGGCCAACTTCGGCCAGGGCTTCTTGCGGCGACCGAGATCCATGTGGCGCGTTGAACCTGGCGTCCTGTGTATCCTTTTTCGAGGGCGAGGTACAAGCCGATGAGGCCGAAAGCCGGGCCGATAGTACTGGTGGCGAGGCAGGCGTGCTGCGCGGCATAGGCATCCACCACGTGTTGATGAATGAATCCGCGGCCGGCGTGCGTTAACGTGTAAGCGGACAATTCCGCGTGCCAAGCCTGACACTCACCGCGGGTGAGTCCACAACCGGGGCAATCGGCTATTTCACTGGCTTGAACGCTACGCAATCGATTTCGACCCGCATGTCGCTGACGAATTCGCAAACCACGGTGGTGCGCGCCGGGCGTGTCTCGCCGAAGAATGTGGCATAGACCTCATTCATCTGCTGGAACTCGCTGCCATCCTTCAGGAACACGGAGCACTTTACGACGTCGGCCATGGTGGCGTCGCAGGCGGCCAGGATTCTGCGGATATTCGACAGCACCAGCTCCGTCTGGTGGCGGATGTCGCCGGGCGATATCTTATCGGTCAGCGGGTCGATGGGGCCTTGCCCGCTCACATAGATAAAATCTCCGGCGCGTACGGCCGGCGAATAGGGGCCTCGCGGGGCCGGCGCGGTGGGCGGGAAAATTCGTTGGACGGCCATTAATCCGGCTTCTTGCGCCGGGTGGGACGCCGTTGCGAACCGGAGCCCTGCGGCTTCGAAATACGTTTGCGGGTGACGGTCCGCTTGGACTTGGCCGGCGGAGGATTGGGTTCGAAAATGGTCGGCTGGCCTTCGACGTAGGGCTGCGGCTCGTCTTCCTCGACCTCTTCAGGAGCGGCTTCGGGCTCGGGTTGCGGGGGCTCGGCCGGCGGATAAAATTCCGCGCCCAGATAGACCAGGATGCCTTGCTCTTCGTGCGGCTCCAGGCGGACGACCGTTTTATCCTGCGCGTAATTCAGAAATTCAGGAAAGGCCTGGAACCCGTAGGAACTCGGATCGAAGTTGGGCTGCTCGGCTTTGAACCAGCCGGCCAGGTCCTCCACGGGACATCCGTTTTCGATCTCCAGCCGGTGATTTTCGAGCACGTCGCGGAGCGGCGGCAGCAGATCCTCGGGTTTCAGATTGGCCCGCTCCGGTTGCGCCGAGCCTTTGCGCTCGATGATGTAGCGTCCGCCGGTGCCGCTGACGTTCACCAGCTCAGCGCGCTTCAGCTTCTCGACAAAATCGGAAAAGCTGGAGCCTCCGTAGGCGCGTTCGTTAAAAGCCGGGTCGAGTTGCAGCATGGTCGACTTCAGGAGTCCGAGTTGGGGCTGCACCGCCCGCCGTTCCAGGACCTGGAGCGCGCGCTCGACGAGAGGCATGGCCTGCGCCAGTTCGAGCGGCGCGGGACGCTGACGGCGGTCGCCGCCACCACCACCACGATCGGCGCGATCCGGACGGTCCTGACGCTCAGGACGATCGGGACGATCGGTACGCGGCCCGCGGGGCACTCTGGTTTCCATCGGTAAGATGACGGGCCGGTCCGGCGCGTCCGACATCAGCGCTTCAAAGCTGATGAACTCATGGCAATTCTGCTGAAGGATGGTGGAGGTGAAGGCCTTGCCGCCCACTACGAACACGGTTTTGCCGTATTCCTTCAGTTTGTTCACCAGCGGGATAAAGTCGCTATCGCCGCTGACGATGGCGAACGCGTTCACATGGGTGTGCGTGAAGGCCATTTCCAGGGCGTCGAGGGCGAGGTTGATATCCGCGCCATTCTTATCGCCGCGAGGCGAGGGGATCCGCTGCACCATCTGTACGGCGTTTTCCGCCATCTGGCGCGTCGCGCCGTCCTGGCGTCCCCAGTTCGCATACGCGAACTTCGCGACGATGTCGCCGCGTTCTTTCAAGGCATCGAGGGCGAGCGATACGTCGAACTCCCGCCGCAATGTCGATTTCAGTCCGATCTCGATGTTGTCGTAATCGACGAACACCGCGATATTCAATTTATCTTGCATTCCGTTCTTTCTATGAGTGAACTGGGCCATTCAGGCCGTCTGCTTCACCGAGCTGCGGATGAACTCCACGATCTGTTCGAGCGAGGCGCCGGGTTGATACACGGCGGCTACTCCGAGACGTTTAAGCTGGGCGGCATCTTCATCCGGTACAATGCCTCCCACGATGACGAGCACGTCGTTCATCTGTTTTTCCTTGAGCAATTCCATCACGCGAGGCACGATGGCGTTGTGCGCGCCCGACAGAATGGACAGGCCGATGACCTGGACATCCTCCTGGAGCGCGGCGTTGACGATCATTTCCGGGGTTTGCCGCAGGCCGGTATAGACGACCTCCATACCGGCATCCCGCAGCGCGCGAGCAATGACTTTCGCGCCGCGGTCATGTCCGTCGAGGCCGGGTTTTGCGACCAGCACCCGGATTTTGCGATCCATATTGTAGAAGAGACTCGTTCCGCCGGGGTCTGTGAAGAAGCCGGTGGAACACCTCGTATTCAGTATAGCCGTTCGGGGGTAGGCTGGTGACTGGCATGGATCGGGTCGCGGTTATTGGGGCGGTTCGAGCGGTGGGGTGGTTTGTTGGGAACTTCCTTACGGCGTCTGTGGGCTAAAATAACCGGCTACTTTGCCGGAAATCCGGGCGTCGCTTTCACTTCTTCGATCTGTTTGTCATGCCGCTCATTGTGCAGCGGGATGTATAACACCCACTGATACGCGTTCAGAGGATTAAAAATCGGGAAGGGATGCGCGGTGAGATGCTCTTTGAGCGGCAACTGCGTTTCTTCCACGAATTGCAGCGTCCTCGCGCGACCCTCCGTGAATGCGGCCATGATCTCGGCGCGAGGCATCTTGCCGGTCGGCACGATCTCTTCGGGAGCCGTGGCTTTTCCTTTCCTCTGCGCCATGACCTGCAAGAGAATTTCGGTCTTTCCCGCGGTCTTCGTCTCCCAATCAGGACTCGCCGGATTTTTCAGCGCTTCCTGAGCCTTGGCGAACAGCGCGCCTTCGGAAAGCACGATGTGCTCGGCGCATTCGCCGACGCTCCAGCGCTCCGGCGTGGGTTTCCACTTCCACTGCTCGTCGCTCAGGCTGGAAACGGCCTGCACGAACTCCTGCTGTGAATCTTTCAACAACTGGACGATCTGGGCTCGTTCCTGGGGGGTCAGGTTTGGGTCGGCCGCAGGCAAAAGGGCGGCGGAAAGACAGAGCATCAAGATCGGTTTCATGCGGCCTCCTGAGCGGTGAACACCGTAAACAATATTAACAGGATACATCGTATAATCTTGCTGTGGAGCAGAGCACCGCCCGCGTGATCGACGGCATCTGGATCGCACTGGCACTGTTGTGGTGGGCCGGGGCGTCGACGGCCAAGCAGAATGCGCGAACCGAGCCGGTTCTATCGCGGCTGGTGCATCTGGTGATCATGATCGTCGCGTTTGCGATGCTGTTCTATCCTCCGCTTCGCGTGGGCGTGTTCGCCTCGCGTTGGCTTCCGGACTCCGCCATTACGGGTTACGCGGGACTGGCGATTACACTGGGCGGAGCGGTTTTCGCGATCTGGGCACGGCTGTATATCGGCCGCAACTGGAGCGTGAACGTCACGGTCAAGCAAGATCATGAGCTGGTTCGCGGAGGGCCGTACGCGGTGGTCCGGCACCCGATTTATTCGGGATTGCTGCTGGCTGTGCTCGGCACGGCGGTCGCATTCGGCGAGGTTCGCGGGTTGATCGCGTTTGTGATGGCGCTGATCGGGTGGCGAATGAAGTCGCTGGTGGAAGAAAAGTTCATGGCGGAGCAGTTCGGCGCGGAGTATGAGAAGTACAGGCGCGAGGTGAAGGCGCTGGTCCCGTTTGTGGTTTGATAGTGGATTCCCATGCAGAGGTGACGGGCGGTGAAGTTTGGCGTGAGCTTAATGATGCCCGGGCTGGTGGCGCTTCAGCCAGGCCTTGAAGTCCGGCAGGAACTCAGGAAGAAGATTCACCAGCCCGGTGCCGGCGATGCTGGTTCCCCAATTCACGGAAGACACGCGAGCGGTCCGGCTGACCGGAGGGTAATAGGCATTCGACAGCCCGGCGCTCATAGCGGTGCCGAGAACGTTGGACCAGTTGAAAGTCGGGTCGCCGGCATCCGTTCGCGTGACAATCGAGCGGCTGATGGCGTAGCCGATGCGCGGCCACAACCGGTGCGAGGACCCTTTGCGGTGGTAACGCGGATCCTCATGAAACGCGGATGCGAGGAGAAAATCGGCGAAGAAATTCTGGCTCACGATGTCGCCGACGGAGGCGCCGAATCGCTTCGGGTACGCGATCCAACTGCGGCCGTATAGCGGAGCGGACCGGGTGGCCTGCGAAACCGCCGCATTGAATCCGCCCGCAGCCAAGGTGAAAGGAGAGATCGTTTCCTGATCGAAGTTAGCCCACTTATCCGCGACGGAGAGCGGGTCAGGCGGGGTTTGATCCGTGGTGGGAGCGGTGGTTTGAGCGGGGGCCTGCGGAACGGGCTGAGGCGCATCCTGAGCCAGGACCGCCAGAGGCAAGCCGATCATGATCCGTAAGAACTTCAACCCGTTACCCGGTGCTTCTATCGTAACAAGCCGAAGCAATTGGTTCCTATAGGGATCTTGATTCGCGCCGCTGTGGGAGTGCGGGTAAGATCTACAGTCGAACCGGAGGTGTGCGCGTCAGCTTGGCATCCGGTTGACGTGCGAAGCTATTTGGTTGGACCCGTACGCCTCCTTCCGTTCCCGAGACTTCCGTTTATTTGTCGCGGGAACGCTTCTCTCGAATCTCGGTTTGCAGATGCTTTCGGTGGCCGTGAGCTGGGACCTGTACCAGGAAACAAAATCGGCGGCGGTGCTGGGAAACGTCGGGTTCGTCCAGGTGGCGCCGTTCCTGCTGTTCGCGCTGCTGGCCGGCCACGCCGCGGACCGTTACGATCGCCGGCGCATCATGATCCTCACGCAGACGCTGGTGATCGCCGCTACGATGCTGCTGGTCAGCGGCTCGCCATCGGTGCTGTTGATTTATAGCTGCCTGTTCGTGACAGCCGCCGCGCGATCGTTCCAGGGCCCGTCGCGGCTGGCGATTCTCCCGCACATCGTTCCCGAGCATGGACTGCGAAACGCGATCACGTGGCACAGCAGCGCGCAGGAGATCGCCAATGTCAGCGGGCCGGCGGTGGCTGGTCTGCTGCTGGCTTCGGTGGGAAGCAGAACCGTGTACGTGGTGCATCTGGTATGCGCGGCGCTCACGCTGGCATGCTTTCAACTGCTCCGTGTGCCGCGCATCGAAGCGAGCCGCGCGGTTCCTTCGACGGACCGGAAGGAACTGCTTGAAGGCATCCGCTTCGTGCGCGCGGACAAGCTGATTCTCTCGGCCATGTCCCTGGATCTGTTTGGGGTGTTGTTCGGCGGCGCGACGGCGCTGCTGCCGATCTATGCTGTGGAGATTTTGCACACCGGCGCGCGGGGCCTGGGCTGGTTGCGCGCCGCGCAATCGATGGGCGCGGTGTCCATGGCGGTGGTTACCTCGCATCGGCCGCGGCCCAGGCGCGCCGGCCGCACTTTGCTATGGGCGGTGTCCGGATTCGGAGCGGCCACCATCGTCTTCGGCTTGTCGCGCTCCTTCTGGCTTTCGTTCGCGATGCTTCTGGCGACGGGCGCGTTCGATAACGTCAGCGTAGTGCTGCGGCAATCGCTGGTACAGACGCGGACGCCGGATTATCTGAAAGGCCGCGTGCTGGGCGTGCAGAACATCTTTGTCAGTTGCTCGAACCAGTTGGGCGCGGTGGAATCGGGCTGGACCGCGGCATGGTTCGGACCGGTGATCAGCGTGGCCGGTGGAGGCTTGGCCACCATGGCGATTGTCGCCGGCTTCGCGGCAGGATCGGCCGCGTTGCGAAAGTGGTCGCAGTAGTCTAGTGTAGTGCGTCGCTGATCTCGAACCATATGATTCGAGCGGGGCAAAAAGGGGTACAGGCACGAACTTTCGCAAAAGCGGCGAAATTCGAGCCAGTCCCCCTTTTTGCACACTGTGCCGCTATTGGATATGACTTGCGACGCAGACCACTACTTCTGCTCCGCGCCGCCGCCGAATCCGCCGCCGGTGTGCGCCGGGCCGCGGAACACGGCGTTGATAAACAGCAGGTAAAGACCGTCCTGATAGCCGCGATAATTCGGGTCCGAAGTGAACCCGATCTCATTGCCGCGGCCGTCGCGCTCGACCACCAGCAGCGGCTTGTAGGCGAGCTGTTTGCGAAACTCCTCCCACGAATAGCCGCTCGCCATCACCTGATCCGCGCCTGCGAATACCACCGCGTTTACGCCTCGATCCACCTTGATCGGAGCGTAAATCGTGGAGCCGCTGACCACTGCGTAAACGGTTTCGGGAACGCCGGCCGTGATCCAATGTTCCTGGTCGACCTTGGCCTTGGCCAGGAACCCGTGGGCGGGCCAGGGAGCTTGCGTATCGGGTTGAATTGCTTTTTCCAGATCGGCATCCGACGCGTAAATATGTCCCGGGACGCGAGCATTGCCGCCTCCGCGGCCCCCTTCGGCCGTGGATGGAGTTGCCGCGGGCGTTGTGGTTGGGGCGGCGGCGCCTCCACGGCCACCGCGGCCGGCGGCCGTGCCTGCATCCGAACCGGGCGCGTTCTCCTGCTGAATCGCCATCATCCCATTTGCTGACATGTAGGTCAGCGCGCTGCCCATTCCGATCAGCGTTCCGCCGCTTTGCACCCACTCGTGGAGCCGTCGCGTTCCATTGGTTCCCAAGACCCCGGCATAGCCATCGCCGCCACCGGCTTCCGGCAGGATGATCACTTGAAACTTACTCAGGTCTGCGTTTCCAATTTGCTGGGTCCGTACTACTGTGACGGGATATCCAAACTCCCGCTCGAGGACCCAGCGGGCCTGGCCGGCGGAGCCTCCATTGGTCGGCCGGTCCCACGCGAGCAGAATCGACGGGCGCTTGATGTAAGGAACTCGCGAGCTGCCGAAATCGGGTCCGTCGTCCATCCAGCTCGAATTCGTCGCGACCACCTCGGCGCCCGAGTTTTCCGCGATTTTACGCACCGTTTCATGCACGTCCGGGCCATTCTCCTTCACCATGATGACCAGGCTTCCTTCGGGATACGCACGGCCATTCTGTTTGAAACTCTTGTCGGCGCTCAGCACGCGAAGATTCGCGCGCAGGCTGGCCGTCAGCATTTTGGCGGCGGCCGTGGTCCCCCATGGAACCAGGTAAGCGACGGCGGCCTTCCCGCCGTCGATCTTCCCCGGAGGAGTGTCGCCGAGCTTCACGGCTGACAGGTTGCTGGTGGACGCATCCTTCGAGGCGACCGCTTCAATGTTGAACTGGAACGGCAGGGACCACGCGGTTACGTCATAGATCCCGCTGCGCAGCCGCAGCTTGCGGCGATGCTCTTCTTCCTTGAGAAACGCTTCATCCATGGAAACCTGCGGATCGAGAAGATCGCGCACCATGCGCCGTTCGGGTTGCGCCAGCGAAACGACATAAGACCCAGCCGGGTACGGTTTCCCGCCGCTTGAAAACGCCGCGCCGGCGCGATTCACTTCCACGCCCTGCAACACCAGCAACTGCGCGAGTTTGTCCACTTCCGAAGTGTTGCCGCGCCGCGGCAGGATGTACTCCTTCACCGGATCCTTGGCGGCCTCTTCCATGGCATTGACCTGATACTTGTAGAACGTCTGGAGCAGATCCGCGCGATGTTGCGCCACCGTTTCACAGCTCGCAACCGAAGTCACGAAATGACGCCGGACCGTTTCGCGATAACTGATGGTCACGTCATCCGACCGGTGCACCACCAGCCCGCGCGTCGATCCGTTTTCGTAGGTCATGGCGATTCCGCCGTAATAGAACGGCCAGCTTGCGCCGTAGCCGGGATAGAACGCGTCGTAGTTTTCGCGCGTAAAATAGCGGAATCCGAATTGATCGAAATATTTCGCGTTGTTCTTTCCAAACCAGTACAGATCGTCGTGCTGATCCTTGGTGAGATACGGATTATACGGGTCCGATTCGGGCGTGAAATAGTACTGGGCATCTGTGCCCATCTCGTGGAGATCGATAAATACCAGGGGATACCATTCCTGGAGCGCCTTCACGTGACCGATGGTCTCTGGCTGCGTAATGCCCAACCAGTCGCGGTTCAGATCGAAGTAATAATGATTGGTGCGGCCGCCCGGCCAGGATTCGCTGTGTTCAGCGGACAGCGGATTCGCGTCGGGCTCGAGCCCCTCGTTCACTTCAAAATCGTGGATGAAGCGGTTGCGGCCATCGGGATTCTGCAACGGACAGATCATCACCAGCGCATTGGCGAAAATATCCGTGATGGTTTTGTCGTTGCGCGCCGCCAGCAGGTGATACGCCGTGACCAGCGCGGCATCGGGCGAGGAAATTTCGTTTCCATGGACGCCGTAGGCGAGCCAGATCAAGGCCGGCAGACCCGTCATCAGCCTCTGCGCTTCCGCCTGCGAAGTCTTACGCGGATCGTGGAGCCTCTGCATGGCCGCGCGAATCTCCGGCAGGCGCTTGATGTTCGCCTCGGACCCGATCACGGCGTACACCAGCTCTCTTCCCTCCCACGTCTTGCCGTATTCGAAGACCTTCATGCGATTCGGCTCGGCCGCCGCCAGCGTTTGAAGGTATTTCACGATGTTGGCGTGGCTTGAAATGCGGTCGCCAAAATCGTAGCCCAGGACCTTCACGGGTGTGGGAACGGACGGATTATAGCTGGCTCCCGCCCAGTATTCGAACTTCGCCTGAGCGAACGCGGCGCAGGCGGACATCAGAAGCAGACAAACTTCCCTCATGGATGTTTAGGATACCGCGTTTAGTTATGGAAGCCGGCGACTTGCCACAGCTTGGCGCAGTCATACATGCGGCCGTTGGCGACGACCTTCGAGACTCTTCGGAGGTCGCTGATATTTTCGAGCGGATTGCCGTCGACCAGAATCAGGTCGGCGCGCTTGCCCACTTCGACCGTTCCCGAATCCCGATCGTGCTTCATGGCGCGGGCCGAGACGATGGTGGCGGCCTGAATCGCCTCCAGGGGAGTCATTCCCGCTTGAACGTACAACTCCAGCTCGCGAATCAACCCGTATCCGACCAATCCCGTGTCGCTGCCGGGCACGATCGTCACGCCCGCCCGGTGCAGCGCGCCGATGATGGCGACGGTTTCCGCCATGCGCGCGCGAAATTGCGCGGCATCGGTGGCCGAGCCTTGCGAGAATTTCGCCGCGACGGTGGCCGGAGCTTTCACAATCGCCGGCTCAAAGGACCGGATGTCCACGGCGCCCGGATGCCCGCCCATTTCTCCCCAGGAGGCCGTCGGATCGATCACGGTGTGATGTTCCAGGAAGAATCGAATCGCCTTGCGCGCCTGCTCCGAGTCCAGCTCGACCGGAGCGCCGCGTCCGCCGCCCGGCGTCCGCATCATCTGCGAAACATAATTCAGATGATTGATCTGGTCCATGCCCGCTTCCACGCCCTGAAATGCATTGAGTGCGGCTGGAACGTGTCCGGTGACGGTCATCCCCACGCGATGCGCCTCCGCAGCCAGCGCCTGGATGACATCCGGTTTCAGGAACGTGTACAGCTTGATCTGTTCGAACCCGGCGGCGTGGTACCGCGCGACCACCGCGCGGGCTTCTTCCGGCGTGTCCGCGAAAACATCGCCGAATCCCTTCGGTCCGCTCGCATCCACCAGGCCGGCGAGCAGCAGGCGAGGTCCCAGGCCGTGATGCTGATCAATCGCATCGCGCTCGGCGACCAGAAAATCGAACTCGCCGCCGCAATCCCGCGCCGTAGTCACGCCGGCGGCAAGATATGCCGGTCCGAACTCGACTCCCGAAAAATGCGTATGCATTTCCCACAATCCGGGTAGGAGCATCTTGCCCTTCGCGTTTACGGTCGCCATGCCATTTGGAATCGGAACCTGGCTGCGCGATCCCGCCGCGGCGATACGCCCGTCGCGGACGATGACCACCGAATCGGGGACCGGCGGCTTGCCTTTAGCATCCACCAGCGTCGCGCCCACGATGGCGAAACTGCCGCTATGCTCCGGCGGGACTTGCCGCTCCATCGATTCCCGCGTCCGCATTTCCTGGGCGACACCGGCGCGAAACAGTTCGGCGAACGCGGGCTCGTATTCCGCACGCACCGCTTCGAGCGGCAGCCCCGCGGCGAACGTCATCGCCGCCGCAAGCTGACCTTCCCGATTCATCCACAACACTTCGCGTCCCCAGACAATATTGGCGACGGTATAGCGCGTCAGTTCGACCGGCTTCCCTTCGATGTCGATCGAATCGCGCCCGGCAGGCTCTATCTGCACATCTTCCGCAGCCGGATTCGCCCGCAAGATCGGCAGCCGAGCCGGTTTCCCGTGCGCCAGCCAATACCGCATCATCATCATCTGTACCGAGAACGGCATGTGCCCGAGGCCGACGAAAAACGGAGGCCCGATCTCCGTGTTGCGTACCGTCTCGCCTTCGCGGACCTTGGCCTGGCCGTCATCGATCGTGGTGACGCCATTGGGCCGGCCGTTCACTTCGAGACGCTGCGGCGTGAGATCGGCCTGCATCGTCAGCGTCGCAGAGACATTTCGCTTATTGCCGCGATCCGCATATTCAAGCGCCGCATGCATCGCCACCGATTCGCCGCCGGCCGGATGGGTGATCTCGTACTGCTCCTCGCCGATTGCGTGGAGCATCATGTGAATGGTGAAGACGCCCGTCTCTTGCGCATGCAGCAACACCGGAAGCAGAAAAATGACGGCAGTTCGCATAAAAACCAGTTTAGAGACTGGGCGAAGCGGTGGCGGGAAGGATGAGCGTGAACGTCGATCCTTTGCCCAACTGGCTCTCGACGCGGACCACGCCATTCATCCGCTCGACGACGTGCTTCACGATGGAAAGTCCCAGCCCGGTTCCACCCACCTGCCGCGAGCGAGCCTTGTCCACGCGATAGAATCTTTCAAAAATCCGCGGCAGATCCTGCGACGGAATTCCCGCGCCTGTATCGGCGATGGTGATCTCCACGCGTCCATCGCCGTTCTCCTCTGCGCGGACTCGAACCTCGCCGCCGGGCCGGTTAAACTTGATCGCATTCGCCAGCAGATTCAAAATCGCCTGCTCGAGACGCAGCCGGCTTCCGCTGACGAACAGATTCCCGAGCTCCTCCCGTATCAGCTCCACATTCCGCGCCCGCGCTTCGGAGGCGACCGTCGCCATGGCGCCGTCCAGCACCGCCCGCACCGAAATCACGTCGGGCTCATTGGCCTCCACGTTCGACTCCAGCTCAGAAAGAATCAGCAGATCCGCCGCGATATTATTCAGCCGCACCGCATTGCTGCGAATAATCTCCACGAAATGGCGATTATTCTTCACATCTTCGAGTGCGCCGTCGAGCAGCGTGTCGGCATATCCGATGATCCCGGCCAGGGGCGTGCGCAGCTCATGCGACACATTCGCGACAAAGTCCTTGCGCACCTGCTCCAGACGTTCCAGATCGGTGATGTCGTGCAGAATCGCGATGGCGCCGCGCCCCGTCGGCATTTCGAGCGGCGTGGCTTGCATCTCGAACGTGCGCGCGTGGGCGGCGGAGAGCTGGAGGCGCAGCTTCTGCGGCACACCGTCCGTCAATACCCCGCGCAGCCGCTCATGCAGGTCCGGATCGCGGACCAGCTCCAGCAGGACGCGCCCTTCGCTGGTCGCCCCGCGAAAATCGATGGCCTTCAGAAACGACGCATTGCAGAAGGTGACCCGCAAATCATGGTCGACGGCGAGCACTCCCTCGGCCATGCCCGACAGAATCGCCTCCCGGCGCGCCGATTCATAG
Source organism: Terriglobia bacterium (assembly GCA_963842485.1). Taxonomy (GTDB): domain Bacteria; phylum Acidobacteriota; class Terriglobia; order Bryobacterales; family Bryobacteraceae; genus Palsa-187. The sequence goes on along the minus strand of CAWJHI010000123.1, from coordinate 122,494 downwards.
CGCAAGTTGTCCAGTAGTTTTTGAAGCTCGATGGCGACCCCGGCCAGGGACCGCTCCAGCGATCCCAGTTCATCGCTCGATTCGTCGGTGGGCCGGTCGAGCGTCGCGCCGCCGGGAAAGCTCCCGGCCAGCAGTTTCAACCGCCGCACCCGCAGGCTGAGCGATCGCGACACCACAAATGCGATGCACAGGGCCAGCAGAAACGAACCCGCCGAAATGGCCAGAATGCGCTCGCGGATTTGGCCGGCGTCCAGCTCGCCGGAGGGGCGGGTCAGGATGTAATCGACCGCGAACAGCGTAGCGGCGAGCAGCGCCAGCGCCATCAGCAGCAGCCGGCGGAAAAGGGAACCAGTCACGAAACTACAGACTATCAGTTCGGCGTAGCAATCGCATGAACTAAGGGGGATGAACTAAGAAAAATTCTGTGAGATTATCCCGACGGATATTGAACTAAATCAACAAGTGCTTCGAACCATACTCGCGGTCTCGATGGCCGTTCTGATTCCGTGCGAAGTTTGGGCCGGGCAAACCAAGCCTGCCGTCAAAAAGCCGCCGCCCGCACAGGGAACCAACTCCGCGGAGGACAAAGCCATCGAGGCCGCGATTCGCGCCAAACTCGAGAAATCCAAAGTCGGAAAGGATGGATTCAAGGTCCACGTCCAAGGCGGAGTGGCCACCTGGGAAGGCAAAACCAACGTCTTGCAGCACAAAGGCGCCGCTACCCGCATGGCCAAAACGGCGGGCGCGAAATCGGTGGTGAACAACATCAAAGTAAGCGATGCCGCCAAGCAGAAAGCGTCAGACAATCTCGATACGGGCCGTCGACGAGTCCAGGTGAAACGCAGCGATCCCAGATCGCAGCAGTAAGCAGCCGGTTTAAAACAAGTTCTTACAGCACGGCAGAAACGGGCGGCTCCGGGAAAGGCACGACCACGTGCGTGCAGCACGGCATCGGCGGTACTGGCGGCGGCGCACAGCCGCAGGGCCGGGTCATCGCAAAGTAGTACAGGACTGGGATCGACACCAGCGCCACAATCCCAATCCACATCCACACCCGGCGGCGCCGCGCGACCGGCCGCCCGATCGCTTCATGCTCGATCACTTCCACATTTAGTTTCAGAGGGCTCAGTTCCAGGGTCTGGTTCATACTCCACGCCGGCGGAACCCGCGCGGCCGGATTACTTAACTCTCCCCCATATATTTGAGAATCATGTCCCGCTCCGCCTCTGTGAATTTGCTGGTGGGCGCGAAATTGTAGTTTTGGCCGTTGTCGAGCTTGATATGGAATGAGTGCGGATCAATCGACGGCCGATTCTGCCGCCCGATGCCGATGTTGATGTTGTGGTTCTTCTTGGCTTCCCGAATCTGGGCATGCGGAACCTTGAAAGCGTGTATGGCTGAATCTACCGGCTCATACCAGACGCCGTTCGCGTTCACATGCAGGAATCCGCTGCAATGCGTCGCGAAATTTCCGGCGGCATGATCGTGCAGGACGTGAAACACCGCCTCACCGCCGTGCGCGAGCGCCATCTGATCGTACTGTATCGCCTCCTGCAAGTTGTTGTATACGTACAGGTTCAGCTCGCCTAGTCCAGTGTAGGCGCGCGGCTTGTTGGGGTCCAGCTGCACGGCCTGCAACAGCAACTGCTGGACGCGCGGATACTGGTGCTGGGCCCAAGCGGCTTTGGCTTGGTTGAGCAAGCCGGTATATTCATCAGGCGTCCCGATGGGTCCAGTGGGACCCGTTGGACCAGGACCGGGGCCAGGCCCCGTGGGACCTGTGGGGCCAGGACCGGGCACAATCTCGCCGCCGCTTGGTCCGGTGGGTCGAGGGGGCCGCGGCGCGGTCGGTCCTGTCGGACCGGTCGGACCGGTCGCACCAGTTGGTGCAGGAGCAGGGGGCGCGGTAGGTCCGGTGGGTCCGGTAACCGCGGATGCGCCACTCGCTCCCGTTGGGCCGGGAGGCGGAATGGGACCGGGACGATGTATGAGCGCCCAACCCACCGCCACCAGCGCGATCACGCCGATTCCGGCGAACAGCTTCCAGCGCTCGGTTGGCGGAGGCGGAATCGGCATGGGAGCCGGTGGCGCGGGCGGTGGGGCGAATCCCCCCATGGGCGAAAGTACAGGGGGCGCCGGGGGCGGCGGAGGCGGCGCCGACCCGCCCAACGCCAGAATGCGCGGATCATTCTGATCGATCACTTTCGTCCTGTTCAGAACATCCATCTGACCCGTCAGCGCAGCTTTAAAGTCCTCCATGGACTGAAAGCGGTCGCTGGCCTTCACCGACAGCGCCATCATGATGGCAGCTTCGGCGCTCGGATCCATCTCCGCACCGAGCGCAGCGGGCCGCTGCACGTGGTCGCCGGCCTGGCGATCCAAAGCCGGCTGCGGGATCTGCCCGGTGATGGCGTGATAAAACGTCGCCGCCGTGGCGTAGACATCCGTCCACGGGCCTTGAATGCCGCTGGCCCGGTACTGTTCTTCGGGCGCGTAGCCTTCTTTCAATATGATGGAAAGGTTGCGGCTCTTTTGGCTAAGCGCATTGCGCGCCGCTCCGAAATCGATCAGCTTCACTTTGCCGGTGCGCGTCAGGTAAATATTGTCGGGACTGATGTCGCGATGCAGAATGCCTTCGGCGTGGACCGCGCCCAACGCGTCCATCACCGGCAGCATTAGCCGCAGCGCGGTTTCGAACGTCACTTTCCCGCCGCGTTTGGTGAGAAATTCCTCCAGCGTCCAGCCGTCCAGGTATTCCATCACCAGGTACGCGGTGCCGTTTTCGCGGAAAATCGTGTCGACGGAAACGATGCCGGCGTGGTTGCTGAACTTCTTCAGCGTGCGCGCCTCCTCCAGGAACCGGTCGAGTCCCCACTCGAACTCCTGCTTGGTCTGGTCCGAATATGCGAGCACTTTCGTGTCTCCCGAAGCGCGTCCCGCCACGCCGTTGGGCATGTATTCCTTCACTGCCAGGCGGGTTTCCAGGCCAACGTCCCAAGCCAGATACGTGATCCCGAATCCACCGTGCCCCAGCGCGCGGCCGATCAGGTATTGTTCGCGCAACATGGTCCGGGGCTTCAGTTGGAGGCTGTTTTTCGGAAGAAGCTCGAACGGGCTACCGCATTTGGGACAGATCGGATCGCCCGAATCGTTCTCCATGCAGCCGGCGCAAATGGTTTCGAGGTTCATCGGGCTAATTCCTGAGAATACTGAGAATAAAGTCGCGCTGGGCTTCCAGGAACCCGCCCATCGGCGCCATGTTGAAGTTCTGTCCGTTCGCGGAGCGGATATGAAAAGCGTAGAAATTTCTGCCCACGTAGGGGTTGGATTGGGCCTCCCGGATCTGCGCGCGCTCCAAAGTGAAGCCGTGGGTCGAGTTCCACGATTCGTACTTGGCGCCGGCTTTTGAAACGCTCAACCAGCCGTTGCAGACCTGGCTGAAGTTCCCGGTGTGATCATGCCCGACATGGAACGTCGCTAATCCGTTGCGTTGAAGCGAGGCCTGAAACGCCTGCATCGCGTGCTGGAAGTCGTTGAAGCTGTACAAATAGACTTGCGCTTCCAGGTCGTAGGCAACCCACTGGTTGGGGTCCAACTGAATGGCTTGGTTCAAAATCTGCATTTCCCCGGGGAAATTGTTTTGCTTGGCAAGTTGGAGCGCCTGCTGGATCAACTGGCCATACTGCCCGCCGGGGTTCGGATTCGGAGGCGGAATCAGCGATGGAGCCGGAGGCGTCGGCGTGGGGACCCAGGGCGGCGGAGTCGGCGCCGGAGGAATCTGGGTCGCAACGGGCGTCGGATACGGCGTTGGACGGGAGATATAGGTGGGTCTAGGCGGCTCAGGAGTTTGAGTTGGCTCGGGCGTCGGCACAGGGGTAGGGTCTGGGGTGGGTTCCGGAGTAGGGACTGGTGTTGGCGTCGGCGTCGGCTCGGGAGTCGGCATGGGCGTCATGGTCGGCACCGGATCGGTGTTCTGCCACGGGAAACCTTTGTTGGATGCGACGATCACGGCCGCGATCGCCAATACACCAAGCAGAACCGGCGCCAGCCAGCGGCGCGACGAGGGCCGTGGAGGAGGCGGCGGTGGAGGGGGCGGCGGTGGTGGCGGATCGCTGACGACGCTCGTGGTAAGCGCCTCCTTGAAATCCTCCATCGACTGGAAGCGATCCGGTGCTTTCACGGACAACGCCCTCATCAACGCTGTTTCCGCGGGCGCTCCGATTTGGATTCCCAGGGCGCTCGGCCGCTGCACGCGGTCTTCGGCCTGGCGATCCAGCGCCGGCTGCGGAATTTTCCCGGTGACGGCGTGATAGAACGTTGCCGCAGTGGCGTACACATCCGTCCACGGACCCTGAATGCCGCTGGCGCGATACTGCTCCTCCGGCGCATAGCCTTCCTTCAAAATGATGGAAAGATTGCGGCTCTTCTGCCCCAGCGCATTGCGCGCGGCGCCGAAATCGATCAGCTTCACTTTGCCGGAGCGCGTCAGATAAATATTATCCGGACTGATGTCGCGATGCAGGATTCCCTCGGCGTGCACAGCGCACAGAGCGTCGAAGACCGGCAGCATGATTCGCGTCGCGGTGTCCACCGGGACCGATCCGCCGCGGCTGTTGACGAACTCCTCCAGCGTCCAGCCATCCAGGTACTCCATCACCAGGTAGGCAGTGCCGTTCTCGCGGAATACGGTGTCGACGGAAACGATGCCGGCGTGACCACTGAACTTTTTCAGCGTTCGCGCTTCTTCGAGGAAGCGGTCCAGTCCCCAGTCGAACTCCTGTTGGGTCTGGCCGGGATATGCGATCACCTGGGTAGCTCCGGAGGCCCGTCCCGCCACCCCGTTCGGCATGTATTCCTTGATCGCCAGCCGCGTTTCCAGGCCCAGGTCCCAAGCCAGGTATGTGATGCCGAACCCGCCATGCCCCAGCGCGCGGCCCATCAGGTACTGTCCACGCAGCATGGTCCGCGGTTTCAATTGGAGCGAGTTTTGCGCCGGCAGCTCGAACGGCCGGCCGCACTTGGGACAAACGGAATCGCCCGAATCGTTCTCCATGCAGCCGACGCAGAGTGTGTTCGGGTTCATACTACTCCCTTAGGCGCTACCAGGACGTCTTTCGGCTCACACGCGACGGCGACCGCGGAATAATTATCATGATCGCCGGTAACCCGTTCGCGGATTCTGGATTCCATGCGCGCCAGCCAATCCTGCGGCCGGGGCGCGGCGGCCCAATCCTGCTCCATTTCGGCTTCGTACACCCACTCCCAGAACCCGTCCGATGCCAGCAGAAACACGTCGCCGGGCTGCGGCGCTTCCGGCATCAAGGCAAACGTCGCTCCCGGTTCCGGCCGTGCGCCCAGGCTCCGCAGCAACCTCCCGCGATCCTCATGAAACCGGATCTGGTCCCGGCTGATTTCCCCTGCGGCGGCCAGCCGCTGCGGCACGCTATCGTCGCGAGTCTGTTCGCGCAGCTTCCCCTCGCGAAACCAATACAGCCTCGAATCCCCTGCGTGCGCCCACATCCCCGCTACCGCCGAGGCCAGCAGCATGACTACGGTGGTCCGCATGCCGGCCAGCTCCGGCTCGCTCTGCTGCCGGTCCAGCACGGACGCGTGCGCACGCGCGATATGCGCACCGATCGCCTCTCGATCGACCCGTGGGTCGGCTTCGAAGGATTCGATCGCGGCATCCACGGCCAGCCGTGAAGCGATTTCTCCACCGCAGTGCCCACCCAGTCCATCGCAAAGAACCCAACAACCGGATCCTTGCTGCATGCAAAAGTCGCAGGAATCTTCATTATCCTCCCGGCCGCCGGGAGAAGAGAGAGTTGCGGTCTCAAATTCCATCGTCATTCACAACGCGGATCATTCCTCCATCCGCACTTCGAACTGATTTCGCAGATCGCCGATGTAGAACTTATCGCCGGGGCGCAAATCGCGCGGCTGCCCGGGCGCGAGCCGTTCGCCATTCGACAGAAAAGTCCCATTGGTCGACCCGAGATCCTCCAGCACAAACACTGCTCGCGCGGCGTCCCATCGAACCGTGCAATGACGTTTTGAAACGCTGTCGGCCTCCGGCGGGAACACCAGGTTCGCCGTCGCCTGATCCCGGCCCAGCAGGCTGGCCCCAGTCTCCAGCGCAACCGAAGCTCCGGCGTATTTTCCCGCGATCCCATGCAGCGCCGGTTTCTTCGGACGCGGCAAAGGGACCGGCGGCTGGGGCGTGTAAGCCTGGGGTTGCGGATAGGGAACCGGCGGCCGTCGAGTTGTAAATACGCGCGCCACCTGTTGCCGCGTACCGGACCGCATCGCAGCCGCCAGGATCACGACGATAATTCCAATGCCGACCCACTCGCCGCCTTTGGGGAGCCGCCAGCCGCCAGGCGCTTCCTCGTCGCCCCCATCGCCGCCATCGCCGCTCTTACCCTTCTCTTTCTCCTTCCCCGGAGGATGCGGAGGAGGACCGGTATCGCTCTGCTGGCCGCTGCACTGGGAATCCGCGATGGTTGCCCGCACCCCGGCCTTTTCGAGCCCCCCGAGCACCGGGTCGATCACAATCGCGAATTGCACGCCGTCCTTCACCCCGATGTTGATTCCCATCACCTGGCCGCACGCGTTGAACAGCCCGCCGCCGGTATACACCGAATCCGGCGCCGGCCGCGCCCGGTAAGCCTGCACCTTCAGGTTTTCCATGGGGAATGCTTTTTGAATCTTGGTCTCCGAGATCGTCGGTTGGCTATTCTTGGGAAAATCCACCGTGTACGCGGGCTGGTCTTGCATCGTGAGCTTCATCGGAGCGAGCGTCGTTCCCGCGCTTTGCAGCGGTTTGTCCAATTGGAGAATGACGAGGTAGCCGGGGCCCTCCCACACCAGTGTTGCCCCAATTTCGGTATCGCCTTGCACCACAATGGCGATCTTCGGCTGCCCCCGATCGGTCTTTTCGCAGCAGGAACTGGTAGTGACCACGTGCTTGGAATCGAGAAGGAACCCGCCGCCAATCGAAACCACCTTCAGCTTCCCGTTCTCCCGGACCGCGCCGGCCACCAGCACGCTCATGTCGACAATCTTTTGTGGCCCCGACTGCGCCAGCGCGCATGCGACGAGGCCAGCAGGAGCACTGAAAATGTCTTGATCATTTTTTCGGTGGTATTGGCGGCTCTGGGTCGTTGCGCCGGTTGCAGCGTCGGTTGACCGGGATGGGTGGCGACGCCGGTTGCGGCGCATTAGGATCGGCCGGAGCCCTCACGTTCCGGATTCGGCTTGTCGCCCGGCGCTGGACTGGGTGGCGGTCCGGTTCTCTTCAGTCCTGGATCGTTGACGGTGGGGCCAGGCATTAATTCGCCCACGCGGGATGCTTCGAATACCACCAACCTGCGATCCCTGCCGCGAACACCAGCAATACCACCATCAGCGGCCACCATCTGCGCTGCGGCTCTGGGTGAGTCGGAGGTTGTGGGACCGGAGGCGTCCACGCCGGCGGCGGCACCGGCAGCGCAGCCGACCCGGCTGGCGGCGGAGGAGGCGGCGGAGGCGCGACTGCTCCGGCGCCAACGGGAATCGCCGGACCAGCCGCTTCCCGCGGTGGTGCGCCTGCCGGTTTCACTAATACCGTGGTTCGCGGCATCGCCGCCTGCTCTTCGGTTTCGAGTGTCACCGAAAGCACCGTCACGTTGTCCTGATACTCGCGCTTCTTCGCGAGCGTCCGCTCCACCAGCAGAGTCCGGCCACGATTGCGGATGCCCTTCGAGCGACCCTCGAATTTCGTCCGGGTCCAGCGTCTTGAACATCCCGTCGCTGGCCAGCAGAATCGTGTCGCCCGGGCTCAGCGGATACGGCTCGACGTTGCGGTCGATCTCTTCCAGCGATCTCGGTTCCGATGAAGCTGGTCAACGATTCGCGCTCCGGATGCTGCTCGGCATCTTCCCGCGACATGTTGCCGCGCGCCACCGCCGCGTCCAGAAGTTCGCGAAAATATGCGGCCGGTTGATCATCCGGCACTCGCCGCCGGTGCAATGGAACAGCCCGCTGTCGCCCACCGAAATGAAGTACAGCGACGCCTGGTTCAGCGCCACGGCCACCAGCGTGGTGCCGATCCCTTCCGCCAGTCCCCAGGCTGTGCGCCAGGGCGACCACCTGGTTGTTGGCCTCTCGCACGCTGCGTTCGAGCGCGTCGGGGATGGATTCGGCGGGCGTCTTTCGCTCATAGGCGTCCAGAAACGCGCGCACCGCGGTGCGGCTGGCGGCGTCGCCGATACTCCATGCCGCCCATGCCGTCGCACACGACCGCAAAAAATCCTCGCATGTGCGATAAACTCTGTGTCGTCGGGGTCGCCGAACCCGAACGAATCCTGCTGGGAATGGCGCGCGCCGATATGCTGCGCGTTGCCGGGAAGAAAGCGCATAGGGGCCGCCTCACGCCCCCGCCATTTCCGTCCAGTTGTACTTCTCGCCGCAGAACGGGACCAGCACCAGCTTGGTCTTCCCGATTTCGAGCACATCGTCCCGATTCATCTGCGTGGGCGAATACACCACCTCGCCGTTCAGATAGACCAGTCCCGACGCCTCGCCCGGCAGCACCCAGAAACTCAGCCGCTTCGGATCGAAAATCACGACACCGTGTTTTTCGCGCGAAACCGCGTTGTCGTTTTCAATGATGACGTCCATCGTTGGGCGAGCGCCCGATGTTGTTTTTCTCGCCGTGAAGGCGAAAATCCTTGCCGCGATCCGGCCCTTCCAGGCACACCAGCCATCCGACCACCGGTCCCTTGTTTTCCGACTTCCCGCCGCGCCGCCGTAGCGCACCGTCTCCCCCAACTTATTGGCCGCGGGCGCGGGAGCCGGTGCGGAGGGGTCAATCCGCCCGGCAGTGGCGGAGGCGTGGGGACGGATCCAGCTTTACCGGACGCGTCTTCTGTTCCTCCCCTCCGCTGTCGCGGGAAGCGCGCACCAGGGGCAAGCGTTGTGCTTGGCGGGATCGTAAAAGTGCCCCTCCGGGCAGCGAATCATCTTATTGTCGGGCATGGAATCCAATCCTCCTGTATATCGCCAGCGTAACATCATATTAACTCGGTGGCGTCGTCCATTCCTTCGGAACCACGATTCGAATCGTCTGTTTCAGATCGTCGCCCACCGTCACCACCGCCACTTGCACCGCCACTTTTTCACGCGTGTCGTAAATGGTCGGCGTCACTTCCAGTTTGTCGCTGCTCTGAATGGCGACATATCCCGACATGGGAGGGTCCGCCGCACTGTGCTTCATAAATTTGAGAAACACCTTGAACTCGCCCTTGGGCGCGTCGCGGACGATGAAATAAGCCAAGCCGCCGCTCCGAGCCGACTTGTCGCCGTTCCAGAACGGGCCCTGCTCGTGCGCGGCATCCACCGGCGGGGAGTGTTTGCCCGCCGAATTGGAGCAATTGTCCTCGACGTACAGCTCGATTTCGTCGTCGTTCTTATTGTTGAACCGCGCCATCGCGACAATCGGATTGCGGCTTTCCAGTTGCGCGTTCTTTTCACGCAAATCCTTGGCCTCCGCCTGAAGCTGGCGATTCTGCGCCGTCACTTGCGACACTTGCGCTTCCAGTTGCTGGGCGTACTCCTGGAACTTCTTCAGCGTCTCCTCCAACTGCTGGATCCGTTTCATCGCCTCTTCGTAAGTCTTCGGATCCACCCCCGCCGGAACGTCGGGCGCCTTGCTCTTGCCCTTGTCCTGGTTGTAAAACGGAAACAACACCAGCATCAGGAAACAGAACGTTCCCAGCGCGCCGCACAGAATATCCAGCAGCGACATATTGAAGATGTTGATTTCCCGGTTGCGCGGCTTCATATCTCAACCGGCGTATAATCGGTTGATCAAATTACGAAGAGTATAGGTCCCGGCGAGATTTACCGCTTTTTCCTCCTGCTCATTCACGATGTGCAGCAGGTACACGATGATGGCGCTTTCGGCCAGCGCCACCATGGTGCAATCGAATCCCACCGATAGCATGTGTGCGATGGTCGACATGTTGATTTTCGAGGAATCCTCGGGGACCGCCGCCAGCGACGCGCCGAGGCCGATCACCGTTCCGATAAATCCCAGCGTCGGGATCAGCCAGGCGATGTAGCGCACCAGTCCGTAGCGCAGGTCCACGCGATGTTCCGTCAGTTCCAGCGCGCTGCTCATCACCGCCACGGTCTGATCCACGCTCCGGCCACTCTGGAACTGGAGTATGCACATGTCGACCAGCGCCGGCAGGAAGCCGTGCTCCTCGTCGAACTGGTTCGCCACGCGATGCCGCAGCAGGCTCAGGTCGTGCGCCTGTAATACCGTCTGCGGATCCTCGGGCAGCAGCCCCATTCTGCCGAACGAAAGCTCCCGCGCCCCCACGCGCCAGCGCACAAACAGCTCGCCCAAGCGCCAGGAAGAAAAACATGTGCTCGAAGTTTTGAATCGTAAAAGGATAAGGAAAATGCGGCGACATCCGGTCCAGCAACAGTTGCGCCACGCGGCCGTCGGGCTTGAGCGAACTGGTCATCACGGCGATGAACAACACGCCCAGCGCAGCCGAGCACGCCATGGTCACGCGCCGGTCCGGCAGGGTCCAGAACGGCTGGCGGTACGCGGTGTTCGGAACCATTGTTGCCGGAGTCATCGCGACACCCGGGACAGATCTGTCCGACTCTCTTGATGGCTCCGCAGTGGCAGCGGACGAACATCTCCTGGCCCGCGCTACGGGGAAACACGCCGATGCTCCGAAGGGGTGGCGGCCGGAGGAGGCTTCGGTAACGGAGGAGGAGGTGGTGGAGGAGGACGGCTTGCGACCCCGCCAGGCGTCAGCGCGCCTGGGTTTCTTCAGTTCGATCGCGACGATCAGTTCGGAGACCGGTAAGCGTGACCGAGCCAAACCGTATCTCATCCGACGGCAGCACCACCTGATCCTTCAGAAGCAAACGATTGTCCGGCGCGTTCCACCGTGGTGCCGTTGGCCGATCCGCGATCCGTCATCATCAGCGCTCCGTCGGAGGTTAGCCAGATTTCGGCGTGCACCCGGCTCACCGATTCGTCCGCGATCGGTACGTCGCAACTTCGTTCCCGGCCTATCGTGAACCTGCGTGACATAGCGCTCGGAAAGCGGTCATTATACCTGAGACGCCAAGCGCCACGTGTCGGCGCTCACAACCGGAGCGTCGCCCTCATAAGCGAGCGCCGTCGAAACCGTGAGAAAGTCTTCTGGCTTTTGTGCCATTTCGTGGCGAATTGCGAAGATCAGCCGCGCCGCGTCGAATCGCGAGAGCCCGGCCATTTGCGTTTCAGGCATACATTCGACTAGGGCGGGCGCCAGCACGCCATATTGGCGGATCAACCGGATCGTTTGTGAAGTTTCGAGACGCGCTCTCCGGGCCATCGCCGGCGCCTGATCCAGCAGGGCTTGAATCGCATCAGCCGAGTTGCCGTTCAGCGGACGATCCGCGGTCACATGAACATGTTTCAGCGCCGGCGCAGCCAGATCGGCGGCTTCCTCGCTCATCGATCGATAGGTGGTATATTTCCCGCCCGTGATGCGCAGGATTCCTTGGGAGTCGTGAAAAATTCGATGATCGCGGCTGGCCCGCGTCGCCGAACCCTGCTGCGCCAGCAGCGGCCGAAGCGAGCTGAATGCCGCCACCGGCTCCATTTTCGCGCTCGCCGGAAAAACCTTCGCGGCAATCCCGCGCAGATACTTGACCTCATCTTCCGAAATGCGCACGTCGTCGGGCGAGCCGTCGTGATCCACGTCGGTGGTGCCCACCAGCGTCCGATGGTCCCAGGGGACGAAGAAAATAATCCGTCCGGATTCTTCGAAGTACGCGATGGCGTGATCGCTCGCATTCAGGCGCGGGAGGATAATATGTGACCCGCGCACCAGCCTCGGCGCGGGATCGCGCGCCCACGGTCCGGTAGCGTCGATCAGGGATCGGGCGCGCGTCTCGAAAACATGGTTGGAAATCGTATCCCGCAGTCGAACGCGCCAAAGATTTGGATTTTCCCGGCGGTGCTCTTCCAGACGGACATAGTTCGCGCACGCCGCGCCATTCGCGATCGCTTCAAACACATTTTCGAGCACCAGCCGCGCGGACCGGACCCGCGCATCGTAATATTCCGCCGCGGCGGTCATTCCGGGAACGGCGAGGCCGGGCTCCAGCCGCCGCACTTCATTGAGGGGCACGCGGCGATGATGGGGCAGGCCTCCGGAGCGGCTCAGCAGGTCGTACAAAGTTAATCCAGCGGTGTAAAGACATCTCGCGCCACACGCCGGCCAGCGGCATCAGGAACGGCAATGGTTCGACCAGATGCGGCGCGATCTTCAGCAGAACCGAGCGCTCATGCAGCGATTCGCGGACCAGCCCGACATCCAGTTGCTTCAGATAGCGGAGCCCCCCGTGAATCAGGTGCGAGTTCTTTCCGCTGGTCCCCGACGAGAAATGATTCTGCTCCACCAGAGCAACGCTCAGTTCCACGCCGGCCGTTTTCGCCCGCAACGCCAGGTCGCGCGCGGTTCCCGCCCCGTTGATGCCGCCGCCGACGATGAACACGTCGAACGTCTCCTCGCGCAGCCGGGCGATGGCCTCGCTGCGGGTGGAAGAAGTGACGAACGGGTTCAAGCCTTCATAATAAGGCGTAGTGCAGCTTGACCTTTTAGACCCTGTCTTCGCCGTCGCACGCCTGAATCCATCCGATCCCGTGCCTGCGTGGGGCGAACTCTTTTCGGTCACGCGAACCCCCGACGAACTGTCGATCGTCTGCGAAGCCAGGCTGATTCCCCCCGGAACGCAATGCCAAAGAGGTTGGCGATGCCTGAAGGTGGAAGGACCGCTGGACTTTTCCCTGGTCGGCGTGCTCGCCTCGATCGCCGGACCGCTGGCCCGCGCGGAAGTCCCGATTTTCGCCCTTTCGACCTTCGATACCGACTACATTCTGGTCAAAGAAGGGAATCTGGATCGCGCCCTTGCCGCGCTCCAACGCGAAGGGCACGTCGTGCGACCATGATGTTGATGATGCGCTTGTTCCTAATCAGCGGACTGGCTCGGCCAACCGGTCAACTGGCCGGGTGTGCTGGATGCCGACGTCAAATCCGGAAGCTGGGAAGCCGCAGGGCGCGTCGGGCAGGCGACCGTGGAAGAGATCGACGCCGGCCGCATGTTTCGCCGGTTCGCCGACGCCGCAGAGGAAGCCAACGTGCGCCGATTGTATGCCGAAGCGCTCGACCACCTGGGTAATTCGGATCGAGCCATCGAGCAGCGGTGCATCGCCCGGCAGATTCTCGACGCTATTCCCGACGCTCCCTGCTCGGCGCAGGCGGCTATTGAGCGTGACCGGCGCATTAGCAGTCTGAAGGCTGATCTGCTGGCCACGGAGGTGAAGGAGCCGGCAGCCCCGCTTCCGTTCGAGCCGGACGGAAAAGTGCTGGTGGTCGCGTTCTGGGCAAGTTGGTGCGCACCGTGCGCCCGGGAGCTCGATTTGCTCCACCGGTACCGCAATTCGCGGGCAAAATTGCTCCCCATCGACATTGACGGCTTAAACGCGGCTGTGAAGGCCCGATTCGTGCCTCCGGAGTCGCTGGAAGGTCCTGAGATCCCGGTACTTTACGTATTTGATACGCGTGGTAACATTCGGTTCCGGATCCGCGGATTTGAGGACGACAGGTTCTTCGGCCAAAAACTGGACTGGATGATTGGAGCCGCGCTGAAATAGCACCGGTGTTAGACTGGAACCAGCTATGAGTTCGCTTTCGCCACGGCTGCAAGTGCGGGTCCAGCAAAAGCAAATACTCACGCCCGGCTTGGTGCAGATGGTCAGCCTGCTCCAGTTAAACCGGCTGGAGCTGAAAGAGATGATCTCGGCCGAGATCGCTCAAAACCCGGTTCTGGAAGAAGCGGCGGACGGCGTAGAGGAGCTGTCACCGGAAGAACTGCAGCCGCTGCTCGAAGCCGAACGTTTAGCTGAGCCGGCCGACCAGTCGATTCTCGAAGTGACCAGCAATCCCGGCGATGGCGAAGCGCCGGAGGCTGATGCGGCAGAAGTGGCCGCCGCGGCGCTGGGCGATCCGGAGCCTGCGATGATTGAAGCTCCTCCCACGGCGGATGGTCCCGAGGTTCTCGAGCAGAAGTCGACCGATCCGTTCGATGAAATCGACTTCGGCACCTACTTCGACGAGTATCTGGACCCTGGCTACAAGAGCCCGGCTTCGGAGAACGTCGAAAAGCCATCGTTCGAGACGTTCCTATCCTCTCCCGTCACGCTGAGCGATCATCTGCATTCGCAACTTGCTCTGGTCGCGCTGACAGAAGAGGTTCGCGACGCGGCGGAAACGATCATCGGCAATCTGAACGAAAACGGATACCTGATGCTGGGGCCGGACGAACTGGCGGCGTCGGGCAATCATCAGCCGGGGGACGTGACCGAAGCGCTGCGGGTGGTCCACACGCTGGATCCGGCGGGCGTGGGCGCGGCCGATCTGCGCGAATGCCTGTTGCTGCAGCTCGAAAGCCGGGGAGGCAAGGGCGGCGTCGCATGGCAGGTGGTTTTCGATCACTTGAAGCAGGTGGAGCTGCGGCAGCCCAAGGAGCTGGCGCGCCTGCTGCGGCGGCCGATGGAGCATATCCAGATCGCCATCGATGTGATCAAGCATCTGGACCCGCGGCCCGGCCTGCGCTACTCGGGTCCCGGCGCGAGGCAGGTGGAACCGGACGTCTACATTTCCAAGGACGGCGACGATTACCTGATCGGCGTCAATGACGAAGATATCCCGCAGCTGCGGTTGAATCCGCAGTACCGGCGGATGCTCGACCGCGACCAGGAACCCAATCGGGATGTGCGGAACTACGTGAAAGAGCGCTATGCCTCGGCGATCCAGTTGATGAAGAACATCGAGCAGCGCAAACAGACGATTCTGAAGGTGTGCCAGAGCGTGGTGCGGCGGCAGATGGATTTTCTGGAGCACGGCATCGACTTTCTGAAGCCGATGATGATCAAGGAGATCGCCGAAGAGATCGGCGTGCA
Source organism: Terriglobia bacterium (assembly GCA_963842485.1). GTDB lineage: Bacteria > Acidobacteriota > Terriglobia > Bryobacterales > Bryobacteraceae > Palsa-187. The sequence continues at coordinate 107,475 of CAWJHI010000123.1, read as the reverse complement.
CCCGTCCACGGTGAGCCGGGCGGTTTCGAACAAGTACGCGCACACGCCGCAGGGCGTCTATGAGCTGCGATATTTCTTCTCGGAGGCCGTGCAGGGCCCGTCCGGGGGCGCGACGCCGTTGTTGATTCTGAAGCGTAGAGTCAAGAAAATGATCGAAGAAGAGGATTCCGCGCATCCCCTGACCGATGAACAGATCACCGAGCGCCTGCAATCCGAGGGAATCCAGGTGACCCGCCGCACCGTCGCCAAGTATCGAGAAGATATGCGCATTCCGTCGACGCATCAACGGCGGATCCGCAGTTGACGGAGGTTCAAAGACATGAAAGTCAGCTATCGGGGAATCCAGGGCGAATTGCCGCCGAAAATCCAGGAAAAGCTGGATGTGAAGTTCGCCAAGCTATCCAAGCTCCTGGAAAAACGGGGAGAGAAAGAGGCGCACGTGGTGATCACCACGGAGCGCCACCTGCATCACGCCGAGATCACGATGCAGTTCTACGATCACCAGTTCGTCGGCCTCGGGTCGGGTGCCGATTTGTTGGCCGCCATGAGCGGGGCCATTGAGAAGCTGGAAACCCAGGCGGTGAAACAGCGGGCCAAGTGGCGGGCCAAGGCGCGGCGGTCGGACTCGGAACCGGCAGAGGAAGAGACCACCATCCTGGCGTCAAAGAATTCCAGCGGCAATCACTCCGGAGCGAAGACCGGAGTGAAAGTGGCTGTGAAACAATCCTCCCAGGTACACGTCTTTCGCGCGAACTATAAAGATGAGCGCAAGCCGATGACGCTGGAAGAGGCGCTGCTTGAAATGGAAGACCATCGCGACTATATCGTTTACCGCGACGCGGACAAGGCAATGCCTTTCGGTTCTGGTACGGCGGCGCGACGGCAATTTCGACCTGATCGAATCCTGAACGGATGGCCCGGAAGCGAGCACGCGGCCCGAAGCCCGCCAGCCACCCCGACTGAGCTGGTGATCATCACCGGCCTGAGCGGCTCCGGCAAAGGCACCGCGCTCAAGGCTCTGGAAGATCTGGGTTACTACTCGGTCGACAACCTGCCGCTGGATCTGATTCCGAAGTTCGCCGAACTGACCCGCGAGGCGCATAACATCCGCCGCGCGGCACTGGTGGTGGATATTCGCGAAGGCGAGGCGCTGGAACGGTTTCCGGCGCTGTTCAAGCGCATCCGGCGTCGGGTGCCCACTCGCCTTCTGTTCCTGGAAGCCGACGATGCGGCGCTGATCCGCCGTTTTAGCGAAACGCGACGGCCGCATCCGCTGGGCACCAGCCAGAGCGTGATGGCCAGCGTCCGCCGGGAGCGCGAGCGCCTGGCGCCGATCCGCGCAGCTGGCAGATCCGATCATCAATACCACCAAGTTCAACGTGCATGAGCTGCGGGAGACCATCCACAATACCTTCCGCAACTGCCAGCGAGCGAAGCCAAAATCCTGGTCCAGGTTAACAGCTTCGGCTATCGTCACGGCGTCCCTCCCGACAGCGACCTGGTGTTCGACGTGCGGTTCCTGCCCAATCCCGAACTACATTCCGGCGTTTCAAGAATCTGAGCGGCAAGAATCCCGGCGTGGCGCGGTACATCCGGTGCTTCCCGCAGACCATCGAGTTCATCGACCGCATCTCCGAGCTGTTGATTTATCTGATCCCGCACTACATTGCAGAAGGCAAGAGCTATCTGACGATTTCGTTCGGCTGCACGGGCGGCCATCACCGCAGTGTCCTGATCGCGGCCGAGATCCGCAAGCGGCTGGCGGAGGCCGGATTCCGGGTCAAAGAAACGCACCGGGACGTAAAGAAATGATTCCCAGCGAGGTCTGCCGCGACTTCGCGCGATCGTCAAAGATCGAGTGGCTGGAAACCAACGGCACCGGGGCATTCGCGATGGGGACCGTCGCGGGCGTAAACACCCGCCGGTACCACGGGTTGCTGGTGGCGTCCTTACGTCCCCCGGTAGAGCGGTGCGTGCTGTTGTCGCGCGTCGAAGAGGAGGCGGACGGGCGTGCGCTGGGAGCTTGCCAGTATCCCGGGATCGTCACGCCGCGAGGCTTCCAGTTTATCGAGGACTTTCGCAACGATCCATGCGCCACGTGGCGATTCAAGGTGGACGGCACGACGCTCGAAAAACAGGTGTATCTGATTCCGGGTCATCAAGCCGCAGTGATCCGGTATCGCGCGGATCGTGCGGTTACATTACGGGTGCGGCCTTTCCTCGCCTATAGGGACTATCATTCGCTGGGGCACGCGCGAACCGATCCGTTTGGATCCTTGCCGCACTTGGAATTTCACCACTCCGGCCGGTTCGAAGACAGCGCCGATTGGTATCACAACGTCGAGTACCTGGTGGAGCTGGATCGCGGGCTGGAGTTTCGGGAGGATCTGTATAGCCCGGGTGTGATCGTGCTGCAAGTGAAATCCGAATGGACGCCGATTTGCGCGTCGATTGACGGGGCGGGTTATGCCGAGCCCGCGGCGAGAGCAGATCCCTTCGTGGTGCGGCGCGCGGACGGCTCTCCGACCGTCCTTGCGGGCTACCCCTGGTTCACCGACTGGGGCCGGGATACGATGATCAGCCTGCCGGGGCTGTTGATTGTACCGGGGAAATTGGACCCGGCGCGGGAGATCATCGAAGGTTTCCTGGCGCACATACGGCAGGGGGTGATTCCGAACCGCTTTCCCGACTCCGGCGAAACGCCTGAGTACAACACCGCCGACGCGACGCTGTGGATGTTTCAGGCAGTGCGCGCGTGGCTGGACGCCGGGGGCGATCGAGGCTTTCTGCGAGGAACGTTTTATCCCGCGGCCAAGGAGATCGTCGCGTGGCATCAGCGCGGGACGTTTTTCAATATGGGGGTGGACCCGGCGGATCATCTGCTGCACGCCGGAACCGCCGGCACGCAACTTACGTGGATGGATGCGAAAGTCGGCGATTGGGTGGTCACGCCACGGTACGGCAAGCCGGTTGAGATCAACGCCCTGTGGCATAAGGCGCTGAGTCTGATGGCGGATTGGGCGGATGAACTCGGCGACAATGCCGGCTATCGGCGGGAAGCCGATCTGATGCGGGCCAGCTTTCGGGAAAAATTCTGGAACCAAGAGCGCGGTTGCCTTTATGACGTGCTGACGGATAAGGCGCCGGTGAGGAAACTGCGCCCCAATCAGATTTTCGCAGTCCACCTGCTCGATCGCGAACAGCAGCAGAGCATGGTCCGGACGGTGGAGCGGGAGTTGCTGACGCCGGTGGGGCTTCGAACGCTGGAATGCGGCGATCCAGATTATAAACCGCGCTACCAAGGGTCGCCGGCCGAACGGGACGCCGCATATCATCAGGGCACGGTGTGGCCGTGGCTGATGGGGCCGTTCATTGACGCTTTTCTGCTGGCTTTTGAAAAGAGCCCGGAGGCGCTGGCCTACTGCCGGGGACTGAGTAGAGGGGCTTGAATCGGCGAATGGGGGATGTGTCGGGTCCATTCCGGAAATCTACGATGGCGATGAGCCTCGGCATGCCGCGGGTTGTCCGGCGCAGGCCTGGAGCGTCGCGGAGATGGCGCGAGTGAAGGCCGCGTATTGGACGCAGAATGACTAGATCTTAGCCAGGCCGCATTCCTGGTGGATTGCGCGGACGGCGCGGTCCAGGCCGTCGCGACGGACCACGATGGCGATGGTGAGCTCGCTGGAACCTTGCGCGATGGCGATGATGTTTACGTCCTGTTTCGAAATGGCGGTGAAGATGCGGCCGGCCAGGCCGGGCGTCCCGCGCATTCCTTCGCCCACCACGGCGATCAAGCCGACGTTGGTATCCACCTCCACGGGCTTCAGATAGCCGTGGGTGAATTCAAGGGAAAGACTTTCCTCCAGGTTTTCGGTGACACGCTCCAATTCGGCCTGGCGGACCAGAAAACAGAAATTCTGGCGATAGCTGGAGCTGGTGATGGCCAGAACCTCCACGTTGGCGCGCGCCAGGGCCTCGAGCGCGCGCGCCATGACCTTGGTGCCGCTGAGGGCGGAGTTGGCGGGCTCGATGGAAACCAGAACCACATCAGTCATGGATGTGACGGCGTGCGGTCCTCGGGCGCTTTGGAGGCGCGAAACGATGTGGGTACCGGGCTTTTCGGGGGCGAAGCTGTTCTTGCTCCAGACCGGGATCTGGCGTTCCACCAGCGGCGCCAGGGTGCGCGGATGCAGCACTTTCGCACCGTTATAGGCGAGCTCGGCGGCCTCATTGTAGGTGACTTCGTCGAGGACCCGCGCGTCGGCAACCAGGCGCGGATCGCCGGTCATGATGCCGTCGACGTCGGTCCAGATCCATAGCTCGGATGCATCGAGGGCGGCGGCCAGAATCGATGCGGAGAAATCAGACCCGCCGCGGCCGAGGGTGGTGGGGCGGCCATCGAGGGTGGATCCATTAAAGCCGGTAACTACGGGGAGAATGTGCTGGTCGAGCAGGGGCCGGAGGACTTTGGCCACGCGGTCGCGAGTGGGGTCCATCAGCGGGGTTGCGTTTCCGAAGACGGCGTCGGTAGCGATGATATCGGCACCGCTGACGGCTGCGGCGCGGATGCCCTGGGACTCGAGGTATTGAACCATCAGGAACGCGGACAAGCGCTCGCCGATGGCGATCGCTTCATCGATGGAGCGCGGGGGGCGCTCGCCGAGCATCATGACGCCGGTGGCGATGCGGGAAAATTCAGCGATCAGAGCGTGAACGCCGGCCAACGCGGCATCCTGGCGGACTGCGGGAATCAGCTCGCGGCAGCATTCGAAGTGACGGGTGCTGAGCAGCTTGAGATTCGCGTCGAGGTCGGCGCGGTCGCCGGCTTCGGCTTTTTTCAGCGAGTCGACCAGGAGGTCGGTGACCTTGGACATCGCGGAGACGACGGCGACCACGGTGCGTTTGGCGTGCTGTTCGGCCGAGATTTGGGCAGCCACCTTGATGCGCTCCGCGGAGCCCATGCTGGTGCCGCCGAATTTCATTACGAGAAGGTCAGACATTCAGTTCGATATCCTCCGACGGATGATCTTCAGGATCGCTTCCTCGGCTTCGGTCCTGGTGAGATTGGTGGTATCCAGATATTCGGCATCGGGGGCCTGCATCAACGGGGCTTCGGTGCGGGAACGGTCCCGGCGGTCGCGATCGGCGATCTCCTGAGCGACATGATCGACGGCGGCGCCGGTTTCTTTAGCGCGGCGGCTGGCGCGAATATCGGGATCGGCATCCAGGTAGATCTTCACTTGGGCCTCTGGAAATACAATCGTGCCGATGTCGCGGCCCTCCATAACTACGGAGGTTTGGGCGCCGATGCGCTGTTGCTCCTCCCGCATGGCGCGGCGGACCCCGGGAGCAATGGATACTTTGGAGGCTGCGTCGGAAATGCCCGGCTCGCGAATGGAGGCGGTGACGTCCTCGCCGTTCAGAAGGACGGTATCGCCGTCGAATTCGATGCGAGCTTCGCGGGCCAGTTGTTCCAGGCGATGCAAGTCGTCGAGATCGATGTTGGCGCGCAACGCCCACAGGGCCACCGCACGGTACATGGCGCCGGTGTCGATGTACGTATATCCGAGGCGGTGAGCGAGGGACCGGGCGATGGTACTTTTCCCGGCGCCGGCGGGGCCGTCGATGGCGATGATGACCGGCTTTGCGCCAGCGGCTGTGATAGACACTCCCTTCCGTACGAGTACGATTTTGAGGCGCTGGAGCCGGTAAGCGCCGCAGCTTCGGGTGGAACCTATCAGTATGGCACGGGATGAGGCGTTTTCGTGTTTAGATACTGCCGAAAGGCATAGGAAACGGATCGACAAACACCCGTAAATCAGTAACCTCGAAGCACCGGTCAACGCCCATATGCTTAGACGGGCGGGGTACCAACTCCATTCTAAGCCGCCCGAAGTATACTAGTAACCTACTCGTGAAAGCTACTCTCCAAATCCGCGACTGTACGAAGACTGGGGCCGTTTTCGTATGCTTGATGGCGGCCTTGTTGCTGATGCACGGCTGCGCTGGCTCGACGCCGGGTGGTGGCGGAACGGATACTTCCAGCAACGCCAAGGGCGGCAAAGGGAAGGGCGGCGGCCGCCGGAGTTTCGACGCCGGCGGTCCGGCACCGGTAGTGGTGGCGAAAGTGTCCCAAAAGGATGTGCCGATTGAGGTTACAGTGGTCGGCAACGTGGAGGCGTATGCGACCATCACGATTATCCCGCAGGTGGGCGGACAGCTGACCGAGGTTGCGTTCAGCGAGGGCGACCTGGTGAAGAAGGGACAGAAGCTGTTCGTGATCGATCCGCGTCCACTTGAAGCGGCGCTACAGCAAAATATCGCAAATCTGGCGCGGGACAAGGCGATGTTGGGACAGGCCGAGGCGAATCTGGCGCGGGACATCGCATCGGAGAAATATGCGCGCGTCGAAGCGGAACGCTACGGCAAGCTGTTTGACGAAGGCATCGTTTCCAAGGAACAGGGCGACCAGTACCGGACCAATGCGGACACTCTGGAGCAATCCGTGCTGGCCGATAAGGCGGCGATTGAGAGCGCGCGAGCGCAGATGGCTTCTGACGATGCGATGATCTCGAACGCCCGGGTTCAACTCAGCTACACGACCATTTATTCGCCGATCGATGGAAAGACAGGCAACTTGACGGTGAAGCTCGGCAACGTGGTGTCGGCGAACCAGACCGCCCTCGATACCATCACGCAGATCGAGCCGATTTACGTGACGTTCGCGGTTCCGGAAGCGAACCTCACCGATGTCAAGCGGTACATGGCGTTGGGCAAACTGCAAGTGGTGGCGAAAAATCAGGCTGGCGACGCGACCGAAGTGGGGGCGCTGACGTTCGTCGACAACAACGTGGACATGACCACCGGGACTATCAAATTGAAGGGGACCTTTCCAAATTCGGACCATAAGCTGTGGCCGGGGCAATACGTCAACGTGGTGCTGCGGCTGACGGTGCGGCCCAACGCGCTGGTGGTTCCGAACCAAGCCGTGCAGAGCGGCCAGGACGGGACGTTCATTTACATCGTGAACGACGACAAGACCGTCACGGCGCGGAACGTGGTGACCGGGCCGCGGGTGGACCAGGACCTGGTGATCGAAAAAGGCGTTGAGGAAGGCGAAACCGTCGTGACGGAGGGCCAGTTGCGCCTGGCTCCGGGAAGCCGCGTGACGATCCGGACCCCCGGCGACGATGGAGGCGGCGACGGCGGCGGGCGCGGCCGAGGGAAGGGTCGAGGCAAAACCGGTTGATCGAGTAGGGCACGTGAATTTTTCGGAAATCTTCATCCGCCGGCCCATCGCCACCAGCCTTCTGATGGCGGGGATTGCTCTGTTCGGTGTCATCGGCTACAGGCTGATGCCGGTGAGCGATCTGCCGACGGTGGATTATCCGACCATCAGCGTGAACGCGAGCCTTCCGGGCGCGGACCCGAACACCATGTCCGCTTCGGTGGCATCGGTGCTGGAGCGGCAATTCACGGGCATCGCGGGGCTGGACTCGATGACCTCGCGAAGCTCCACCGGCACCACCAGCATCAATCTTCAATTCACGCTGGACCGGGACATTGAAGGCGCTGCGACGGACGTGCAAAGCGCGATTGCGGCGGTAACTCCGCTGCTTCCCGCCGGACTGCCCGCGCCGCCTTCCTTCCGGAAGCAGAACCCGTCCGAGCAGCCGATCATCTTCCTGAGCCTGTATTCGGATACGCTGCCGATGTCCACCATCGACGAGTTCGCCGAGACGCAGATTGCGCCGCGCATCGCCATGATCAACGGCGTGTCACAGGTACAAGTTCAAGGGCAGCAGAAATATGCCGTGCGGGTCCAGATCGATCCGGACAAGCTTACGGGCAAGAAGATTGGCCTGAACGACGTCGACACCGCGTTGAATCAGTGGAACATCAACACTCCGCTGGGGACCCTATACGGGCCCAAGATGGAGTACAACATATACGCCAACGGGCAACTGATGAACGCGGCGCAGTTCAAGCACTTGACGGTCGCCTACGTGGGCGGGCGGCCGGTGTACCTTCAGGATGTCGCCAACGTGATCGACAGCGTGCAGGACGACAAGCAGGCATCCTGGATCTACACCAAGGGCGCCGATGGGAAGGACTTAGGCGCCAAACGGACGGTCACGCTAAGCGTGCTGCGGCAGCCGGGCACCAATACCATCGAGGTTACCGACCGGGTGCGCTCCCTGTTGCCGCTGTTTGAGGCGCAACTGCCGCCGTCGCTGAAACTGCTGGTTCGCGGAGACCGTTCGGTCAGCATTCGCCGCGCCTTCCAGGATGTTCAGTTCACGATGCTGATCACGCTGGTGCTGGTGGTTGGGGTGATTTTCGTTTTTTTAAGAAACGTATGGGCCACAACCATTCCCAGCCTGGCTCTTCCGTTCACGGTGCTGGGAACGTTCGCGGTGATGGCAACGCTCAATTTCAGTCTGGACAACATGTCGATGATGGCGCTGATTCTGGCCATCGGCTTCGTAGTGGACGACGCCATCGTGATGCTCGAGAACATCGTGCGTCACATCGAATTGGGCGAACAGCCATTTGAAGCAGCGCTCAAGGGTTCGAAGGAAATCGGGTTCACCATCGTCTCGATGACCGTATCGCTGGCAGCGGTTTTTATTCCCATCCTGTTCATGGGCGGAATCCTGGGGCGGCTGTTCCGCGAATTCGCGGTGACCATCACGGTGGCGATCCTGATCTCAGGGGTGGTCTCGATCACGCTGACGCCCATGCTGTGCAGCCGGTTCCTGCGTCCCCACGATCCGAACAAGAAGCACAACGCCATTTACCGGATGACGGAATCGTTCTTCGCACTTCAGTTGAGGATTTACCAGTGGACCTTGCAACGGGTATTGAAGTACCGCCCGGTGATGGGCGTGGTGTTTTTCGCCGTGGTCGGGGCGACGTTGTATCTTTTTCAGCAGGTCCCCAAGGGGTTCATTCCCGATCAGGATATCGACCAGATCAATTTGCAGTTGCTGGCGGCGCAAGGTACTTCGTTCTACAAGATGGTGGATTATCAGAAGGCAGTGGCGGAGATCGTTCGCAGGGACCCCAACGTCGACACGTTTATGGCGAGCGTCGGCGGCGGCTTCGGCGGGCAGAGCGGCAACAATGCCAACATGAACATCATTCTGAAGCCGGCCAATGAGCGCAAGCTCACCATGGCGCAGGTGATGGACGTGTTGCGGCCGAAGATCGCGCGATTCTCCGGGTTCCAGGCGTTTATGCGGATTCCGCCCACCATCAACATCGGCACGCGCGGCTCGCGGGCGGCCTACGAGCTGACCATTCTGAGCCCCGACACCGAGGCGCTGGCGCGAGAATCGATCCGGCTCCAGAACGCGGTGGAGAAGGAAAGCGACATCGTGGCGGACGTCAATTCCGACCTCCAGATCAAGAGCCCGCGTGTGAATGTGGAGGTGAACCGGGACCGTGCAGCCTCGCTGGGCCTGGACGTGACGTCGATCGAAAACGCACTGTATAGCGGGTACGGCCCGAAATGGAGCACGACGATTTACTCGGCCACCAATCAGTACGAAGTGCTGATGGAGATCCAGCAGAAATACCAGGCGTTTGCGGACTATCTTTCGAAGATTTACTTCCATACCAGTACCGGGGGCCTGGTGCCGCTGGCCGAGGTGGTGAAACTGAAGGAAGATGCGATGCCGCAGAGCATCAATCATTCCTCCGTGCTTCCTTCGGTCACGGTCTCGTTCAATCTGAAGCCGGGTGTTTCCCTGGGCGAAGCGGTGGACCGTCTGGGCGCAGTGGCTGCGCGGACGCTGCCCGACACCATGCAGGTGAGCTTTACCGGAACCGCACAGGTGTTTCAAGCGTCGCTCAAGAACCTGACGCTCCTGCTGATCGTCGCGATCGGAGTGGTGTACATCGTTCTGGGCGTGCTGTATGAAAGCTACATTCACCCGATCACGATTCTGTCGGGCCTGCCGTCGGCGTGCCTGGGCGCGTTGCTGACGCTGATCGTCTTCAAGGTGGACCTGAATATTTATTCGTTTGTCGGCCTGGTGCTGCTGGTGGGCCTGGTGAAGAAGAACGCCATCATGCAGATCGATTTTGCGCTGGAAGCCGAGCGCAAAGGAAATAAGACTCCCGACCGAAGCGATCTATGAAGGCTGTCTGATCCGCTTCCGTCCGATCATGATGACCACATGGGCCGCGCTACTGGGCGCGATCCCGATGGCGGTCGGTTATGGGTCCGGGGGCGAAGCGCGGCGTCCTCTAGGACTGGCAGTGGTGGGAGGGTTGTTGATTTCGCAAATGGTGACGCTGTACCTGACGCCGGTGGTGTACACCTACATGTCGAGTATGCTCGACTGGTGGCGGCGGCGACATCCGGAGACCATGGAGGCGGAGCCGGGGTATGGTTTTACGGATTGAGCCCGAGTGTGATTTGCAATGAACTTTTCTGAGACATTTATCCGGCGGCCGATCGCCACCAGCCTTCTAATGGCCGCCATCGCGTTGTTCGGCGTGGTGTCGTATCGCGCGCTACCGGTCAGCGATCTGCCGAACGTCGACTTTCCCACCCTGCTGATCACCGCCAGTCTTCCCGGGGCCAGCCCGGAGACGATGTCGTCCGCGGTGGCCACGCCGCTCGAAAATCAGTTCTCCACGATTGCGGGCCTGGAGCAGATGACCTCCGTCAACTCGCTCGGGTCGACGCAGATCACGCTCGAATTCGCGCTGACCAGGAGCATGGACGGAGCCGCCGTCGACGTGCAAGCCGCCATCACACAGGCGGCGCGCCTGCTGCCGCAGGGCATGCCGACGCCGCCGACGTTTACCAAGGTCAACCCGGCCGACCAGCCGATTATTTACCTGGTTCTGACGTCCAAGCAGGTTCCGTTGTGGACGTCTGGACGAATACGCAGAGACTCGCGTGGCGCAGCGCATCTCGATGTCGAGCGGCGTCGCTCAGGTGCAGGTGCTGGGGCAGCAGAAATACGCGGTTCACGTGCAGATGGACCCGCACGCGATGGCGTCGCACCAGGTGGGTATCAACGAAGTGGAAGCCGCGCTGAAAACCTGGAACGTAAACCTGCCCACCGGTCAGATCACCGGGCCGCAGCGCGCTTTCACGTTGCAGGCGAGCGGTCAGTTGATGAGCGCGTCGCAATACCGGCCGATGGTGGTGGCCTACCGCAACGGAGCGCCGGTCCGGTTGCAGGACCTGGGCGACATCGTCGACGGCGTGCAGGACCGATACACGGCGTCGTGGTTTGAAACGCGCGACGACAGCCAGCGGGCTATCGTACTCGGCATCCAGCGCCAGCCCGGAACCAATACCATTGAAGTCACCGACAACATCAAGAAGCTGCTGCCGCTGTTCAAACAGGAACTGCCGCCCACGGTCCATATGGACATTCTTTACGACCGCTCCGACACGATTCGCGAGTCGTATAAGGACGTCCAGTTCACCATGCTGCTGACGTTGGGCCTGGTGATCGCGGTGATCTTCTTGTTTCTGCGCAACGTGTCGGCCACGATCATTCCCAGCCTGGCGCTGCCGTTCTCGATCATCGGGACGTTTTCCGTGATGTACCTGCTGAAGTACAGCCTGGACAATCTGTCGATGATGGCGTTAATTCTGTCGGTGGGCTTCGTCGTCGACGACGCGATCGTGATGCTGGAGAACATTTTCCGGCACATGGAGATGGGGAAGAAGCCGCTGGTGGCCTCGCTGGTGGGGTCCAAGGAGATCGGCTTCACCATCGTTTCGATGACGCTGTCGCTGGCCGCGGTGTTCATTCCGGTGCTGTTCATGAGCGGGATACTGGGGCGGCTGTTCCGCGAGTTTTCGGTGACCATCTGCGTCGCGATTCTGATTTCCGGCATTGTGTCGGTAACGCTGACGCCCATGCTGTGCAGCCGTTTCCTGCGCGCTCCGGAGCATCACTCGCGTGGATGGTTTTACCGGGTCACGGAGAAGTTTTTCGAGGGGATGCTGCACGCCTACGATACCACGCTGAAGATGTGCCTGCGCCACCGCCCGTTCACCATGGCGACGTTCGTCATCGTGCTGGTGGCCACCATCTGGATGTTCATGGACATTCCGAAGGGCTTCATTCCGGACCAGGACACGGACCAGATATCGGTGATTACGGAGGCGCTGCAGGGCACCTCGTACTACCAAATGGTGCAGTATCAGTTACAGGTGGCCGACATCGTCCGCCAGGATCCAAACGTGGAAGCGCTCATGTCGACGGTGGGCGGCACGGCCGCGCAGACCGTCGGAGGGCCGAACTTCGGACAGCTGCTGGTCCGGCTGAAGCCGCGCGGCGACCGCAAGGAGGGTGTCAGTGAAATTATCCGGAAGCTTCAGCCGCAACTGGACGAAGTGCCCGGAATGAAAGTGTATTTGCAGAATCCGCCGACCATACGTATCGGCGGCCAGGTGACCAAGAGTCTGTACCAGTTCTCGATGCAGTCGCCGAACAAGCCGGAGTTGTTTTCGAATGCGCAAAAGATGCAGGATTTAATCGCGCAAATTCCCGGCGTCCGGGACGTCACCAGCGATCTTGCAATCACCAGCCCGCAGGTGGAGGTAGAGATCAATCGAGATAAGGCCGGAGCGCTTCAGGTGAGCGCCAACTCGATCGAGAGCGCATTCTATGACGCCTACGGCCCGCATTGGGTATCGACAATCTACGCGGCGGTCAACGAGTACGAAGTACTGCTGGAACTGAAACCGCAATTCCAGGAGAATCCGAACGCGCTTTCGCTGCTGTACTTCAAGGGCACCACCGGAACGCTGGTGCCGCTGGACACGCTGGCGACTTTAAAGACCGATGTGGGACCTCAGGCGATCAATCATAATGGCCAACTGACGGCCGTGACGGTTTCGTTCGACCTGATGCCGGGCGTCGCGCTGGGGCAGGTGACGGACAAGATTCGCGCCATCGCCGACGCGAACCTGCCGAATACCATCAGCACCAGCTTCCAGGGCGCGGCCAAGGCGTTTGAGAGCTCGCTGGGAAATCTGTGGGTTTTGCTGATCATCGCGATTATCGTGGTGTATATCGTGCTGGGGATTCTGTATGAAAGCTACATTCACCCGATTACGATTCTTTCCGGTCTGCCGTCGGCGGGATTCGGCGCACTGATCACCCTGTACCTGTTCCACATGGACTTGAACATCTACGCGTTCGTCGGCCTGATCATGCTGATCGGCATCGTGAAGAAGAACGCGATTATGCAGATCGATTTCGCGCTGGACGCTGAGCGCAACCACGGACTGCCGCCCGAAAAAGCCATCTACGAGGGCTGCCTGATCCGCTTCCGACCCATCATGATGACCACCATGGCGGCGCTGCTGGGCGCGGTTCCCATCGCGGTCGGATATGGCGCCGGCGGCGAGGCTCGGCAGTCGCTGGGCCTGGTGGTGGTAGGCGGGTTGATGTTCTCGCAACTGGTGACCCTGTACTTGACGCCCGTATTCTACACGTACATGGCTGGCATGCAGGATTGGTTGAGCCATAAGAACCGGAAACGGGTGGTCACCGAAGAGACCGCGCCTACGCCGGCTTAATTCACTAGAATTCAGGCGCGTCCAAGTGCATTGGGCCGCTACCAGCGTTGTTCGGTGGCGTAGGAAAAGTTAGAAATGTTCCTCGACTCGCCCTCGACCGGCTCAAACACGGATTGAACCGCGACACGTCCTGGTCCCGAGAGGCGGAGCCAGAGATATCGATTGCTCCAGTATCCCCAGCCGCTGAACATCGAGCTGGGGCGTTCGAAGTGCAGATGCATCTGGATCGCGGGGTCCTTAAAAATCAGCGCCGACGGTTTGATCAGTATGGTCTGGCCAAGGCCGAGTTCACGCACGAAGACATTGCCGCCGGCGTGCAATAACAGCAATCCGGGCGTGTCGCGAGCTAAGAAGCGATCCATGAACATCCCGACCGGGTAATGGGTTTCCGTCTCGTTGTTGGATTGGGTGCTGAACCAGACGCCGGTCTGGAACCAGTCATACTCGACGGTAGTGTTAGCTGCCAGAAACAGATGTTCGCGCACGTCCACCGATTCACCGGGTTGAAGGGGCAAGGCGATCAACTCCCCGGGGTCGTCCTTTGAAAACGCGATATGTCCGGGTCCCTGGGCTTGCGTCATAATCAGCGGCATGCCCGCAAACAGGCGCTTCCAGCCGCCTTTCAGCGACATGGTGGTGATCTGCACGTGCGGATCCTTCCACAGCAGCACGTGATGCGCGAAGTAGACGCTGTCTTCGGGAGCCAGTTTCATGTCCGCGACGGGGACATACGCGCCTTCGATCTGGCAGATTGAGTTTCCAAACTGGAGCCTGGCCATGTCCTTCCGGCCGGGAAGCTGGCCCCATCCCGATCGCGCCACTACCTCGCGAACATTGAGCGTCGCTCCACATTTGGGGCAGCTCAGCGGGGCTCCATCGAGCGCCGCACCGCACCAGGAACATTTCGAAGACGTCCCGTCAGCGGGGGATTCTGCGACGACGGAGGTTGGAGTTCGCGGCGGCACTGGGTTCGGCGGCGGGGGCGGGGGCTGGACGTACGGTTGAGCGAATGGTTGAGAGCCGGGATCGAAGACCGCCTGGAGAACCGCTGAGATCACTGGAGCGATCACCGGTGTAATAGGGAGCTGTACGGGTGGAGCGGCGGGCGTAGCGTGCTTCACCGGGCTCCCGCAGCCGACGCAGAAGTTGGCGTCTTCAGAAATCTGATTGCCGCAATTGGATGCAGAACATAGGCGCCCTTATTCGGTCTTGTGATGCACGTACATCGACTGGATGCCGACCCGTCCGGGACCCGTCAGCCTCGCCATGCTCATGGTGGATCCGCCGAAAAATCCGGTGCCGAGCTTCTGAAACTCGACATCCATGGTCACCGACGAATCCTTGTAGAGGAACGCGCCGGGTTCCACCATGATGCTTTCGTCGGCGCCCAGCCGGCGCTCGAACACGTTCCCGTAACCGTGCAGGATCAGTAATCCCGGAGTGCTGGTAGTGACGAATCGATCCATGTACATACCCTGGCCGCCGAACAGGATGTTGGTCAGCCCTTTCACGCGGACGAAAGAGTAGCCGATCTGATGGGAAGACAAGAGAAATGCGTGTTCCCGGACATCCAGCTCCATTCCGGGATGCAGGGGCAGAACCACCAGCTCGCCCGTAGCATCGCGCGAGAAAGCGATGCGGCCCGGTCCGGTGGCCACGCTGATCAGGAACGGCATGCCGGCGAAAGCTCGCTTAAAGCCTCCCGACAACTGCATCAGCGTCAACGGGACATTTTCGTCCTTCCACAACATGACGTGATGCTCGAAGAAGATGGAATCGCCGGGTCCGAGATTGATCTCGGCGACCGGCACGATCTCGCCCTCAACCTGGCAGGTGCTGGAGCTGAAGTGGATCTCGGTCATGTCGCGAATGCGCGGCGCTTCGCGCCAGCCTGATTCGCTGACCAGATTGCGAATGTCCAAGGGAGCTCCGCAGGCGCTGCAGGAGAGCGCGGTCTTGGGGTTCATCCCCTGGCACCACTGGCATTGGATCCGTTCCAGCGGCTCGGCCGGCGGCAAATGGGAGGCGTCCGTCATCGTGAGAATCCTTCTTTCAGAGGATACCGCGGCCACACCAGTTCACGGCGTAAGACCTGGGTCGAATCTTGGCAGGCGCGCGGAGCGATGTCAATTCACCGAATCTTCCAAGAGTAACGGCTGTGTTCTAATGGAAACAATTGGAGGAACCCCACTGAATGAAAATACAATACTATGCCTTGGCATGTCTCGCACGTCTCGCATGCCTCCCATGCCTGCTGGCGGCGCCGCTTCTGGCGCAACCGCAAATCGGTGGAGGGACCTGTACGTCGGCCTCTCTGAACGGAATCTACTCGTTAACTTTGGCGGGACGCGATCTCAGTTCTTCCGTCGCCTTCTCCAACCTCCTGCAAGGGATCGGGACCGCGACATTCGACGGATTGAGCAAGGTGACGTTTACTCTGACGAATAACACGAATAAGACATCCGGAGTTCCACAGACGCAATCCGGCACCTACAGCTTGCAATCGAACTGCATCGGAGCTGTGAACATCACGTCGGGCGACACGGCGAGCTACGTTCTGGGCGTTTATAACACGGGCGCGGCCTATTTCATCACAGGTCAGGACGGGACATATTCGCTGCTGGGCAGCGGGAATACGACGCCGGCCTCCTGCACGGCAAGCACACTCACCGGGATATACGCTTTCAACGGGAACGGCGATTCCCTTACTTCGGGCACGATTGCAGGCGTAAACAACATTTCCGGCCTGCTCACATTCGACGGGACCAGCGCCGTCACCGGCATCTGGTACGTTTCGGCGAGCGGCACCTCGAACGCGACGTCAACGACCGGGTCGTACGCCGTGGCCGCGGGTTGCACGGCAACGGCGACCGTCAAGGACTCGTCGGGCAATAGCTATTCCCTTGTGTTTACGATTACGTCGACTGCCGGTGCGTTCATTCTGAGCGGGGCGAATGCGCAGCTCATCTTCTCCGGAAGCGGGAGGCCCTTATGAGACAGAATCGATTGGCACCAAGGTCCACGCGTATGAAAACCCCTCTTGGTCTCTACCTGCTGGCGATCCCGTTCCTGGCGATAGCCCAGACCACGCCCGTAACATGTACGCCTGCGACTTTGACCGGGACACGGTCTCTGATGCTGAACGGCCGCGATGTTTCTTCGACAGCGGTGCTGTCCAAGATCGCTTTGAGCGTCGGGGCGGCGACATTCGACGGCGCGGGCAACGTCACGTTCAACCTGACGACGAATACCAATCAGTCCGCAGGCGTGCTCCAGCCGATGTCGGGAACTTACACGCTCCCATCCAATTGCATCGGCACGCTGACGATCACTACCGGAGATACCGCGACGTATACGCTGATCCCGTACAACACGGGAAAGAACTTCACGATCACGGGGCAAGACGCCACCTACAGCTTTGCGGGAACCGGCGGGCCGCCGCCCGCAGCCTGCCTGACCAGCACGCTCTCCGGTGCCTATGCCTTCACCGGCAACGGATATTCGCTGGTTTCGGGCGCGGTTACTGGAGTCAACACGATTTCGGGCCTGCTTCAATTCGACGGCGCGGGCGCGATCACCGGCAACTGGTCGGTGGCAACCAGCGGGAACTCCACGCCTAACACTGTCACGGGGCACTATACCGTGTCCTCGTCCTGTACAGCGAGCGCGACAGTGACAGACGCCAACGGCGCCACCTACACCCTGTCGTTCACGTTCACGACCGTGGATGGCGCGAATTTCCAGGTGCTGCTGGCGAATGCGACCAGCTCGTTTACCGGAAATGGGCACTCGACATTCACCAATCCGGGGCTCGCCGTGGAGCTAGCTGCCGGTACTTCGCTGACGGTACCTCCCGGAAGCCTGTTCAGCATTTATGGATTTGGACTGACCTCGGGGGCTGCGCAGGCGACGAGTTTTCCGTTGCCAACTACGCTCTCCAATGCGACCGTCACCGTCAACGGCGAAATGGTGCCCCTGTATGCGGTGGATAATAAGGCCCTGGGAGCGGAAGGGATCATCAACGCACAAATGCCGCTGGATGTTCAGCCCGGTGTAGCTACGCTGGTGGTCAAGAACGGGACAGCAGTTAGTAATTCAGTGGCCATCAACATACCTGCGACAGCTCAACCTGGCGTTCTGGTATATGGGAATAACCACGCACTCGCTCAGAATTTTGCGGACAATTATTCGCTGAATTCCGACTCCGCTCCGGCGAAGGTGGGCGATGTCGTCGTCGTATACTTCACCGGCGGCGGACCTGTTCAGGGCGGAAGCGCCTTGACGTCGGGCGGCCCGACACCGGGTCAACAGTTTCCAGTATCGGAGACGTACAGCGCCACCGTCGCCGGCGTAGCGGCCACATTGGACTATGTCGGCTTGGTGCCGACTACAGTGGGCGGCTTCTACCAGGCCGACGTGGTGATTCCGAAAGTAGCCGCGGGGGATCGTAATTTGATCATCACGATCGGCGGGAAGGCGTCGAATACGACGGTCATCTCCGTTAACTAAGATACTTTAGCGCTTCCGGGCGTAGCCGACCGTCAGGATCGCCATGATGCTACGCCCAGGAAGCGGGGTGAGTCGAACTTCCATCCATCCCCCAGATCGGTTGTGAAGTCGGCATACTCAAAATCCGTCTGTACATGCTGCCGTGCATGTTTCATCACGGGACGACGCAGCCGCGGCCTTGCCAGCCGATCTGCACCAAATCGCCGCCCTCCGCCAGGATCGGCACGGTGCACTGGCCTCCGGAAATCGCGATCATGCGAGCATGAGCAGCGCTGTCGATCTCGACGTCGTATTCGACAAATTCGTGTCCCTTGTATTCGAGCCACTCCCGCATTTCCCGAGTGTAAGGGCAACTTGAAGTTCCAAAGAGTTCAAACCTGGCCACGGGCGAACACCTCCAGAGTTTCACGAATCACGTGATAGGTGGATGCTTGCACTTCTTGAATTCGAGGGATGTAATCGGACCGCACGATCAGCGGAAAGCCAGCCAGGCCGCGACGCACGATCTCTCCGCCGTCATAGCCAAGCAGCGCCACGGTCAGCAATCCACGCTTGCGGGCTTCCTCCAGCGCCATGATGAGGTTGCGCGACCCTCCGCTGGTGGAGATCGCAATTGCCACGTCCTCCGGCCGCGCCTGCGCGATCATTTGGCGGAGAAAGATCACTTCGACTCCCACATCGTTGGCGATCGCCGTGAGATTGGCGGGCTCCATCGACAAGGAAATGGCTGGAACCGGCCGGTATCCCGAGGGCGGAAGCACGCAATCGATGGCGAAGTCATTGGCATCGGTGGCCGAGCCGCCGTTGCCGAAGACGATCAACTTGCCGCCTTGCGTCAAACGCTGATGAATGGCGCGCGCGGCGTTGACGATGTGGTCGGACTGCTCTCGAGCCACCTGGGCACGTAAAGTCGCGTCCTCCTGGGCTTTAGCTCGGATCGATGCGGCGACTTCCTCCACGATGTCGCCGGTTTGCTGTTTTTCTTCGCCAAGAAATGGATACAGGAACCCGGAGGCTCCCACGTCGTCTCCCATTTCGCGATGTTCGAAGAAGACATGCACTGTTTCCCATAATGTGTGGTACAGAATCTCAATCAGTTCCTGATGGAGGAACGGATTCGGAGCAGGAGGATCCAGGGTGTAAGAACCGCAGCCACCCGGAAGCGCGAAGGTCATCGCTCCGCGCTCGTGCGCCATGATTAGCGCGTCTCCCACTTCGGTGTCGCCCTCCGGTGGACCGAATCCCATGACGATGTCATCCGCACGAAGAATCGCTTCGAGCCACGGCCGGAAAAGAAGGGACAGATCCAAGGCGGGAAGCGCTCGCTTGCCGACAATGATCGGATGGACGAACTCGACCGAGACGTGCTGCGCATCGGTGGCGTAGGGGCCGCGCCCGAATGCCAGGAGGCGTCCGCCTTTGAGGAAACGTTCGGACATCTCGCTGCAAGCCAGAGCGAGCCGCCGCGATTCCCGGGCGAAGAATGTCTCAAAGATGCGGTTCCGCTCCAGGAGTTGCTCTTCGACGCTGCTCGCGAGATCGCACACTTTGGCCAGATCCGCTCCTAACAAATCCTCGGCAGGGGGTCGCCCACCAGCATGTCCACGATCCGGCTGCCTCCATAGAGCGTGGTCACCAGGACCGAGCCGGCGGGCTGGTGACCTACTTCACCGATCAGAACGGCATCCTCGCCGCCCGGTGTGTTGCGCAACGCTTCGATCGCGACCTCGGCGCAATCGGGCGCGACCACCGCCAGGAACTGTCCTTCATTGGCGATGTGCAACGGGTCCAGCCCTAACAGCTCACAGGCTCCCCGAACCGCGTCACGGACCGGAATTTTATCCTCCCAGATCAGAATTCCCAGCCCGCAATCGCGTGCCAGTTCATTTAACGACGTGGCGACGCCGCCCCTGGTGGGATCACGCATCCAATGAATCGCGGCGCCCACCGCCTCCGCCAGCGCTTCCACCAGCGGCAGAACGGAGCGGGTATCCGAGCGCAGATCGGCTTCCAGATCGAGCTCCCCGCGGGCCAGCAGAATGGTGATTCCGTGATCGCCAATGGGCCCGGAAAGCAAAATCTTGTCACCCGGACGGACTGTGGCGGGCGATATGGTGACTCCGGGAATCAGGCGCCCGATTCCGGCAGTCGTGATGTACATGCGGTCACACTTGCCATGCTCCACCACTTTCGTATCGCCGCCCACGATGGTGACACCGGCGCGCTGCGCGGCATCCGCCATGGCGCGGACCTCGGCTTCCAGAATGTCCGTGGGAAGGCCGGCTTCAAGGACATAACTGACTACCAGAGTCTGCGCGATTGCTCCCGAAACCGCCAGGTCGTTCACGGTTCCGTTCACGGACAGCTCTCCGATGGAGCCTCCGGGGAAACACAGGGGCTTGACCACGAAACTGTCGGTGGTAATCGCCACGCGCGTTCCGTTGATATTTATGTGAGCGGCGTCGCCCAGTGGCTCTTTCGCCGATCCGAACAGAAGGGGAGCGAACAGCCCGTCGATCAGCCGTCGGCTGGCGATGCCTCCGGCGCCGTGAGCCATCTCAACTTGTGGATCGCGGAAGCGGATCTTAGGAAGTTCGGTCGTCATTCTTAGGCCGCTGAAAAACTGCCCGCTACCGACGCTTTTCGAAATTCGTAGTTGTAGTATGCGGCGCAGGAGCCCTCCGACGATACCATCAGCGCTCCCACCGGGTGTTCGGGTGTGCACTCTTTCCCGAACAGCTTGCACTGGGCAGGCTTCAGGACGCCCTTTAATACTTCCCCGCATTGGGCGGCTTTGGGATCAGTCACCCGCACGCCGGGCACAGAAAAGCGGCGTTCCGCGTCCCACTCGCCGTACGCCTGCCGGATCCGGAGAGCGGACTGGGAGATGAAGCCCAATCCCCGCCATTCGAAATACGGGCGCAATTCAAATACTTCGGCCATGGCTTTGAGCGCAGCGCGATTGCCCTCCCAGGGGACCACGCGCTTATACTGATTCTCAACTTTCTGCTCATTGGCGTTCAGTTGGCGCAGCAGCATCACGACGCCGTGCAGAATATCGAGCGGCTCAAACCCGGATACGACGATCGGTTTGCCTTCGTTATTGGCAATCCACCCGTAGGGCCGGCATCCGATCACGGTGGATACGTGGCCGGGGCCAAGGAACGCGTCGATGCGCATGTCGGGTGAATCGAGGATGGCACGGATGGCAGGGATGATCGTGACATGGTTGCAGAACACCGAGAAGTTATGAAGATTTTCAGCTCTTGCCCGCATCAGCGTGAGCGCCGTCGACGGAGCGGTGGTCTCAAAGCCGATCGCAAAGAACATGACATGTTTGTCGGGATTGGCGCGCGCCAGCTTCAGCGCGTCCGACGGCGAATAGACGATACGAACGTCCATGCCGCGGGCTTTGTATTCGAGCGGGCTTCCGCGCGTGCCCGGGACGCGCATCATATCTCCGAATGCTGTGAAGATCACGTCGGGATTCTCCGCCATGGACAGCCCGTCGTCGATTCGTCCCATCGGAAGCACGCAGACCGGGCAGCCGGGCCCATGGACCAGCTCAATGTTCGGCGGCAACAGATCCTTCAGCCCGAAGCGGTAGATGGCGTGAGTATGGCCTCCGCATACTTCCATGAAACGGTAGTGGCGTTGGGGATCGGCCAAGCGGCGGATCTCATCGGCTGTTTTCGTGATCAACTCGGATCCACGAAACTCATCGACAAATCGCATGATGTACTCCGTCAGGGTCCGGTGATGGCTTTCGCCGGCTCAACTTCGCCGAGGCCATAACCCCGAACCTCCTCCATCGCCGACTCTTGCTCGCCGAGTTCGGTAAGCATGCGGATCTGGTCCAGCGCGTCGATCTCGCTGATCTTGCTCATCGCGAAACCGACGTGGATCAGGACCCAATCGCCCGCGAGGGGGCGATCCTCTTCCAACAATCCGACATCGACTTTCCGCCGCACTCCCAGGACATCAACTACCGCCAAGTCGCGATCTTCAGTCGATAATTCGACGATTTTTCCCGGTATGGCGAGACACATGGATTTACCCTGCTTTCGCGCGACGATGTCGACTTCAGCTCATCTTTCAATTTCAACGCGCTAGACTGCCACGCTTACCAGCGGGATGCCGTAATCGCTTTGCAGAAGAGAGAACTCTCCCGATGCACGAAGCATAGCACCTATGAGCGCGACCTGCGCCGTCATCGGAACCTTGCCGCCACGCCATGCAACGACAGGGATCCCGTGCATCTGCAATTTGAGAGCGCTTTTCGCTCCAGTTGGCTGGCGCCCTTGAAAGCAATCGCGGGGTATTTCGAGAAGTGAGTTGTGCGGACTTTTCCCAAGACCCAAATCGCGCCCGGAAGCACGTCCTCGATGCCAGGCCGAGTCGTGGCGGCAAATGAAACCGAGTCTGCATCACAACCCAGACCGTCTGTGATCCATAGAACGCGAACTCCGGCAACGGGTGAGGGTTTCGGTGTCTTTCTGCCATAAGAAACCGCCGATTGGCATACCTGGCTCCTTTACATGATTCTGCGGCCGTGTTTTATCCCTCACGGAAACCACGGGACCGCGCAAGGAATCCCCGGACCTCGATAGCATTCGATAAGGCATTGCATAATGAAGTGGTGCAACCTGAACGTGCGGCGATTTTCGGCAGTGGCGGGCAACTTGGCGTCGAGCTGGTGGCGGAGTTCAAATCGCGCGGCTATCAGGTGTCGGCGTTTGAGCGGACCACGGTCGACATCACCGATCAAGCGCAGGTGGAACGATGTATCGCGCAGGCGGACCCGTCCCTGGTGATCAACGCCGCCGCGTACAATCATGTGGACATCGCCGAAAAAGAGCCACAGGCGGCGTTTCTGGTGAATGCCCTGGCCGTGCGAAACCTGGCGATGGCGTGCCGGCAGGCGGATGCCCGGATGGTGCACTTTTCAACCGATTACGTCTTTGACGGAATGGCGGGGCGGGCGTACACCGAACAAGACGAAACGCATCCGCTGGGGGCGTACGCCGTATCGAAACTCGGCGGCGAGCTGTACGCTCGAGCGTATCTTGAAAAGCCACTGATCATCCGGACGTCGGGGGTATTTGGCCCAGGCGGATTGGCGACCGCGCGGGGGAATTTCGTCGAGCTGATGCTGCGCCTGGCTGCGCAGGGTCAGCCGATCCGTGTGGTGGAAGATCATGTCGCGTCGCCGGCATTTGCTCCGGCATTAGCGGCGCGAACCGCAGACATGGTGCAGCGCAACGTGTCCGGCGTAGTGCATGCGGGGGGAGGGACGCCAGTCTCCTGGTTCGATTGGGCGGTGATGATTTTTGAAGCTGCGGGTTTAAAACCTCCCCTGAAGGCGACGAACGAGCGCGAATTTCGCACAGCGGCGCGAAGGCCCAGATACTCGGCACTGTCGAACGCGAAGATGGAATCGCTGGGGGTTGAGCCGATGCCGTCGCTGCACCAAGCCATCCGCACCTATCTGGAGTTGCGGGAACAGCGGTCCACGAAGGTGCCGGGCTAGGACTCTCTGAGTCGGGCGGCTTGGGTCATTAGGTAATTCCGTTCCGGTATGCTCGTGGTTCGGCCGGCGGCGACCTGGTAGTGTGCAATGGCGGCCTGATAGTCTCCGGTCAACTCCAGCAGATGGGCGCGAACGGCGTCCAGCCGATGATGGCCGGTCAGTCGTCCATCGGCGTCGAGTGCGTTAAGCAGCTTCAGTCCCGCGGATGGGCCGTGCACCATGGCAACGGCGATGGCGTGATTCAGCAGCACCATGGGATTGTCGGACATGCGCTTCAGAAGATCGTAGAGCGCGAGGATCTGGGGCCAGTCTGTATCCTCGGCGCGGGCTGCTTCGTCGTGAACCGCAGCGATGGCGGCTTGTAGCTGATACGCGCCAATTGACCCTTCCGACAGGGTCGTGGTGATGAGCGCCACGCCTTCGGTGATTTGATCTTGATTCCACAGGGTTCGATCCTGTTTCGTGAGCGGGATCAGTTCGCCGTCGGGTCCGGTTCGTGCGGTGCGGCGCGCATCAGTTAGCAGCATGAGCGCCAGCAAGCCGGCGACCTCGCCATCGTCGGGGAGCAGCGTGTGAACGGCTCTGGTAAGGCGGATGGCCTCACCGGAAAGCTCGGGTCTCTGGAGCAGAGGGCCGGCGCTGCTGGTGTAGCCTTCGTTGAAGATTAAGTAGAGGACGTGCAGCACGGCGCGGAGGCGTTCGGCCCGCTCAGGTGCGGTCGGCAAACGGAATGGCACGCCGGAAGCTTTGATGCTTTGCTTGGCACGGCTGATGCGCTGGGCCATGGTTGTCTCCGGCACCAGAAAGGCATTGGCGATTTCGGCGGTGGTCAAGCCGCCCACTGCACGCAAGGTCAGCGCGATGGCGGATGGGCGGGTCAACGCGGAATGGCAGCACATGAAGAGCAGGATCAGGGTGTCGTCTTGCTCAGGTTCGTGCTCCAGGAGTTCGACGGCTACGGCGCCTTCGCGGCGACGGCGGGCCGACTCGCTCCGAATGTGGTCGGTCATGCGGCGGGAGGCGATTTGAATCAGCCAGGCGCGCGGATTGTCGGGAGTGCCTTCCTGTGGCCATTGCGTGGCCGCGGCAATCAATGCCTCCTGAACGGCGCCCTCGGCGGCGGCGAAGTCGCGAAAACGCCGAATGATGACGCCGAGTACCTGCGGAGCCAGATCGCGCAACAGATGCTCGGCGTTTAAAGGCATCACAGAAGTTCTTCGGGCGGTCCGCTCAGAACCTGCCGGACTTCGATCGGCATGTTCATGGGGCTCCCTCCGGGTCCAGGCGCGGCCGAGGCTTTGGCGGCAAGTTGATAGGCTCGCTCCGTGGTCTCAACGTCGACGATCCAGTAGCCGGCCAGAAACTCCTTGGACTCCGGGAACACGCCATCGGTGATGGGCGCGCCGTCCTTGCCGGCGCGGATCAGTTTGGCCTGCTTCGGATCGGCCAGACCTTCGCCGGCGACCCATTCACCGGACTCACGCAGATCTTTGTTGTAGCTGTGCATGAACGCGATGTGCGCCTGGATATCCTTTTTCGGCCACGCGCCAAACGAATCGTAACCGATCCGAGGGCAGTGCATCATCAAAAGGTACTTCATGGTGGTTTCTCCTTTTCATCTTCGTACTTGTCGCGCGCTTTCATTGGTGAGTCGGAGTGACCGGCGCATTCTCGACATACCCGATCGCGATATTTACGAAAAAAATGAGCGGCTGAAGATGGAGGCGCTCAGGGTCAAGATGTATTTCACGGCTTCTTCTCCTTTTGTTGCACCGAATTGTGCTCTTTCATGGATGAGTCGGAGAGGCCGGGGCATTTTCGACACGCAGGCGATATTTACGGTTAGCTAGAAATCGAGGCGGTCGCCGAGCTGCAGATGGTTTTTCGCAGCGACGCCTGCGTTCACTTCGAGAACGTAGCGCGAGTTCTGATGGCCGCCGTAAGTGGGGCATGCGCGCGCGGAAGGCAAGGTGCAAGGCGGGGTATTGGGCGACATCTCGACGATATGGCGTTCCCGGTCCATCCAGATGATGTCCACCGGAATCTTCGCGTGGTACATGTAATGTGGGTGGCTCTCTTCCTTGGGGTAGAAGAATACCATGCCGCGGTTGGCCGCAAGCGAGTCGCGATACATCAGGCCGCGGATCAGTTCGAATTCCTGGCGCGCGGCTTCGGCCAGTATCTTGGTGCCGTTCGGAAAGATAACTTCCACCGAGTTCAGGTCCTCGATTGTCGACGGCTTGTCCCCACATCCGCATAAGGCAACGGCGAGCAGGCCAATGAGAACCGAACGCATTCATTAGAATAGTAACTTGTAAGTAGCATCCCGCAAAGCGGATCGTGCGGGCTGCTTGCTTTATCGTAATGCGGGCGCCCGTGCGCCCGTTGCGGGCTAACTTGCGAAAATTTATCCAACATACGCGGCTGACGCTCGAAATGATCAAGTTCGAGCACTCTGTGTTCGCGCTGCCGTTCGCGCTCACCGGGGCGTTGCTAGCGTGGCGCGACGAACATTTTTCGCGGGCCGGCTTGTGGACCAGGCTGATATGGATCGTAGTGGCGATGGTGGCGGCGCGATCCGTGGCGATGGCGTTCAACCGCGTGCTCGACGCCGACATCGACGCCAAGAATCCGCGCACGCAGCTGCGCCATCTGCCGTCGGGCGCGCTGACGCGGCGCTTTGCTTGGGGATTCATCGCGGCCTGGGCGTTCGTGTTCGTGTTCGCGGCGCGCGAGTTAAATCCGCTGTGCTTCCATCTGGCGCCAGTGGCGCTTGCGATTCCGATGTTCTATTCGTTCACCAAGCGATTCACCTCGCTGTCGCACGTGGTGCTGGGATTTTCTTTGGGCATCGCGCCGGCGGCGGCATGGATCGCGATGCGCGGCGAGCTCGATTGGCGAATCCTGTGGCTGACCGCCGCGGTGACGTTGTGGACGGCGGGATTCGACATTATTTATGCCTGCCAGGATTACGCCTTCGACGTGCAGACGGGGCTCTTCAGCGTGCCGAAGCTGGTGGGAATCGCGACGGCGCTATGGGTCGCGCGGGTCCTCCACGTGGGAATGCTCGTATGTCTGCTGGCTTTGGTGAAGGCTTTCGCGCTAGGTCCAGTTGCTGTGGCGGGGGTCGCCGCGGTCGCGGGACTGCTCCTGTGGGAGCACCGTTTGGTGAAGGCCGACGACCTCTCGCGGATCGACGCGGCGTTCTTCACCATGAACGGCTACGTGAGCGTGATATTCTTTGTGTTTTGGGCTGCGGATATATTTCTCACATGACACCAGTGTTTGAAGACGCGCGTTTGGATCCGATCCGGAAAAAAGTCGAGGCCGGAGAGCGGCTGAGCTTCGCCGACGGAGTGGCGCTGTACCGGTCGCCGGATCTGCTCGGCGTGGGCTGGATGGCGAACGTGGTGCGCGAGCGGATGAGCGGCAACAAGACGTTTTTCAACGTGAATCGCCACATTAATCCGACCGACGTTTGCGTAGCGAGCTGCCGTTTATGCGCGTTCGGCAAGCGCGCCAAGGATCCGAAAGCGTACACCATGTCGCTCGAACAGGTGTGGGAAACCGCGGGCCACGGCTGGAGCGAAGCGGTGACCGAGTTCCACATCGTAGGCGGGCTGCATCCGGAGTTGACCCTGGATTGGTATTGCCAGATGCTACGCGGATTGAAGCAGCGCTTTCCGCAGGTGCATTTGAAGGCGTTCACGATGGTCGAGATCGGGTATCTGGCGCAGCGCGCGAAGCTGACGGCTCGCGACGTGCTGGTGAAGCTGAAGGACGCGGGGATGGATTCGCTTCCCGGCGGGGGCGCGGAAATTTTTCACGATCGCGTGCGGCGGATCATTTGCGACCACAAGATTACAGGGGAGCAGTGGCTGGAAGTGGCTCGCACGGCGCATGAGCTGGGGCTGAATTCGAATTGCACCATGTTGTACGGGCACATCGAAACCGAAGAAGATCGCGTGGATCATCTGATCAAGCTGCGCGAGCTTCAGGATGATACGCACGGGTTCGTGACGTTTATCCCGCTGGCGTTTCATCCGCAGAATACGGCCCTGCATCATATTTCGACCACCACCGGGTTCGACGATATCCGGCAGATCGCGGTGTCGCGGCTGATGCTCGACAACATTCCGCACATCAAGGCGTACTGGATCATGATGACGCCGAAGATCGCGCAAATCGCGCAGAGATTCGGGTCGGACGATCTGGATGGGACGGTGGTCGAGGAGAAGATCTATCACGACGCGGGCGCGACCACGTCGCAGAATCTACGGCGCGGCGAACTGCTGCGACTGATTCGCGAAGCCGGGCGGGACCCGGTGGAGCGGGATACCTTGTATCGGCCGGTGGAGCGAGTCGAGAACGCGTTCACGGTCCTGGTTTAGTCTACCGGACCTTCAGGAAATCCTCGAGAACGATTCCGGCTTGGCGAAGAATGCTCTGCAGCGTGGCTGGTACCAGGATTCGATGCATCGGAATCGTAATCCTCAGATTCCCTCGCGCCATACGAACGTGCGATCCAGTTTGTCTGGTAACGGTGAATCCCAGGCGTTGGAGGGCTTTGACCGCTTCGGCCCCCGAAACGTCCCGAGGCAGCTTCACGACGAAATGGTCCTAGCCATGAACCAGGATGGGATCGCTGACAAAATGGACTCGGATCCGCCGTGGCCCGCTGCCTTCGTCAAAATGAGCCGCAACCGCGTCGTTGATCTGCTGCTGCAAGTCTCGAAGGTCCTGCCCCTGCGTGGTGATGCCCCCTCCGTCGGGATCGTCCCACGATGCGACCAGCCACCCCGATTCTTCGTCACGCTGGACCTGAAGGGTGATCTCTTCCATCGCCTGCATTATCCCACACGCTCGATATTGATCCCGCGAGCGGACACTAATCCGGGCGTCGACATACTATATTCTGGTTGCCTGGACTAAGCATGTCGTTGGAGGAGCCCCGTCTTCGTCCGCCTCCCGATACGGGGCCTCGGGGGCGGTCACTTCGGAGTCGGTATTGGACTAGTTTGTCCGGGCGGTCGATCTTCATTGCATCACCTCCTTTCGAACGCTCGCATATATCATCGGATACGATAGTTATGAGATCTGCGCGAGCCACAAACCCGAAGAATACGGGCTCAATCACTTTGAGGCCGCCTCTTAATCAATACTTTTCGTCAGACACAAAACGCTCGAGCTCGCGCAGAACACCGCAAAACAGATCGGCATCATCTTCGGTGAAAATCAGCGGCGGGCGGATTTTGATCACATTGTGATTCGGGCCATCCGTACCCGCTAAAATGCCTCGCTCGCGCAGAGTGTTTACCACGGAGGAAGCTTCGTCGCCGGTCGCGAGCTCGACTCCCAGGAACAAACCTTGACCGCGCACATCATTCACATCGAGCTTGCGCAGTTCCTTCATCAGATAAGCTCCGACGCGCGCGGCGTTTTCGGGAAGATGCTCCTCTTCAAGCACGTCAAGGACGGCGAGTCCCGCGGCGCAAGCAACTGGATTACCGCCGTAGGTGCTAAAAAATTCCATGCCATTGTCGAACGATGCGGCGATTTCGGGAGTAGTCACGACGGCTGCCAGGGGGAAGCCGTTGCCCATGGGCTTGCCCATCACCACGATGTCGGGGACGACATTCTGCATTTCGAATCCCCAGAAATAATCGCCCAGGCGGCCGAAGCCCACCTGCACTTCATCGGCAATGCAGACCCCGCCCGCGGCTCGGACATGACGGTAAACCTCGGCTAGATAATTGGGGGGAAAGACGACCTGGCCGCCGACGCTCGGAAGGCTTTCGGCGATGTAGGCGGCGGGTTGAACAGTCTTCAAGATTTCGGCGACGCCGTCCGCGTACGTGAGCCCGGCGTTGGGATCGTCGCGCTTATAAGGATCGGGGAGCGGGGCGACATGCACCCACGGTCTGCGTCCACGGCCACCGGGACCGGCGAATTTGTACGGGCTTATGTCGATCAGCGTCGAGGTGTGGCCGTGATAGGCGTGCTCGAGGACGATGATATCTTCGCGGCCGGTGTGTGCGCGGGCGAGGCGCAGAGCGAGCTCATTCGCTTCGCTCGCGGAGTTGAGAAAATAGCAAACTTTCAGCGGCGCGGGGAATTTCTCGATCAGCCGTTCCGCGTAGCGAGTGATGTTGTCGTGCAAGTAGCGCGTGTTGATGTTGAGCAGAGCGATCTGCCGCTGCACCGCTTCGACCACACGCGGATGGCTGTGACCGACCAGCGGCACGTTGTTGTAAACATCCAGATATGCGCGTCCGGTTTCGTCGTAAAGATACTGACGCCAGCCGCGGACGATTTTGAGAGGCTCGCGGTAGCTGATGCTGAGGTTGCCGCCCAGGAGGGCGCGGCGGGCTTGCAGGGTTTCCGACTTGGTGGGCTCGGCTTGCGTCTTGGCGCGAGTGACGAGACTCGGATCGGGAGAGAGGCTCAGCCAGACTTCTCGTTGACTGGCAAAGGCGACGCCGGGGAAATCGGTCGCCAGATCCAGATCATCGGAGATGATCTGAAAATGCAGATGCGGAGGCCAGTCGCCGTTAGAAGGTGGGGCTCCGATCGCGGCGATGCGGTGGCCGGGTTCGACGTGCTGACCGGCTGAGAGGCCGTCTATGGAATCCAGGTGTCCGTACAGCGTGAAGAACGATGTTCCATCGGGGGTTTCATGCCGAAGCAGCATTACCGGGCCATAGTCGAGCCGCGGGGCATTGTTGGCGACAGCGTGAACCGTCCCGGCGAGAGGGGCGTAGACCGGCGTTCCGGGGGCCGCGAACAGATCGAGACCGATGTGTATGGTCCGGCGCTCGTCGGTTAAATGGGGGCCGGAGGCGAAGGCGGGAGTCGTGTAGATCGGCCGGGCTTCGTTGTAGCGGCCAATGCCGATGGTCGCGCCGGAACCGCGCATTTTCTGAAACAAGGTCTCAGTGAGCGGGCCGGTTTCGTACGCGCGCGGGTTGGCGCCGAGCAGGAGGCTGCCGAAGCTCAGATCGAAGACGATCGTCGGGCCTGCGGGGATTATTGGAGCAGATCGTGCGTTGCGCAGCGCATCGACGATGGCGGGGGCTTGAGGGACTGGTGGCAAACCGCAAGCGTCGCGCAAACGGTAATGCGCCAGGCGCGAATGGACTGCGCTGAGCTTTCTCAGCGAATCCCAAGCGTATTGTTCGCTGGCCGTGACGTAGTGGTCGGTGGGGCGGACGCTCGCCATGTAGGCCGAATTGGTGACGCTGACGGCGAGACGCGTCAGGATCAGGGGGAACAGAAGGGCGATCTCGCGCTCCTCGAGAGGGAAGCTGGAGTGATAACCGCGCGTGACGTGCACCATCGCAGTGAGTGGGTCAGGAGACGAAAATGCAGCGTAGGCGCAGGCGATGGCCAGCTCGGAGACGATGGCAGTGTAATGGAGGTCGCCGAAATCGAGGATGCCCGCGACCTCACCGCCTCGAACTAGAACATTGTGGTCATTCGCGTCGCCATGGATGACACTGTGCCGCAGAGCGTCGAGCGCCGGAGCGACTTCGGCATCGTAACGCGCGAGAACGCTCTCCACCAATGCTCGATCTTCAACAATGTGGTGGAGATAATCGTGAATCCAGGCGGCCCGCTTCAGGTCCCACTTCAGGTCGCGATGCGCGGCGGGGTGGTCGAAGCTGGCGAGGTGGGAATCGATGATGCCGAGCGCCCGACCCAGGCCGGTGAGCAACTCCGGAGTATGTGGGCGCGTTTCGGAGAGCAAGCGGCCGGGCAGCCAGTCGAGGAGCCAAATCAAGCGGCCGTTCGCTGTGGCAGCCGGTTTCGCGACGCGCGGAATCACAGGTAGGCCGGCGAGCCGGTCGAGCGCCAGGCACTGCATCTCGACAAAATCCGGCTCACATCCGGGGCGCATGATTTTCAGAACGTATTGAGCACCACTGGCGGCGGCCAGGCGGAA
This sequence comes from Terriglobia bacterium, assembly GCA_963842485.1. Taxonomy (GTDB): domain Bacteria; phylum Acidobacteriota; class Terriglobia; order Bryobacterales; family Bryobacteraceae; genus Palsa-187. The sequence goes on along the minus strand of CAWJHI010000123.1, from coordinate 75,930 downwards.
ATTATCGTCAAACTCGCCGGGCAAGGCGCTGGCGGATACATCCAAGCCGTAGAGTTCCCGGACGAGCCGCTCGGCTTCGGCGGTGGTGGTTTTTGCGGATTGGCGCGTTTCAATGATCAAGATCCATTGTAGAAAGGATCTTCTGCAATTCTGCGATCCGACGGCGGCGGGCAGCGGCGATGGCGCGCAGTTTCCGGGCTTCGGATTCAAGCCTGGCGATTTCGCCGGGAGTGGGATCGAGGCTTGGCGTGAGCGGGGCACCAACGAAACGGGCTGACTCTGGACCCAGGCGAATCTGCACGTCGCCGGTGCGAGGCTGGTAGGTGGCGCTCCAAAACAGGGATGAGACCGGAATCACGATGTGCGCTGCGCCGTCCTGAATTTCGAGGTTTACACGTCCCGCGATGGTGGCGGGATTCCAAGTAATCCGCAACTGGCCGTCGTATTCTTTGACCGCGAGCCGTGGCTGCGGACCGGGGTGCCACGGGATCGCCAGCAGCGGGAGTGCGAACATCGCGACGATAGGCCACACCCAGCGTTTTGCCTTTACGGCTCCTTCGGATACGGGAAATTCCAGATGGCTCTTGATGGACCGAAGGGATCCGTCAAGCTCGTGGCTAAAGAAACCCGCTCGGGTTCCGGCGACCACCAGAGCGACTGCGGATTCGATTTTTGCGAAACGTTCCAAATCGGATTCGGTAAGAAATACCTCGCCGCGTGTCCGAGCGGCAAAAATCCCGACTGGCTCCAGTCCGGGAGGGGGCGGATCGTCTGAGGAGGGTCGCGCCTCGACGAGAAGCACTGCGCCGTTCCGGCGCAGTCCAAACAGGACGCCGGCGGTATCCCTTTCAACGGCTTGCGCACGCACGCCACGCAGCAGGGCAGTGGAGTATTCGATGCGTAGATGACTGCCGGGCGGTGACCAGGTCCTGATGCGTGAGCGCGGACGTACGGTCCCTTCTATCCCTGCTTTGGTGCTGACTATCCCCGGGATCACGCACTGAGTGAGTGCCGGTGTCTGGCCGATTCTCTCAGGTCAATCCGTCCCGTAGGAATGCGCATGCATCACGGCGAGCCGCCGGCGGTTAACTTTCGCCGTTTCTCTACCATAGAAGTCCGATCCAGCCGGCGCGAGAGTTCCAGCGGAGTAGGATGCGTGCATGAAGCACACGATCGTTCGCTACGGATGGATTCCGGACTTGCCGGATGCACGCGACCGGATTTATCGCGCGCCGCGGAAGACCGGACCGCTGCCGCGGGCAGTGGATCTGCGCGCGGGATGCCCGCCGGTTTACGATCAGGGCCAACTGGGCAGCTGCACGGCAAACGCGATTGCCGGAGCCATCTCGTTCGATCAACGAAAACAGAAGATGACTCAGCCGTTCACGCCGTCGCGTCTGTTCATTTACTATAACGAGCGAGCGCTTGAGGGGACCACCACCACTGACAGCGGTGCGATGATCCGCGATGGCATCAAGGCCGTGGCCGAGCAGGGTGCTTGTCCGGAGCCGATGTGGCCGTACCAAGAACCAAATTTCGCGGAGAGGCCGCCGGCGCAATGCTACAAGTCGGGGAAGGCTCATCCGGCGGTTCAGTATAGCCGGGTGATACAGGACGTCGTTCAGTTGAAGGCCTGTCTGGCTGCCGGATACCCGTTCGTGTTCGGATTCACGGTTTATGAAAGCTTCGAGAGCGACGAAGTGGCTCACTCGGGCATGGCGGCGATGCCTGCGGCATCGGAAACGGCGCTAGGGGGGCATGCTGTGATGGCCACGGGCTACGACGACACGTCCAGCCGGTTGCTGGTGCGCAATTCGTGGGGAACGGACTGGGGGATGGGAGGCTACTTCACGTTGCCGTATGCGTATGCGGAAGATAGTAATCTGGCGGCGGATTTCTGGACGATCCGGCTGGTGAAGTGATCATCTACTTACCCGTCAAATAAGCGTTAGCAACAAAGTCACTAGCGGCCGAACCAGCGGCGGCGCCAGTCGCGGAGTTTTTGGCGCCAACTGCTTTCGGCTGGCGCCGAGGCCGGGAGCGGGTCGAAGCTGCGCGACGGGCGGACTTCCGGTAATGGCGGCGGAGGCTGGTACGGAGACTTCGATACCATTCGGACTCGGAAGCCGCTGAAGGCGTAGGTGCGCCTGGTCAGTTTTCCGTCCTTATCTTCGAGCACCAGGGAAAAGGATTTTTCGTCCTGGCCGGGCACGTCGTGGGTTTCTACGGGGAAGTGGCCCTTTACGTTGCGCTCGATGTAGGCGGTTTCGTAGCGGTGATGTTTCGTGCTCCAGACGAAGACACGGAAGCTGTCGAACTCGCAGGACTCGCCTTGGGAGACGGTGGTCCAGATCCAGTTGTGTTTGACTACGGTTTTGTCCTTAATATCCCCGAGTGGGAGGTAAGCGGTAATGCGATGGCCTTCGGCGTATTGCGCTACTTCGTCGGGGATCGACATGGTCAACATGCGTGAGAGCACCCAGCCCACTTTTCCGTCTTTGGTTCGGACCATGCTCCAGTCGTCGAGCGAAATGGATTTGGGTGTGGGCGGCGTGTAGCCGGGAAGATCAGCAGCACGGGGACGGGAAAGCTGCTGCCAGTTGGGCGGCGGCGGAGGCGGCTTGGGCATGTCCGGCACGGGGCCGGACCGCTTGGTATCTTTTCCTTTGGACTTTTTGGCGGAGACGGCGCGCCGAACTGGCGGTGCGACGGGCTGCGGCGTCACGCGCGGAGCGACTCGATGGCCGATCACTTCAACCGAGCCGGCTTCGGGGATCTGAAAAAAACTGGACGACTGACGGTTTGGGTCGGCGTGCATGTTGAGCGGCTCATACACTGTGGCTGTGCCTTGCGAGGGGAGCTTGGCCGCGCTCTCCGCGAGGCGGCGCAGATCGTCCATTTGCTGAGGCGTGAGCAGCAGATTCGAATCGGTCCAACCTTCGATGCCTTGTGCTGAGCGCACTTTCACAAAGCGGCGGCGCGTTTCGAGGACGTCCAGCTTCTCTCCGTGCTTCACGACGCCGACGACGGGCGACTTCGAAGCCAGATCCTTGCGCAGGTTGAGCGTGGTGGGTCCGGCGAATGCCATTCCGGTAGGTGCTTGGGGCGGATGAGAATTACAAGCCGCGAGCAGAACGGCGAGGGCGGCTAACGCGATCAGCCGATGCCTAATTCGTCCACACGCTCGAGCGGCGCGCCGCAGCGGCGGCAGATGAGGGACGCGCAATCGCCGCACGCCAGGGGGTCGCTTACGGGTTGCTGGCAGTGGGGACAATAGAATTCGCCGGCGGCTTCCTGTGTCGTGGTATTTTCCGGCATGGAACCTGGACCGCACCGCTCTACTGTTTGACCGCCGGCTGAACTGCCGACGCAGACGCCGGCGCTTCGGCGACGATATCGGCGCGAGCCTTCAGAAAACGGTCGTACTGGCTCATAACATCCCGGAACACGGAGTCGCCCAGGACGCGATATCCGGGGCCGGTGAAATGAACGTGATCGACCTGCGCGAGGCCGGCCTGAACCCACTGCTGCATAGAACCCTTGCCGCCCATTTTGGCCCGTAGGTCCCAAAACGCGCAGCCAGTAGCGACGGCGGCCTGATGCTGCGCTTCGACGATGAGGTCGATCCGTTCCATCGGTTGCCATCCTCTGCGTGTGTGAAGATCGCGGTCGGGAGGGCCAATGATGAGAATGGTCGCGGTGGGAGCGGCGGCACGAATGCGCGCAATCAACTCCTCAAACATGCTTTTGTACGACTCAACAGTCCAATCCTTGCGGCCGGCTTCGTTGGTGCCGTATGCCAGGACGATCAGTGCCGGATTCCGGCGCTCAATGTTCGAGCGCAGTATGGGCTCATTCCAATCGAGCACGATGGATGCCTGCGCGCCATTGATGCCCAGCGTTTCATACGTGACACCGGTGGAGTTCTCTGCCGTCCAGCCAAACAGACGTACGGGTGCGTGATCGAGCGTCTCCACTTCCAGCTTATGGGAGCCGGGGACGGTTTCGTAGTGAAAATACCCGGGCTCCTCCGCTCCGTCGGTGGAAATGCGTTCGACCAGGCCCCCGTTATCGTAGACTTGAATCGCTCCACCGCCGGGTTGCTGAAGGTAGAACAGCTCGAACTCCTGGCCGTCGGCCTGGAGATAGACGGCTTCGCGCGGGGACTGGGTGGACATGGAGACTCCGCCGAGACCGTAGACGCCGTCGCCAGCGCGGCCGACCAGGCCGTCGGTGTGCCATCCACGCGTCGAGCCGGTGCGGACGTTCGAGCCGCCGATACCCGTTCCAGGGGCGGCCCGCGAAGGAGTAGCCGCTGCCGCCGTCGCCGAACTTTTCCTGAAAGCGCGAGCGTAGATCGCCGGTCCACTCATCGGCGGCGGTGTGGGAATCGCCGTAGTGAAGGATGCGGACGGGGCCGGGGATCTCGCCTTTCTGATGGCGGTAGAGGAGCTCGAAGAAGGGAACCAGAGCGGACGCGTTCTCGACGGGAATCTCCGCTCCGGTGGCGACTTTCTCGAAAACGCTGTCATGCGCCGCCGCGCGGACCTTCGCGGACACGGGCGGGCCCTTGGGAATCATGCGGCGATGCACCACGGCGGCGGACGTCGCATGGACTGCGTGAGCCACGGCTTTAGGGGCCGACTTCTTAGCGGCGGTGGCGGGATTGGGTTTACCGACACTAGATCGATATTTCCGCTTCTTCGGCTTGGCTGCGGTCTTCGTCGGCTTCTTGGGATCGACGGCGGCGGCACCCATCGCCAATCCGGCGCAGGCGAGCAAAGCAATCCCGAGTTGGAGCCTACCGGTCATCATGGTTACTTGACGTTTGCATGACGTCATCTTTTCGGGGCCGGCTGCACGTCCGCCCTATTGGATAATTGTCGCAGTTTATATTGGTTATATCCATCGCGTAGTGCGCCGTACAGAAGCTCGCCTACGATTTTGGCGCCCGCCGGCATCGGATGGATGAAGTCCGCGCCCACCAGACGAGGCTCGGCCGCATACCAGCGGCCCATAGTTCCCGGCCCTCCCATGGCTTCGAAAGTATTGAAAAACGCCGCTCCGGTGTCGTTGGCGACGCGCGCTTCGATGGTCACCAGGCGCGGCAGGACCGGCACCGTATCGATCTCGCCGCCGGTCTTTCGTTCGCCGCGATCCATGGGACTCATCAGCAGGACGGAAACGCCGGGCAGCGCAGCGTGGATCCGGTGGACCGCTTCCTTCATTTCCGGTCCCCAAGTTTTGTCGACGAAACTCGCAAAGCCGCTTTCGTTGGTTCCATAATTGACGATTACCAGGTCGGGATTGTAGTGGCGCAGCTCGGCGGCCCAGTGATGTTCGTTGAAGGAATGCGAAAGCAGAGTAATGTTCGCGCCGTTGATTCCGAGGCTCGAGTAGATCACGCCGGGCGAGTTCCTGCGAAACTCAGCTCCGTATAGCCGTACCGAGCCGCGCGTGACCCGCACGCTGAAATTTGTGGTTCCAGGGAGAATTTTGAAAGTCGAAAAGCCGGGGACCTTCGCGGCTCCTTCGGTCTCGACCGTGCCAATTTCTTTTTCGTCGGCATCGACCGCGAAAGCTCCACCATCGGGTTGGGTCAGATAGGCGATCTCGATGGAGTTGTGCGCCGGGTTGCGGATTTTCCAATGCGCGGTTGCGCCGGCCGAGCCGAAGAAGCTCACGCCGCCCAATCCGTGCATGCCGTCTTTGGACTGCGCGATGCCGGCGATGTCGATTTTCCAGTGCGACGACGCCTCCATCTCCACGCCGCGATGGTTGTACCAGGCCCAGGGGCGCGCGATAAGGACGAATCCACTACCGGCGTCGCCAAACTCCTTCTGAAGCATGGCGCGCGCGTCGGCGGTAATCAGATCGCCGGTGGTGGGAGAATCGCCGTAGTGAAGGATGCGCGTGGTGCCATTCCTGCGGAGCGCTTCGTAGAAGTGATCGAGCGCGTGGGTGGGATCGATGAGATGCGTCGGCGCGCGGGCCTCCAGATGGGCATTGCGCACTCCCTGCGCATCCAGATCCGCCGTGCCTTTCAGTTTCGGAATCGGGAGATCGAGGACGACCGAGATATTGCGCGGGTCCAACGATTGGTAATTCTTCAGTGCCGGCGCGACCTGCGGCAACAGAATGAGCGCGATGAACGTCAAGATGGCTAGTCCGGTCTTGATAGGCATCAGAATCTGTTATATATGAACGGCGTCGCGCCTGTCTGGGCCACATATTGGAGTCCGATCACGAGCAGCGCCAGCGCTGCTGCCTGCGCGTAAAACGGCGCCCGAACAAACACGGAAACGCCGAAATCGTACCATTTTCCCGGGATGTAATGCGCCAGGATTCCGATCAACATGACGATCACCAGGGGCGCGGAAATGTTCGCGAGAGAAACGCTGAGCGACCCGATGCGCGAAAGAATCAGCAGCGCGTTGTCGAGCGTTGAAGCGCCGAAGAAAATCCAGGCGAAGGTGACGAAGTGGAACGTCGCCACGATGCTCAAGTATCGCCGGACGCCTTCATGCGCGGCGTTCGGAGATTTCTTGCGATACGCCTGCCATCCGCGCACGGCGGCGAGTCCGGTGCCGTGCAGCGTTCCCCAGATGACGAAGTTCCAACTTGCGCCATGCCACAGGCCGCCGATCACCATGGTGATGATGAGGTTCACATACGGCATGATTTTGGATCGCTTGCCGGGCAGCGAGAAATATAGATAATCGCGCAGCCAGTTGGAAAACGTGATGTGCCAGCGTCGCCAGAAGTCGGCGAGATTGACGGCCGCGTAGGGCCGGTTGAAATTCTGCGGCAGCTTGATGCCCAGCAGCAGCGCGGAGCCGATCGCAATATCGGTGTATCCCGAAAAGTCGTAATAAATTTCGAGAGCGTAGGCGTATACAGCGATCAGTGTCTCGGTTCCGCTATACAGGTTGGGAAAGTCGAAGACGCGATTCACCAGATTCGAGGCGAGAAAGTCGGCAATCAGAAGCTTCTTCATGAGCCCCATGCCGATCAGGAACAGCGCGCGTCCGCCGTCCGAAGCATCCAGCTTCTTGGGCTTTTCGAACTGCTGGATCAGCGTGGAGACTCGCGTGATGGGACCGGCAAGGATGGTCGGAAAAAACGAAACCGCGGCCAAATGCGCGAGATAGCTTGTGGTTCCCTTGGCATCGCGACGATAAAGGTCGAGTGTGTAGGTCAGGGCCTGGAACACGTAAAACGACAGGCTGAGCGGAAGCGTCCAATGCCATTCGGGCGCGGGGCGTCCCTTGACCGCGGCCCAGTTCTGGAGGAAGAACGGCATGTATTTGAACGCGGCCAGCAGGCCGATGTTCATCAGGAGGCTGGCCGAGACCAGAACGCGGCGCACCCAATTTCGATTGGAATACTGCAAGCCGAGTCCGAAAACGTAATCGCAACTGGAAACCGCTGGGATCAGTGCGAGATAGAACAGGTCCCACTTGGCATAGAAGAAATAGTTCGCGAACAGGATGAGGCTCAACACCAGCAGACGGGCCCGCGAGAGGGGCCAGTAGAGCAGGAAGACGGCGACCAAAAAGATGAAGTACGTGGACGACGACAGCAGCAAATTTCAGGATAAACGAGTTGCGCTGGAAGCCGGCATAACTTTTCCGCTAAACTGTCGTTTCCCCTTCAGCCATGAGTCGAGTCACGTTCGGAATCGTCGGCGGCTACGGCGCGACCGGAAGAGCCGTTGCGTCGGAGCTGTCGAAATCCAACGATGGCGATATTCTCATTGGCGGCCGCGACCTGGCTCGGGCGTCGGCTCTTGCGGCGCAGCTCGGGAGCAAGGCCTCGGCGGCGCAGCTCGATGTTCTCGATGGCCGCTCATTAGACGACTTCTGCGGCCGCTGTTCGATCGTCGTCAATTGCGCGGGACCGGTGACCGTTTTGGAGGATCGCCTCGCGCAAACGGCTTTTCGCAAACGCTGCCATTACATCGACGTTGCAGGAATCGGGATTGTGAAAGAACGCATGCTTCCCCACAGCGCGGAAATAGCGAATCTCGGGTTGTCCTTCGTCGTGTCGGCGGGGTGGATGCCTGGCCTCAGCGAGCTGGTGGCGTTCTACGCGAATGCGCGGGCGCGGACCCGGATGGATGTGATTGAGTCCTTGGCGGTGTACTTCGCCGACTCCGGCGAATGGTCCGACAGCGCCTTGCGCGACGGTGTCTGGTACCTGCGTCAAATGGGATTGCGCAGCCCCGGCTATTTTCGCCACGGCGAGCGGGTTAAGGCCAAAATGTCGGTCGCGTCGCGCAAGGTGGATTTGGGCGATCCGGTCGGCGCAGGCCGGTTCAGTCTGTTTTACACGCCGGAGCTCGAACAGGTCGGACGCCGCATGCGCGATTGTGATGTGTACACGTACTCGTACGTATCCGGGTTTCGAAGTGTCGCGGCCGCGATCCTGATGGCGCTGGCTCCGCTGCCCGAAGGATATGGAGTTCGCTTGCTCCGCAATATCTTTCGGAGAAACCGCCTGCCGGTCGACGGATTCGTGGCGGCTGAGGTTGTCGGGAGCTCCCAAGGCCGCAGGGTTGCGTTCATGGCTCAACTTTTTTACCGGGATCGCCGTGACTACTGGATCAACGGACTCGTCGCGGCGATGGTCGCGCGCATGATTTCAGAAGGCCAAGGCGTCCAGGCGGGAGTCCACCTGCTTGCCGATGCCGTCGATCCCATTGCGTTTATGGCATCGCTGCGAGAGGCCGGCGTCGAGCAGACCGAGAGCTGGTCTTAGCGGCCGATCCTGCTGGTTTTCACACAGAGTCGCCGGGGGGCGGTCGTGCTGACGACTAGTAAGTTTCGATCTTGCGCTTCACGCGCGGGGCTGCGACATAAGCGCTGACCAGACTCTCATTGCCGTCCTTATCGATCGCCTTCACGCCGAAAACCACTTCGTCGATGGAGACTTCGGGCATGCTGTACTCGCTCACGTTGCCGACGTAAATCTCTCGCTCCCAATAAGGTGCGGTGGATTTGCGCATCATCACCACATACCCGGCGAGATCCGGCTCCGGATTCTGTTGCTTCCACTTCAGAAGCGCGTCGTAACGCGACTGCCCGCGAGTCAGCATCAGCGTGGGGACCTTCTGTCCGTTGCGCTCGACCATCTGCGTCGTCTCGGGCGATTTCGGAGCCCAGGCGAGCGATGCGGCCACCGCGCCGTTCACTTTGGTCACCCGCGCGATGTAGGACGGCGACGTGCCGGCGAACGTATCCGTCGCCGAGTGCTGATTGGCGAAATTCTCGACCGGCGTCGAGACGCGGATGGCTGCGAAGCCTTCCAGGTTGAACGGCGTGTGATCGCCGCCGCGTCCGAAACGGTCCGCGCGGAAGACCGGGTCGACGGTCATGGAAGGAACGTAGCGCTCGCCGATCTCTTTCATGTAGCGGGCGATTTCGCGGGAGGGCGAGTCGATGGGATCCTCGCTGAAGATGTTCACGCGGCGATTTTCAGTGCGGCCGTCGCCGCCGACGTCGCTGCCGATGATGTCGCTGTTGAGCACGGCTTCGATTTTCTGGTCGAGCGAGCGCGCCTTCTCAGCATATAGAGTGCTGCCAAGCAAGCCCTCCTCTTCACCGGCGAAGGCGATAAACACAATAGTCTTTTCAAACTGATACTGGCTCATCACGCGAGCCAGTTCCATCACGCAGGCCGTGCCGCTGCCGTCATCGGTGACGCCGGGCGCGTCGATGTTCGGATCTCGCGGCGGCGCCGGCGGACCTCCCGGCTCCGGCGCGGGCGCCCCGGGCGGACGAGCGTTGTTCACCGAATCGTAGTGCCCGCTGATGATAATCCGCTGGTCCTTATTGGTGGTGCCCGGCAGCAGGGCGACCACGTTGTACAGATCCACGTCGCTCGGAATGCGCCCACCCGGCGCGGTGCTTTTCTTCAGCCGATACTGGTCGAAGCTGACTTCAAGCCGCGGATTGTAGCTGCGGAACTGCTCGTAAATCCACTTGCGCGACGCGCCGATACCGCGATTCGGGTCGTCCTGCGACGAGAACAGGTACCGCGTCCCGAAGGACTCGAGTTTCTTGAGAGTTTCGGCGATCCGCTGCTCGGAGACCTCCGAAACGATTTTCGAGACTTGCGGATTTACGGCCTTATATTGAGCGGAAGCCGTGAATACGCCGCAAAAACATACCAGGATCAACGCCGTGGTTTTCATAATAGTGACTCATAGTCCAGACGACGGGGCGAAGGCAAAGGTAACCCGATTACTTCGCAGAGTACGTTTTCGAATACTTATTGCGCGGATTGTAGACCGTAAACGCTCCGTTCGCCTCGGCCGTGACCTTAAGGTATTGGCCCTGGCAGGGCTCGTCGACGTTGGCGATGAAGGGATCGGGCGAATTGGCTTCCGTTCCGCCAGCGACGGCGAAGTGAAGCTGCCACAAATCCTCCAGTCCGGGCGAGTCTTTCACAGTTTTCCACCCCTTGGGATCGCCGCCCTTGCGAGCTCCGTTATTCATGATGGCGACGCGCGGGGCCATCGCGTAAATGGCCTTGGACGTTTCTGCGCCGTGATGCGAGGTCAGGTAAAGGTCGATTTTGCCGACACGATTTTCGGGACACAGCAGAGCTAATTCTTTGTTCCAGGTCAGGTCGCCGAGGTCGGCGACGCGAAACTTGCCGTATTGAACCACCACGCCCGCGGACTGCGGATTCTCGCCGGTTTCATTGTCCTTCGGAGCGAGACCGGCGCAATACGGGTTCGCCTCGCCGGGCTTATCGATATGGGCGCCCGCCGCAACCACGACGGTCACGTCGAGACCCTTGACCGGAATTGTGTCGCCGGGCTTGATCGTTTCATGATGCTGTCCCGCCATCGCGTCCTGGTAGGCTTTGTAGGTCTTGTCCGGCTTATCTTCGACCGTGGGGCCGTGGTCGTAGAAAGTGCCGACAGTCAGACGTTGAAGCAGGTTAGGGACGCCGCCTTCATGATCCTGGTGATGATGCGTGATCAGCACGTAGTCGATGTGTTTGACGTGCGCGGCTTTAGCCGCCGTGGCGATCCGGTCCGCGTCCCGGCCGCTGTAATTCGAGTAGCCCGTGTCGATCAGCAGGGCTTGGCCCGAAGGAGAAACCACCAGCGTCGACTGGCCGCCTTCAGTGTCGATGAAGAAGATGTCCAGCGTCTTAGCGGCGTGCGCGGAAGACGCCAGAGCCAGTAGAACCAGAATCGCGGCCCGCATTTCTCGATGCTAACATTGTGGCGGGAACGGATTCGAGTGACGTATCGTAACTATTGACAGATGCCTTTTTGCGTTCAATGCGGGAACCAGGTCGGCGACGGAGACCGGTTTTGCGGCAAGTGCGGATCGCGCCAGCAGGCCGCCGGCGCGAGTGGATCGCGGCCCGACATCATGGCCGGCATCAGCAGCCGCAACGCGTCGCTGCTATGCTACATCCCCATGGTCGGCTGGATCGCCGCGATCGTAGTACTGGCAAGCGAACGGTTCCGCAAGGAAACGCAGGTCCGGTTTCACGCGTTCCAAGGGCTGTATCTCTTCGTTGCGTGGCTGATGGTCGAGTGGGTAATCTCGCCGGCACTATATCTTTCCGATTGGGAAGGCGGGTTCCCGCTGCGCCACCTGTTCTCGCGCGGCCTGCAACTGCTGATCTTCGCCGCCTGGATCATCATGATCATCAAAGTGAGTCACGACGAAGACTACAAATTACCCATCGTCGGCGAACTTGCTGAGCGGTCGGTCAGCGAGCAGCGCTCCTAAAACAACAGGTGAGAAGCGGCAAGCCGCCGTTTTGGAGCCTGCGCTTTAAACTGGAACAATCGACGAGGTCGGCGATGCAGCTTACGGTCATCGACAGTTTCACCGTTACTGAAGAAATGGTCCGCAGGAATCCGGCAATCACCACGCCCCTTGGCACGTGGTATGTCTTCGACGGCTGGCCACGAGACCAATTGGCCGGTCCTCTAACCGGTACCCGAGTTTCAATCGTCACATCGTCCGGTGATTGTTTCAAGTCACATCTAGTGACCTTCGAGATTCATCACAGCGTCGCAGCGGCACAGTTCGAAGGATTGAGCTCTATACTTCCCAGGCTGTCGATCGTGAACTTTGAGCCCGGTCAGTCGCGGTTGTGCGGTCTAGGCAAACTTCGGGGAAAGCAGCCGCGAGTCAGCGAGCAGCGATCCTGACGCGCATTGTGATTAAAGCCAATCCGAGAGCGTCGTAATCACGCGTTCCCAAGTGGACTGCGGACCCTCCGGCTCGCCGCCCATCACGCGATTGAGGTGCTGTAAATGCATGTTGATCACCAGCCAGACCACTACTGCCGCGACCAGCAAATGCGCCGTCTTGAACCGTTTCTTCAGACCGCTCGACCGTTGCGTCCGCGCATTTCGAGCCCGCTTGTACAGCACGAACAAGCACAGCGCCATTCCAAGAAGTGTAATCGTCTGCATGGCCCCTCCACCGTTCATCGGAGGCCTACCCGCCGGCCCACAGAGTACCGATGGTCTAGTGCCTCTTGCCGAACGAGGTATAATTATTCATCAGAGTGAATAATCACTCATCCACACCAGTCGGCATTGTCGGATTCCACGGCTACAGTGGCGTCGAGCTGGTCGCTATTCTCAAGCGGCACCCTCGCGTGGAACCAATCCTGCTGGAGCATCGCGAAACTGACGAACGGCCCCATCCGATCAGAGACGCCGGGCCGCGACGGCTGCTTTGCACGGCCGAAGCTGTACGATCGGCGGGGCTGGCGGCTGTGTTTCTGGCGACTCCTGCCGATGCGTCCATGAAGCTTGCGCCGGAGCTGCTCGACGCCGGGGCCAAGGTGATCGATCTAAGCGGGGCGTTCCGGCTGGGCACGGCCGCAGAACTTCGAACGCTGGTACAAGGAACCGCACACGCAACCGGGGCTGCTGTCGGAGGCAGCCTACGGTTTGCCCGAGTTTTGCCGCGCGCGGGTCGCGGGGGCCCGGCTGATCGCGAATCCCGGATGCTATCCGACGGCGGCGAATCTGGCGATGCGGCCCGTTGCTGGAGGCCGGGGTGATCGCGCGCGAGGCGGGAATCGTGTGCGACGCCAAGAGCGGCGCCAGCGGCGCGGGGCGGAAGCCGTCGCTCAAAACCAGTTTCTGCGAGGTCACGGAGAATTTTTCGACCTACGCGATTCTGGAACATCGGCACGTCCCGGAGATTCTGCGAACCTCGGGACTCGAAGAAGGCGAGCTGAGCTTCACCGCTCAACTGCTGCCCATCGACCGGGGGATTCTCGAGACCATTTACTTCCGCACGAAAAATGTCAAATGCGCGAAGACCTTTTGGACATTTATCAGCGCCAGTATCGGGACGAGCCGTTGGTGAGCGTCTGTACGCGCCGGGACAGGTTCCGGATGTCCGCTCGGTCTCGCGGACGAATTTCTGCGATCTGGGGATTCAATACGACGCAGCGAACCGGACGGCGCCGGTGATCGTCGCGGCCATCGACAATCTGGGGAAGGGCGCGGCCGGGCAGGCGGTGCAGAACATGAACCTGGCGCTCGGATTCGAGGAAACGGCGGGCCTGCTGTGAGGCTGCTGATCAAGATCGGCGGCACGCTGCTCGATTCGGCGGAATCGCGCGCGCGGCTGGCCTGGGAGATCGCCGAACTAAGCCGCACGCGCGGAGGTCGTCGGTGGTCCATGGGGGCGGCAAGCAGATGACGCGCTTTCTGGAACGAGCGGGGTGTCGAAAGCCGGTTCGTCAACGGGCTGCGGGTGACCACGCCGGAAGTGCTGGACGCGGTGCTGAAGGTGTTCGCGGGAACGGTGAACGCTCGAACTGGTTTCGGCGCTGCGTGCGGCGGGAGCGAGGCCCGTCGGATTGACCGGGATCGACGCGGGCTTGGTGGACGCCGAGCCGCTGGACCCGCGAATTGGGACATGTGGGCAGGCCGGTCCATTGCGATCCGCGGCTGCTGCACGTTGCTGATGCGGGAGGGTTATCTGCCGGTGGTCGCCTGCGTGGCCGGCGACGCGCGAGGCGGTATCTATAACGTGAATGGCGACCAGATGGCCGCCGCCTGCGCGGCTGCGTTCGGCGTCGACAAGCTGATTTTTCTGACCGACGTCGAAGGAGTCCGCGACGGGGCGGGCCAGACGCTCGCGTCGCTATCAGCGGAAGGAGCGCGGAAGCTGATCGAGTCCGGAGTGGCGACCGGCGGGATGCAGGCGAAACTCGAAGCGGCGCTGTGCGCGATCCACCGAACGGGGGCGGGGAAGTAATTATCGCGCCGGGATCTCATTCCGGGATTATCCGGCAATTGATCGCCGGTGAGGCGATCGGAACACGGGTAGTTTCCTAAAATGGTACAAATTCGCAGAGCGACGATGCTGGATATTCCAATGGTCGTAGCACTCATTAATGCCTACGCGCGTGACGGCATCATGCTTCCGCGCACTGAATTCGAAATGGCCGAGAATATTCGCGACTTCCTGGTCGCCTTTGACGAAACCCGACTGGTGGGTGACCGGGGCGCTGCACTTTTACACTCCGTTTTCGGGCGAAATCCGGAGCCTGGCGGTGCAACCGGGGTTGAAGACCAAGGGCATTGGCCGGAAGTTAGTGGAGGCGCTGGAAGCAGAGGCCCGCGAGCATGACCTGCACTCGATCTTCGCCTTTACATATGTTGACGGATTTTTTCGCAAATTGGGTTTCGAAGAAGTGGACCGTGGGCGAACTGCCGCTGAAGGCGTGGAAAGATTGTCTGCGTTGCCCCAAATTTCAGGCCTGCGACGAAATCGCGATGCTGAAGCGCCTGAAGCCGGGAGCACCAGAAGTAATAGTACCGCAGTTTACCCAGATTGAAGATACTCAACGGATGCCAGTATTACAGAAATAATCCCGATTAACCTTGTCGACAGTGTGCGCAACATATTGTGTGAGAATATTGCTGTCTTTATTCCACTATTGTACCGAACGACTCCAAGTCCTGGACGGTTCGTCTGGTGTAGTAAGATGCTGGGCTCGGGGTAAGATGGAAATGGATCGGTATTAGGTCGTTGAAGTGGGACGGGGGTTGCATGAAAGCGCAGACCGTAGACATCAAGGAGTCGATGGGGCGAATCCTGTGTTGTACGATTTTCCGTCCTGGCGGACGAAAGCTGCTGGCGAAGGGTCACGTACTGAGCGAGGAGGATGTGCGGCTCCTCGCCACTGAGGGGCTTGATCAGGTGTGGGTCACGGAGCTGGAGGACGGCGAGATCGGCGAGGACGACGCTGTATGCCAGGCGGCCAAGGAAATGGGTTGCGGGTGCCTGGAGATTCGTCTTGCGGCTGGGGGACGAGCCAACCTGTTTGCTTCCGAAGATTGCTGCGTGCTGGTGGATGACGAGCTGCTGACGCAGATCAACTGTATTTCGAGCATCGTGATCGCCACGGCCGTAAATTTCAGCTTCGCCAGAGCGGGGCAGCGCATCGCTACCGTCAAGAGCGCGCCGTTTGCGGTGGCGCAATCGCATCTGGAAGCGGTAATCAACGTTCTGAAGGAGCGTGGGCCCATTTTGCAGGCCCGGCCGGTGCGCTCGCCCTCGATCGCGGTTCTGTACACGGACCCGGTGCACGGCGACCGGGCGCGCCAACTGTTTGAGAGCATCATGCGCCAGCGGCTGGAGCATTTCAGCGCGGCCCCCAGCTTTGTACTCGCGTCGGTTGAGGAGGAAGCGGCGGTAGCGCGCAGCTTGCAGCATCTGCTGCGGGCCAAGCCGACCGTGATCCTGGTGGCCTCGACTACGGCGCCTGCGGGACCCGAAGACGTAATTGGCCGTGCCATGACCAGTATCGGATGCCATTTCGAGCGATTCTTGGCACCCGTTGAGCCGGGGAATCTGCTTCTCTTGGGTTACAAGGACGAGACCCCCCTCCTTTCCGCGCCGGGATGTTTCCGTTCGGCCAAGCCGAACGTGGTGGATCTAGTACTGCCACCGATGCTCGCGCGTTACCGCGTGTCAGGATGGGAAGTCGCGGGCTTGGGCCACGGCGGCTTGTTGGGATAGAACTTTTCCCGTTTTAGTTCCTCCGTAACCTGCAGGCTGTCACCTCCGAATGGCTTGCAGGCACTCTGCCGGGCGGGTACGTTTTCCGCCCGGCTTTTTTGTCAACACCTGTTACGTGTTCGGTCGCTCGTTGTAGAATTGTAGCGGCTCTCGCCCACGATGAAGATTACGGCTGTCGAAGCGTACCTGCTTTCCTATCCATTCCCTCAAGCGATCCGGCTTCCCTACTATGGCGGCGAACGCACTATAGTCAAACGCGACGCCATGCTGGTACGGGTTGCAACCGACGATGGGCTGTTCGGTTACGCCCCGGGTGAGGCGACCGTTGGGGCCAAGCAGATGATCGACCGGCTGATCGCGCCGTTTCTGGCCGGCCGCACGCTGGGCGATCCCGATGCGCTCCGGATTCTGTTTCAGCAAGGGCCGGGGTCGGACGCCGAGGCGAGCCGGATCTACAGCTCGGTCGAGATCGCGCTCTACGACCTGGCGGGGAAGGCGCGTAACGTTCCGGTGAGCGAGCTGATCGGCGGGCGCGTTCGAGACAGGATCCGTCTGTACGGAAGCGCCGGAATGTACATGCCGCCGGAGGGTTATGCAGCCGAAGCGGCACGAGTGAAGGATCTGGGATTTCGCGCGTACAAGATGCGGCCCGGTGGCGGTCCCGAGGAAGACGTGGCCGCTGTGCGCGCCGTGCGCGAAAGAGTTGGCCCCGACTTCGACATCATGGTGGACGCTCACACTTGGTGGCGCATGGGCGACCTTAGCTACTCGCTGGAAACCGTGGAGCGGCTTGCCGGCGAAATGGCCGAATATGCTATCCGTTGGCTGGAGGAGCCGTTTCCGCCCGACGATCACGAGGCATTTCTCCATCTGAAACTAAAGGGACTGGTGCCGCTCGCCAGCGGCGAGCATGAGCCGAACGAGCTACGGTACCTGGACCTGATCGAGACCGCGGCGGTCGATTACGTCCAGATGGACGTGGTTTGCCAGGGCGGCTACACGACAGCTCGTCGGCTGTTTCCTGATATCGCGCGCGCCGGGCTTCGTTTCGCGTTTCACAGTTGGGGCACAGCGCTGGAGGTGGTGGCGGCGGCGCATCTGGGCGTGTGCTGGCCAGAGAGCGTGGTGCGATGGCTAGAATATCCGTGCTACTCGACCGATACCCGGGAGTTCATGTACCCCTTCCCGTTGGCGTCGGAGATCGTCAAGCAACCGGCTGCGATTGAACGCGGCGAATTCATCGTCCCACGCGGGCCGGGTCTGGGTGTGGATGTGGATGAGAGCGTCATCTGGCGGTATCCGTGGATCGAAGGTCCCTGGTCTTACTTCAAGGTGGAGTCGCCGGCGGGGACGTGGGCGGTATCGTCGGATCATAGCGCGAAGTGGGCTGTGTGAGCAGGTGCGCGGCGAGAAGTGAGTTTTTGTGGCAGAGAAAGATTAGGAAGCCCGATTCAAGCCCAGCGGCACGAGACCCGCAAGCCCAGTTGAACTCTTTGCCTGGACCGCACTTATTGTTGCCGCAGCTTATGCAGCGCTGGTGACCTGGCTGTTGATTGGGGTTTCGCACGATGTCGATCCTGAAGCTGTGACGGCCGGTGGATCGTTTTTGGCGCGCCATGGATCTTCGTCTTGGGAAACCATTACTGGTGGGCGGTTCCCTTGAACTCGCTCACGGTGTACTTCCTGGTCCTCCTCGGCCGCGCGGCCTTTCGGAGGGCGCTCCAAGTCCCCAGAAGTTCGAAGTAGGCCGCTGCGCCCCCACTTTTATTGACTCTTCATGCGCGGTGTGATAACACGGGAGCACAATGACTACGAAATATCAGCCGGGATTCGGGAACCACTTTGTTTCCGAAGCGGTTGCCGGAGTTCTGGTCGACGGGCAGAATAGTCCTCAGCATGTGCCGCATGGTCTGTATGCGGAACTGCTGTCGGGTACGGCGTTCACCGCGCCGCGAGCGGAGAACCGGCGCACGTGGGTGTATCGAATCCGTCCTTCTGCGGCGCATAACCGGCCGTTTAAGCAGATCGAGCAACGAAATTTGAGAAGCACGCCGTTCGACGAAGTGGCTCCGCCGCCGACGCAGATGCGGTGGAATCCATTTCCGATTCCGGCCGCGCCCACCGATTTCATCGAAGGGTTGATCACCGTCGGCGGCAATGGCGATGCCAGCGTGAACTGCGGAATGGCGGCTCACGTGTACGCAGCCAACCGGCCGATGACGCGCAAGGTTTTTTACAACGCCGATGGAGAAATGCTGATTGTCCCTCAGCAGGGTTCGCTGCGGCTGGTGACGGAATTGGGCGTGCTGGACGTGGTTTCGCAGGAAGTCGCGGTGATCCCGCGCGGGATGCGCTTTCGCGTGGAACTGCCCGATGGCGCGGCTCGCGGCTACGTTTGCGAAAATTATGGACCCATGTTCAGGCTGCCGGAGCTGGGGCCGATCGGATCCAATGGACTCGCCAATTCGCGCGATTTTCTGGCACCCGTGGCCGCGTTTGAAAATAGCGACCAGCCGCATCAGATTGTCGCGAAATTCGCGGGGAATTTATGGGCGCTCGACACCGATTCTTCACCGCTGGATGTAGTCGCGTGGCACGGGAATCTGGCGCCGTACAAGTACGATCTTCGGAAATTCATGGTGATCGGATCGGTCAGCTTCGATCATCCAGACCCGTCGATTTACACCGTTTTGACTTCACCTTCGGACACCACGGGCACGGCCAATGTCGATTTCGTGGCGTTTGCGCCGCGCTGGCTGGTGGCTGAGCACACCTTCCGTCCGCCCTGGTTTCATCGCAACGCGATGACCGAATTCATGGGCCTGATTCACGGCGAGTACGACGCCAAAGCCGAGGGCTTCGTGCCCGGCGGCGCGAGTCTGCACAATGTCTGGAGCGCCCACGGCCCGGACGCGCGAACGCATGAGCGCGCGACCAAGGCCACGCTCGCGCCGCAGAAGATCGATGACACCATGGCGTTCATGTTCGAGACCCGCTACGTCATGCGGCCCACGAGGCTCGCGCTTGAAGCAGCCGAGCTTCAGCACGATTATTACGAATGCTGGCAGAGGCTTGTCGATCGCGCTTTCCGAAATCCTGAATTTTCAAGTACGCTTGAGTCATGAAGTTAAAATGGGGAGTTGGAGCGGTCCTGCTGGTACTGGTGGGTACGGCATTTTCTCAAGCACCAGCGGCTGAGCGAAACCGGCGCTTACAATTCGAAGTCGCCTCGATAAAGCCAGCCGCGCCTCCGAATCCGGCGGCATTCCAGTCGGGCAAGACTCCATGTGGGCATGAACATCGACGCAGGCAGAGTCGACATCGGGTTCTTGTCGCTCGCGGACCTGATGCAGGCCGCGTTCAAGGTGAAGCTGCACCAGCTGTCGGGTCCCGATTGGATGGCCGCGCAGAGATTCGATATTTTGGCGAAAATACCTGAGGGCGCGACGAAAGACGACGTACCGCAAATGCTGCAGGCACTGCTGGCAGAGCGGTTCAAGCTCACGTTATCATCGCGAGAGCAAGGAGCAGTCCGTGTATGCGCTGGTGGTGGGTAAGAACGGTCCCAAGCTGAAGGACTCGCCACCGGATGAGCCGGATCCGCCGGCCGACGCCAAGGACTCCAAGGGAACAACGACCATCAACACTGGAAACGGCGCTGTTCGCATCACCCAGAGCGGCAACGGCGAGGGCGCCACCGCTGTGGTCCGGAACAAGGAGACCGGTACGACGAAGATGTCGATGGGGCCGAACGGCACGATGCACATGGAGGCCTCCAAAGTGACGATGGCGCAGTTCGCGGACCTATTGTCGCGCTTCATGGACAAACCTGTGGTCGACATGACGGACCTGAAGGGAACTTATCAGGTGGCGATTGACCTCTCCATGGAGGATCTTCGCGGGATGGCGAGGAAGGCAGGAATGAACATACCAGCGGGAGCGATGGCGGGACCAGCAGGCGGCGGCGACGGGGGGCGCGGAGCTCCCGCGGAAGCGGCGTCGGAACCGTCCGGCGCGTCGATTTTCCAAGCCGTTCAGCAGCTCGGACTGAAACTGGACCCCCGCAAATCGCCGATCGATCTCATTGTGATCGATCACCTGGAAAAAACTCCGACCGAAAATTGATAGAACCGGCGTAGGCATGCGCTCCGTCTATACAGTGGTGGGACGGACGTTGATCCGGATGAAGACGGGTCTGTTGGCTGCGACGCTCGCCGCGCAATGTGCCGTGTTCACCACGACCCTTCAGAGCGGCACCGTCGCGGCTTGGGAAAAATACATTGAACGCGCTGAGCGCGGTATCGCGTCCGAGCTTCCGCCGATGACGGTGACTGGCGACGCTGCCACACTGACCGATCTGAATCCCGGCGGGACCAACGCGGGCGATGAGATTCGAAACGGCTACATTCATGACTGGATCGGAGTGGTGCTGGTTCCCAATACGTCAGTGGCGGCGGTTGAAGCGGTGCTCGAGAACTACGGTTCCTATGGGCGCATCTACGGTCCCGCGCTGAAGTTTGCTTCCGCATCGAAGACCACCGACGATGCAGTGGGACGCAGTTATGACGTGAAGCTGGTGACGGAGCGGGTGGAAGGAATCGGCATTCATTTCGCTTTTGATTTGCGCAATCACGTGATTTTCCGCAACGCGGGCGGGGATGCGAGAATCGACTCGCGATCATATCTGATTCGTGAGAGCAACAGCGGGAAGGCGCCCTATGCGGATCTTCTGCCCGAAGGCAACGACCACGGCATTCTGTGGCGGCTGAATTCGTACTGGAGGCTGCGCCAGGGCGGTCCTTCTGTCTATGCGGAATTGCGGGTGATTTCGCTATCGCGAAAGCCGCTGCCGGGAATGCGAGATCTGGTCAAGAGCAGGGCTAGGGAGTCGCTTGAAGACACGCTCCTTAAGACCCGAAACGCTGCGCTGTCGAAGCCGGGCCGCTGACTACACAGCCAGCTTCCAGGGGGCGCGGTACTCCCGAGACACGTATTTTTTGGCGTCGGGCTGCATGACGGTCCAACGCCGTGTGTCCAAATCCACACGCTGTTTGGTGCGCAGCGCGATGTTGCCGAGCAGGCACGTGGTGGTGGAGCGCTGGCACTTTTCGATATCGCTCGCCGGCCGCTGCCGCGTGTGCACGCACTCCAGAAAATTCGACCAATGCTCAAGTTCCCGCTGCTGCGTGAACGGCATCTGCCAATTCGTGAGCGTCGAATCCTTTTTCCGGAAATCACGCGGCATTCCCGGCGATCGACAAACATGGTGGCGCACTCGCCATGAAACAAGATGCCGTAGCCGCGATCGAACATCGACTGCTCGTTGCTTTCGCGATTCTCATACACCGCAATGAAGCCAGGGTACTCGAAGGTTACTTGCAGAGTATCGGGAGTTTCACGATTATCGTGCAAATAAAATTTTCCACCGCTGGCCGTGGCGGACGTGGGCATGGCTTCATCGAAAGCCCACTGCACGATGTCGAGCAGATGCACGCCCCAATCGGTCATCATGCCGCCCGCATAGTCCCAGAACCAGCGAAAGCGTGAGAAATACCTGTCTTCGGGATCGACGCCGAAGCGGTTCGAATTGAACGGACGGCGTGGCGCGGGTCCTAGCCAGCGGTCCCAATCCAGCCCGGCGGGCGGATCGGAATCGGGCGGATTGCCGATGCCTTCGGGCTTCGAATGTCCATAGTTCCAGGTGCGAACGAAGGCGATTTTGCCCAACTCGCCGCTGCGTACCAGTTCCACTGCCTTCTGAAAGTGAAGTGCCGACCGCTGCATGGTGCCGGCTTGCACCACGCGATTGTATTTACGCGCCGCCTCCACCATCTTCGCGGCTTCCTCGATGGTACACGCAACGGGCTTTTCGACGTACACATCCTTGCCGGCTTTGCAGGCTTCCACGGTCATATAGGCGTGCCAATGATCGGGCGTCGCAATACAGACCACGTCGATGGATTTGTCGTCGAGGATCTGGCGGAAATCTTGAACCGCACGCGCTTTCCCGTTGGTCTGATCGAGGGCCATTTTGAGGTTACGCTCATACACGTCGCATACGGCGGCGACGGCGAGGTTGGGCTGGCGCATCGCGTAGTGCAGATTATCGCGCCCCATTTTCCCCATCCCGATGAAGGCGGCAGAAATGCGATCGTTGGCGCCGCGCACGTTTCCGGTGAAGATGTGGGTGGTGAGAGCGGCGGTCGCGGATTTGACGAAATTGCGCCGGTTGGAATCCATAGCGGCCATTCTAGATCAAATTGGCGGCTCCATAAGATAGAATGGCGGAGGGTTACTCCATGAAGAACAAACTCTGCTTGAACATTTTTCTCACTCTGACGGCCGCGTCCACTTCGTTTGCTTTTGAGACGGATATGGCGCGGTGGGAGCAAGAGGCCCGGAACGTCACCATCACCCGCGACGACTGGGGCATCGCCCACGTCCATGGCAAGACCGATGCCGACGCGGTCTTCGGCATGGAATATGCGCAGGCGGAAGACGATTTCAATCGCGTCGAGACCAACTACATCAACGCGATGGGGCGGTTGGCCGAGGCGGAGGGCGAAGCCAAGATTTATCAGGATCTGCGGATGAAGCTGTTCATCAGCCCGGAGCAGATGAAGAAGCAATACGCAGAGAGTCCGGCCTGGTTGCGGACGCTGATGAATGCGTTCGCCGACGGGTTGAATTACTACCTCGCCAAGCATCCTGAAGTGAAACCGCGCGTGATCACGCGATTCGAGCCGTGGATGGCCCTCAGCTTCACCGAGGGAAGCGTCGGCGGCGACATTGAGCGCATAAATCTGGGGCAGCTTCAGGCGTTCTATGGCAAAGGTCCCGTGAGCCCCGCGCCTCCGGAGCGGGACGAAGACATGGAACCCAGGGGTTCGAACGGAGCTGCGGTCGCGCCATCGAATACGGTCGGGCATCATGCGTTGCTGCTGATCAATCCGCACACTTCGTTTTTCTTCCGGTCAGAGCTCCAGGTGGCGAGCGACGAAGGGCTGAATGCGTACGGCGCCGTGACGTGGGGCCAGTTTTTCATTTATCAGGGATTCAACGAGCGTGCGGGCTGGATGCACACATCGAGCGGCGTCGATGCGATCGATGAATATCTGGAAACAGTGACGAAGAAGGGCGATCATCTCGTCTACAAGTACGGGAACGAAGAACGTCCCGTGACGACGGCCGAGATCACGGTTCCATACAAGACCGATCACAGCATGGCCGAGAAGAAATTCACGGCCTACTACACGCATCACGGGCCGGTGATTCGCGAGGCGAACGGGAAATGGGTGAGCATCCGGTTGATGCAGGAGGCGATCAAGGCGCTGGAGCAATCTTACACGCGCACCAAGGCTCGGGATTACAAATCATACCGGCAGACGATGGAGCTGAAGGCGAACTCGTCGAACAATACGATTTTCGCCGATGCCGACGGCGATATCGCGTACTTTCACGGGAACTATATTCCACGACGCGATACCAGTTTCGATTATACGAAGCCGGTGGATGGCAGCAATCCTAAGACAGACTGGCAGGGGCTGCTTTCGATCGACGAAACGCCGCATTTGCTGAATCCCAAGAGCGGTTGGCTCTACAACACGAATAATTGGCCGTGGTCGGCGGCGGGGCCGAGCAGTCCTAAGAAGGAAGATTATCCGGTTTATGTCGAGACTCACGGGGAATCGGCGCGCGGGCTGCACGCGGTTCGCGTGCTCGAGAACAAGAAAGATTTCACGCTCGATTCGCTGATTGCGGCCGCGTATGACAGCTATCTGACCTGGTTCGATAAGCCGATGCCGGCGCTGATCAAGGCGTGGGATGAGGCTGCGGGGTCGAATCCGCTGAAAGCGAAATTGGCGGAACAGATCGATCTGCTGCGGAGGTGGGACCATCGGTGGGGAGTGAACTCGGTGCCGACTTCGCTCGCGGTGTTCTGGGGCGAAGACATCCAGCGTCGCGTAAGGGCCGATGCGCAGGCGGCGGGTGTCTCGGTGGAGGGTTACCTGGGCGCGCAAGCGAAGCCGGAGCAGCTCTTGCAATCCCTCGCGACGGCGTCCGATAAATTGCAGGCTGATTTCGGGAGTTGGAAGACTCCGTGGGGTGATATCAACCGATTCCAGCGCCTGAACGGCGACTTGGTGCAGCCGTTCAACGACGCGGCGCCGAGCATTCCTGTCGAATTCACTTCAGCCACGTGGGGATCGCTGGCGTCCTTCGGCGCGCGCGCTTACCCGGGGACCAAGAAATGGTATGGAACCAGCGGGAACAGCTTCGTCGCGGTGGTCGAGTTCGGCGATAAGGTGCGGGCCAAGGCTGTGACTGCGGGTGGCGAGAGCGGAAATCCCACATCGCCGCATTTCAACGATGAGGCCAAGCGGTATGCGACGGGTGACTTGCGGGAGGTCTACTACTATCGCGAGCAGCTCAACGGGCACATCGAGCGAGAGTATCATCCCGGAAACTGACTGAATCAATCCGTGAAGCTCAAGGTAGCCGGTGCGGATAACGTCTTGGATCTGGTGGCACTTCGAAATGCCACCAGCCGCTATCTGACGGAGCGGTACGGGAAAGGAAACTGGTCGGGGCAGGTGACCGAGCGGGGTGTGCTTTTCGAAATGCGAATCTCGACCGTGTACGTCGCCAGGATTCGCCGCCGGCTGATCGCCACGCTGGCGCTTTCGACCCGAAAACCGTGGGCCATCGACAAGAAGTATTTCAAGGGCAGCCAACGGCCGCTGTATCTCACATCGATGGCGGTAGAACCGGGCGAGCAGCGGAAGGCGTCGGCAGGCTCTGTATCGAAGAAGTCCGCCGGATCGGCAAGAAATGGCCGAGCGACGCGATCCGGCTGGATGCCTACGACTCCGAAGCCGGAGCGGGCGAGTTCTACGGGAAGTGCGGATTCCGCGAGGTGGGACGAGCATCGTACCGACATGTTCCGCTGATTTATTTTGAAATGCTGCTCTAAAATCGTTCGTGTTACCTGTAAGGGCCGCCGGTGCCGTCTATTCCGTAAAACTGTCTCTGATACTTGTATCCAAGGAGCACGAGCGCAATCGCGGACACGGTGGAAAGTGGAACCACGATCCGCGAGAACGCTTGGCGGCGCTCTGAGCACTAACAGGTTCGCGAACGCAGGAGTGCCAAGAACAATAACCACCTCATGAGCCAAAAGGAAAATGGGGCCAACCAACCCTCGGCTTCGAACCGCGCCGAATCTTACCAGGAAGATCACTTCAATCGCGAACGTCGATAAGACCAGATAAGACCCGCCCTTTAGAATGCGACTGATCCACAGGAATCGGGTTGCTGCTCTCAGCAAAGATTACCCTGTAAAGGCTGGTTAGGATAATTGCTTCGGGAATCGATAGGACAATTCCAATGGTTTCCATACTGAGCACGTGTAACAAGCAAATACGTTTCCGTGCGACCTTAGTTACGCAGGGCGCGGCGGAGCGAGCGCAGGTACAATAGAGGATCCATGCGCATTGCTCTGGCGCAGATCAATCCAACCGTCGGCGACCTTGCGGGGAACGTCGACCGCATGACCGCCGCGGCGCGCGATGCGGCTGCCCGTGGAGCGGAGCTGGTGGTATTTCCGGAGCTTTCGATCACCGGCTACCCGCCGCGCGACCTGGTCGAGAAGCCGAGCTTCATCGATCGGAGCGAGCGCGAATTGAATCGGCTGGCGCAGGAAACCGCGGGTCTCGATTTGAGCGTGATCTGCGGTTATGTGGCGCGGTCGCAATCGGAGACGGGCAAGGCTGCGGTGAACAGTGCGGCGGTGATCGAGCGAGGGACGGTCGTGTTCCGGCAGGAAAAAATGCTGCTGCCGACGTACGACGTATTCGACGAAGCCCGCTATTTCCGGCCCGGGGAGCGCGAATTTCTGTGCACGGTGCGCGGCAAGAGCGTGGCGCTGACCATCTGCGAGGACGCCTGGAACGATCGCCGCTTCTGGAAGCAGCGCCTGTATTCGCGTGATCCGGTGGAGGAATTGTTCACCGCGGGAGGCGAGCTTCTCATCTGCATCAACGCGTCGCCTTACAATATGGCCAAGCGCGAAATGCGTCGGCGTTTATACCGGGCTTCGGCGCGGCGCTATCAGCGGCCGGTGATATACGTGAACCAGGTTGGCGGGAACGACCAACTGGTGTTCGACGGGTCCAGTTTCGCGATGAACGGGGCGGGCGAGGTGATTGCGTCGGGACGCTCCTTCGAAGAAGACCTGGTGCTGGCGGACACGGATGCTTCGACCGGCGAACGTCATGAAGATTTCATCGACGAATGCGAAGCTGTGTATCAGGCGCTGGTGCTCGGAACGCGCGACTACATAAGGAAGTGCGGGTTTTCTCAGGTTTTGATCGGACTTTCGGGCGGCATCGATTCATCGCTAACAGCGGTGATCGCGGTGGAGGCGGTGGGGAAAGAAAATGTCACCGGAGTGGCGATGCCCGGACCGTATTCCTCCGAACACAGCGTACGCGACGCGGGGCAAATGGCGGATAAGCTGGGAATTCGATTCGAGACGGTTTCGATCAATGGCGTTTATCAACGGTTCCTCGAGGAGCTAGGGCCGGTTTTCGCCGGACGCCCAGCGGACGTGACCGAAGAGAATCTGCAATCGCGACTGCGCGGCGTGACTTTGATGGCGCTATCGAACAAAACCGGCGCGCTGGTGCTGACCACCGGCAACAAGAGCGAGCTCGCGGTGGGTTACTGCACGTTGTACGGCGATATGTGCGGCGGCCTGGCCGTGATCAGCGACGTGCCCAAAACCATGGTCTACTCTCTTTCGCGAATCGGGAATCAACGGAACAACGGCGCGATTCCGGAAAGCGTATTCACCAAGCCGCCGTCGGCGGAGCTGAAACCGGATCAGCGCGACACCGATTCGCTGCCCGAATATAGCGTGCTTGACCAGATTTTAGAGGGCTACATCGAGCATTACCAGACTCCGCGGCAGATCGCCGATAATCTGAAGCTGGACATCGGTCTGGTCGAAAATATCGTCAACAAAGTGGACCGCAATGAGTATAAGCGCCAGCAGGCGGCTCCGGGCCTGAAGGTGACGACCAAGGCCTTCGGCGTCGGTCGGCGTTTTCCAATTGCGCAGCGTTACTCAGAGTAAGGAGTATCCGAAATGAAAAGATATCTGGCGTTTGCATTCGTGATCGTGTGCGCGGGCGTGTTGAGCTCGCAACCGTCGTTCCGGGAGCAGGTGGGCCCGCAGCCGGATGGAACGGTACTGCTATCGAATGGCTGGCGACTCAAGCCGGTGGGGACGCAGGTTCCGCTCGACACGCTGCCGATATCGTCGGCACTGTCGAAAGACGGCAGATTTCTACTGGTGCTGAACGCCGGATATAGGCCGCCGTCGATCAGCGTGTTGACCGTGGATCAGCCGCACGAAGTCTCACGTGTTCCGGTGGCGGATGCCTGGCTGGGGCTCGCGTTTTCGTCGGACGGGCGCCATGTTTACGCGGGCGGTGGTTCGCGGGCCGCGGTGTTCGAGTTTTCGTTTTCTTCTGAAGGCGCGCTGGTGCCGTCGCGGGAATTCGCGGTAGTCGGTCCCGACAAGCGCACGCACGAAGATTTCATCGCCGATGTCGCGGTCTCGCCGGATGGGAAAACGATCTATGCGACGGAGTTGTATCACGATTCGATCGTCGTGATCGACGCGCAATCCGGCAGCGTCAAGGCGCACTACAAGACCGGTCTGCGCCCGTATCGCATCCTGTTTCATCCCGATGGAAAAGCGTATTTCGTTTCAAGCTGGAGCGACGGATCGGTATACCTGCACGATGCACGCACTGGGTCGGAGATGGGCCGCGTCCGAATCGGGCCGCATCCCACCGACATGGTGCTGAGCGGCTACAAGCCGGAGGGCATCGACAGGGACGCACAATACCGCCTGTTCGTGGCGGCGGCGAACACCAACAATGTTTTCGTCGTCACCGTGAGCGACACGAAGGACATGAAAGTCTCCGAGTCGATCAATGTGGCGTTGACGGCGCGGCATCCGCTGGGGATGACGCCATCGGCTGTGGCGCTGAGTGCGGATCAAAAGAAACTGTATGTCGCCTGCTCAGATGCGAACGTGATCGCGGTCGTCGACACGTCGGAGCTGCACAGCGTGGTCAACGGGTTCATCCCTACAGGATGGTATCCGACGGCTGCGCGCGCGCTCGCCGACGGACGGCTGCTGGTGCTGAACGGCCGCGGGTTGCGAAGCTATCCGAACCCTGAATACGCCGGGCCGCGGCAGGTTTCGAATGTTCACCAGGGCGACGCGCGGCGCTATTACGTTGGATCGATGCAGACCGGGACGATGTCGGTGATCGATCCGTTCACCGATGAGATGCTCGACCAGTATTCGCAGACGGCGCAGAGCTTGTCGCCGTATAAAGACAGCAGTCTGGACGTGCAGTTTCTTCCCGACGACAACGTGATAGTTTCGAAGCCGGGGAAACACTCGCCGATCGAGCACGTGATTTACATCGTCAAGGAGAATCGGACGTACGATCAGGTGTTCGGAAAGATCGGGAAGGGCAACAGCGACGCGTCGCTGGATTTGTTCGACGAATCGGCCGCGCCGAATCATTACAAGCTGGCGCGGGAGTTTGTGCTGTTCGACAATTTCTACGTCAATTCCGACGTGAGCGCGGATGGGCACAACTGGGCGACGGCCGTCGATCGCGCCGGATTATGTTCAGAAATTGTGGCCCAACGAATACGCCGGCCGGCGCAAGCATTACGATTTCGAAGGTCAGGAGCCGGCCAATTCGGCGCCCGCGGGTTATCTGTGGACCAATGCGCTGGCAGCCGGGCTCACCGTGCGGAACTACGGGTATTGGGTGACCAACAAGAAGGCCGCGGGCGCGGACGGCGTGCAGATTGAGAGCATCCAGGATCCGGCGCTGCGACCCATCACCAACATGCGCTATCGCAGCTTCGATCTGGATTATCCGGATGTGGAGCGCGCCAAAACATTTCTTGAGGATGTCAAGCAGTTTGAAGCGAGCGGCGACATGCCGCAATTGATGATCCTGCGCCTGGGAAACGATCACACCAACGGCACGACGCCCGAAAAGCTCGCGCCGCTGTCGCTGTTCGCCGATAACGACTACGCGCTGGGCATGATCGTCGAAGGTGTTTCGAAAAGCAAGTTTTGGTCGAAGACGGCGATTTTCGTGATCGAAGACGACGCGCAGAACGGTCCGGACCACGTGGACTCGCACCGCTCTCCAATGCTCGCGATTTCACCCTACACGCATCGCGGGATCATTGACAGCAGCATGTACAATCAATCGTCGATTCTGCGAACCATGGAGCTGATCCTCGGCATGCGGCCGCTGACGCACTTCGATGCCGGGGCGCGTCCGCTGTACGCGGCGTTCGCGTCGTCGCCGAATAATGCCGCTTATACAGCGGAGAGGCCGCGGATTTCATTGAGCGAGAAAAATCCGGCGCGATCTGCCACAGCGGCACGGTCGGCGCAGATGGACTTTGATGAAGCGGATGAGATCGACGATGATGAGTTGAATGACATTTTGTGGATCGCGATCAAAGGGACGGAGCCTCCCGTTCCGGTGCGAAGCTATTTCGCAGCCAGACATTAGACTCAGCGGCGGCCAAACCGCGTCATGACCACGCTGTGCTTTGTATGGCACATGCACCAGCCGTTCTACAAGGATCTGTGGACCGGCGAATACAAGCTGCCGTGGACGCGGCTGCATGCGCTCAAGGATTATGCGGGGATGGTGCAGATCCTCGAAGAGTTTCCCGATGTCCACCAGACTTTCAATCTGGTGCCATCGATGATCTCGCAAATCGAGGAGTATGCGGCCGGCACAGCCTCCGACCCGTTTCTGGACGTGGCGATCACGCCCGCCGAGAGCCTGACGGAGTCGCAACGCAACTTCATGCAGCGCTACCTGTTTCAGGCCCACGTCGAGCACATGATCTACCGCTATCCGCGCTATCGCGAGTTGTACGAGAAACGCGACCGGCCGTCGACGCAAGATCTGCGCGACTTGCAGGTGTTGAGTCAACTCGTGTGGTTCGACGAAGACCTGCTGGCTCGCGACCTGGAGTTGCAGGAACTGGTTGCGAAAGGGCGCGACTATTCGCTCGAAGATCAGGCGGCGATGGCGCGGAAGCAGAGGGAATCGCTCCAGCGCGTTCTGCCGGTGTATCGCGAATTTGCTCTGCGCGGTCAGATCGAAATCGCGACCACGCCATTTTATCATCCAATTCTGCCGCTGATCTGCGACTCCGACATCGCTGCGATTCCGCATCCGGGCGTCGTGCTTCCGCGGCGCTTCCAGTATCCACAGGATGCGCGCGAACAGCTCTGCCGCGCGCGCTCCTACATGCGGGACAAGCTGGGCTTTGAGCCAGTGGGATTGTGGCCGTCGGAGGGATCGGTTTCCGATAAAGCGTCTGGCCCTGGCCGCCGATTGCCGGTTCAAATGGGCGGCGAGCGACAACGGGGTGCTTGCGCGAACGCTGGGGCAAGAAGCCGGCGCCGAGCTCACTTATCAGGCATACCTCTGGCAGCAAGACAACCGCCAGATCCGGCTGTTGTTTCGCGATCACTACCTGAGTGATCTGATCGGTTTTACGTACCAACATGTGAGCGCAGCGGAAGCAGCCGGGCATTTTCTTGGCGCGCATTCGCGAGAACACCGGGGGCCGCGACGCCCTGGTGCCGATCATCCTCGACGGCGAGAATGCGTGGGAGTGGTACGAGGCGAACGGGCGTCCGTTTTTGCGGGAGCTGTACCGGCGCATTTCCGAAGACTCGGAGTTTGAAGCCGTCACAGTTTCCGAAGCGCTGGAGAGATTCGAGGCTCGTCCACTGGCCGGCGTTTTCCCCGGCTCGTGGATCAACGCGAACTTCGATATCTGGATCGGCGCGGAGGAAGACAATCAGGCGTGGGAACTGCTGCTGGATGCCCGGCGGGCCTACGACGGCGCGACCGGCCTCGGCGAAGACATGCGCAAGCTGGCCTACGAGGAGCTGCTGATCGCCGAGGGCAGCGACTGGAACTGGTGGTATGGGCCGGAGCACCGATCGGACAACCGTCCGGAGTTCGACGAGCTGTATCGCGATCATCTTTCAAACGTGTATCGCGCGCTGGGTCTGCAGCCGCCGCTAGAGTTGTCGCGTCCCATCATTCAATCGCAGCCGGGTGAGCTTCGCGAAGCGCCGGCGAATCCCATTCACGCGACCATCGACGGTGAGGTGACTTCCTATTTCGAGTGGCTGGGAGCGGGAAGGTACCGGCCGGATATGAGATCCGGTGCGATGCACAGCGGCGAATCACCGGTGCGCGATGTATTCTATGGCACCGACGGTGATCGCCTTTACGTGCGCGTCGATACCGAAGTTGCGGCGAAATTCGGGATCGAGTTCGAGACTGGTCCGGCGTTGTCGCAGGTGGCGGTGGGGCGAATCGTCGAACTGAGCGCGCGGCTGGCGGGGCGACGGTTCCGTTTGACGATCGCGCGGGACGACGTGGCGACGGAGGTGGTACCGGCGGACGGGTGGATTGAGTTCTAAGATAGTGGCGAGTGCGCCTTGCGTGCGATTGCGGCGGTCCTGATTCTGAGTGGCGGCGCGATCGCGCAGCCGGATGCGCGCCCGGAATTTGAGGTCGCGTCGATCAAGCCCGCGGAGCCCGGCCTAGCCTGGTTGCGTGGCGGTTGGTTCCGGACGACTCCTGGCGGAAGGGCCAACATCACCAACTTGACCTTGAAGGAACTGATTGCTCAGCGGATGGCGCATTCAGGCACTCCAGATTTCGGGCGGACCCGCGTGGCTCGATTCCACGCGTTACGATATAACCGCGAAACCCGAGAACAGCGCGAAATGGGACGAAATCCTGGTGATGCTCCAATCACTCCTGGAGGACCGATTCCCGAGCTTCATCGCGAGACCAAAGAGCTTCCGATCTATGCGCTAGTGTTGGCGAAGAAGGACGGCAAACTCGGACCTGGACTGGTTGAATCGAAGGAAGGCGGTTGTACTCCGCGCGATCCATCCAGGCCTTTCCCTCAACCCGAGCCCGGGAAACTCCCCACACCCCTGTGCGGTAACATCATGGTGAATCCCAGGTTCGTGAGGGCCGCGAGACTTCCGTTCGCTAGCTTAGCTGAGAAACTCTCTCAGGTTCTGGGACGCACGGTAGTCGACAAGACCAGCTTGCCGGGAAATTTCGACTTCAGCCTGGAATGGACGCCCGACGAAGGTCAGGCCATGCAATTGCCGCCGGGGGTGCCGCAGCCTCGGCCGTCCGACTCTGCACCTGTTTCTATCTTCACTGCCCTTCAGGAACAGCTCGGATTGAAAATCGAATCGCAGAAGGGACCCGTGGAGATATTGGTGATCACTCGTGCGGAGAAGCCGTCGGAGAATTGACCAGCTTCCTGTACAACTCGACCATTTCGGCGACGCTCAGTTGTTCCGCGCGCCGTTGAGTCTCTTTGAGAGCGGTCATGCGTTCGGCGCCGTAGACCGGGGCAAGATTGTTGCGAAGCGTCTTGCGCTTGTGCCGGAATGCGGCGGATGCGAAGCGTAGAAAGCCCGCGGGGTCCGTGACTCCCAGCTCAGACGCGGCGTCGCGTGGTTCCAGCCGGACCACCGCGCTGTCGACTTTGGGCGGCGGGCGGAACGCGGTTTTTGAAACTGGGAACAGGATTTCAATGTGCGCGTGGAACTGTGCCTGGACGCTCAGGTATCCGAACTCACGGCTGCCAGGCGGCGACGCCAGACGTGCGGCGACTTCGGCCTGAACCAGGAACACGGCTCGCGACCATTTGTTTCCAAGGCCAAACAGATTCTCGAGAATCGGCGAGGTGATGTAGTACGGCACATTGCCGGCCACCACTGCGGGACCCCACGCGCCCAGATCCGTCTTGAGCACGTCGCCTTCTATCAGGATCAGGCGGCCCTGGTCCACCGGGTCGCGGAATTTCTGGCGCAGATAATGCACCAAGTACGGATCCACTTCAATCGCGACCACTTTCTGAGCGCGCTCCAGCAGAGGCCCGGTCAGAGCGCCTTTTCCAGGGCCGATTTCGATCACCAAAGGGGCCGCCTCAGGACAAGCGGCGGACGCAATGCTGTCGAGGATCGACCGGTGTGCGAGGAAATGCTGACCCAGACGCCGTGGCGTTTGCGTTAGCCCTTCACATCAATGTGGATGGTACACAGGGACAAACGCATTCTGCCCTCGACCGGTTGACCAAGGGCGGTGGCGGGAATGAAGGTAGTGCGCAACAAGGTGCCCTCGATGCTCCGCCGCAAGGATTCGTCCCGGGCGGCGTTACCGCTGACGATCTTGTAATCCACCATGCGGCCGTAAGCGTCCACCGTAACATCCACAATTACGTCGCCGGTGTTGGCTGCGATTGGCGCGGTCTTGTCGAGCGCCACTTCCGTAGTCAGGCCCGTCGGCACATCGAACGCGCTCGATCCGCGCACCGGGTACATCGGAACCAGACACATGCTGAACAGCGCGACCGCGGAGAAGACGCCGCCCGCGAAGGGCAACGCCAGCGGACGCATCAGATTATTGAAGAACAGACGCAGGCGATCTGCCAAGGCGGGTCCGCGGCCATAAACCATGCGGCGCCGCTCGCGCGAGGCAATCACGCGCAGAGAACTGGCGAGATCCGGCGGCGGATTGCGCCGCGGCAGGCCACGCAAGGCCCGGCTCAGCGTCTCGTCACTTAGCACGTGTTCAGAATCGCGTTTCATACCGCCACATCACTCTCTCGTTGTACGCACAAATCTTCATCGGTGCGCATGTTTAGTCCGCCAGTTGCGGGGACCAGTCCGGAGCCGAAGCCGGCTCGAGCCGTCCCGCCAGATGCTTTCTGAGCGCATCCCGCCCTCGCAGGATGCGCGATTTCACTGTACCTAAGGAAATGTCCAAAATCTCAGCGATCTCCTCGTAACTCAAACCCTCCAACTCGCGCAGCACCAGCGCCGCGCGAAATTTCGGATTCAGCTTCAACAGCGCTTCCTCAATCAGCGTCTGCGTCTCGCGATACAAAGTCAGATCGAAGGGCGATCGTCCCGGATCAGGCAGCCAGTCCTGATATCCGCGCGAATCGGTATGCCCGCGGGCACTGCCTTCAAAACTCCGCGCGTCGCCGTCCAGGCACACCTCCCGGCGCCTATGCCGGCTGAACCAGCGTCGATGATTCCTCGCTTCGTTTACCGCGATGCGATAGATCCAGGTCTTTAGGGAGCTGTCCTGCCGGAAGGAAGAAATACTTCTGAATACCTTCAGGAAAACTTCCTGCACTACGTCAGCGGCGTCTGCAGGATCGTCCATTAAACGGCTGATGATGTTGAAAACGGGCTGCTCGAACCTCTGGATCAACTCTTCGTAGGCCGATTCGATTCCGGTGCGCAGGTTTACGACCAGGACGGACTCGTCTTCGCGCGGCACGGGTGGGGCCGTTTCCGGCCGGCAGGCGTCGAACTGGAAACCGACGGTTGTGTCCGCCACTTCCCCTCGCACCAATCTTACCGCTTCGACACCAATAAAGACACCGCCGGCCGGCAGGAAGTTCCCGCGCAATATTATTCGATGATTACGATGACGTTTTGCGTAATGCCATCCGCTGTAACCACGAAGGTGTTGATTCCATTGGCGTCGGCCCGGCCGATCACAATGTCAGCGAGGAACGTGCCGGGGATATCGCCGATGGGCAACACATCAATCACACGCGCACGAGCGTTGCCGGTGGTCACCGTCGGGTTGTTTTGCGGATCGAGCGGCATATTCGCCGCGTCGGCGCAGCGGAAGACGATCTGCGTGGTGTCACCGGTGCTGTCGAACTGCGGCGTGTTCAGGAGGTTGATGGATTGGACAGAATTCCCCAGGACGGCGTACCAGTAGGGGATGCGCGTCGCGATTTGGGTTTGGCTTCCGGTGATCACGATGAATCCGTGATAGGTTCCCGGCGCGAGCCCGCTGGTTTTCAGCGATACGTTGATGGTTTGGGTCGCGCCTGGGTTCAGGCTAAATGAGGACGTGTCGACGCTAGCGAGGGCAATGTTGTCGAGAGAGGTTACGGAAACTGTGAAAGAGTCGGAAGCGGATCCTACGTTGGTAAGGGTTACGGCTTGAGTTACCGAAGCAGCCGCTGCCGAGTCTGCGGGCCGGATCGAGGAACTACCGCTCCCGGCTGGCACGGCGGGCACAGCAAAGTTCAGAGAGGTCGGCGCTGCCGCCAGTTCGTTCTGAAGTGCGGTCATGACATTCAGAATCCCGGCCCCGGCGATCTCCGGTGGAGCGATGCTGCCGTCGGTGTACTGATCGAGCTCGGGCGCGCTATTAATGATCAGCGATTTGTATTGCAGCGCCGTAAGGCCAGGCCGCGCCGCTTTGACCAGCGCGATGGATCCAGCCATCAGCGGCGCCGCAAAGCTGGTTCCGCTGCCGTAGATATAGGGGAAGAGCGGATTGTTGGCGGTGGCGTCGGCGGTGACAAAATAATCGCCTACCCCGAGAAGATCCGGTTTCACGTTGCCTCCCGGTGTCGGGCCGTGGCTAGAAAAGTCGCTCACGATGTTGGTTGGCCGCGGGATAGGGGTAATGCCGTCCAGATCCATGTTGCCCTGGATCCCCGGGTTGGCGTCCACCGCGGCTTGCAGTGTCTGGCCGTCGCTCTGGCTGATAAAGAGCATCGGAATCGCGGTCACGGTGATGCTGGGAAAGAAAAGACTGTTGTCGAAGCTCATGTCCACGGTGAAGTCCACCAGCGCCTCGTTTTGATCGTCGAAGACGATGACGCCCACGGCGCCCGCATTCAGCGCATTGGAGATTTTAGTATCGAAAGCGCAGGCTGCCCCCAAGGGCCCGCGCTGGATCAGGGCGATGTCGTTCGAAAGACTGTTGTTGGGGAGTGCGTTACAGGCAAATCCACCCCCGTCGAGAGTGGCAACGTCCACCACGGTGCCCGAAAGCTGCCCGCTAACGAAGCCGGACAGCGCGTCGGGCAGGATTGCCAGAACCGGCGGCACGGATCCCACCGACGCGCTGAAGTCGAACATGCGCTCATTCTCATTCGATCCCGCAGTGATCGCGTCGGCGGCTGCGCCGGGAGTCTCGACGGCACCGACGGCTGCTTGCCCCGGTAACCCATCGTTACCAGCGACCGTCACGAACAAGGTTCCCGCAGCCACGGCGGTTTTGATGGCCGCTTCGTCCGGGCCACTTTCGTCGCTCGAATTAATCACGGGGCCGCCCGCGCTGTAGTTGGCGACGTCCATGCCGTCATTGACCGCGTCCTCGAGCCCGGCCAGCAAGGTCACGTCGTCGCTCGCGCCGGTGTCGTCGGCAACTTTGTAATTTCCCAGCCAGGCGCCGGAGGCGACGCCTGCCAGCGTCCCGATCCCGGTTTGCCCCGTGCTGTTGGGCAGTCCTGCGGCGACCATGGCGACGCTGGTCGCATGACCGCAATCCTCGGTCGCAATCGCCGTTGTGCAGGGAGTCCCGGTAGTGATTGAGATTCCGTCCGCGTCGTCGGTATAGAACCGGGAAACGATAACCTTATTGTTCGTGTGGGCGAGTTCAGCGGCGTTGGTCACCATCGGGTATCCGGAAGGCACCGGTGTGGTGAATCCTTGAAAGGCAGGGTGGGTCACGTCAATGCCGGTATCCAGGATAGCGATCTTGATTCCGGCGCCGGCGCCAGCCTGGCCGCCGGAGATCGCCTGCCACGCTTGCGTGACCTGATGCACGTTCACCGCGTGATCCAGCCGCGCGTGATGCTTGTTGACCGGATGGACCCATTTCACTCCGGCGGTCTGCCGCAACCGTGCGGCAGCGTCCGGTGTCATCGTCACGGCCATGCCATTCAGAACGGTATCGAAGTGATGCGTGACGGTTCCACCCAAGACCTTAATGGCGGCCTCGGCCTGCGCGTGCTCGGCTTGAATTAGTACCCTTTGAGCCTGGACATCGCGATCGGCGGCGGAATATCGGACTCCTTTGCTGATCGCCGCATTGGCGGCGGGTGCGGTCTCGAATACCACAATGTAGCGATTGGGAATAGATTGCGCTGCCAACATCACGGCGGAAGCAAAGAAAAGGGCGATGCGGTTCATGAAGAGACTCCTGTTGCGTCTTTAAACGGTTCGGACGATGCGGGAAACATCTTTATAATAGACGCCGATTTTGCGCCCAGGGCTGACGATTACAGCAACCCATTTTAGGGCATAAGGTTCCGCGATTACGAGGACAGTCGAATGGATGCGCGAAGTTCCCCGTACGTTACGATCTTTTGTTACAATCAATTGAGGGTGTCTACGCCCTCCTTTAAGGATCTCCGGTTCACATGGCCACAAAACCTGCCTTCGCCCAAGGCGCTCAA
Organism: Terriglobia bacterium; assembly: GCA_963842485.1. Taxonomy (GTDB): domain Bacteria; phylum Acidobacteriota; class Terriglobia; order Bryobacterales; family Bryobacteraceae; genus Palsa-187. Next base: position 38,491 of record CAWJHI010000123.1, on the reverse strand, counting down.
GTCGAACACCCCAAGTTCGGACTGGGGAGCGTAATGTCGTGCAATGAGGAATATATCGTGATCAAGTTTGACGATCACGGGGAGAAGAAGTTCGTCCTCTCGATCGTGTTCCCGAACCTAAAAAAGAGCGACCGGCAACCTCCGGTAGAGAAACGACGTAGCCCGAAGAAAAAAGTAGCTGTAGTACCAGTTACTTAAGAAGCTCGTTGCTTAGCAGTTCAATCCGCAACGGATCGCGATGTCAGTAGGGGTGCCATCCTATTTGACAAGCTTTTGCCGTTTCGCTATTCTCTATAGAGTTAGCGAGTTGATCTTCTGCTCTCGTGCTACCGCTCTTCTGATGGAGAGTCCGGCCGGGGGTCGGCCCCGCTACTCTGACGGATTCTAACGCTGTCAGGGGAATGGGCTAGTCCGAAGTCACCATCTCTTTTGTGGGCCTCGCAAGTTTTGGGAATTGGCGTGGATTGTGTTTTTGCGCGCCGGTTTCCTGGTGGATTCTAACAATTTTTTGAGAGAGGAAGTTCGTGCCGACGTTCAACCAGCTTGTGCGCAAGGGCAGACGCCCGACACGCTATAAGACGGCCAGTCCGGCGCTGCAGGCTTGCCCGCAGCGGCGCGGAGTATGCACGCGCGTCTATACCACGACCCCGAAGAAGCCCAATTCGGCGCTGCGCAAAGTGGCGCGCGTACGGCTGACCAACGGGATCGAAGTCACGACCTATATACCCGGCGTGGGACACAATCTGCAGGAGCACTCGATTGTGCTGATTCGCGGTGGCCGCGTCAAGGATCTGCCGGGCGTGCGCTATCACGTGGTTCGCGGAACGCTCGATACGGCGGGCGTGACGGATCGCAAGCAGGGGCGTTCGAAATACGGAGCCAAACGACCAAAGGGGCCGGCGAAATAGAGTATGCCACGCAGACGCAGACCTGAATCCCGCGAGATTGTGCCCGATCCGGTGTACAACTCGACGCTCGCGGAGAAGTTCGTGAACTCGATGATGTGGGACGGCAAAAAGGCCGTCTCGCAGAAGATTTTTTACGCGGCCATGGATACCATCAAGGAGCGCACACAGGACGATCCGCTGAAGCTGTTCAAGAAAGCGGTGGAGAACTGCAAGCCGCTGCTGGAAGTGAAGACGCGGCGCGTGGGCGGCGCCAACTACCAAGTGCCGGTCGAGGTTCCGAATAACCGCCGGACCAGCCTAGCCATCCGCTGGATCCTGATCAATGCGCGAACGCGGCCTGAAAAAGGAATGCCGGAAAAGCTGGCAAACGAATTGAATGACGCGGCCAACCTACGGGGAGGCGCAATCAAGAAAAAGGACGACGTACATCGAATGGCGGAGGCCAATAAGGCCTTCGCGCACTACCGCTGGTAGTCGAAGTATTTTATGGCTCGCACAGTACCACTCGAGAAGATGCGGAATATCGGCATCATGGCGCACATCGATGCCGGGAAGACCACGACTACGGAGCGGATCCTCTATTACACAGGCCGAACCTACAAAATCGGCGAGGTCCATGAAGGCACAGCCGTCATGGACTGGATGGAGCAGGAGCAGGAGCGCGGCATTACGATTACGTCCGCCGCGACCACGTGCCAGTGGCGGGATTGCACGGTGAACATCATCGACACTCCCGGTCACGTCGATTTTACGGCTGAAGTGGAGCGCAGCCTGCGCGTTCTGGATGGCGCGGTGGCGGTATTCGATGCCGTGGCCGGGGTGCAGCCGCAGTCTGAAACGGTGTGGCGGCAGGGCGACAAGTACCGGGTTCCGCGCATCTGTTTCATCAACAAAATGGATCGCGTCGGCGCGGACTATTATCGCTCCATCGATACCATTGTCGACCGGCTGAAGTGCCGGCCAGTGCCGATCCAGATTCCGATTGGCGCCGAAGACCAGTTCAAAGGCGTTGTCGATCTGGTGACGATGAAAGCGCGGGTGTGGCTCGACGAGACGCTGGGTGCGGACTTCAGTGAAATCGAGATTCCTGAGGATTTGGTCGACTTGGCCAAGGGGTATCGTGAAAAGTTGATCGAGGCTGTGTCTGAGAGTGACGATCATCTGTTCACCAAGTTTGTCGAGGGAGTGGCGGTCACCGAAGAAGAGTTGAAGGGTGGCATTCGCAAGGCGACCATCGCGCAGAAGATTTTCCCGGTGGTGTGTGGCGCTGCGTTCAAGAACAAGGGCGTACAGAACCTTCTCGATGCGGTGGTGGATTATCTCCCGTCGCCGCTCGATATCCCGCCCATTCAGGGACTGGATGTGGACGATCCAGAAAAACACATTGTGCGCCACTCCTCCGATGCGGAGCCGTTTGCGGCGTTGGTGTTCAAGATCATGACCGACCCGTTCGTGGGACAGCTCGCGTTTATCCGGGTGTACTCGGGGCGGCTGGGGGCGGGCGACACGATTTACAACGTTTCGAAGTCGCGCAAGGAGCGGATTGGGCGTCTGGTGAAGATGCACGCCAACAAGCGCGAAGAGATCACCGAGATTCTGGCCGGCGACATTTGCGCGGCGGTGGGACTGAAGAACGTCGTGACGGGCGATACAATTTGCGACGAGAAGCATCCGGTGCTGCTGGAGTCGATCGACTTCCCGGCGCCGGTGATTCAACTTGCAATCGAGCCCAAGACCAAGGCCGACCAGGAAAAGCTGGGCATGGCGATCGCCAAGCTGGTACAGGAAGATCCGACACTTCGGGTGTCGACCGATCCGGATACCGGGCAGACGATTCTGGCCGGTATGGGTGAGCTGCATCTCGAAATCATCGTCGACCGCATGCAGCGCGAGTTCAACGTCGGCGCGAATGTGGGTAAGCCGCAGGTCGCGTATCGCGAAACCATCCGGCAGACCGCGGAGTACGATTACACGCACAAAAAGCAGACCGGCGGCAGCGGACAATACGCTCGGGTCAAACTGCGGATTGAGCCTTTGCCGGCGGGAAGCGAGTTCGAGTTCGCCAATGAAGTGTACGGCGGTAACATCCCGAAAGAATTCATTCCCGCGATCCAGAAGGGTGTTGTCGAAGCGCTCGAGCACGGCATTCTGGCTGGTTATCCGATGTCGGATGTAAAGGTGACCGTGTTTGACGGCGCCTATCACGACGTGGATTCTTCGGAAATGGCGTTCAAGATTTGCAGCTCGATTTGTATAAAGGAAGCGGCGCGCAAGGCTAAGCCGGTGCTGCTGGAGCCGGTGATGCGGGTGGAAGTGGTTGTGCCGGACGAATACATGGGCTCAGTGAACGGCGACCTGATTTCGCGGCGCGGGCGCCTGGAGGGAACCGAGATCCTGGGCAGCACGCAGATCATCAAGGCGATGGTGCCGCTGTCGGAGATGTTCGGCTATGCCACCGAATTGCGCTCCCGGACCCAGGGGCGCGGTGCGTTCACGATGCATTTCGGGCAGTACGAAGAAGTGCCCAAGAGCGTCGCGGAAGAGATTACGAGCAGGGCGCAGGGTAAGGTCGCGAGTTAAGTTTTTTAGGAGACGGACACTAACATGGCGAAGGAAAAATTCGATCGCAGTAAGCCGCACGTCAACGTGGGGACCATCGGTCACATCGACCACGGCAAGACGACGCTGACGGCGGCGATCACCCAGACGCTGGCCAAGAACAATCCGAAAGTGAAGTTCCGGAGCTTCGATTCGATCGACAACGCGCCGGAAGAAAAAGCCCGCGGCATCACGATCGCCGTGGCGCACGTCGAGTATGAGACCGCCAAGCCGGCACTACGCGCACGTGGATTGTCCCGGTCACGCCGACTACATCAAGAACATGATCACCGGTGCGGCGCAGATGGATGGAGCCATCTGGTGGTCGCCGCGACCGACGGTCCGATGCCGCAGACGCGCGAGCATATTCTGCTGGCGCGGCAGGTGGGCGTGCCGTATATCGTGGTCGCGCTGAATAAGGTCGACATGGTGGACGATCCGGAGTTATTCGAGCTGGTCGAGCTGGAAGTTCGCGAGCTGCTGACCAGCTACGGATTCCCTGGGCAACGATCTGCCGGTGATCAAAGTGAGCGCACTGGGAGCGCTGAACAAAGAAGAGAAGTGGGAAAAGACGGTGGACGAACTGATGGAGGCCGTCGACAAGTACATTCCGATGCCGGAGCGGATCATCGACAAGCCGTTCCTGATGCCGGTGGAAGACATTTTCTCGATTCAGGGCCGCGGGACGGTGGTGACGGGCAGGATCGAGAAGGGGATCTGCAAGGTCGGCGAGGAAATGGAGATCGTCGGGTTCACGGACACTCGCAAGACGGTGGTGACGGGCGTGGAGATGTTCAAGAAGCTGCTGGACGAAGGGCGCGCCGGGGACAACGTGGGGCTGCTGCTGCGCGGGATTGAAAAAGACGACGTAGAGCGCGGGCAGGTGATCGCCAAGCCGGGGTCGATCAAGCCGTACAAGAAGTTCAAGGGCGAAGTATACGTGCTGTCGAAGGATGAAGGCGGCCGGCACACGCCGTTCTTCAAGGGATACCGGCCGCAGTTCTACTTCCGGACGACGGACGTGACGGGAGTGGCGACGCTGCCGGAGGGGATGGAGATGGTGATGCCGGGGACAACGTGAGCCTGGAGATCGAGCTGATCACGCCGGTGGCGATGGACAAGGGATTGCGGTTTGCGATTCGCGAAGGCGGGCGGACGGTGGGCGCGGGCACGGTTACGGAGATTCTGTCATAGTGCCGAGCGGTACATCAAAATGAGCAGCCTACGAGAACGCATTCGCATTCGCCTGAAGGCGTACGATCACCGGATACTGGACCAGTCGACGACCGAGATTGTCGATACGGCCAAGCGGACCGGGGCGACGGTGGCTGGTCCAATTCCGCTGCCGACGGTGAGGAATCTGTACACGGTGCTGCGCTCGCCGCACGTGGATAAAAAGAGCCGGGAGCAGTTTGAAATCCGCACCCACAAGCGCCTGCTGGACATTCTGGAGCCGACGCAGGATACCGTGGACGCGTTGATGAAACTGGATCTGCCGGCGGGCGTGGATGTGGAAATTAAGGCATTTGGAAAAGGGAAATAAAGTGACTGGCGTCGAGCGATTGGCGCGTTCAAGTCCTTGGAGTTTCTGATGAGCCCTGGAATTTTAGGCAAGAAGATCGGGATGACGCAGGTGTTTCGCGCGGACGGGCAGGTGGTTCCTGTCACCGTGTTGAAGGCCGGGCCATGCGTCGTCGTACAGCGAAAAACGCCTGCAACGGACGGATATGACGCGGTGCAGCTCGGGTTTATGGAGTACGCGAAAAAGTCGGGAGTATCGAAGCCCGCTACTGGGCATCTCAAGAAATCCGGGGCTGAGGGCGTGAAGTTTATGCGCGAGTTCCGGCTTGAGGAAGGAACCAGCGGCGATCTGAAAGCCGGCGACCGCGTTCTCGTTGACGAGTTCAAGCCGAACGACAAAGTGGACGTCATCGGCGTGAGCAAGGGCAAGGGCTTCGGAAGTCTGGTCAAGCGGCATCATTTTCGCGGCGGTCCGGGCTCCCACGGTTCGATGTTCCACCGCGCCCCAGGATCGATCGGCGCGTCGAGCTTTCCTTCGCGCGTGTTTCCGGGCATGCGTATGGCGGGACAGTTAGGAATGGCGCGGGTGACTGTGCGGAACCTCGAAATCGTGGAAGTGGACGCCGAAGAGAACGTGCTGCTGATCAAGGGCGCGGTCCCTGGGCCTACAGGGAGTTACGTGATGGTGCGGAGGGCGAGGAAGTAGCCATGCCGAGCGTAGACATCATCGATCTGAATAATCAGAAGGTTGGCACGGTGGATCTGGCGGATGAAGTTTTCGCCGCGCCGGTGAACGAAGCGCTGCTGTACGAAGCGGTGCGCCATCACATGGCGAAACAGCGGCGCGGGACAGCGTCGACCAAGACTCGTCATGAAGTGGCCGGGTCCGGTAAGAAGCTGTGGAAGCAGAAGGGAACGGGACGGGCGCGCGTAGGCTCGATCCGCAGCCCGCTGTGGCGGCATGGTGGGACGGTTCACGGTCCCCAGCCGCACAGTTACGCCTATCACCTGCCGCGCAAAATGCAGTTGGGCGCCCTTCGGAGCGCGCTTTCAGCGAAGCTTCGCGACGGCGAGCTGAGGGTGGTCAACGAGTTTTCGCTCGGTGAGCCAAAGAGTAAGTTGATGCGACATGCGCTGAATGTCCTTGAAGCGGTGAAGACAGTTCTGCTGGTCGACAACGTCGAAAATCGCAATCTGGAGCTTTCGAGCCGCAACCTGGAAGGCGTGAAGCTGGTCTCCAGCCGCGACGTGAATGTTTATGACCTGCTTAAGCATGAGCAGGTCGTTTTGTCTGAAGCTGCGGCGAGAAAGCTTTCGGAGGCATTGGCATGATCGGTGTTTACGATGTGCTCAAACGGCCGCTGGTAACCGAGAAGGGCGTCACAAAGAAAGACGCGGAACGGACGCTGTGCTTCGAGGTTGCCGCGGCGGCGAACAAGACCCAGATTCGCCAAGCGGTGCAGACCATTTTCAAAGTCAAAGTGGAAGACGTGCGCACCTCGGTTACAGCGGGCAAGCTGCGGCGGCGCGGGCGTTTCGCCGGTTATCGCGGGGACTGGAAAAAGGCCTACGTCAGGCTGAAAGCCGGCGAAAAGATGCCGGAGTACGCGGAGATTTAGCATGCCAATCAAGAGTTACCGACCTACCACGCCCTCGCGCCGGTTTACGACCGTGGTCTCGCGCGCGGAGATCACCAAGCAGACCCCCGAGAAAAGCTTGGTGAGGGGCAAGAAGGGGACTGGCGGGCGGTCGAGCACCGGACGCGTTTCGTCGCGTTTCCGGGGCGGCGGGCACAAACGGGCGTACCGTGAGATCGACTTCAAACGCGACAAAGTCGGGATCAAGGCTCGCGTTGCGGCGGTCGAGTACGATCCAAATCGCAGCGCCAGGATTGCCCTGCTGCACTACATCGACGGCGAGAAGCGGTATATTCTGGCGCCTTCGGGCCTCGAAGTAGGCCGCACTGTTATGGCGGGGCCGGACGCGGATATTCTGGTCGGCAATGCGCTTCCGCTGAAGAATATTCCAGCCGGCACGGTGGTGCACAACATCGAGTTGCGGCCGGGCAAGGGCGGGCAGATGGCGCGGTCGGCGGGTACGCAGGCGCAACTGGTTTCCAAAGAAGGCGACTACGCGCAGTTGAAACTGCCATCGGGCGAGATTCGGAAAGTGGCGCTGGAGTGCACGGCGACCATCGGGCAAGTGGGGAACGTCGAGCATGAGAACGTCAGCTTGGGCAAGGCCGGGCGCAAGCGTTGGATGGGCAAGATGCCGCATAATCGCGGGGTGTCGATGAATCCGGTCGACCATCCGCACGGAGGCGGAGAGGGAAAAACGTCGGGCGGCCGACATCCGGTGACGCCGTGGGGCCAGCCGACTCGCGGGTTCAAGACGCGCAACAACAAGCGGACGAACAAGTGGATCGTCACGCGGAAACAGAAGAAGAGATAGACATGGGACGCTCGCTAGCAAAAGGACCGTTCGTCGACGACCACCTGATGAAAAAGGTGGGGGCCATGAACGAGAAGAACGAAAAGAAGGTCGTCAGGACGTGGTCGCGGCGGTCGACCATTCTGCCGGAGTTCATCGGGCACACGCTGGCCGTGCATAACGGGAAGAAGTTCATTCCGGTATACATCACCGAAAACATGGTCGGGCACAAGCTGGGCGAGTTTTCGCCCACGCGTACGTTCAAAGGACATGCAGCGAAGGCGGCGGCGGAAAAAACCGCTAAGCCCGCGTCATAGGAACCAACAATGCAAGCTAAGGCTGAAGCGAGATACATTCGGACCTCGCCGCAGAAGATACGGCTGGTAGTGGACCTGATTCGCGGCCAGAAGGCCGGCGATGCGATCAACATTCTGCGCACGACCAACAAGCGCATCGCGCCGTCGGTGGAGAAAGTGCTGCGGTCGGCGATTGCCAATGCCGAAAACCGGTCCAACGACGTCGATGTCGACAAGCTGTTCGTGACCGAGGCGTACGTAAACGAGGGGCCGCGGATGAAGCGTGTGCGACCGGCGCCAATGGGTCGGGCGTACCGGTATCAGCGACGGATGTCGCACATTGTAGTCAAGGTGGGAGACAAGACGGTCGAGAGCACACAGTAAACATGGGCCAAAAAGTACATCCATATGGGTTCCGGCTGGGGGTTACCAAGACCTGGCGCTCGCGGTGGTTCGCCAAGCAGGACTACGCCAAGCTGCTGCGCGAGGATCTGGAGCTGAAAGATTCATTGCGCGACCGGCTGAAGGCGGCAGGCGTGAGCTCGATTGAGGTGGACCGGCCGGGGAACAAGCTGCGCATCACCATTCACACGTCGCGGCCGGGGATCATCATCGGACGCAAAGGCGCGGAGATCGAGAAGCTCAAGGGCGATCTTGCGAAGAAGACAAAACGCGAAGTGTTCATCGATATTCAGGAAGTGCACAAGCCGGAGCTGGACGCGCAATTGGTGTCGGAAGCGATCGGGCTGCAGCTTGAAAAGCGCGTGGCTTTCCGGCGCGCGATGCGCAAGGCGGTCGATTCTGCTCTGCGATTTGGCTGCAAGGGAATCAAAGTTCGCGTGTCGGGGCGGTTGAATGGCGCCGAAATCGCGCGCACGGAGTGGTATCTGCAAGGGCAGCTTCCTCTTCACACGCTACGCGCCGATATCGATTACGGGTTCAGTCAGGCTTATACGACATACGGGGTGATTGGGATCAAGTGTTGGGTGTACAAAGGCGAGATTCTACCGGGTGGGCAGCGGCGCGGCTTGAGGAATGAGCCGGAGCCTCGCCGAATGCCGCCGCGCGAGCGTCGGGACCGGGAACGCGACCGGGAGCGTCCGCCGCGGCCGCCGGTGACCACACCAACGCCGGTGCCGGAGGCGCACGGCGCGATTCAAGCCGCGCCCGGCGAAATGCCGTCGCGCGTGTCGGTTCCGATTCTGCCGCCGATGGCATCGCCGCCACAGCCGAGCTGGAAGAGCGAAAAGCCCGAAGGTACCCCAGAGGGATCGAAGACGCCTGAGGGAGACAAGACGGAGTAACGCTATGTTGATGCCCAAGAAGGTCAAGTACCGCAAACAACAGCGCGGCCGGATGACCGGCAAGGCATGGCGCGGGTCGTCGCTGGCGTTTGGCGATTACGGATTGAAGGCGCTCCGATGCGGCTGGATCACGGACCGCCAGATTGAGGCGGCGCGCGTGGCGATGACGCGGTCGATCAAGCGCGGCGGGAAGGTATGGATCCGGCTGTTCCCGGACAAGCCGATCACCAAAAAGCCGGCTGAAACCCGCATGGGAAAGGGCAAGGGTGCGCCGGAACAGTGGGTGTGCGTGATCCGGCCCGGCAGAATTCTGTTCGAGATGGAGGGTGTCCCGCGGGATGTCGCGGAACAGGCCATGAAGCTGGCAGCGGCTAAGCTTTCGCTGCCCACCAAACTGGTGTCGCGGGAGCATGTGGAGTAGCCAATGAAAGAGAACGCTGACAAGGCCCGGGCGCTGGACACGGCTGAGCTCAACAAGCAGCTACGCGATTCTGGCGAGCAGATGTTCCGGCTGCGATTCCAGACTCGAATGGGCCAGATGGAAGGGCTGAAGAAGCTGCGGATGCTGAGGAAAGAGCGCGCGCGAATGCTAACGGTATTGCGCGAGCGAGAGCTCAATCCGGAGGAGGCGGCTCCGGTGAAGAAAGCGAGATCGGCCGCTCCGGCCAAACCGGCGGCTACAGTCAAGACGGCGGCGAAGCCGAAGGCAGTCGTGAAGCCTAAGGCGCCGGCGAAGTCCAAGGCGGCGAAACCGAAGGCGGCGGCGAAACCGAAGGCGGCGGCGAAACCGAAGGCAAGTAAAGCTGAGAAAACCACCAAAACGGGCAAAGGATAGGCATGGCTGAGACGAAGAGCACTAAGAACGAAAAGATCGGCTCGGTGGTGTCGAACCGGATGGCGAAAACGATTGTGGTCGAGGTGACGCGGCGCGTGCCGCATCCGGTCTACAAGCGGATCGTGTCCAAGCGCAGGAAATTCTACGCGCACGATGAGAAAGGCGAAGCCAAGATCGGCGACGTGGTGCGCATTATCGAATGCCGCCCGATGAGCAAGCTGAAACGGTGGACGCTTGGCGAGGTGATGCGTAAAGCAGTACAGGTGGCCACCGATCTGAGCTCGATCGGGATTGCGGCGGCGCGGGAACAGCGGGTTTCGAAGAAGCGCGGGAAGAAGTGAGAGCGGGGTTGGCGTAGGAGATAGAGCATATGATCGGGATGCGGACAATTCTCGAAGTGGCCGACAACAGCGGTGCGCGCAGGTTATCCTGCATTCTGCCGCGTGGCGGCGATCTGGGATTGCGCGCCGGGTTGGGCGACATCGTCACGGCCGCGGTGAAGGAAGCTTCGCCGGAATCGGCGATTAAGAAGGGGAAGGTGGTCCGTTGCGTGATCGTCAGGATGCGCAAGGAGACGCGGCGCAAGGATGGCACCTACATCCGGTTCGATTCGAATGCAGCGGTGCTCATTAACGAAGTGGGCGAGCCGATGGGGACGCGCGTGTTCGGTCCGGTGGCACGCGAGCTTCGCGAGAAGAAGTTCATGAAGATCGTTTCGCTCGCACCGGAGGTGATCTAGAGATGGCGTTTAAAGTCAGACGGCGCGATTTGAATGCGCCGAAAATGTCGGTCAAAGTAAAGATCAAGAAAGACGACACCGTTAAGGTGATCGCGGGCCGGGACAAGGGCAAGACCGGGCGCGTGTTGGACGTGGATCGCCGGACCGGTCGGGTGCTGGTCGAGGGCGTGAGCATGGTGAAACGGCACACCCGTCCCAACCCGTCGCGCCAGGTGAAGGGCGGAATCGCCGAGCGCGAGAGCACGATTTCGATTTCGAACGTGATGATCGTGACCTCGGGCGGCGTGGCCACGCGCATCGGTTACCGGATGGAGCAGGCCGGCACCGTGACGCGGCGCGTGCGCATCGCAAAAAAAGGCGGCGAGATTCTGGACAAGAAGGCGTAAGGCGTAAATATGGCTGCAAGGTTGAAAGAGCAATACCAGAAAACGGTCATTCCGGCGCTGACTAAGGAATTCGGCTATCAGAATGTGATGGCGGTGCCGAAGGTGGAGAAGATCTCGCTCAACATTGGAATGGGCGAAGCCACGCAGAATACCAAGTTGATCGACGGAGCAGTGAGCGAGCTGGCACAGGTGGCGGGACAGAAACCGGTGATCACCAAGGCCCGCAAGTCGATCGCGGCGTTCAAGCTGAGGGAGGGCATGGCAATCGGCTGCACGGTCACGCTGCGCGGCGATCGCATGTACGAGTTTTTGGATCGGTTGGTGAATGTGTCCCTGCCGCGCGTCCGCGATTTCCGCGGCGTGTCCAGCAAATCGTTCGACGGACGGGGCAATTACACGCTGGGAATTAAAGACCAACTGATTTTCCCGGAGATCGATTACAACAAAGTCGACAAACTCAAAGGGATGAATATTTGCATCACCACCACCGCCAAGACCGATGCCGAGGGTCTGGCGCTGCTGAAACATCTCGGCATGCCGTTCCGGACTCAGTAAGGAGTAAGCAGGAGAAACAATGGCTACAACTGCCAAGATTGCCAGGGCCAATCAACTCGCGGTGGCGAAGGCCGCCAAGACGCCGAAGCTGCAGTGCCGGCATCGCAACCGGTGTTTCCGGTGCGGGCGGCCGCGCGGATTTTTGCGCAAGTTCAAACTGTGCCGGATTTGTTTCCGTAAACTGGCGCTGGCCGGCGAAGTGCCCGGTGTCATCAAAGCGTCTTGGTGAACGCCTCTGGCGCTTTTGGGCCTCTGGCCCTGTTGGGCGCTGTGAGGGCATTGAGGACGGTTTGAACGGCCGGTTGGTACGGTTCGGGCGGAAGGGCTGAGTGGGTGGAAGGTAGTTGCTGGAGGATATTGAATGACGACAACGGATCCGATCGCTGATATGCTGACGCGCATTCGCAATGCGCTCGAAGCGCGCCATCCCAAGGTGGACGTGCCGGCATCCCGGCTGAAGACCGATATCGCGAAGATTTTGAAGGACGAAGGCTACATCGCCAACTACAAGCTGACTGAGGATGGGACCAAGAAGTCGATCCGCATTTACCTCAAGTATACTCCTGGCAATGTGCCGGTGATTTCGCGGATCGAACGGGTTTCTCGTCCCGGCTGCCGGGTGTATGTTGGCTCGAAGAAAGTGCCGCGGGTACTGGGCGGCTTGGGCGTCAATATCCTGACGACGCCCCGAGGTGTCATGACGGGTTCGAGCGCCCGGAAAGAAGGCGTGGGCGGCGAAGTTCTGTGTCACGTCTGGTAAGGGAATAAGCATATGTCTAGAGTTGGGAAAAAGCCGATCCCGCTGCCGAAGGGTGTCAAGATTACGATCGGCGAAAACGTTTTGAACGTCGAAGGGCCGAAGGGCAAGCAGACTGTTCCGGTGCCGGCGGGTGTAAGCGTGCGGCAACAGGACGGCGTCATGGAACTCCAACGCGACGGCGACGATAAAGCCGCGCTGCACGGGTTGACGCGAGCTCTAGCGGCCAATGCGGTGCAAGGCGTTTCGACCGGGTTCACACGGGAGCTTCAGATTTTCGGGATCGGGTATCGCTGCGAAGTGAAGGGGCGCATCGCCACGTTCACCCTGGGTTATTCACATCCTATCGAGTTCTATCTGCCGGAGGGCATCGACCTGAAGGTCGACAAACCAGTCAACAACCTGACGCCTCTGATTCTTACCGGCGGCGACCGGCAACTGCTGGGTCAGGTGGCGGCGAATATGCGCGCGCTGCGGCCGCCCGATCCGTACAAGAATAAAGGCATTCGCTATACCGGCGAGACGCTGCGGAAGAAGGTCGGCAAGACCGGCGCTTCCGGAGCGAAGTAAAGGGAAGCCAATGAAATGAGAGGCAAGTAATGGCACGGGATTCGAAAAATCAGATCCGGATGCGCATTCATACGCGCATCCGCCGCCGCGTGAAAGGGACCGAGGAGCGTCCGCGGCTAGCTGTGTTTCGCAGTGTAAAGCACATTTACGCACAGGTGATCGACGACTCGCAGGGTCACACGGTTGTGGCGGCGTCGTCGAACGAGAAGAGCGGGGCCAACGGCGGGAATCTGGCGGGCGCAAAGAGCGTCGGGAAAATGATCGCCGAACGCGCCAAAGGCAAGGGCATCAAACTGGTGGTCTTCGATCGCGGCGGGTATCTGTATCATGGCCGCGTGAAGGCTTTGGCCGATGCGGCTCGCGAAGCGGGATTGGAGTTTTAAAGAGAAATGTTTATCACGGCGGCAAAGCGTATCGATGCGGGCAGCCTGAACCTCAAGGAACAGGTTGTGTCAATCAACCGCGTCACAAAAGTGGTCAAAGGCGGAAAGAACCTGAGTTTCTCGGCGCTGGTGGTGGTAGGGGATCCGGGCGCGAAGATCGTCGGGTTCGGCACCGGCAAGGCGAAAGAGGTGCCGGCGGCCATTAAGAAGGGTATTGAAGCTGCGAAGAAGAATCTGCGGAAAGTTCACGTGCTGGCGACGACGATTCAGCACACCGTGGTGGGGACCTTCGGAAGCGGCCGAGTACTGCTGAAGCCCGCCCCGGAAGGAACGGGCGTAATCGCCGGCGGACCGGTGCGCGCGGTGATCACGGCGGTTGGGATTCCGAATGTTCTGACCAAGTCCATCGGTTCGCACAATCCGCACAACGTGGTGAAGGCGACCATCGACGCACTCGAACAGTTACGCGATAAAGGCGAAGTCGCCGACATGCGCGGTCTCGCGCTCGAGAAGGTGAGATAGTTTATGGCGGGGACGATCAAAATCAAACTGATCCGCAGTCCGATCTGCACTCCTGAAAAACATAAGGTGATCGTGCGGGCGCTTGGGCTCAAGAAGATGAACCGCATCGTGGAGCGGCCCGACACGCCGGCTTTCCGGGGGATGGTCAAGAAGATTCCGCATCTGCTGGCTATAGTGGAGTAAAGGGACATGAATCTCAGCCAACTGAAGCCCCCGCCGGGGCAAAAACACAAGAAGCAGCGCATCGGGCAGGGCATGGGTTCCGGGCGCGGGAAATACTCCGGCCGCGGCGCCAAAGGCGCAAAGTCGATTTCGGGCTATTCGCGAATGCGCGGATTTGAAGGCGGCCAGATGCCGCTGCACCGGCGCCTGCCCAAACGCGGCTTCACGAACATTTTCCACAAGGAATACGCGATCGTAAATCTGGCGAAGCTGGAGACGCTGGAAGGTGATACGTTCGATCCGGGCGCGTTGCTCGAACTGGGCGTCATTAAGAAGCTGAATCATGGGCTGAAGATTCTGGGCTCTGGTGAGTTGACCAAGACGATCCATGTGAAAGCGCACGTGTTTTCGAAGTCGGCTCTCGAAAAGATTCAGAAGGCGGGCGGCACCGCCGAGGTGATCGGTGCGGAGAAGTAACACCGCGGAGATTTAGTCATGAAGTTTTTTGAAGCCGTAGCCAACGTATTTCGCATTCCGGATCTGCGCAAGCGGCTGTTGTTCGCGCTGGGGTTGCTGGCGGTGTACCGCATCGGCGGGCACATCCCAATTCCGGGCGTCGACGTAAACCGCCTTACGGACTTCTTCCAGCGCAACGCCGGCAGCGTCTTCGGCATGTTCGATCTGTTCAGTGGCGGGATGCTGCGGCGCATGACGATTTTCGCGCTTGGCATTATGCCGTACATTACGGCGTCGATCATTCTCCAGTTGCTGACCGTGGTCGTGCCTACCCTCGAAAAACTGCAAAAAGAGGGCGAACTCGGGCGGCGGAAGATCACCCAGTGGACCCGGTATCTGACCGTCGGTCTGGCGCTGATGCAGTCGTTCGGAATCGCGACGGCCCTCGAAACCGCGCAACAAGGCTTAGTCATGAACCCGGGATTCGGGTTTATCGCCATGACTATCCTCAGCTTGACCACCGGCACGGCCTTCATCATGTGGCTGGGCGAGCAGATCACTGAGCGCGGAATCGGCAACGGCATGTCGCTGCTGATTTTTGCCGGAATCATTGTACGTTTGCCCGAAGCGATCGTGGAGTTAGTTCAGAAAGTTCAAACCGGCGACTGGCCGCTGATTCAGGTCGCCATCATTCTCGTGATGATGGTGGCCGTGGTTGCGTTCATCGTTCTGGTGGAACGCGGCGAACGGCGCATTCCGGTGCAATACGCCAAGCGCGTGATCGGACGGCGGGTGATGGGCGGGCAGTCGACCCATCTGCCGCTGAAAGTCAACGCCGGCGGCGTGATTCCCGTGATTTTTGCGAGCTCCCTGCTGGCGTTTCCGAGCACGTTGATGAACGTCGATTGGGTGAGAAACTCTCCGGTAATGAGCGGAATGCTGGGTGCGATCCGAGGCGACGGAGCGCCGCTGTATTACGTGCTGTACACCGCGCTGATCATTTTTTTCTGCTTCTTCTACGTCTCAATTATTTTCAATCCGAACGAAGCGGCCGACAATATGCGCAAGTACGGAGGCTTCATTCCCGGCATCCGGCCGGGAAAGAACACCGCCGAGTATATGAACAAGATTCTAACCAAGATCACGGTGGTCGGCGGCCTGTATCTGTCGGTTCTGTCGCTGATTCCGATGATCATGATCACCGGCATCAAGCTCCAGCGGCTGCCCTTGGTGGGCAACTTTATCGATGCGCATTCCCCGCGCTGGCTGCTGGACGGCCTTGGCGTATCGTTTTATTTCGGAGGAACTTCGCTGCTGATCGTGGTCGGCGTCGCGATGGATACGGTGAACCAGATCGAGGCGCAGCTGATCATGCGGCACTACGAAGGCTTTACTCCGCGTGCGGGTCGAATCCGGGGACGGCGCAGCAGCGTCTGAGGGGAGCCTCAACGACACGTCTTTGATGACCTCTCGGCCCTGCTTAATCTTGTTCGGTCCCCCGGGCTCCGGGAAGGGCACGCAAGCCACGTTGCTGCGTGACAAGCTGGGGATGGCGCATATTTCGACGGGCGATATGTTGCGCGCCAGGGTAGCATCGGGCGATGAGCTGGGAAAGGCCGTCGCTGGGATCATGCAGTCCGGCGGGTTGGTGCCGGATGAGATGGTCAACCGGATGGTGGAAGATCGGATAGAGCAGCCGGAGGCGGTGAAGGGTTTCATTCTAGACGGGTATCCGCGCACTGTGGCGCAGGCGAAGCTGCTCGACCAGGTGCTGCGGGTGCGGCAAGTCCGGACGGTGGTGGTACATTTGAAAGTGGATTATAATGTGATCATAGCTCGCCTTTCCGGCCGCCGTCAGTGCCCGTCGTGCGGAGCGCTGTACAGTTTGTCGTCGAACGCGCCGTCGGTTTCGGAGTTTTGTGATCGGTGTGGGTCGACCCTGATGGTCCGCGATGATGATCGGGAAGAAGTAGTGATCCAAAGATTGAAGGCATACGACTTGCAAACCGCTCCGGTGCTCGAGTTTCTCGATCAAGCGGGATACCGGTGCTTCGATGTACGCGGCGATTCGCGCGCGCCGCAGGTGATCGCGCGGGAGATACAGGATTTGATCGAAGGCGAGTTTGGCGGGGCCAACGCCGGCAACTGACATGATCGTGCGCAAGAACCTATCGGAATTGGAGAAGATGCGCGCGGCGGGTCTGCTGGTATGGAAGATTCTGGACCGGCTGCGGGGCATGGTCCGCGAGGGCGTTACGACGTATGAGCTGGAGGTTGAGGCGGAACGGATGATGACGGAGGCGGGCGCGCGGCCGGCGTTCAAGGGGTATTCGACGCCCGCAGCGGGGACCAAATTTCCGTTTGTGCTGTGTACTTCAGTGAACGACGAGATCGTGCATGGAATGCCGTCGCAGAAACGGGTGCTGAAGAACGGCGACATCGTTTCGATCGACACGGGCGTGCAGTTGAACGGATATTACGGTGATTCGGCGATCACGGTGGCGGTCGGCGAGGTTCCGGAGGAGACGCAGCGCCTGCTGGACGTAACCCGGGAATCGCTGGAACTGGCGATCGATAAGGCGCGACCCGGAAACCGGCTGTTCGATATTTGCGGAACGGTGGAGCGGCACGTGACCGCGCACGGGTTCACCGTGGTACGCGAGTTTGTAGGACACGGGATCGGTACGCACATGCATGAGGAGCCGCAGATCCCGAACTATATCGACCGGAAAAACGAGAATCCGCGGCTGAAAGAAGGAATGGTGCTTGCGATCGAGCCGATGGTGAACGCCGGAAAGGCCGGGAGCCGGGTCCGGCCGGACCGCTGGACGGCGGTGACTGAGGACGGCAAGAACTCGGCGCACTTCGAGCATACGGTGGCGATCACCGCCAACGGCCCATGGGTTCTGACCAGGCCGTGAAGGCGACCGTGGTCGAACTCCTGCCGAGCGCGGCCTACCGGCTGAAGTTGGAGAACGAAGATTTGGTGGTGGCGCACGCGACCGGAGCGGTTGCCGCGAACTTTGTGCGGTTGCGTCCAGGGGATCGGGTGAGAGTGGAGCTTTCGCCCCAGGACCGGACTAGGGGCAGGATTGTGGAGTTGTTGAAATGAGGCTGAGATGAAAGTACGTGCGTCGGTCAAGAAAATGTGCGACAAGTGCAAGGTGATACACCGCGAGGGCGTGGTGCGCGTGATCTGCGTGAATCCCAAACATAAGCAGAGACAAGGTTAAGAGGAATTCTATGGCGCGTTTAGCAGGCGTGGATTTACCCGCGAAGAAACGGACCGAGATCGGTCTGACCTACATCTACGGTATCGGCCGCACGCGAGCGAACTCGCTGTGCCACCGCGCTGGCGTGGATGCGAACAAGAGGATCTCGGACCTGACCGAGGACGAAGTGAACCGCATCCGCCAGATTCTCGAGGCTGAGGGCGCGGTCGAAGGCGATCTGCGCAAAGAGCTCTCGATGAATATCAAGCGGCTGATCGAGATGGGCTCGTACCGCGGCTTGCGTCATCGGCGCGGCCTGCCGGTTCGCGGCCAGCGCACCCATACCAACGCGCGGACGCGCAAAGGTCCGCGGCGCGGCACCGTGGCGAATAAGAAGAAAGCGAGCGCGAAGACTTAATGGCGAAAGCACAGGCAAAGGCGGCTGCGGGGAAACCGGCGGCCAAGGCCGGCAAGAAGAAGACCTTCAAGAAAAAGGAAAAGCGGGTTGTGCCCACCGGGTTGGTGCACGTCCAGGCTTCCTTCAATAACACGATCATTACGATTACGGATCCGATCGGGAACGTGATCGCGTGGTCGAGTTCGGGTTCCCTGGGATTCCGCGGATCGCGCAAAGGTACGCCGTTCGCAGCGCAGCAGGCGTCGCTGACGGCAGCGAATAAGGCCAAGGAATCGGGTCTGCGGACGGTGGAAGTGAACGTGAGCGGGCCGGGAGCGGGCCGCGAGTCGGCGGTAAGAGCGCTGGCAACGGCAGGGCTCGAAGTGCGGACGATCAAGGATCATACGCCAATCCCGCACAATGGATGCCGGCCGCCGAAGAAGCGAAGAGTTTGATTTGATTGAGTAAGCAGGACGAAGGCGAAATCCGCCGTAAACTGCACCTACTTCGCGCATGAGAGATGCGCGTATGAAAGGAAGGTAGATTTTGGCACGATACGTTGGGCCCGTCTGCCGGCTATGCCGGCGCGAGGGCATGAAATTGTTCCTGAAAGGCGAGCGCTGTCATACCGAGAAGTGCGCCATCGAGAAGCGCAACTTCGCTCCGGGCCAGCACGGCAAGGATCGCAAACCGAAACTGGTCGGGTATGGCTTGCAGCTTCGCGAAAAGCAGAAAGCGCGGCGTTATTATCAGCTGCTCGAAGGCCAGTTCCGCAATCTGTTCGAGAAAGCATTGGTGAAGAAAGGCGTCACCGGCGAACACCTGCTCAACATGCTGGAGCGGCGTCTGGACAATGTCCTCTACCGGATGGGCTTCGGGACATCGCGCGCGCAGTGCCGGCAGTTGGTGCGTCACGGACACGTCGACGTCAACGGGCGGCGCGTCGACATTCCGTCTTTCCAGGTGAAGCCGAACGACACGATTGAAGTTCGCGAGAAGAGCAAGAACAACCCGACCATACTGCATGCGCGCGACGCGACAGCCCATGCTCCCAGCCCCAACTGGCTTGAAGTCGACCGCGAGAATCTTCGCGGGCGGGTCACCGGACAGGTGAAGCGCGAGGACCTGGTCCAGATTCAACTGAACGAGCAACTGATCGTCGAATTGTATTCGAAGTAAGTAAGGAGCCACGAGAAAAATATGTTTAAAGGATTTCAAAAACCGAAGCGACTGGTCGCGAACACCGAAACACTGAACGACCGCTACGGCATGTTTACCGCGCAGCCGTTTGAACGCGGTTTCGGCTCCACCATCGGCACCGGTCTGCGGCGGGTGCTGCTGAGTTCGATTGAAGGCGCGGCGATCAGCGCCGTGCGAATCGACGGAGTCGCGCATGAATTCAGCCCGATTCCGGGCGTGGTGGAAGACGCCACCGACATCATCCTCAATCTGAAGCAAATCCCCTTCAAGATGATGGGCGAGGGCACGCGCACAGTGCGCCTGAAGGCCGATTCCGCCGGACAAGTAATGAGTGGGCAGATCGAAGTCGACGCCGACATCGAAGTGCTCGACCGCAACATGCATGTCGCCACCATCGGTCCGGGCGGAAAACTCGCGATTGAGATGCGGCTGAAGTCCGGCCGCGGATACGTCTCCGCCGATCGCAACAACGACGAAGATCTTCCGGTCGGATATATTCCGATTGACTCGGTGCATTCTCCGGTTCGCAAAGTGAATTTCTCGGTTGAAGCGGCGCGGCTCGGCCAGATGACCGATTACGACAAACTCACTATCGAAGTTTGGACCAACGGCGCGATTTCGCCCGCGGATGCGATCGGCCAGGCTGCCAAGCTTTTGAAAGACCACATGGCGATCTTCATCAACTTCGAAGAGCTGCCGGAATCGGCCGAGGAGCCGGCAGAGCGCGCTTTGAGCCAGATGAACGAAGTTTTGAACCGGTCAGTGGAAGAACTCGAGTTGAGCGTCCGGTCCTACAACTGCCTAAAGAACGCCAATATTCAGACCATCGGCGACCTGGTGCAGAAGACCGAAGCCGAGATGCTGCGCACCAAGAACTTCGGACGCAAATCGCTCAACGAGATCAAAGAAATTCTCTCGGGGCTGGGGCTTACGTTCGGTATGAAGTTTGACGCGCAGGGACGCCTGGTTTCGCCCGCGGGCACGCCTGCGATGATCGGTGCGGGCGCCGATGCCGAAGAAATGATTGAAGACGAGGCGGATGAGATCGACGACGAGGACGAGGAGGCCAGCCCCTCGGCTGAGTAAGGACTGTGCGACACAAGGTAGCAGGATACAAACTCAAACGGAATGTCGCCTCGCGAAAAGCGCTGTTTCGCGGGTTGGTCACCAGCGTGATAGAGCATGAACGCATCGTGACCACGGTTCCCAAAGCCAAGGCCGTGCGTCCGCTGGTGGAAAAAATGATTACGCTGGCCAAGCGCGACACATTGCACACGCGGCGCCAGGCCGCCGCATTTCTCGAATCGCCAGCGGCTCTGAAGAAGCTGTTCGACAAGCTGGGGACTCGATTCGGCCAGCGCGAGGGCGGCTATACGCGTGTGGTCCGTTTGGGTAATCGCAAAGGTGACGGGGCCGAACAGGCCATGCTTGAGTTGGTCGGTTCGGAACTGGTCAAACGCGCCGCGGAACGTGCCAAGCGTCGTGAAGAGCGGCTTCAGGCCTTGCGCCAGGGTAAGGAAGAAGGCGAAGCGCCCGAGGAATAGCCGATGGCTGCTTTTGGCCGGTGCGATCAGCGAATATTCTTAGGAGCAGCTACACTCATCTAGTGATGCGGTACGTTCTGCTGGTGCTTTGCATTTCCGCTCAAGCGGCCGAGTGGAAGTTCGCTGTCTCCGGCGATGCACGAAATTGCGGAGATGTGGTCATGCCTGCGATCGCGGCGGGAGTCCGGGCCAGCGGTTCGGAGTTCTACTGGCATCTCGGCGACTTCCGCGCCATCTACACGTTCGACGAGGACATGGTCCCGCCCGCGAAGCTGGCTTTGCCCGCTCGGACGCTTAGCATCAGCGATTACGAGAACACTGCGTGGCCGGACTTCATCACGCACCAACTTGCGCCGTTCGGCGAATTGCCTGTGTTCCTGAGCATAGGCAATCACGAGACCATCCCGCCGGCCGCGCGCGAAAAATACTTGATTCAATTCGCAGACTGGCTGACCATGCCGACGCTCCGGGCCCAGCGACTGAAGGACGATCCGACCGATCACAAGCTGCGAACCTACTATCATTGGGTCCGGCGCAACGTCGATTTCATAGCGCTCGACAACGCCTCAACGGACCAGTTCGATGCGGCGCAGCTCCGCTGGCTCCATTCTGTGCTACAGCACGACGAAGCGTCCATGGAGATACGTTCGATCGTGATCGGCATGCACGCTGCGCTGCCCGGCAGCTTCGGTTACAGCCACAGCATGAGCGATTGGCCGCAGCGGAGAAGCCAGCGGACGGGATGTCTATCAGGCGCTGCTGCACGCGCGCGATTCCGCGCACAAACGTGTGTACCTGCTCGCCAGCCATTCGCACTTTTTTATGGAGGACGTGTATCACACCGATTACTGGAAGGACAAGGTTCTTCCGGGCTGGATCGTGGGCACTGCGGGAGCTGTTCGCTACAAGCTGCCCGACGGAGCGGCCGCTGGCGGACGGCTCGCTAAGCAGGGCGTCTACGGGTACATGATCGGAAGCGTCGCAGACGACGGTTCGGTCTCTTTTACGTTTACCGAAACCGCGCTCGAAGAGCTGCTTCGTGCGAACCAGGGAAAGCAGCCGGAGGCGCTGATCCGCTGGTGTTACTCGGAAAACAAACAATTCTAGACCCTCCTGTTTCGGCCCCATTGCGCTCCCGGTCCCGCGACGCTATGTTTAACTCCGGCGTCGCGGGGTTAAGGAACCGGGCGGTGTAACCGCTGGAAAAGTGTGAAGGGCTGATGCGCTCAGATGATCGCGTAAAGCCGTTCGATCCCAACCCCGCCCCCGGGGGATCGGTAGGCGCCGAGGTTCGGGACGGCGAAGAACGGCGTGCCGATCCACGCCATCCGGTCTATGAGCCAGCGCCGGTCAAGGTCCTGAATCCGTTGCAGACCGCCACGCGATTTTCGGCTCGTATCGTTGAAATTTCGCGACGCGGCATGAAGCTTCGCATGAACCAGTACGTGACGCCGGGCACGTTGGCGCAGATTCGCTTTATGGGCAAGCTGGCGTTAGCGGAAGTGCGCTATTGTCAGTTGGCCGGCGAGGAGCAATATGTCGGCGTGCGCTTCCAGGATGTTCTCGACACCGATCCGGCGGACAGCGACTGAATCATTTCGTATGCGCTGATTTCGCGACTTCGACTTCGGCGCCGATGAATCCCCAGGTCAGCCAGACCTGCCCTTTCACGATGCGCTTGAAATACTCCTGCGCCTTGGCCGGGTTTCCGTTGTAGAGATACCAGTTGCCGACGCCGTAAGCTACCGTGTCGAAACGAAGCTCGGGTTCCTGATCCGTGTTATTGGACGGCGGCTCCGGTGGCACCACCTCGGCCTCCGCCACTTTGCCTTGAAAGAATCGCAGCAAGCTCAAGTAAAAAAACGTATGTGGCTCGGTATTCTTCATATCCGGCGTGATGTCGGCGAGCGCCTTGGCCGCCTCCTCGGGTTTGTTCGCGCGGCGCAGCGACGCGTACACCCAATTCGACGCGTTGATGCGCTCATCGGTGTTCGGCGCCACCTGCACTGCGTGACGGAACGCCTCCGCGGAGGGGGCGAACTCACCCAGAAAGTAGTGCGCGAGTCCCAAATGATAGTAACCGGCCATCTTCGACGGATCGATCTTCACCGCGCGCTCCAGATCCGCACGCGCGCGGGTGAACTCGCGCAGTCCCAACTCGCGATGCCCGCGCTCGATCAGCAAATCGGC
Source organism: Terriglobia bacterium (assembly GCA_963842485.1). Taxonomy (GTDB): domain Bacteria; phylum Acidobacteriota; class Terriglobia; order Bryobacterales; family Bryobacteraceae; genus Palsa-187. Next base: position 15,526 of record CAWJHI010000123.1, on the reverse strand, counting down.
ATTCTGAGGGGCGATCGCCAGCCCGCGAGTGCACGTCGCAACGGCCTCACGATACTCGCGCACTGCGGACTGTGCCAGCGCGAGCTTCAGAATCAGGTCGGGATTTCTCGGGTCTGCAGCCAAGCGCTTTTCCGCTTCGGCAACTGTGCGTTTGTCGTCCGCGAGAGCATAAAACTTCGTACCCAACGGCGTAGTGACTTCGAGCGCGGTCTGCGCGGGCAGCACCGATGCCGCTACTGTGAGAGCACACAAGAATCGGGAAACTATCATGAGAGCTAGCATACACCCGATTTCAGCGTGGCCGTGGCATAATTCTCAGTGCATGAATCGAATCGCGTGGGCCCTTTTGGCGACGACGGCGGCGATGGCACAACCCGCGTCGAAAGCGCTGGTCGGCGGAGTCTTGATTGACGGCTACGGCGGACCGCCGGTTCGGAACAGCGTAATCCTGATCTCGGGCGACCGCATTCAGGCAGTCGGCCAAGTGGGGACTCTTCCCGTTCCGCCCGGCACCGAAGTGATCTCGACGGCGGGGATGAGTATCCTGCCCGGCCTGTGGGACATGCACGTTCACACCATGCTCAGTGGGCATTCCGATTATGCGCATTGGGACAAGACGTATCCGCCGCAGCTCGAATCCGTCATCATGCCGGCCAGCGCGAAGCAGCTTCTGCTCGCCGGCGTCACCAGCGCGCGCGATCTCGGCGCACCGCTCGAAGCGAGCATTCACGTCCGCGACGCGATTCGCTCCGGAAAAATCCCCGGCGCGACACTTTACGTCTCGGGTCCATTCCTCCAGCATGAGCCGTATCCGGGAACCGAATATTTCCGCTGGGGTGTCCACGGCGCCGACGACGCCCGCGCGAAGGTACGTAAGCTGGCGCAGGCCGGCGTCGATTGCATCAAGATGATCGATCAGGATGAGATGACCGTGGAGGAAGTGCAGGCGATTGTCGATGAAGCGCATCGCAACAAGCTGATGGTAGTCGCGCACGCACATCGGCCCGAAGAGATTCGGCGAGGATTAAGGGCCGGAGTCGACGATTTCGAGCACACCGGACTGGCGACCGCTCCCGAGTATCCGGCTGATATCATCAACGCCCTTCACGAGAGGACAGCGCGGGGAAACATTGTTCCGCTCTTCTGGACGCCTACGGTCGAGGTGCTGTACAACTACGATTACATTCGCGACCATCCTGAGCTGATCGACGATCCGCGATGGCACGAAGGACTACCGGAGTCGATCATCACCGACATCCGCGAATCGCTGCGGCACATCGATCAGCTCGAATACTTCCGCATGGTGCCGCCACGCAAGCCGACCTTGAAACACAAATTTCAACAACTTCGAGAATCGGGAGCGATTCTGCTAGTCGGAACCGATAGCGGCGTTCCCACGCAATTCCACACGCAAACCACGTGGAATGAGCTCGATGTGTGGGTACATGCGATGGGCGTCGACCCGATGGACGCCATTCGCGCGGCAACGTTCTGGCCCGCGGTCGCGATGAAAGCCGAGCGCGACTCCGGCACGCTCACGCCGGGTAAGTATGCGGACATTATCGCTGTGCGTGGAAACGTCCTGAAGTACATCGATTTGCTGCAAAATGTGAACCTGGTGATCAAGCATGGCGTGCGCTACAAATAGTCGAGTGTAGTTTTTTTATCAGTCCGGCGAAGAAATCAAAGCGGCGCTCGCGTGTTGCTTCATGGGGAGCCGGGCGTAGTCGATTTTATTGCAGACCCGGCGCAAGATCCGGACGACTGGTATGTGAAAGAGTATGGTGGTGGCGTTATGATCCATGAGCCGAAGTGTTTTGGATATTTGTTCGACAATACGCCCGCGGATTCCGAGGATCTGGAGTTCGTCACGAGAGCGGATGGCTACTGTTCCCAGCCGCCGCCGAGCGCGTTGTAAATCTGCACCAGCGATAACCGTTCGTTCAATCGCGCACGCGCCAGGTTGAACTCAGCCGCGAAAAAATTGGTTTGATTGGTCAGGACTTCCAGGTAGCTGGCCGCGCCTCCTTTGTAACGCATGTCCGACAGATCGGCGGCGCTGTGCGCGGCGGTGGTCAAAAGCTCCTGGTGTTCGCGAAATTCGCGATATCTGCGATAGGCGATCAAGGCATCGGAAACCTGGCGGAAAGCCTGCTGGATGGTCTGCTGATACGTGAGCAGCGACTGCTCTGTTCCGCTTCGGCGAGCTTCAGATTCGCGCGCAGTTTTCCCGCCGTGAAGATTGGCTGCGTGATCGGCACGCCGAAAAATCCCACGCCGCCGATCCCGGACGTAAATAGTTTCGAGAGCGGCCCGCTTTCGACGCCGAACGCTTCGGTCAACGGAAGCATCCGGAAAGAAACGCGGCGCGCGCGACACCGATCTGGGCGTTTGCGGCGATCAATTGCTGTTCCGCCTGGCGAATGTCGGGACGGCGTTCCAGCAATCGCGAAGGGAGCCCTGCGGGAACAGTCGCCGGCAAGGGCTGTTCCGTCAATGCTAAACCCCGCGAAATGTCGTGCGGATTCTCGCCCATCAGGACGCTGATCAAGTCCTCTTGTTGCGCGATCTGTCGCTCGACGTCGGGAATCGTTTCCGCCGCCGTTTCCACCAATTGCTCCGCCTGCCGCACGTCCAGCAGGCTCGACCGCGCCACCGTTTGCCAGCGTCTCGGTGAGCTGCAGAGATTCCCTTGCGCGACGCGAGCGTCCGGCGCGCGATCTCCAGCTCGGAATCGAGCTCGCGAAGCTGGAAATACGCCATCGTGACGCTCGACACAACGGTGCTCAGCACCTGGCGCCGGCCCCACTCGGTTGCGACCAGATTGGCGCGCGCCGCCTCCGTCGCCCGCCGATACTTGCCCCAGAAATTGATATCCCAGGAGAACAATCCTTGCAGTTGAAAGACGTTGAATGCGAATCCGGGAATCTTCTCGGCGCTGTATCCGGCGCTGGCGCTCACGGTCGGGAAATTGATCCGCGCGAGTTACGCCGGCCTGTGCCTGCGCCTGGAGAATCCGCGCCGCCGCGATGCGCACGTCGTAATTCTGCGCGAGTGCGGTGCGGATCAGCTTTTGCAGCTCGTCGTCTTGAAAGATCGTCCACCATTTTTCGTCGCCGATGGAAGCTGCGGTTGTATCCGGAGTCTGGTTGCGGAAGGCGTCCGGAGTATTCACAGCCGGGCGATGATAATTCGGTCCAACAGTGCATCCGGCGAGGATGAACGCCAAACAACGACACCAGTCGCGCGACGCATCAGGAACTCTCCCGCCCCAGACGTCCCACGCGATGCGAAAGCTTTTCGACCACGTCAAACGTCACCGGAATCAAGAAAATCGCGATCAGCGAAGCCGCCAGCATTCCGCCGATCACCGCCGTGCCCATGATGCGGCGCGAAACCGCGCCGGACCCCGATGCGACCCATAGCGGCACGCATCCGAGAATGAACGCGAACGCCGTCATCAGAATCGGGCGCAAGCCGGATTCGCGCCCCAATCAGTGCCGCTTCCTCGATGCTCTTGCCGCCGCGTTCGTACTCGGCCTTGGCGAACTCGACGATCAGGATCGCGTTCTTGGCAGCAAGGCCGATCAGCATCACCAGCCCGATCTGCGCATAAACGTCGTTTTCGTAACTCCGCGCCCAGAGGAACAGATACGCGCCGAACACCGCGATCGGCGTGCCCAGCAGGACGCTGAACGGCAGCGACCAGCTCTCATACTGCGCGGCGAGAATCAAGAAGACGAACAGCAGCGACAGGCCGAAGATCGCGGCCGGCGGGACTCCCCGCGACGCCTGCTGTTCCTGGAACGACATGCCGGTGTAGTCGAATCCCATTTCGCGCGGCATGGTCTGCTTAAAGACGTCTTCGAGCGCCGCCATCGCCTGCGCCGAACTGTATCCCGGGGCCGCCGCGGCGTTGATCTGTGCCGCGTGATACTCGTTGTAGCGCATCGTGAACTCCGGCCCGAAGATGGACCGGATGCGAGTAATCGCGCTTAACGGCACCATCTGGCCGCGGTTGTTGGCGACGTAGAACTGGCCGACATTTTCCGCGCGCGTGCGATACTCTCCTTCCGCTTCGACATACACCTGCCACTGGCGGCCGAATCGATTGAAGTAATTCACCAGATAGCCGCCCATGAAAGCTTGTAGTGTCTGGTAAACTTGGCCGATGTCGATTCCCTGCCGGGTGACTTTGGCGCGATCGACGTCGACGAAATCCTGTGGAACGTTGGGAAGGTACGTGTTGGTCACGCCCACCAGCTCCTTCCGGTCGCGCACGCCCTGCATGAACTTGTTTACGTTATCCGTCAGGAATTGCAGATCACTTCCGGACCGGTCTTCCAGCATGAACGTCACCCCGCCGGAAGTACCGACGCCAGGTATCGCGGGAGGTGAAAACGAAAACGCGATTCCGTCCTCCACTTTCCGAAGCTCGCTGTTGATGTGATTGCGAATGGCCTGGTTCTGTTCCTCCGGCTTCTTTCGTTCATCCCAAGGCTTCTCGGTGACAAAGAAGAAACCGCTGTAGGTGTTCTGAACGCGGCTCAGAAGGCTGAGCCCGATCACGGAGGTGCAGCCCTGAACGCCCGGCGTACTCAGAATAATCTTCTCGACTTTTCTCGCCGCCTCTGAGGTGCGCTGAAGAGACGCCGCATCCGGCAACTGCATACTGACAAAAACATAGCCGAAGTCTTCCTCCGGCAGAAACGACCCGGGCAGTTTTCCGCCGATGAAAACCGCCAGAGCGGCGATTCCCGCCAGGAACAGAAGACTGAGCGCCGCCTTTCGAATCAGCACGCCAGAGAAGCCGACGTATCCGTTGGTGACTCGCGCGAAGCCGCGATTGAACTTGCGAAAAAACCACGCCAGCGGCCCGCGAGTTTCCTTTCTCGGCTTCAACAACAGCGCAGACAGAGCCGGGCTCAGCGACAACGCGTTGAACGCGGAGATGAGCACGGAGATCGCGATGGTCACTGCGAACTGCTGGTACAGCCGACCCGTGATGCCGGGAATGAATATGGTGGGGATGAACACCGCGGTCAGGATCAGCGCGATCGCCACCACCGGCCCGGAAACTTCCTCCATCGCCTTGAGCGCGGCATTGCGCGGAGTCATTCCCTCTTCGATATGCCGCTCCACGGCTTCCACGACGACGATCGCGTCGTCCACCACCAGTCCGATCGCCAGCACCAGCCCGAATAGCGACAAGCGTGTTGATCGAGAATCCGAGCAAAGGAAAAATCGCGAAGGTCCCAATGAGCGAAACCGGCACGGCCAACAGAGGAATTAGAGTCGCACGCCACCCCTGTAAAAACAGATACACGACGATCACGACCAGCCCCAGGGCCTCAAACAGCGTGTACACAATTTCACGCATGCCCGCCGTGACAGCGGTCGTGGTATCCAAACTGACCGTATAAGAGAGGTCCTGCGGGAAACGCTGGCTGAGTTGCGCCACGCGCTCGCGCAGCGCTTTCGCAGCGTCCACCGCGTTCGAACCGGGAAGCTGATAACACGCGAGCACTGCCGATGGCCTCCCGTTGTATCGTCCGAACAAACTGTACGTCTGTGCGCCTAATTCCAGCCGCGCGACGTCCTTCAGCCGCAAGTTCGAGCCATCAGGATTGGCCCGCAAAATCACTTCGCCGAATTCTTCCGGCGTCACCAGTCGACCCTGCGCCCGCATCGTGTAGGTGAACTGTTGGCCGGCCGGTGAGGGCTCGCCGCCGATCTGACCGGCGGGATTCACCGTGTTCTGCGTCTGCAGCGCCTGAATAATCTGCGGAACCGTGATCTGCAGCTTCGCGAGCTGATCCGGTTTTACCCAAACGCGCATCGCATACGGTCCGGCGCCGAACACCTGAACCCGCGCGATTCCCGGGACGCGTGTCAGCTCGTCAATTAAATTAATGTATGCGTAGTTCGCCAGAAACGTGTTGTCGTAACTGCCCTTCGGAGAATACAATGCGACCAGCAGCAGCGGAGCCGACAGCGATTTTTGCACCAGCAGCCCCGCTGTGTTCACCAGTGCCGGCAGCTGCGCCTGCGCCTGCGACGTTCGCAGTTGCGTCAACACCTGATCGATGTTCGGGTCCGTCTTCACGTCGAAGTCAACGGTGATTTGCGTGCTCCCGTTGTTGGCGTTGATCGAGTACATGTAGTTCATGTTGTCGACCCCGCTGATCTGCGCTTCAAGCGGCGTCGCCACGGATTGCTCCAGCGTCTGTGCGTCAGCGCCCGGATAGTTCGCCGACACCATGATGTCCGGAGGAACGATGCTCGGAAACTGCGCCACCGGCAGCGCCAGCATCGATACCATCCCGATGATCACCATCAGAATCGCGATCACCATCGCGACGATCGGGCGATTGATGAAAAACTTCGACATGCTAGCGCGTGCTCCCCGCCGGTTCAGGCTTCGGATTCACCGTCGCACCGTCGCGAACCTTCGCCGCACCCTCCGTGATGACGCGCTCATCCGGATTCAGGCCGCCGTTGATCAGCCACATTTGCCCCACACGATCGCCCACCTGCACGCTACGTATCGATGCTTTGTTGTCCGGCCCCACTACCGCTACCTGGAAACGTCCCTGCAACTCGGTCACTGCCCGCTGGGGAATCAGCAGCGCGCCTTTGTGCAAACCCGTCAGCGCCCGAATGCGGCCAAATTGGCCGGGCCGGAGGACGTTGCCCGGATTCGGAAACGCTCCGACCATGCGGATGGTTCCAGTTTGCGGATCCACCTGACGGTCCGCAAACGCGATTCGGCCTTCATGTGGATACGTGGTTCCATCCGCGAGCGTCAAGTGCAGTATCACGTCGCTGTTCTGCTTCAGCATGTCCGTGGCATTGTCGGAAGCATTGGACTTGATGCGACCCGCCAGCGTCAGATATTCCTGTTCGCTAATCGGAAAATAAACCTTGATCGGATCCACCTGCGACACAACCGTCAACACCGTGGTAGGGCTCACCAGGTTGCCGATCTGGACGGTCGCGATCCCGGCGATCCCATCGATCAACGAGCGAACCTTGGTGAATCCTAGATTCAACGTCGCGGTTTCGACGGCGGCCTCCGCGGCTTGCACGGCGGCCTGGCTAGATTGAATCGCGGCTTCGTCCGTCTTGATCAGCGCCTCGGCTTGCGCCTGCGCCTGAACGTCGTTATCGAGCTGGCTCTGCGGGATCGCTCGCGCGGCGGCCAGCGGAGTATCGCGCTTCACGTTGATATTGGCGAGCCCGAGTTGCGCCTGCGCTTGCGCCAGCTGTCCGCGCGCCTGGGCTACTTGGCTCTTCGCCTGCGCCAGCTGTCCTTCCGCTTGAGCCAGCGTCGCCTCGAACGGACGCGGGTCGATCTCGAACATGACGTCGTCTTTGTGAACGTGAGATCCCTCACGATACTCCTGCCTGATCAAATATCCGCTGACTTGCGGCTGGATGTTCGCGTTCACAAAACCGTCCAGCGTCGCCACCCAGTCGCCGTAAATCGGCACGTCTTTCTGAACGACGTTGACCACCTCGACGTCCGCGGGCGGCTGCGCCTGGCCGGAAGGCGCCGCCGCTGGCCGGCTTGCGCACCCAGCCAGCCCGAGCAAGGCGGCGGTTAGGACGATTTGAAAGGGAGAGCGCTTCACGGTTGGGGTACCATTCTCGAAGTCAGATCAATGAGGGCTTTCATTTAACGAAGAAGAATCCGGCGAAGCGCTATGGCAGAAAAGAACGATAGCGATCGAAGAAATTGATGTTCAATCTAATCAGATGGCTCACCAGCGCGGCCCGATTCAGCGCTTTTACCTGAAATCGCGGGCGAACAAGAACGTTCTTCTATTCTAACGGGTTATTTCCCAGGCCCGAGAATCCGGTTCAGCTCCGCAATCCTGCCGTCTAGCTCTTTACGGAGGGGGATACCGGATCGCGGACGGGTTCAACCCGCCCCGGCCCCCCGCGGACCGTGCGAATCGCCTCACGCGGCGGAAACAGAAACGCCGCTCCCGCCGTGGTTTAGTCGCTCAATTGATGCCGCGGCGTCAGGTCGTCCAGAATTCAGAAGGACCGGCCCTGCGTCGACAGGATCAAATCCTCGTGTGCCACCTTCATGTCCGTCACCGGCGTGACGGGAAGGTTCAACTGAAACGGCTGCCAGCGGTCGCCATTGTCGAATGAAACATAGATACCGAATTCTGTTCCAGCGTACCGGAGCCCCGCGCGATCCGGGTCCTATACCACCCGAGTCGGCTCATGGGCCGCGATTCCGTTCTTGCCGTCGGTCAGCCGTTTCCAGGTTTTGCCGAAATCGTCGGTGCGATAAATGTACGGCGCGAAGTCGCCCAGCAGATAACGGTAGATCGCGACGTATGCGGTGCCCGCCCGGTGCGGGCTCGGCTCGATGTTTTGCACGCGCCCGCGTGACGGTAGGTCCTTCGGAGTTACGTTCGACCACGTCTCTCCATCGTTCCGCGTCACGCTAACCAGGCCGTCGTTGGATCCCGTGCCCGCGTAAACAACATTGGGGTTCGACAACGAAACTCGATCGCTCCCAACGAGGCGGCCGAAAAAAAACCGTCAGAGACGTTGACCCAATTGTTACCCGCATCGACCGTCTTCCAGACCCCGCCGCCCGTCGATCCCATGTAGTACGTCAACGGCTGGGATGGGACTCCGGTTACCGCCGTCACTCCTCCACCGCGGCTGGGGCCGATCATGCGATACTTCATGCCCGACCACAACGCCGGATTGTACTGAGGCTGACCGAAGGCAACCGTCGAAAACGCAAAGGAGACCGTGAGGATGATTCTGAGCTTCATAGAACTTGATTTGCCCTTCGTCATAGCTCAGCATCGCGCGGAGGTGGGGAGCGTGGGACTGGTACTCTCAAGCATTTTATGCACTTAGCCGATGGATTAAGATCGAGGGATACCGTCTTTTCCGCGTAATGGAACCAAGAAAATTGACACGCTCGGTCGGACTCCTGCTGGTGTGCCTGGCGGGATCCATATCGACGGTTTGGGCCGGCCGCGAATATCGCGCGCGGCCCGGGGAAGCCGTCGTTGCCAACGAGATTATCGTCCGGCTGAAACCAGGAGTTGCGCCACTATCGACGATCCGCAGTTTCCTGCCGGGAGCCTTCATCCAGCCGCTGGGGATCGCGAATCTGTATAGAGTTCGTGTACCGGCCGGGATCTCGATCACCGCATCGTCGCAATTGGCGGCGCATCCCTCCGTCGATTTTGTGGAGCCGAATCGCGTCCGCCGGGCGTCCATCTCCTCGCCCGACGACACCTTGTACTCGCAGCAGAACCAATGGGGATTGTTTACTGTTCAGGCTCTCCAGGCCTGGAGTTTGATCCCATCTCAATACCTCACCTCGGCCACCGCCTCAACCGCCAGGGTGAAGGTGGCCGTACTAGACACAGGAGCTGACTGTTCCCATCCCGATTTCGTGAATGCCGGCGGATCGTCGACAGATGCGGCCAATGGCGGCCAGTTGATGTGGAGCCAAAGTCAGGCGTTTGTCGCCAATGCGATTTCCTCCCCGGCGTGCCCATGGCAGGATGACTATGGACACGGAACACACGTAACGGGAATTCTCGCGGCGGCCACCAACAACGGCGCCGGCGTGGCGTCATTAGGGTACCCGCTACAGGTGATGGAATTCAAGGTCCTGGATAACACGGGCATGGGAGACGACGCCACGGTCGTGCAAGCGATTGCGGCAGCCGTCGCCGCCGGCGCGCAAGTGATCTCGATGAGCTTCACGGAGAACGTCTACTCGCAGGCGGTGCAGCTCGCGATCAATTATGCCTGGCAGAACAACACCCTCACGGTTGCAGCAGCCGGGAACAACGCCACCAGCGATCCGTACTTCCCAGCGTCATCCAATTACGCCGTGGGTGTTTCCGCAACCGACTCCTCCAACAACCTGGCGAGCTTCTCTAACTTTGGCAACTCAATCCAGCTGGCCGCCCCGGGCGTCGGGATTCTGTCGACACTGCCGTTGGCCATATCGGGTTATTCGATGCCGCTCTGTTGCACCTATGGCGGCCTTGATGGCACCTCCATGGCCACGCCGTTTGTTTCGGCGCTCGCAGGTCTGGTCGCGATGACTACGCCGAACACCTCTGCTGCGGCGATTCTTCAGCGGATAGAGCAAACCGCGGCTTCGAGCAACATTGGCGGAGGGTGGGGTCAGGATTTCGGATACGGAATCATCAACGCTTACGACGCTGTTGCCGGCGCCACGCGACCCGCCACCACCGGTGGAGTGGTCGGGCAAATCATCGATACCTATAGTGCGGCCAATCCGCTCGCCTCCGCGCAGATTATCATCAATGGCCAGACCATCACCACGGACGCCTTGACCCAGCCCACCGGCCTGTTTAGATTCGGCAGTCTCGCTGCGGGCACTTATCCCGTGAGCGTGTCGGTAACCGGATATCCGATGCAAAATCTCAGCGTGACCGTCGCGCCGGGAGCGGATACAAATCTTACGGTCGCCGTGGGCGAGTCCTATGGCGAGTTTGTGGGCCGCGTGACGGACCAGGGAAACGGAGTGGGAGGTGCCATCGTGCAGGCTCTTTCGGCCGGTTTGATCGTCTCCAACGCGGTCGCGGACGCGAACGGCAACTACTCGCTGTGGGTTCCAGGAGGTTCGAGTAACACTTACAACCTGCAAACGTCGGCGGTCGGCTACAGCACCACGCTGTCGGCGGCGCTGACAGTCGCGGTGGGCGGTAACACAACGGCGAACTTGAGCCTTCCGCATTTCGGCTCCATCGCGGGCGTCGTGACCGATGCGGCGGCCCACCTTATCCCGGGCGCCCAGGTGTTTGTCTCCGACAATGGATTCTCGACCGGAACCACCACGAATTTGAGCGGAGCGTACGCGCTGACCGGTGTGCCCAATGGCACCTATTCGGTAACAGCTTCGATTACTGGTTTAAACGCGGTGACACAACCGGGCGTAGTGGTAGCCCCCGATTCCACCAGTACGGTGAACCTACAGTTCCAGGGAGCTCTTCCGGCTGTAGCAATTCCCGCATTTAACCCCCCAGGCGGAAGCTTCGGTGGTCCTCAGGTGGTGACCATCACTACTGCCACCAGCGGTGCGTCGATCCTCTATACCACTGACGGCAGCACCCCCAGCGCCACCAACGGCACCATGTATACCAGTCCCGTCCTCGTGGCCAATTCAATGACGCTCAAAGCCTTCGCCTTCCTGGCCGGGATGGCGGATAGCCCGATCGAGTCGGCCGCCTACACGATAACGAATTCGGGCTGGTATAACGGCGCATGGACGAGCCGGAAGGCGATCGCAGTCAACAGCGGACAAGTGAATGGAACGTTGACGAACTTTCCGATGCTGTACTCGGTGACGGACGGGAATCTGGTGGGGAACACGCAAGGGAACGGGAACGATATCCTGTTCACGGCGTCGGACGGGGTGACGAAGCTGAATCACGAAATCGAGAGCTACAACAGCGCGACGGGGACGCTGGTGGCGTGGGTGCAGGTGCCGGCGCTGCAATCGGGGACGGTGATGTATGTGTATTACGGGAACAGCACGGCGCCGGACCAGCAGAATGCGGGGGGAGTGTGGGACAGCAATTATCTGGAAGTGTTTCACCTGGCGGGCACGAACGATTCGACCACGCACGGGGATAACGGGACGGCGACGTCGGTGGGAGCGACCACGGGAGAAATCGGGGGAGGGGGGACGTTTAACGGGACGACCAGCAGAGTGGACTTCAGCGGGAACGTACTGACCGGTTCGTACACGCTGGAAGCGTGGGTGAATGCGGGCAACCTGAACACGTACCCGTACATGGCGGTGATCGGGAGCGCGAGCGGAGGGCTGGATTTTGGAGTGGACTACTCGGCGGGGAACATCGTGGTAAACAAGCCAGGCTATTCCTCCGACAAAGGGTCGACGGGAGGGATCGGGGTGGGGGGGTGGCATCACATTGTGGCGGCGCAGGATGGATCGGGGAATTATAGCTACTATCTCGATGGGTCGGTGTCGGGAAGTTTCAGCGGGGGTCTGAGCGCGAATGGGGGAGCCAGGACGAACTCGCTGGGGTACCGGTCGGGATATGACAATCTGTTTTTCGCGGGGTCGATGGATGAGGTGAGGATCTCCAACACCGCGCGTTCGGGGGCCTGGATCGCGGCGGAATACAACAACGAGAAATCGCCCGGAACATTCTTGAGTGAGGGATCGGTGCAGCAGCAGGGACCGGCGCCGCCACCGGTGATCACCAGCGCGACGACAGCCGGCGGGACGATGGGAATCGCGTTCTCGTATCAGATCACGGCGACCAACACGCCGACCAGTTACAATGCGACGGGGTTGCCCGGCGGCATATCGGTGAACACGACGACGGGTTTGATTTCGGGGACGCCGTCGGGGGCGGGAACCTCGATGGTGACGGTGAGCGCGACGAACAGCGGCGGGACGGGCAACGCCACGCTGACGCTGACGATACAGGCTAGCGGGCCGGGTTGGTATAGCAGCGGGTGGAGCAGCCGGAAGGCGATCGCAGTCAACAGCGGACAAGTGAATGGAACGTTGACGAACTTTCCGATGCTGTACTCGGTGACGGACGGGAATCTGGTGGGGAACACGCAAGGGAACGGGAACGATATCCTGTTCACGGCGTCGGACGGGGTGACGAAGCTGAATCACGAAATCGAGAGCTACAACAGCGCGACGGGGACGCTGGTGGCGTGGGTGCAGGTGCCGGCGCTGCAATCGGGGACGGTGATGTATGTGTATTACGGGAACAGCACGGCGCCGGACCAGCAGAATGCGGGGGGAGTGTGGGACAGCAATTATCTGGAAGTGTTTCACCTGGCGGGCACGAACGATTCGACCACGCACGGGGATAACGGGACGGCGACGTTGGTGGGAGCGACCACGGGAGAAATCGGGGGAGGGGGGACGTTTAACGGGACGACCAGCAGAGTGGACTTCAGCGGGAACGTACTGACCGGTTCGTACACGCTGGAAGCGTGGGTGAATGCGGGCAACCTGAACACGTACCCGTACATGGCGGTGATCGGGAGCGCGAGCGGAGGGCTGGATTTTGGAGTGGACTACTCGGCGGGGAACATCGTGGTAAACAAGCCAGGCTATTCCTCCGACAAAGGGTCGACGGGAGGGATCGGGGTGGGGGGGTGGCATCACATTGTGGCGGCGCAGGATGGATCGGGGAATTATAGCTACTATCTCGATGGGTCGGTGTCGGGAAGTTTCAGCGGGGGTCTGAGCGCGAATGGGGGAGCCAGGACGAACTCGCTGGGGTACCGGTCGGGATATGACAATCTGTTTTTCGCGGGGTCGATGGATGAGGTGAGGATCTCCAACACCGCGCGTTCGGGGGCCTGGATCGCGGCGGAATACAACAACGAGAAATCGCCCGGAACATTCTTGAGTGAGGGATCGGTGCAGCAGCAGGGACCGGCGCCGCCACCGGTGATCACCAGCGCGACGACAGCCGGCGGGACGATGGGAATCGCGTTCTCGTATCAGATCACGGCGACCAACACGCCGACCAGTTACAATGCGACGGGGTTGCCCGGCGGCATATCGGTGAACACGACGACGGGTTTGATTTCGGGGACGCCGTCGGGGGCGGGAACCTCGATGGTGACGGTGAGCGCGACGAACAGCGGCGGGACGGGCAACGCCACGCTGACGCTGACGATACAGGCTAGCGGGCCGGGTTGGTATAGCAGCGGGTGGAGCAGCCGGAAGGCGATCGCAGTCAACAGCGGACAAGTGAATGGAACGTTGACGAACTTTCCGATGCTGTACTCGGTGACGGACGGGAATCTGGTGGGGAACACGCAAGGGAACGGGAACGATATCCTGTTCACGGCGTCGGACGGGGTGACGAAGCTGAATCACGAAATCGAGAGCTACAACAGCGCGACGGGGACGCTGGTGGCGTGGGTGCAGGTGCCGGCGCTGCAATCGGGGACGGTGATGTATGTGTATTACGGGAACAGCACGGCGCCGGACCAGCAGAATGCGGGGGGAGTGTGGGACAGCAATTATCTGGAAGTGTTTCACCTGGCGGGCACGAACGATTCGACCACGCACGGGGATAACGGGACGGCGACGTTGGTGGGAGCGACCACGGGAGAAATCGGGGGAGGGGGGACGTTTAACGGGACGACCAGCAGAGTGGACTTCAGCGGGAACGTACTGACCGGTTCGTACACGCTGGAAGCGTGGGTGAATGCGGGCAACCTGAACACGTACCCGTACATGGCGGTGATCGGGAGCGCGAGCGGAGGGCTGGATTTTGGAGTGGACTACTCGGCGGGGAACATCGTGGTAAACAAGCCAGGCTATTCCTCCGACAAAGGGTCGACGGGAGGGATCGGGGTGGGGGGGTGGCATCACATTGTGGCGGCGCAGGATGGATCGGGGAATTATAGCTACTATCTCGATGGGTCGGTGTCGGGAAGTTTCAGCGGGGGTCTGAGCGCGAATGGGGGAGCCAGGACGAACTCGCTGGGGTACCGGTCGGGATATGACAATCTGTTTTTCGCGGGGTCGATGGATGAGGTGAGGATCTCCAACACCGCGCGTTCGGGGGCCTGGATCGCGGCGGAATACAACAACGAGAAATCGCCCGGAACATTCTTGAGTGAGGGATCGGTGCAGCAGCAGGGACCGGCGCCGCCACCGGTGATCACCAGCGCGACGACAGCCGGCGGGACGATGGGAATCGCGTTCTCGTATCAGATCACGGCGACCAACACGCCGACCAGTTACAATGCGACGGGGTTGCCCGGCGGCATATCGGTGAACACGACGACGGGTTTGATTTCGGGGACGCCGTCGGGGGCGGGAACCTCGATGGTGACGGTGAGCGCGACGAACAGCGGCGGGACGGGCAACGCCACGCTGACGCTGACGATACAGGCTAGCGGGCCGGGTTGGTATAGCAGCGGGTGGAGCAGCCGGAAGGCGATCGCAGTCAACAGCGGACAAGTGAATGGAACGTTGACGAACTTTCCGATGCTGTACTCGGTGACGGACGGGAATCTGGTGGGGAACACGCAAGGGAACGGGAACGATATCCTGTTCACGGCGTCGGACGGGGTGACGAAGCTGAATCACGAAATCGAGAGCTACAACAGCGCGACGGGGACGCTGGTGGCGTGGGTGCAGGTGCCGGCGCTGCAATCGGGGACGGTGATGTATGTGTATCTACGGGAACAGCACGGCGCGGACCAGCAGAATGCGGGGGGAGTGTGGGACAGCAATTATCTGGAAGTGTTTCACCTGGCGGGCACGAACGATTCGACCACGCACGGGGATAACGGGACGGCGACGTCGGTGGGAGCGACCACGGGAGAAATCGGGGGAGGGGGGACGTTTAACGGGACGACCAGCAGAGTGGACTTCAGCGGGAACGTACTGACCGGTTCGTACACGCTGGAAGCGTGGGTGAATGCGGGCAACCTGAACACGTACCCGTACATGGCGGTGATCGGGAGCGCGAGCGGAGGGCTG
>CAWJHI010000122.1:0-140680 GCA_963842485.1 Terriglobia bacterium | reverse complement strand
ACAAGACGATCACGCCGGAGGCTTACGGCGTGGATCAGATCGGAATGGCGGGCTGGTCCCCCAAGCAACCGTGCGTTTGCATCACCGACCTTCAACCAGGGATGCCGGCACAGAAGGCAGGTTTGAAACTGGGCGACGAGATTCTGACCGTGGATGGCAAACCAGTGCCCGCATTGGCCGCCATGGTGGAGAGCCTTAAACAATCGCAAGACAAACCCATTGCCTTAACCGTGCGCCGGGGCAATGAGATCAAGAACTTTACCGTGCAACCGGTGATGAATGAGAAGTCGTATCGCATTGGCGTGGGAAGTTTTCCGAGCAAGGTCACGACTCTGCCCTTCACCGAAGCATTGCATCTGTCGATCGTCCGCAATGAGCGCGCGTCGCTGATGATTCTGGAACTGGTGAAGAAGATGGTGGAACGCAAGATGTCGATTCGCACCATCGAAGGACCAATCCGTATCGGTCAGGCCGCCGGAGAAGCCGCCAGTCGCAAAGGATGGACGCCGCTGACTCGAATTGACCGCTGCGATCAGCCTGAACCTCGGCATCTTCAACCTGCTGCCCATTCCCATCCTTGACGGCGGGGTCATCATGTTCCTGCTGATCGAAGGCCTGATGCGGCGCGATATCAGCTTGCGCATAAAGGAGCGCGTCTATCAGGCCGCGTTCGTCTTCCTGGTGCTGTTTGCCGTGATGGTCATCTACAACGATCTGATGAAGACGATTCCGGGGCTGGCCGACAAGCTGCCATAAACGGTCACACCCTCGCCACGACACAAGAAGCCAGCGGCCAGGTTCGACCGCCGGCTTTTCGTTTATGCCGTCTTCCTGCTCGGCGGCAACAACCGTCTTCGACTTAGGCTTGCAAACCGCCACTGGCGCGTTCACCCGCGCTTTTCCGCACAGTGACCTTCCCGGGCGCAGCTTTCGCCAGTTGCGCAGACTGCGCCGCTCCACCGAAGGGATCGTCATTGTTCACGCCGTTCGGCAGGTTCTGGATCGCCGCCTGAAATTTCGGCCAGGCGTTCGACGCCACATCTGAAGTGAGATTGGCGTAAAGCTGGGCCAGCGTTCCGCCATCGCCCAGCGCAACCATCTGCGGCGCGATCTTGTCGAGACTGTAGCCCTGGCTCATCAGCCACGACAGAAATGCCATGCCGCAGCCAATGCTGTCGGCATGCTGATCGGTGGGCTCAGTCTGGTCGACCCAGTTCGGCATCCCGTCCTGAACCCACGTGGGTGCGGTCGCAAAATCGGAAAGCGCATTGTTGCCGACCACTGCGGCGCACCAACGCGAAAGGGCTTCGCCCGTACTTTGACCGCACAGGTTTCCGCCCATCGAGCACTCGCTCAGTTCGGCCTCGAACAGGGCCGATACCCGCGCCGAGTTACCGTACGAAGCGTCGACCTCGATCGCCGCCCCATTCTGATAGTCGCAACCCATGTGGTCGGCGCCGCCCGTGCCGTCGGTGGCTCCCCCGAGAGCAAAGACGATGACGCTGACCGGGCCTCCGGTAGTTCCAAAAATCGCATCGTTCGCGGCCACCACTCGATCTGCATCGCTGAGCAGATCCTGCGCATTCTGCAGCGCCTGTTGGCCGAGCGCGGCATCAACGTATACTGTGACTCGTCCACTTGGGCTCGTACCTACGAGCTTGAGAATTACCGGCGAAGCTGGGCCATTGCGGTGCGCTCGCGCTGTCCCGCTTCGCGCCTGCTTCTTCTTCCGGGTTGCCTTGATCGGATGATTCATACGACTCCTCCATTTTGTTAATACAGCAAAACTTGGATCGGTCTACGGACGAAACCGCACTCCCAGGTCGGGATCGGTTTGGAAGGTCCATGCTAGACCACCCAAAGTCATAGTGAAGGATGCACGACGGTCCGTTACAAAATCCGATTCGAATGGAGCATTTGGGCATCTGCGATCGAGCTAAGCGCCCCGGACACAACCGGTCGCGATGACGACCCGGGTTATGAGTTCGTCTAGACTGATTCTGCCCGGAGCTTCTTTGTTACGAAGTCCGTAACTTCGTTTGTGCTTGCGGACTTGACCGCCCGATAGGGTTGAAGCCAAGGCGGCCTTGACTGACTCCCGTCACTGAGATACAATGTATCTCAGGAGCACCGAATGGCAGCAACTGAAATGGTTCACGTTCGCGTCAACAAGCGAGTAAAAGCGCAGGCCGCTAAAACTTTGTCAGCGATGGGGCTTTCCGTCTCCGATGCCGTGCGCGTGCTGCTGACGCGCGTCGCAGCGGAAAAGGCCCTTCCGTTCGAGGTAAAGGTTCCCAACGCGGCAACCGCCGCTGCCATGCGCCAGGCGCGGAACGGAGGACTGACCTCGTTTAACAGCGTGTCGGATCTCCTAGCTGATCTGAATGCGGAGGATTGAGCGTACCACGGCATT
Organism: Terriglobia bacterium; assembly: GCA_963842485.1. GTDB lineage: Bacteria > Acidobacteriota > Terriglobia > Bryobacterales > Bryobacteraceae > Palsa-187. The sequence goes on along the minus strand of CAWJHI010000122.1, from coordinate 138,267 downwards.
TCGCCGTGACTTCAAACGCGAAAAGCGGGCAAGTCATCGCGTTGATCTCGATTCCCTCATTGCCGATGTCGTGTCGCTACTGGCGCAGGACGCTCCGCTGCCCGACAAAAACCGCGATCACGCTCTGGCTGGCAATTGGCGGGATCATCGGGAATGCCACCTGAAGCCTGACTTGCTTTTGATTTATCGCAAGCCGGATGCGGAACGTCTTGCAACTCGTCCGATTAGGCTCCCACAGCCAGCTTTTTGATTGACTCGATTTGCGTGCGCCAGCGGTTCCACATCGCTCGCAAATGATCTAAACTAGAGATTCACTATGGCTACCATTCAACGCAGGAAGACCGTTACGGCCGTGGTCGGAGGTGTGCGCGTCGGCTCCGATGCACCGGTCGTCGTGCAGTCGATGACCAATACCGACACCGCCGACGCGGCCTCAACCGCCCAGCAGGTGCCGCGCTCGCCCGCGCGGGCTCGCAGTTGGTGCGCGTCACGGTCAACAACGACGAAGCCGCCGCCGCCGTCCCCGAGATCGTGGAAGCTCGCAAGCGGATCGTCACGCGTCCCCATCGTCGGCGACTTCCACTACAACGGCCACCTTCTGCTGGCCAAGTACCCGGCGTGCGCCCGCGCGCTCGCGAAGTACCGCATCAATCCCGGCAATGTCGGCAGCAAACGCCGCGACGAGCAACTTCCGCACGATCATCGAGATCGCCGTCGACGAACGGCAAGCCGGTCCGCATCGGCGTGAACTGGGGATCGCTCGACCAGGACTTGCTCACCACGATGATGGACGAGAACGCGAGCCGCCCCGAACCCGGGACGCGCGCGATGTCTACATCGAAGCGATGCTCGAGAGCGCCCTCCGCTCCGCCGCCCTCGCCGAAGATGTCGGCTTGCGGCCACGATCGCATCGTCTTCTCCGCCAAGGTCTGCGGTCGTTCAGGATCTGATCGATGTCTACCGCGCGCTCGCCGCGCGCTGCGACTACCCGCTCCATCTGGGTCTCACCGAAGCTGGGCATGGGCGCCAAAGGCGTCGTCGCGTCCAGCGCGGCGATGGGCGTCCTGCTGCCGGAAGGCATCGGCGACACCATCCGCGTGTCGCTCACGCCCAAGCCCAGGCGGCGACCGCACCGAAGAAGTCTTCGTGGCGCAGCAGATTCTCCAGTCGCATGGGCATTCGCAGCTTCACGCCGCAGGTCACGGCGTGCCCCGGCTGCGGTCGCACGACCTGCACGTTCTTCCAGCAGATGGCGGAAGACATCCAGTCGTACCTGCGCGAGCAGATGCCCGCCTGGAGGGCCGTTACGTGGGCGTCGAGGAGATGAGCTCGCCGTCATGGGCTGCGTGGTCAACGGCCCCGGCGAATCGAAGCACGCCAACATCGGCATTTCGCTGCCCGGAACGTTTGAAGAGCCGAAGGCTCCGGTCTACGTCGATGGACGCCTGTTCACCACACTGAAGGGCGACCGCATTGTCGGCGAGTTCATCGAGATCCTCGATGAGTATGTGGACTCGCACTACGCGGCGAGGACTGTGGCCAACGAAGAAGTCCCGGCCAAGGTTTAGCCAGATATCTTTGTCGGCTTGCGACTTTTATTGTCCTCCAAAATAGATGCCGAGTTGCAGCTTCTGTGCCCACTTCGCAATGCGAATAAGTTTGTCCAATCCCCGAATCGACTCTGGATCTTTGACGACCTGCTCGGCCCGACTGTATTCAGTCAACAGTGAGCTGACCTCCTCAGGCGCATACGTCGCGTCTGACGTGATTTCGTCCAAACGAGACAACAAGGGATAGTCCTTTAACACAGGTTGGCGTTCACCGCCGGTTTCCCAACGCGCACCAAGCTCCTTGAACAAAGCGTCGTGTTCCGACATCTCGATTCCCATTCTTAGCGATCGATCTGCCGGTGACGTTGGCTTAGACATCTTCGGGTAGACTTTCGGGTCTCGAGCCAAAAATACAGACCAAGAACCAGGCTCAAAGAACTCCTCGAATTCCCCTCGAGACTGGGCCAATCCTTCCCGGGTCAGCCATTGGGGATCGAAATCGAGAGATGCCTTTTCCTGCAATCCAAGCCTTTGCTCCAAATAACCGCAAAAAGTCGGGATGTCGGCTATCGCCTTCTTCACGAGCACAGGGTCCGGTTTCGGAGGATTGCGAATAGCCTCTTCCAGATTCTTTATCTCCACTTCCGACGTAATGGGCGGATAGAAAGTCCAACCCGGGGAACTGGAACCGGAGAAACTAGAATATCCAGCAAAAAGCTTGGCCGGCATTGCCGCGATGCAACCATCGTGCATTACCCAAGCGACCTCCCCTTGATATTGTTCGACTGCTTGGTACAGAGCGGCCCAGTCCTCGACCCGAGGGCGAAACATACCGAAGCAGAAGCGTGGGAACTCCCAAGTATTTTGGCGAGCTAGTTGATAAGAGAAATCGCTGCTGTAATTCTCGCGCCTCACATCGTCCATTGAAGCGGCAAAAGTCCAGGATTCCAGAGGAGCCAACTTGCTGCACCGCCTGTAAGCGCCTGTCGATTTTTTGGAACAGTGTGAACACTCGACATCGCCTCACCAACTGAAACTAGGAAGAGTAGCGAGACCAGAACTAATGCTGAAGCAGGTCGCATCGGATTCGAATTATACGAGAGGTGACTAGTCCAGAACTAACCGGAAGATTCCGCGACTCTGAGCATGGCGCGGGTCGCGACATCCCATTCAAAGAACTGATCGTCCCCATCGAAGAAATGCCACAGGACAAGTTTCGTGGGCGTTGTTTTCATACATTTACGGAAATCAGTCTCCGTTTCTAAGTCCGATCAATTGTTTCAATTTCCCTTTCTGAGTGCGATTCGATATCAATTAGTACTTCGGGGCAGCGGCGGGAGGAGCGCCTTCCGCTTTCGTGACTCTCTTTTTGAAGCGCCATCCCTGGGGCGTTTTTACCAACTGGTCTTCATACTTCGCGGCGGTTGCGATCACTGGTGGACGAACGCTGACGTCGACCAGCAACAGGTACACCGATCCGCTGGCTCCCTCCGGGGTGCCGTTAATGGCAAGATTGGTGTTCCAGTGACGCATGTTGCCACCCTTCATATTGTCGCGCCAGCGATGGATGAACCCGACCAGCGCATCGTGGCCATTGAAGGTATTGAACACCCCGTCGGGCGTGAACGTGGCGGCGTATCCCTCGGCATCGCCGGAATCAATAGCATTGTTGTATTGCGCGTAGAGCTGCTGGATTTCAATATAGTCGTCGGCCGTTAGCGAACTCTTGCGCGGCTGAGCGTAGCTCAATACAACGGTCCCGAGCGAGAGCGCCACGGCCACAAATCCAATCCTGGTTGTCATAAAAGGTCCTGTTTTCAAATAACGCGAAGTGTCGTGAACACGGAAACACCAAATATACCCTATCAACGAATTCGAAGTCAGCCGGGCAGGGGGCGTTGGCTGGTATTTCAGGCCAGCTCCGTCGAAGCGCCTCGTCGAGGTTTCGTGAAAAAATGGCTGGCGTGAGGCGAGCGTTTGCCGTTCTCGGATCTGCAATCTTCCTGGTGGTTGCGCCAGGCACGGTGGCCGGACTGGCGCCGTGGTGGATCTCCGGGTGGCGGTTGGAGAGTCGCGCGGCCTGGTGGCTTCCGCTGCGGATTGTGGGAGGTTTGCTGGTGGCAGCAGGAACCCTGGTTCTGCTGGATTCATTCGCCCGTTTTGCGATCAAAGGGCTGGGCACGCCCGCACCTGTTTTTCCGACCCGTTATCTGGTGGTCACAGGATTGTACCGTTATGTTCGGAACCCGATGTACATTGCCGTGGCGGCCGCCATTGCCGGGCAGGGTTTGATCCTTGGAAATACGCGCGTGCTCGAGTACGGGGCGCTGGTCTGGCTGGCGTTCCACCTGTTCGTCGTCCTATACGAAGAACCCATTTTGCGGAATACTTTTGGGCCGGAATACGAACGCTTCTGTAGTGGTGTGTCTCGATGGCTTCCGCGGCTCCGACCCTGGCCGGGTCCTAGGAGGAGTAGTGGCGAGGGCTGCGTAGAATCGCGAGAGCGTGAGGGCATCGGTCAGAATCGCTGGGAGCAACGGAGTTGGCGGAGAGTTGTTATAGTGGTCCGCCAAGAGGTACTCCTATGCCGATGAACAAACGTGAAGGGATCGCCTTACCGACAGCCTCCGCTGTAGCAGGGTTCCTGTGGCTCGTGGCGGCGTTACCAGTGGCGGTTGGCTTTCAGTCACCGTCACCGGTGGCGTCTGCGACGAAGGGTACAGTAACTGCGAGGGTGGTCGAGGCGGCCAACGCGTTTCTGGCGACGCTGAACGCCACCGAGCGGACCAAGTGCACGTTCGGCTTCACGAGCAGCCAGCGGACGGGCTGGTCCAACCTTCCCACGGGAATTTTTCAGAGGAATGGCTTGCGCTTCGGCGACATGACGCCGCGGCAACGCGAGGCGGCGCTCCGGCTGGTTGCCGCAGCCTTGAGCCGCGAAGGGCTACCAGAAAGTCACCGACATCATGAACGGCGATGAGGTGCTGAAGAATGCCGGAGGCGGGCGGACCGGTGGCCGCCAGGGAGGCCCGGGGCGCGGCGGCGGTGTTCGCTTCGGACTCGACGAGTACTACATGGCGCTGCTCGGGACGCCGTCGGCAACCGCGGCGTGGATGATTCAATTTGGCGGGCATCATCTGGCCATCAACGTCACGGTGGTCGGTCGCGAACAGCGTAATGACGCCCAGCCTGCCCGCGGCGCAGCCGGCGAAGTACACCTTGAACGGCCAGACCATTCGACCCCTCGGCCACGAAAACGACAAGGGTTTTGCGCTGATCAACGCGCTGAACGCGGCGCAACTGAAGCACGCTGTCCTGAACTATCAGGTGACGGACCTGGTGCTGGGTCCCGGCGACGACGGAAAAGTGATCCAACCGGAAGGCATCCTCGCGTCGGAGTTGGACGCGAGCCAGCAGGCGATGCTGCTCGACGTCGTGCATGAGTGGGTCGGCATCCTCAACGACGAGGCGGCGAGCTGCGAAGATGGCGGAAATCAAAGCCAACCTGCCGCAGACCTACTTCGCGTGGAGCGGAGCGACGAAGAACGGCGGCCTGGCGTATTACCGCGTCCAGGGGCCGACGGTCGTCATTGAGTATGCGCCGCAGCAAGGCGACCTGGACCACATCCACACTATCTATCGCGACCCCACCAACGATTACGGCGCGAAACTCGTCAAGACCATGAACGTGCGGAGATTCTTAATGCCGTTCGCAGTCCTGGGCGCCTGGCTGGCAACGGTCCATCCGGCCGGCGCGCATCGGGTGGATGAATATCTGCAGGCCACGCGGCTATCGATCGACATCGAGCGTGTGGATCTGGAGATTGACCTCACGGCCGGCGTCGCGCTGGCGTCCAAGGTGTTTGGCTGGATCGATACGAACCGCGACGGTGAGATTTCCAGCGCTGAGGGCGAAGCGTATGCGCGGCAGATGCTCCGTTCCGTCGTGCTGAAAGTCGACGGCTGGCCCGTGCCCATCCAGTTGGTTGAGCACCAGCTTCCCGCCATTTCGCGATATGAGCCTCGGCGTTGGGACGATCCGTCTTCGGGCAACCGCGAAAATTCCGGCTGCAGGCGCCGGGCGTCATCAGGTTTCTTTTTTGAACACGCACCAGTCCGAGTGGAGCGTCTACCTGGTCAATGCGCTGGTTCCGGCGAATCCGCGGCTTCAGATCGCAGATCAACGGCGTGATTTCGCGCAGCACGGGCTGACGTTGGATTACACGGTGATGAGCGATGCGTCCATCGGATCGAACTTTCGCGCTGCTTGCGGGGTTGGCGATGGCGGGATGTTTGTTCTGGCGACGCGGCCACGCACTCACGTACGGCCGTCGCGCACCGCGAGCGCCATAGCAAGCCGGGTATGGTCCTAGGCAGTGCGCTGCTTCTGGAGGCGGCCAGGGCTGCTGTTATCATTTGCACGAGTGAAGCCTGATTTGCCCCGCCCTTTTCTTCTGCTCTCCGCGGCAGTGGCCGGTATTTTCGCCGTCCTGTTGCTGTATTCCCAGACTGCCGCGTTTCTCTGGGACGACGGCTACCAGATGCTCGCCGCCCAACTGATTGCGCGCGGCAAGCGGCCGTACCTGGACTTCTGTTTTCCGCAGGCACCGCTGAATGCCTATTGGAACGCAGCGTGGATGCGGGTTTTCGGCGAGAGCTGGCGGGTGGTGCACGCGCTTGCGGCAACGGTCACGGCGGGGACCACTCTGATGGCCGCGCACCTTGTCTACGCGCGTTTTCCCGTCCCAGCGTGGCGATTGCCTGGCTCGGTCGCCGCGGCGCTGTTGATGGGACTTCATGCCGCCGTCATCGAATACGCGACTCTGGGACAGCCGTACGCTGTATGCCTGTTCCTGCTGGTGGCGGCGACTCGCGTCGCGCTATTGGCGGTGGAGCAGAAAGGATGGCTGCTCACGGCCGCGGCGGGATTCCTGGTGTCGGCTGCCGCTGCATCGTCTCTTTTGGCGGCGCTTGCGCCCGTGGTTCTGCTGGTCTGGATGCTGAAACGGGGCAAGCCTGGAGCAGGCTCCATTTTTCTCGGGGGCGCCGTGATCCCGTTTCTGCCGGTGCTCTGGTTCTTCGCGCGAGCGCCGCACGCCGTGCTTTTCAATCTGATCGAATACCAGTTGTTCTACCGGCGGACCAACTGGGAAGACGCCACGCCGCACGACTGGAAGGTGCTGACCTCCTGGGTGGCTTCTCCACAAGCGTGGATTCTAGGATTGCTGGCGGCGGCGGGCCTGTGGTTCATCGCCAGGCGCTCAGGATGGGATCGAGCCCGGCGGGAGGAGTTTTATTTGTGCGGCTGGATGGCGGCGGCGGTGGGCATCGAACTTTCGCTGGCGCATCCCACCTTCGACTGGTATTTCGTCCTGGTGATTCCGTTTCTCGCGATCCCCGCCGTGGCGGGACTCTACGCCATCGCCTGGCGCATGAGCAGCGGCGTCCGGCCGTGGCGTTTGGTGGCGGTGCTGTTGGTCATTTTCTCGCTGGGTTGCGCCGGAACGCTTTTCCGGGATCGCAACGGTCTTAGCTGGCGCGAATTGGAAGAGGTCGCCAGCAAAGTGAACCAGGTGACGCCGCCTGGCGAAGCGCTGTGGGCCGATGAATCGGTTTATTTCCTGACGCGACGTCCACCGGCTGAAGGGACCGAATTTTCCTATGCGGAAGTTATCGATCTGCCGGACCGTCAGGCCGCGGGGCTGCATATCGTTTCTCTGAACGAGCTGGACGGACGAGCCGCAAAGGGGGTCTACGGCACCGTGGAGACGTGTGAAGAATCGGCGCAGATCGAAGACCTGAATTTACCGCGCCTCTTCGAGCACAGCGCACCCGTCGGAAGTTGTCATGTCTTCTGGGAGCCGATTGGGGGTGCGGCGCGATAACGAACCGAATCTCGTTCACCGTCTCTTGTACTACCATTTCTGAATCAGCATGCGGATCGCGGGCTTGCCTAGCTTATATCTGTTGTTCTTTCTATCCGGATTTCCCGCGCTGATTTATCAAATCGTCTGGCAGCGGGCCCTATTCTCGATTTACGGCGTCAACATCGAGTCGGTCACGATCGTGGTGAGTGCATTCATGCTGGGCTTGGGCCTGGGCAGCCTGGTCGGAGGCCGCGTCGCGACGAATCGGTCCGCTCCTTGGCTGCTGCTGTTCAGCGGGGCCGAGTTGGGAACCGCCTTGTACGGCGTGCTGTCACTGCCGCTGTTTCATTGGGTGGCGGAGTTCACGGCGGGCGCGCCGCCGTTCCAGACCGGGCTGCTTTCCTTCGCGCTGGTCTTCTGGCCAACGGTCCTGATGGGCGCGACTCTACCGCTTTTGGTGGAGCAACTGGTCAAAGTCTCCGGCAACGTGGGACGGTCGGTGGGAGTTCTATACTTCGTCAACACGCTCGGCTCCGCTGTGGCGTGCTTCCTGGCGGCCCTGGTCACCATGCGACGCCTGGGGATGTCGGGGTCCATCGAAATGGCTGTGATGCTGAACACATTTGTAGGCTTAGCCGTATTAGCCATGCATTTCTATTGGCGAGGCCAGGGACGGGCCGAAGAGGCGGGGCGGGCTGAAAAAAGAGACCTGGCTCCGATACTGCCATTTCGCATCGCTGTATTACTTGCGGCCATGGCGGGGTTCCTGTCGCTCTCCTACGAGATCGTCTGGTACCGGCTGTATTCGTATGCCAGCGGCGGACCCGCGCAATGTTTCGCGCTGGTGCTCGGTTCGGTCCTGGCCGGCGTTGCCGTTGGTTCTCTGCTAAGCCGCCGCATCTGCCGCGGGGAGTCCGCGGAGGTGGCGCCGCTGGTGCGTTCGATATTACTGCTGGTGACGATGGCGAACCTGCTGGCGTTCGCGGTGGTGCCGGTGACAGCCTTGCTGGTGCAGCGCGTAAGCTACGTCTGGAGCCTGCCACTGATCGCGGTGGCGGCAGGCATGTTGGGATCTACGTTTCCGCTGGTATGCCACATTTCCGTGCGGCCCGATGCGCGCGCCGGGGCCGGCATGAGCTACCTGTACTTCAGCAACATCGTTGGCTCGGCGGCGGGAAGCTGGATGGTGGGGTTCGTGTTGATGGATTTCTGGACGCTACGCTGGATCTCCGTGTTCCTGGCCCTTCTAGGAGCCGGGATTGCGGTGGCATTGTCAGGCGCGGCGCAGCTCCGCCGCCGTGAAAGGACCAACGCATTTCTTCTGGCCGCTGGTCTGAGCGTCGCGGTCATGCTTTCGTCCCGGCCGCTGTTCGCCACGATCTATGGACAGATGCAATCCAAGCAAGATTGGGGACAGCCGGGCACGCGTTTGACCGATATTGTAGAGAATCGGAGCGGCGTCATTACGGTCGACGAGGATGGCGCTATCTTCGGTGGCGGCGTTTTCGACGGCTGGATGACGACCGACATCCGCGAGACGGATCAGCTGATGCGGCCGCTGGCTCTCAGTTTTTTTCACCCTAGCCCGAAGCAGGTGCTGGTGGTGGGGATGTCCGGCGGCGCGTGGTCTGAGATCATTGCCAATCATCCGCAACTGGAGAAGGAAGTGATTGTTGAAATCAACCCCGGGTATCTCGAGATCGTCCGGCGATATCCGCAGGTGACGCCGCTGCTGCACAATTCCAAGGTGGAACTGGTGATCGACGATGGCCGCCGCTGGATGTTCCGGCATCGCGACCACCAGTTCGACGTAATCGTGATGGACACGATCTACAATTTTCGCGCGAACGCCACGAACCTGCTATCGGTGGAGTTTCTGCGCCTGGCGCGTCAACTGCTGGCGCCTGGAGGAATTCTTTACTACAACACGACGTTCGCTCCCGAGGCGCAAAGGACCGGAGCACAGGAGTTCCCATATGCGTTCCGTTTCGGACCGTTGATGGTGGCCGGTGACAGCGCGATCCAGATCGACCGGGAGCGCTGGCGAAGCATCCTGGTGAGTTACCGGCTGGAGGGAAAGCCGATTCTCGATCCGGCCGTTCCGGAGGATCGCAGCCGGCTGGAAGAAATCCTGCAACGCGCCGACACGCTGCCGGGGAACACATATGTTTCCGAGGGTATGGAAACCAGAGAGAACATTCTGCGGCGCACGAAAGGCAAGCAGGTGGTTACCGACGACAACATGGCGACGGAATGGAGGCCTTAGGTGCAGCGCGGACGTGGGAAACAGATGGTGGTGGGATTGCTGGCGTTGGTGGCGATGGCGAGCGCGCTGGTGCAAGTGGCGGATTCGAACTACGGTGCGGCGTTGTGGCCGGGCTCGCGGTATACACGGGCGGACCGCGACCGGGCGATCGAGCGCGGCCTCAATTTCATGTACCATGCCATCGCCACCAACCCGGATCATTTTCACGAATGGGGCAGCGACCTGCTGTTTGCCTTCTACAAAATTTCGGAGACGTTGCAGAGCCCACGATTGCGGCGCATGGCCTCCACCATGGGACGCGAGCGCGCGCAGCAATGGCGCCGGATCCACACCACAGTGCCGAAGGACACGGATGCGTATGACGTGATCGATCTGGCAAGCGGGAATGACGCGGCCGAGCGGCTGGGCGTGCCGGACGCGCAAATGCGGCGGCAACTGCTGGACGCGGCGCCGCGGTACTCCATCTACGATTACTTCCTGTTCGATCCGGCAAAGGAGCCGCCGCCTTCCGACGTCCCGGAGGAGTGCAAGAAATGCTTGTTCCAAAACGCGCGCGGAGAAAAGGTCTGCAAGCGCTGCGGCACCAAGCTGAAGATGCGCAATCGCTACGCGCTCTACCAGGATGCGCTGATTGGAACCTATACGGGCGACCACACCGGAATCACGCTAGGCGTCCCTTACGCAGCCGTTCTGCAGTGGCTGCCGGTGATGAGGCCTTACCCGACGCATGGGGCGGACAACGACTCGGTTTATTATGATGGCGTGTACGCTGCGACGCACGTGGTGTACACCTACAACGACTACAGCCGGTTCAAGGTTTCACGCGCGTGCTTCGCGGAGGAGTTCGAGCACCTCAACGCGAATCTGCGGCAGGCGATCGCCGACCAGGATCCGGAGACGATGGGCGAATATCTCGATTCCTTGCGCTCGTTCGGATTGACTTTGCGGGATCCACTGGTGCGCACCGGCTTCGAGTATCTCTTGTCGGCGCAGAATGCGGACGGTAGCTGGGGAGACACGACGGACCCGGACCCGTACGGAAGATATCACCCGACATGGACGGCGATCGACGGATTGCGCGATTACCGCTGGACCCAGGTGTTGCCGTGCCCGGTTTTTGGGACGGTGAGGGCGGCCGAGAAGCGGCTGCGATAGCCGCCCCCCATCCAAATAACGTCAGGCTAGTACAGGCCACCATCCTTCTTGGGTGTTTCTGCCTTCTTCTTGCCGCTCTTTTTCTTACTGGCCTTCTTGGTGTCATCCTTCTTCGGCGTGTCCTGCCCGAAAGTAACGGCAGCGGCGGCGCCGAAGAGACTCACAGCGAGTAATACCATCAGAAGCTTCTTCATAGGGTTCCTCCTTCAAGGCATGAGCAAAGTAGATCGCTCCCTGCAATATTAAATGGTTCTGGTTGCGGCGAGTCTCACACCGTAATTAAAATTCTTTAAGAAAACCTGTCACTTCAAGACTCCCCAGAGACTGGAAAAGTCATCGGTCCAGATGCGGAAGTTTCGCCGAGGCGCAAGAATCTCCCCGGCTTTCACCAGGTCTGGCGCGGCCTGGCGAATGGCTGGATCGGCGATCACGACCCAACCGGACGGGTAGCACAGAAAGTCGTCGTCGTCGGGACTAAGGCTGTAATACAGGGCGATCTTGTTGAAGGAAGACGCAGCACGTTCCAAGACCGGGCGCAGATCGAGGTAGCTGTTCGAAACGTTCAAGGCCAGCAGACCTCCTGGTTTGAGGTGCTGGAAGTACATTTGGAGCGCCTCTCGAGTGATGAGGTGTACGGGTACGGAGTCGCCGGAGAAGGCATCCATTACCAGAAGGTCGAACTGCTGGGCCGGCTCATGTTCGAGGGAAAGGCGGGCATCGCCGAGCGCGATTTCAATCGTTGCACGACTGTCGGTGAGATAGGTGAATTGGGTCTTCGCGATCGGGGGGACCAGCGCGTTGATCTCATAGAAGCGGTAGATGTCCCCCGGTCTTCCATAGGCAGCCAGGGTGCCGCACCCCATCCCCATGATTCCGACCCGCTGCGGGTGAGCCGGGCGCGCGGACATGACATGCCCGATGCCGGATGCCGTGCAAAAATAGGTGACCGGCTGCCTGCGGTACTGCTCGCTGAGCATCTGCGCGCCGTGGTTGATGAGGCCGTGGACCAGCATTCGGTACGGCTCTTCATCCGGTTCCGCAATGATCCTTACCCGTAGCTGGCCATAGAAGTTACGCTCGACGACTAGGTAATCGTGCACGCTCCGCCGCATGACCATTCCCAGATAAACCGCGAAGCCGCAGAAGACGAGGCCCAGCGCGGGTCTCCAGAGCCTGGGCGCACTCAACCAACCTGTTTTCGGAGGTGGAGCCAGGATCCCGGCGAGCGCGGCGCACATCGCCAGTCCGACGGGAAACTCGTAATAAGAGTTGAAGAAGTTCGGCGCGATCAAGCCGACGAACACTCCTCCGGCTGCGCCGCCGAGCGCGATGGCCACGTAAAATCCGGTCAAATAGCGAGGATGCGGCTTCAGCCGCACGAGCTCGCCGTGACAGAACATGCAGTAGACGAAAAGCGAGGCCGTAAATACGGCAATGGCCGGAATCATGTGCGGCCTCCAGGCGGCCGGATGAAGCCGGTAGCCGGCGATCGCCAGAGCCACCACGACCAAGGGAAGATAGATCGCGCGCCGGTACGATCCGGGCGTGTTAAAGCAGAGGATGAAGCTGAGCAGGTAAGCCGCGAGCGGAAGCACCCAAAGGAACGGGATCGCTGCCACGTCCTGGGTGAGGAAAGTGGTTACCGACAACAACAGAATGGAGGCGCATGCGGCCAGCGCGACCCACAGGGATCGGGTTGGGAGCCGGGGCGCCTGGGGAGGCTCTGTCTGGTCCGCAACGACGATCGATGCGTCCGTGTCCGTTCGCGCGCTCAGCCACGCCGTTGCCGCGCACAGGACCACGAAGCAGGCGTATCCGAGAGACCAGACGTTGGCTTGTAAGCGAGTGGTCAAGGCGGGCTCGACTACAAATGGATAGGACAGGAGCGCGAGCATCGAGGCGAGATTGGAGAGCGCGAAGAGCCGGTAGGGCAAGGCTCCGCGATGCGTTCGCGCATACCATGCCTGCATCAGCGAACTAGTGGTGGAGACGACGAAGTAAGGCAATCCGACGGTGACGCTAAGCAGGCCGAGAATTCTGAGCGAAGGGTTGTCCCCCGGCTCGGGCTTCCACGAAGGATCGGCAAATATGGGAAGCGCGAGCAGGCTCAACGCCAGCAGGGTGCTGTGGATCAGCGCTTGCCGGCGGGCGCTGAATCGACCCTGAAGCCAGTGCGCGTAAACGTAACCGAACAGGAGCACCATCTGAAAGAACAACATGCAGGTGCTCCAAACGGCGGACACCCCGCCGAACCATGGCAGGATCATCTTCGCGATCATCGGTTGGATTTGAAAGAGGAGGAAGGCGGAAAGAAAAACCGTGCATGCGCACAAAACATCGAGGGCCGGCATGGGCTACGGTTGAAAACAGCCGGACGGGCGCATACGCGAGGAGTTTATCACATGAAATACACGGCGGTGACGAGAGACAGGGAGGCGCGAAACGGGCGCGACATCGGCTACGATCACAGTATGGTACGGTTTGCTGAACGCCAGCTCCATCAGAAGACGGAGCGATTCTGATGAGTAAAGGCCGGGAGATTCGCTGCTTTGACTATGTCAATCATCCCTATGAGCAGGTCCGCGACGCGCTGAGCAAAGACTCGCTTGCGGTGTTCCAGTCGGCGACGAAGGCGGCTGCTTCCCGGGCGCGATCGGTCGCTTCCGAGCTGCGCGTCGAGATCGGCGGAATCGGGGTGGAAGCCGATATCATCATTTCCGTCAAGAAGGTTGAGGAGAAGGCATCCGAAGCCATGGCGGGTCCCGTCACGCGACTGCAGCTTGAATGGCAGGCGGCGAAACTGCCAAGCCTGTTCCCGCTCATGAAGGCGAACCTCCTGATCTATCCATTGACCAGCACGGAAACGCAGTTGGATTTCTCGGGTCTATACGAACCGCCGCTGGGAGCTGTGGGAAAAGCCATGAACGCGATCGCCGGCCACCGCATCGCCGAGGTTTCGGTTCACCGCTTCGTCAGCGACGTGGCGGGGTATCTGAGGCAGGCGCTCGAGTGAGGTGACCAGGATGACATGGTCGTGGCTGCGGACCGATGATTATCGCCTTGAGCCCCGGAGCGGATTCCAAATCCCCCCGCCGACCGGCTGGAAGGCGCCGAACTGGAAGCTCGCGACCTGCAACGGCGAATGCCGAGGGCAGTGGCATATCCGCGATCGTCCAGTTCAAACAGATAGGAATCAACCAAATTGTCCAAGCCAATCACACGCAGGGAGATATTTAAGAATGTCGCCACGGCTGGTAGCGGTACTCTGGTGGGCCGGCGATTTGCGTGCTCGCAGGAGACTCCGATCCAGATCGCCGGACGGCCGGTTGAGATCGCGCTGACGCCGGTCAGTTCACAAACCGTTCGCATCACAATCCAGCCGGTGGAGAATGGCCAAACGCAGGCCGTTCCTATTGACGGGGCGCTAATTAAAGAGAATTGGGGGCAGCCGGCGGCGCGTTTGCGGACGCTTTCCACTTCCCGGCGTGTCAAGGCCGGAGAACTTGCCGTCAAGGTTTCCGCCAACCCCTTGACGATTCGCGTGGAAGGCAAAGGCGGACGTTTTGTGCAGGAGTTGACGAGCGATGCGAGCACCGGGAATCTCCTTTTTGAGACTGGCGAATCTCCGCTGCTTGGCCTGGGCCAGGGTGGACCTCAGTTCGATCGCCGCGGGAATGTCGATCGAATGGGCAGCGGACAAGGAGGCTACCAGCTAGCCACACATGGGGGCAAGGTGCCGATCCAGTTTCTGATCGGAACCTCCGGCTGGGCGATGTACATCCATCAACCGCTCGGTAGGTTCGATTTGACTGGGAAGAAAGGCGTGCTCCAGCCAGCGAATCCACAGGTATCGCTACCGCTGGATGTGTTCGTCATCGGGGCGAAAGAGCCGGCGGCGATTCTGAGGGAGTACGCGAAGATCACAGGATACCCGGAGATGGTTCCGCTATGGTCCCTTGGCTACCAGCAATCGCATCGGACACTGGGCCCCTCCGAAGGGATCCTTGAGGAAGCAAGAATGTTCCGGGACAAAAAACTTCCCTGCGAAACGATGATCTATCTGGGCACTGACTTCTGTCCGAACGGCTGGAATACCCACAATGGTGAATTCAGCTGGAACCTCAAGGCCTTTCCGGATCCAAAGCGGGCCATGGACGAGTTGCACGCCCTGCACTTCAAAGTGGTGCTACACATAGTGCTGGAAGGACGCCTTCTGACCGGAACCGTTGCCGATCCTTGCACGGCGGCGCCGCTGCCGAGCGGACGCACTTCGGATGATCGCTGGCCGCCGGATCGTCAAGTCAGTTGCTACTGGCCGGTACACAAGCCATTGCTCGATCTCGGCTTGGACGGTTGGTGGCCCGATCAGGGCGATGGGCTAGACGCGGCATCCCGGCTGGCGCGCAATCGTATGTATTTCGAAGGCCATCAAATGTTCCGGCCGAATGAGCGCGTATACGCGCTGCACCGCAATGGCTACGCGGGCATGCAGCGTTTCGCCGCCTTCCTGTGGTCCGGCGACGTGCAATCCCGGTGGGAGACGCTGAAGAATCATATTCCGATCGGGATCAATACCGGCCTCAGCGGAATTCCATACTGGGGCAGCGACATCGGCGGCTTCGTTCCCACTCAGGAATATACAGGCGAGTTGTATGTGCGTTGGTTTCAATTCGCGGCTTTCAATCCGCTGTTCCGCGCCCACGGGAGGGATTGGCGGCTGCACACGCCGTGGGGCTGGAACACCGGCGAGATTGGCTATCCCGAGACGCCCAACTACCACCCGAATCCGAGCGAACTGCACAACGCGGCGATCGAACCGATTTGTAGGAAATATCTCGAACTGCGGTATCAAATGATGCCGTATCTGTATTCCGCAGTCAAGGAAACCTGTGAGACCGGCGTCCCGATCATCCGGTCCCTGTGGTTGCGCTACCCTACGGACGCCACTGCCGTGGCGCGCGGTGACGAGTACTTGTACGGTCGCGACATCCTGGTGGCTCCGGTGGTGGAGAAAGGCGCGACTTCACGCTCCGTATACCTTCCGCAGGGCGCTTGGTATGATTTCTGGACTCGGGAGAAGCTCGAAGGCGGGCGGGAGATTACCCGCAAAGTAGATCTGGAGACTATACCTCTTTACGTCCGCGCCGGCGCGGTGATTCCTTTAGGCCCAGTGAAGCAATACACGGAAGAGATGGTGGACGGTCGCCTGACTTTGTGGGTTCACCCCGGCGCCGACGGGACATTCTCGCTCTACGAAGACGATGGCAAGACCTTCGATTATCGCAAGCATGAGTTCATGCGGGTGAATATCGCGTGGAACGATACACAACGGCGGCTCAGTATGCGTCTGGCAAACGGTTCGAAGATGCTCGCACCCATGAAAAGAAATATTGTTGTGCGTGTGGCTGGAGAAACAATCACCCGCGAGGTCGTATTTGAGGGCCGCCCGATGGAAGTGAAATTGTAAGCCGGCTTGCGAATCCCGCCGCCAGAGCTGCCAGAGCGGGCGCGGCGCGCCGTACGAGCCCTGTTCCGCAACGCTCGCGGCTTCGCCGGCGTTCGTCATGTAAATCATCCTCTTCAGCCCGAGCTTCACGCTTGTCGAATCATCGTTCTTGTCAGCGGAAACAGCAAGTCCAAACTTTCCAAAGACCTGGGGGCGTGTCAGCAACCCGAGCAGTCGTCGGGAGGAGATTCTTTTTAATGGACGCGATAAAACAGGGCGAGCCGTTGCAGTTTCCGAATGCAGTTCTCGCTATAAGAAGCGAGAGTTCAGAGAAGCATGGATTGGCGATTCGGACAATCAGAACACTCCGGGGGGGACTATGGATCTTTCGATGCATCGCACCAACGGCAGGCGTTGGCGAGCAAGTATGGCGCCAGCGCGCCCCTCCAGGCGCTTGGGGTGGTTCCTCGGCCGGTCGCTTCGATCGACAGTCAAGACGGGCCGCCAAGAACCGTCGTGTCGAGTTTGTCAAACAGTGAAAACATTGGCAAGAAAGGAGAGCCCGAATGAAACGAATTGCCATGAGAATGGTTAGCGTCGTATCATTGGCGCTCTTGTGCGCCAGTTTCACTGTCGCGCAGAATGGCGATGTTGCGGGCGGGAAGGATCATCCGCTTATTTCCCGCTATCCCGGCTCGGTGATCAGGGAGTACTCGACGGAAGCGTTTGACGAATACACGTTGCCGTTGGGAAAGCTGCAGCAAGATCGATGGGCCAAGACCCAACACCTGGAAGGTAAGCTGACCCGCATCCACTACGAATCTCCGGAAGGGCGGTCATCGCTGGAGGTTTTTCGCAACTACACGCAGGCTCTTCAGGGCGCCGGCTTCCAGACCATGTTTTCATGCTCGGGCGGAGAGCAATGCGGCGGTGGAACCGTCGGCAATGTGGGCTGGTGTGGAGGCTGCTCGCCGCGTCACGTGTCGGCGAAGCTTTCGCGTTCGGCGGGCGATGTGTACGTGAACCTCCACATTGAACAGGACAATTCGACCAGCCCGGTAAATGTTCAGGTGGACGTTATCGAAGCCAAGCCGATGGAAGCCGGACTGGTCACTGTGAATGCGGAGAGCCTCGCCGGGGACATTACGCGCACGGGCCACGCATCCGTTTATGGCATCTACTTCGATACCGGGAAAGCCGAAGTCAAGCCGGAGTCCGACGGCACACTGAAGGAAATTGCAAAGCTTTTGCAGCAGAACGCGGCTCTCAAGTTGCACGTCGTTGGGCATACCGACAACGCCGGCCAGCTCGCGTCCAATATGGATCTCTCGCACCGGCGCGCCGACGCTGTGGTGAAGGTGCTGAGCCAAACATACGGCATCGCGGCCGCGCGACTGGATGCGCAGGGCGTGGGCCCACTCGCGCCGGTGGCTGCGAACGACAGCGAGGAAGGCCGGGCCAAGAATCGCCGCGTCGAACTGGTGAAGCAATAGGGCGGTGATGCATGCCAAGGCAAATCACTCCCCTCGCGTGGGGAGCCCTCCTGCTGGTGAATCCCCTGGCGGCGCAGGACGACGATGCACTGCTCCGCTGGGGCAAGACGACGGGCGATGCACTGGCTCGCCTTTTGCCGAATGCCGCGCCGTTTGGCCTCTCACCCGATCCGTACCCCCTTTTTAGCGCCTTCGCCAATGAAACTTACGAATATAAGGGCGCCAATTCCCTGGTTCGCAAGTATCCCAGCTATGTGGTTCATCAGACCTGGTGGTTCGACGATGCCCAACTTTCCCGGCAGCTGGCCGATGTAGAGAAAGAAAAAGAAGCCTTCAAGCAGCAGGAAAAGACCGCTTTTGAGGAATTTGAAAGAGTTCATGGCGCTGAAATGAAGGCCTTGCAGAAGGCTCATCAAGCAGAAATGGATTCCATAACAAAGGAGGCCGAGCCTTTTATCCGGCAGGGTAAATATGAGGAAGCCGGCCGAATCATGAAAAAGATCACAGCCTTTCACTATGCGCCTTTCGAATCGCTGACCGAGTCACTGAATCAGAAACAACAAGAGCTGGAGGCCCGCGAACGAAGGCTGACCAGCCGCCGCCGGAATGTAAGTTTTCGGATCCATACCAACAGAACGCCTTTGACCACGGCTACAAAGTTCGCCCCGAAGCCCGCGGGCGAAGTGGCCGGCCATCCTTTCTACCGTCAGGAAGAGGGAACCTTGAAGGGGGGCGAAGGGGATACATCCCTGGTGGATTTAGCTGTGTTTATCGGCCCACCCGGATATCAGAATCCGCAAGTAATCATCGGCCACAAGGAACTTGCCGTGAAGTGCATCGTGGTTTGGGCTTGGATTGAATCGCACCCCGCTACCATCAAGGCTGACGAAGCCACGGCAAGGAAGGTTCTCGAGTCGATGGACTACAAGGGTCTGTCCCTACTGATTGAGCCCTGAGCGACGCGTCGGAGTCATCAAGGAGAGCTGTGGCCGGCGCATTGCAGCACCCCAAGGTATCCGCTCCAGGGACCCACGGCCTCCCGGTATTGGTGGGCCATAATCCTTGCGATTTGGTGCAGATGAGTTAAGTCGTGAGCTGCCCAGGTCGCCAGCAGCTCCGACAGAGTAACCACTCCGAGGGCAGGATGCCGTCCACGCAGTTCGAGGTTCTCTGGCCGCAGATTCAATGTACGCAGTTGGTTCAGGTTTTCTGACCGCGCACGGGCAAATTCATCTAATAACTGGCCCAGCGACTTATCCTGACTCTCCCGGACGTGTCCCTGGCGATCAAAGGATTCAAACGTCCGAGTCTCGCCAAATTGCAGCACGATCCTCGCCCGCTCCATCCAATCGGTGCGTTCGCCGTGAATCAGATGGCCGACGACATCGAAAACGCTCCAGGTGTTTTCACCTTCATTCCGGCGCGTCCACGTTTCCGGCAGATCGCGAAGAAGCGCATTGAGAGCAGCGGGGGTGCGAGTGAGAAGCGATATTGTGTGCTGCAAGTCATGCTCCATCATGCTCCTCGATTCGTAGACAACGATTCCCAGAAACTCTGATTGTATCTGAGCACGACTTCAAAAGTGACGGGATCCGCTCCCGCAGCGGTTCCTCCATCACAGCGAGTTCTCAGCTACCATATACTGCATCGCGTGGGCGAACCTATGGATGATACTCTGGCCAGACATTTGACCGACTCCGGCTTCCGAACTCGCCGCCAATTGCTGCGAGCCCTGGGAATAGCGGCCGCCGGCGCGCCGTTTGCCGCCTCTGCATTCGGCCAGGGCCGGTGCCGGGATGGCTACGGGACTTCAACATGCCCATTGACCGAAGACGTGGCGACGGCCCCGGTTAGGAGCTTGTTCGATCCCACGGGGTGGAAGACCGTGGCGCTGGATCACATCACCTTCCAGGCGCAGGATTATCAGAAGGAAGCGGCGTTCTATATCGCGCTGATGGGCTGGACGCTCCGCAGCGATGACGGCAAGCAGGCTGTGCTGGACATAGGCGACTGGGGCTCCGCCATCTTTCAACAAGTGTCGGAACAGCAGCCGGCCAAGGTGGTGAATTTCTGCTTCGTCATCGAGCCGTGGAACGCCGCGAAGATCCAGGCGGAACTCCGGAAGCGCGGCCTGACTCCGGTGGCCGAAAACGATGGCAGAGGGTTCGAGAGCTTTCACGTGAAGGATCCAAATGGATGGGACCTTCAGATCGGCAACGGCAATGGCGTTTCAAAGACCCGCAAGATCAAAGCGACGGCGAGTCTGGCGGCGCCGCCGCCGTTCGAACCGACCGGATGGAAGACCGTTTGGCTGGATCACTTCTCCTACAACGCGGCTGACTATAAGGAAAGCGCCTCATTCTACTCGAACCTGTTGGGCTGGAAGGAGACGTACGACGAAGGAAGCCAGCATGAGCTGATGATTGGCGAAGTGGGAGACATCATCATTCGGGGAGGCAACCCGAACGACCCGAATTTCGGGAAAGGCGCACCGAGGAACCGGCCGCGGATCGATCATATCTCGTTTGGGATTTCGCCCTGGGATACGGACGGCGTGAAGGCGGAGCTCGAGAAACGCAGCCTCAGAGCGCGCGTCGACACGTCCACGCGAGACGAGATTCATGTGGCCGCGTTCAAGAGTTATCACACCACCACGCCTAACGGTTTCGATCTGCAGATCAGCTATGTCACGCATGCGAACCGGCTGGCGCTGGCGAACGCGGTAAAGCCGAAGCCGAGTGGAGGCCGTTAACCCGAGCCTTAGCGATCTTATAGCGATCGAAGCCCTGATGCGCGGCCTGTGTCCCGCCGATACAACGACCATGCGCAGATGGTGTGTCGTTTTGCCGGCGTGTCTGCTGGTGTCGTGTTCCACGTCGTCGGCTCCCGTGAGTGACGAGCGGCAGATTACAAGCGGAATCGGCATGGCACAATCACCCGTGCTGTCGCGCGACGGCGCCGTCGTGGCATTCGTGGCCAGTAGCGACGGCCACAGTAATCCGCAGATCTGGGTTTCCCGGATCAACGGCTCGACACGACCCTTGCGGCTGACCGACGATGCGTCTCAGAATTACGATCCCGAGTTCTCCCCCGAGGGCGCGACCGTCTACTTTACTTCAACGCGATCGCCGCACGGAATCTATCGCGTGCCGGTTCTCGGCGGCGCACCTGAGCTAGCGATCCAGGACGCGGTTGCGGCGAAAATCTCGCCGGACGGGAAAACGCTGCTTTATGGAATCGGAGGCAAAGTGTACCAGCGCGCTCTCGAGGGCGGTCCCGCAAAGGAAGTGCTACCAACGATCGACAATTCGTACGCGCCGGTCTGGTCGCCGGACAGCGCGCGCATTCTGGTCGCTGCGAAAAATCGCGGTGATCGCGCGCCGGAATGGTGGATCGTTCAGACCGCGAGCGGCGCACCCAGCAAAACTTCCATGGCCGCCGACTTGCGGGAGGAAGGGTTTAATTCCGTGTCCGCCAACGCGTGGCTTTCTGGAGATTGGATTGTCTTTAGCGGTCTGCAGGGCGAGACGCGAACGCTGTGGAAGGTTCAGATCGGTCCCGGCGGCAAGGTTTACGGCAAGGCCGTGCGCGCGACCGCCGACGCGCAAGGCGATTACGGTGCTTCGTTCGCAGCCGGAAAGCTGGTGTTCGCCCGCACGCGAGTGGATATGAATTTCTGGGCGCTCCCGCTCGATTCGACAGGCGAGCGCCTTACCGGACCGCCTGAGCAGCTGACTCACTCGCCCACTCGCAAGGGCCAGGAATCCGCCGCCGGTTCTAAGCTGCTGTACAGCGCCGAAAACGGCGACCACTTTTCGCTCTTTCTTAAAGATGGCGGAAAAGAAAAGCTCCTGCGCGATGGGTTCTATTCCGTCCTCACGCCGGACGGCTCGCGTTACGCTTACGGGGAAGGAACCAAGGACCGGCTGACGGTGCAGATGAAGTCGCTGGGCTGGTGGCCGTTCTGGTCGCGGACACTCTGCGAGAACTGTGGGATGCCGCGCGGATTTTCACCTGACGGCAAGAGTCTGCTGTTATGGGCCGATTCGCCGCAGCTCCAGCATCTCGACATGCTCGACCTGGGAACGGGCAAGGTGGACCGGATCGTGTCGGCGGGGGAAGATCTCTCGGGCCCGCAGCTTTCGCCGGACGGCCGTTGGGTTAGCTTCGTCGCGAAGATGGGAACGCACCGGTGGCAGACGTTCGTCGCGCCAGTGTGGCAAGAGCAGCCGCTCGGCTCGTTCGACTGGGTGCCGATCGCGCCGGTTTCGGATTCATTCCACTTTGCGTTCTGGTCAGCCCGCGGAGACCTGATCTACATATTGACGGCGCACGGCGGCAGCGGGAACCTGAGGTGGCTCGAAGCCCACAGGCTCGATCCCGCAACCAAGCGTCCCAGCGGAGGCGCCGTGGCGGTCTATGAGTTCGATGAGATGCTGGTTCCGGGAATGGATCCGATCTGGAATACGGTTTCGTTCGCCGGCAACAAAATCATTCTTGAGCTCGGTGGCGTGAGCACGAACATTTGGATCAAGTGATACCAGCTTTGTTCCAGGACCGCGCCCCGCACCAATACCGATAATGCTGGTATCAAGACGTGGATGTCCCGCTCGATTGATAACGGGTGGCGATTTCGCTCCCATCTTCTGATCTTGCCCTAGTCACGATGAACCACCACAGCCGGCTTCAATCCGGTGATAAAGTGAATCTCGGTGACTCGGTGCCCAAGCGGGGGCCCAAATGAAATTCCGGTAATGATAGGCCGAGTTCTAAAGGGCGTTCTGGCATGCGCAAGAAACTATCGGGCTGGAGCAAACTGGTTGTAGGTCTTCTCGGCTGCCCGGTCGTGAATGCTGCCGAGACAACCCAGGTGCCCAGGCACCCCCAGGGCGTCTATGTCATCGTGGGCCCCAATGAATTCAGCGACCTGGATCTCCTCGTCAAGAACCCTGCGGTTACGCCCGGATGGCTCAGGCTCCAACGGGAATGGAGCGAATTCGTACGACATCCTTGGGCCGACCGGGACTTCGCTCGGGTATAAGACGGTAGCTGCGAAGGCCGGCGACACCGTGGTGTTATTCGGAGTCGGCTTCGGGCCGACGAATCCGGCAGTACCCGCCGGCCAGCCCTACTCGGGCCCTCCCGCTGGGGCGACCGAATCGATAACCGTCACCGTTAATGGGAGTGCTGGGAACCCGTTCTTTACGGGAATGGGGTCGCCCGGACTCTTTCAGTTCAACCTGACGATCCCGTCCGGCCTTGGCACGGGCGACCAGCCGCTGCTGGCTACTGTCAACGGAGTTTCCACGCAGTCCGGCGTTATGATTGCGCTCCAATGACGAGCGCTTTAGCGCGGATGCGATCAAAGATACTTCGACGCCGACTGCTCTTCGTGCCGCGTCACGCGAAACGGCTGCATCGAGTGAGGACGCATTCGCCGGCTTGCCGATAAACAACACAACAGGCCGCTACCCGCGTCACGCCGGTCCGCGTCCACGCCGGCCAGGCGAGCTTCAGTGTTTGAGGCCGGCGCAGCGGGACAGCTCGCTCAACTGGGACGGGCGCCCGGTAGAACCATGAGTCATTCGTAGCGCAAGGCGTGATTGGGATCGAGACGCATGGCGCGGCGCGCGGGAATAGTACGAAGCGAGCAGCGCGACCAGAGAAAGAAGCACAGCCACGCCGGCGAATGTGATTGGGTCCGTGGCGCTGACTCCGAAAAGGAGACTGGACAAAAGGCGCGTGATGACGAAGGACGCGGCAATGCCGATGGCCACGCCGAGAACCGCGAGCCGGGCGCCTTCGCCCACGATCAGACGCAGTACGTCGCTACGCTGCGCGCCGAGCGCCATGCGAATGCCGATCTCCTGGGTGCGGCGCGTAACCGAAAAGGCCACCACTCCGTAGATGCCGACTGCGGCGAGAGCCAGGGCAGCGGCGGCGAATAATCCCACCAGAAGAAGCAGAAAACGGCGATCCGCCAGCCAGCCGCCCATTTCATCCGCGAAGGTGGAGAATTTGACGGGAACATCGGGAGCCAGATCGTGGAAAATGCCGCGCGCGGCGGAAACGATCTCTCCCGTTCGCGCCGCGCTGCGCATAAGGATGGTGGGCGATGAATTGGCGTTCATTCCACGCTGGCGGTAATCGACGTAAATGACGGGACTCGGCGGAGAATCCAGGCCGCGCGCTCGAACATCGCCGACGATGCCCACGATGGTGAGCGGCTTCAAGTTGCCGTCCATATTGCCGAAATCGATCACCTGACCGATGGGGTCGCTGATTGGGCCAGCGCTGGCGAGCCAAAGCTTCGCTGATCACGGCAACATGCGGCGAATTCCAATCATCCTGTTCGCCGAACATCCGCCCGCGGATCATCGGAATGCCCATGGTGCGGAAGTACGCCTCGCTGGCGACGCAATAAAGGGCGTGTCCGGCTTGGGAAGGATTTTGAGCGATACGGCCAAATTCATCGAAATTGGCGGGCGGCTTTTGGCCATTGAGGATGATGAAATCTCCCTCGGCGAGATCGTCGCCGGCCGCGACGGGAAGCGCTCCGGCCAAGCCCACAGTCTGCGCCCCGGGAATGCCGCGAAGCCGGGTCATGATGTCTTCCACCAGATGAGACCTGGCGCAGCGATGCCCGACTGATCCAGCCGGTCCGGCCATTGCGGAGTGGGTAGCGAAAACTCCATGGTGATCAGGTTTTGCTGGCTAAATCCAGGACTCGTGGCAATCAGCCTCAAGAAGCTGCGGCCGAGCAGGCCTGCTCCGACCAAAATCACCAGCGTGGTGGCTATCTCGCCGATCACCAAGAAAGCCGCGAAACCGCTGGCTGGCGCCGGTGCCACTGTAACTGCGGGAGCCGGCATTCAATGCCTCCTGAAGATCGCCCGCGGCGGCGCGCCAGGCGGCAAAAAGCCCCAGCGAAACGGCCACAGCAACCGTCGCTGCCAAAGCGAACAGCAGAACCGGCGTGTTGATGGCCACGTCCTGCTGCCGCGGCAAATTCGCCGGAAGAATCGCAGGAAGTACGCGGACCGCCGAAGCCGCGATCAAAATTCCCAGTACACCTCCGGCGAACGAAAGCGAAAAAGACTTCCGCGAGGAATTGCTGAATGAGACGGCCGCGCCCAGCCCCCAGCGCCGCACGCACCGCCAGTTCCTTGCGGCGGGCGGAGGTGCGCGCTAAAAGTAAGCCGGCGACGTTGGCGCACGCGACCAGGAGCAGGAGGCCGACGGCTCCCAGAAGGGTCAGCAAAGCAGTCCGCACGTCTCCGACCATGGCGTCGGCAAGAGGCACTACTGCGGCGTCGTTGAGATCGACGTCTTTTCCGTACTGTTCTTTGAGCCGGCGAGCAATCGCGCTGAGATTCGCCCGGGCTTGGGCGACGGTAATCCCATCGCGGACGCGGCCGACGCCGTGCCAATTGTGCCCGGTGCGGCTGGAGCCTTCCTGATAACGCTCGCTCGGAATCCATGCGGCCGTGCCGGACGGAAAATCAAAACTCTCCGGCATCACTCCGACCACGGAAAAGACGGCTGTCTCCATTCTCAAGTGGAATTGTGGAGAGATCCGTGGCGCCGCCGAGGTATCGCTGCCAATAGCCGTAGCTGACGATCGCTGCCGGCGTGCCGTGGACGCGCTGTTCTTCCCTAGCAAAAGCGCGGCCGCGCGAAGGCTCGACACCGAGGGCTTTAAAGAAGCCGCTGGAGACCATGGCTATGTTGACCCGCACAGGCTCGCTTCCGCCGGATATAGATGACGGTCCATAGCCATATGCCGCCAGATCCGCGAACGTGTTGTTCTGTGTCCGAAAATCGTCGAAATTCAGGTCCGCCAGATTCATCCGGTGGCCGTTCGGGAGCCTGTTCCCACACGCGCACGATTTTTTCCGGATTCGGATAAGGAAGCGCGCGCAGGAGAACGGCGTCGACCACAGAAAAAATTGCCGTGGATGCGCCGATGCCGATCGCCAGTGTCAGTACTGCGATGGCAGCAAATCCACGAGATTTTGTCAGCGTCCGCAACCCGTAGCGCAATTCGCGGAGCAACGTTTCCATCCAGACCTCCGACGCGGGACAGCCTTTCTTGAATCATTGTACATACTCCAATCCGGTTGCCAGGTTACTTATAAGAAGGAGGAAACGTCGATTCCCGCTGCGGCGCAGAGTTATCGCTGTTTGCTCCAGGCGGATACAGGTGATTGATGTTCGTCAGGGGCTTCGATCGTCACTTGGCTGGAAAACGCCCACGCCGTAGATCGAAGAGAAGCTTCGCCCAGACCCTTCGTTTGGGCCCGTAGCTGGACAGACGAACGCGGCCGATAATGTCGCTTGACGTTCTGCTAAACCGCTACGCGCTGCTCAACCGCTCCGCGACCAGGGCGAAATGGGGCCGAGGGAGTGACCGCTCCTGCACTTCCTCGGCCCGATAAAGGAGTCACTTCACTATGGACCAACTGCCCGGAGTGCCATTGTAGATCCAGTTGTCGGTGGGGCCACCATTGTTGGAGGCGACCATGTGGAGGGTGTTGTCCGTAGCCATGCTGACGGATTTGATGGTGGTGTTGGTGCCGGTCAAGGCTGTCCAGTTGCCGGGTGCGCTGTACTGCCAGACCTGCATGGGTCCGCTGCCGTTGGCCGCCAACATGTATAGCTGGTTGCCGTCCTGAACCAGGATCTGACCCACTGCCGTGTTCGAGCCCGTCAATGGGATCCAGTCGTGGGAGGTGAGACTGTACTGAGCGACTCCGATGGCGCCGCTGACGCCGGGTCCTGTGGCCAGCATGCAAAGCACGTCGCCGGCTGCCGCGATGCTATAGACGAGGGTCCCGTTATCGGTCACCTGCGTCCAGCTTGTTTTAGCGCTGTCGTAGCGCCAAATGCCTGGTAAGGGAGAGTTGGGCGGATTGACGGCCAGCATGTACAGGGTGCCATCGGCGGTGGCGATCGCTTGGACGCCTGTGGTTGAGCTAGTTACCGTACTGCCGCCCGTCAGGTACCCGTCGATAAATATATCCTGTTCAACGCCTCCAGAACTGAGAGTGTAGTACAAGTCGCCATTGGCCGCCGCGATGGCCGTCGGGGTAACGTTCCCAGTCAGCAGATTCCAATTGGTTCCCGAGCCGCTGTACTGCCAAGCCTTCTTGCCGGCCAACATGAACACCTGGCCATCTTCCAAGCTGTACACCGTGCTCTCTGTTTCAGCGAGGTAGCTTGTGCTCACCAGCGTCGTAGCGACGGTGGAGGAATCGGTCACGGTGGTCCACGCAGTGCCGGAGCCGCTGTACTGTTTGACTTGGCCGCCAGAGGTCAGGTCAAAGATTTGCGCGGTGCCGCCGCTCCGGTTCACCACGAACGATTGCACGTTGCTATCAATTTTGGTAGTCGTGCTGCTGAACGCGCTGTATCCCGGCGCGTAGGGGGTAACGAGATACAAGTTTCCTTGTTGCAGTGAGACAAAATTACCGGTCCAACCAGTCTTGTTCCATACCGGGACCATCAGGGTGCGGTCTAGATTGCCGTCTTCGATGACATAAGCCTGATCGATGAAGGACCAACAGGAGGTCACGAACGGGCCCTCCGCTCCGGGCAATCGCGCCGCATAGACGTCACCGCCTTCGGGCTCACCGTCGCAGATCTGGTTGCCGGCGCTCGGGCCAACTCCGATCAGGCTGCCCGTTCCCGTCGATATACGTTCATTGAGTTCATGACTCAGAACCCAGGTAAATTCATCCACCTGATCGGCGGAGGTAATCGCCACATCGATGGCGTTGATGGCGCGTTTCGTGTACTGGTTTGGTCCATTGTCGTTCGAACCGCCGTAGGGGCCGGGGACGTTGGTGCCGTTCGAACCATATCGCGCAACCACGTAGATGGGTGATTTGCGAGCATCTCCTCCGGATGGCGGAAGCCACGATGAGAACTTCGACTCGGACAGGATCTTGTCCGTTTCCGAATACATATAGTTGAGCGGGTGAGCGACTGGATCGATGCTCGTATCGATGGTGTAACCGCCATAGGTGGCGTGGCCGTCGCTGCCATATTGCGTGTTGATGCTCAGGTAAGACGAATTCAACATAGCCTTGACGCCACTGATCATGCTGAGCGTCGCAGCGGTGGGTGAGCCGCCGCTCTCCCAGTTGGGCCCAAGGAAAATGAGGTACACCTTGGGGCTATTCAAGGCATTTGTATTGGTGAGTGGCTGCGACATCGTGGTCCCGTTGTAGGCGAAAACCTCCGGCGGGCTACCAACCGGTCTGAACAGGATGGTGGAATGGGCCGGTGCGGCGGCAATCATCGCCATAGCCGCGCCAACCATCAGCCGCCTGTGGCTCCAAAAGTAATTTCTCGTCGTCATATCTCGTATTCCTCCAGATGAATTGACTGGATCTGCGGAGCGTCTCTGTCCACCGCAATATCCACACCATAGAAGTGAGGGCAACGGCGCAGTTATTCCAACCGAGCTTCAATTTAGGGGGAGACGACCAAGGAGGGTTGCCGGCGCGGTCGCTGGCCGCGTATTTCGGCCCGTCAACCGCCAGGGTTGCGTGACCGGCGAGCGCTTTGGCGAGAAAGTCGTGTGGACGATGCTCCGCTAGCGGCCGAAGCTGGAGTTCCTGGGCATCGGCCCGCACGACCTGCGACGCACCTGCGCCAAACTCTGCCGCGCGGCGGGCGGGGAATTGGAACAGATTCAGATGTTGCTCGCTCACGCTTCCCCGCAAACGACAGAACGGTACCGGGGCACGAAACAGGATCTGATCCATGCCCCAAACGACGCGATCCGGCTCAGGGTCGCTGTCTAGCGTAGTGCGTCGCTGATCTCGAACCATATGATTCGGGACGGGGCAAAAAAGGGTACAGGCACGAACTTTCGCAAAAGCGGCGAAATTCGAGCCAGTCCCCCTTTTTGCACACTGCGCCATTATTGGACATGACTTGCGACGCAGACCACTAGCACGCGCAGGACGTTGGTGGCCCGATCCGATAGGTGTCCCGGCTACTGTTGGTCGTAAACCGCGTGGACGTTCGTCGGTTTGCCGTCTGTACCGGTCCCTTTCGCGGCGGTTGTCATGACCTCGCCATCTTTTGAGATGGAAACGCGAGCCGTCGTTACTACTTTGCCACTCTTCTTGTAGATTGCTTCGGTCGTGTTCGCGTCGATGCGCTTCAGCGCCACGGAATCCTCAACCGTTGCCGTTAATGGCCGACATCAGGCGAATTCAACGATTCTCTAAGGTATGGCTCGCTATTCCGCTGGTTACGAGTCCGAATGGCCGCTACTGAATCGCGATCGTCAATGCCGACTGGCTGGTCGCGCTGCCTACCGTTACCGTGATCGGCACTGCGCTGCCGGTGGGGGCGGATTGCGGAATGGTCACGTTGATCTGCATAACTCCCGCGACGACGGCCGGCGTTTCGCCTACGAATTGATAGGAGGTCGCTGCCACGCCTCCGAAACTCACCGTCACCTGCTGGGCCGGCGAAATCTGACTCTCTGTGACACTCCCATCCAACCCGGGCGGCACGGTTTGCCCTTCCCCGGTGACGTACAAAATTACGGTGGTCCCTCGCGGAGCCGCGTTTTTCGCCGAGTTAACCGTCAGATCCTGATTGTAAACCGCTCCCTGGCCGGTCCCGGATGCATTGGACGAGAAAATCCCCGGCAGCGTCGCCCCCACCGGTATCGTGAACGGCAGCGATTGCGCCCCGTTGTACGTCGCAATCACTTGCGCGCTCGTGGAATTGGAAACTTCATAAGGAACGATCACTGTGCTGTACTGCGCGCTTACGTATACGATCGGCGCGGCGACGCCGTTGAACGTGAACTGGGTTTGCGCAACCAACGTGCTGATATTTCCGCTGGGGGTGAGCTGCGCGGTCGTCAAGGTCGCGGGACCGATGCTCGCGCCCTGGATGAGCACCGCTTCGCCCGGCGCGATGGCTCCGCCCACGTAACTCGCAGCGTTGCTGATGGAGGAGATGGACACCGCACTGGTGGAACCGCCGAACCGAGCGATAAATGCGTCACCGACGGCAACGCCGGCGAGTTGCGTGTCGCTGCCGCCGTATTTGCTTTGATACACGCCGGTGTTGGTCACGGGGAAATCGGTTGAGCTGGTGCCACCGGCGATGATGACTCCACCCGTTCCATCGACAGCAACGCCACCCGCCCAATCTCCGCCCGACCCGCCCAAATATGTCGAGAAGGCCAGCTTGTGGGTGGTATCGACCTCCGCGAGAAACGCGTCGCCGGTAGGAAAGAAGCCACTCGTGTCGCCGCCGTAGGTGCTTTGGACGGCTTGTCCCGCGGTTGGAAAATCCTTTGACAAGCTATGTCCGGCTAGATAAATATTGCCGTTCGAATCGAGCGCGACGCCCAACACGCGATCGTCGGCCGAGCCTCCGATGTAGCTGGAAAACAGAAGTTGGCTGCCAGTGGGATCGATTTCCGCGATAAACCCATCCCCTGCCGCGGCCTGCGAATTTCCGCCCGCCCCGTGATAGGTGGTCTGAAACGCGCCCTGCAACGGAAATTTCGAGGAGAGCGTAGCCCCGCCCACGTAAGCGTCGCCCTTCGAGTCGATGGCAATGCTGAAGCCGATGTCGTCCCGCTCCCCGCCAAGATAGGTCGCGTACATTTTTTGGCCGGAAGGGCTCATCTTCGCGACAAATGCATCGCCCAACGAATCGGTGACAGCGTAGCCAAAAAAATTGCCCGACGGAAAAAGGGTGCTGAGCATGGAATTCTGACCGCCGCCGCCGCCGTAACTCGTCTGAAACGCGCCCTGCGTCACCGGAAACGAGATACTGGTGGTGAACCCGGTGAAATATGCATTTCCCGCGCTATCCACAGCAACCGAGGTCGCGGCGTTGTTGCCTGACCCGCCGAAATACGTCGAATACAGAAGTTTCGTGCCATCCGGACTCACTTTCGAAATAAATGCGGATGCGGCCCCCGCAGCCGCGCTCGGTGAAAACGTCTGGACCGGGTTGACCAGCGGAAAATTGGTGGAACCCGTCGCGCCGACTACATACGCGTTGCCGGCTGAATCCACGCCCACGCTGCTGCAACCATCCGCCTGGCTGCCCCCAATCAGAGTCGAATACACCAGCTTGTCGCCCGCTGCACTCAGCTTGGTCACAAAACAATTCAGCGGATCGGTGAGATTTGTAGTCGTGAGATTGCTCGTCACCGGAAAATCGGCGCTGGCCGTCATGCCCGTCAGGTAGGCGTTTCCGGAGGCATCCAGTGCGATTCCCAAGCCGGTATCTCCGCCTGATCCGCCAATGTGCGTTTCGTAGATCATGTTCTTTCCATCGGGGGTCAACTTGGCGACCAGCACGTGGCCCAGAACTCCTGACGTCCGGCTGACGTATGCGCCCGTCGTGCTGGGGAAGTTCTCGGCGTCCGTGCCACCGATCAAATATGCGTTGCCGGAACTGTCCGCGGCCACGCGAGCGGCCGCTTCCGCGTTCGGCCCTCCGAAATAAGTCGCGTAGGTGAGCAGAGGGTCGATCACCAGCGGACGATGCAGGTCATAAACGCCAACCTCGAATCCGACCACCCCATCCTTCGGGGTTTGGAACCGGCCTTCGACATGATTGAGTTGCCCCTGTTCGCCTCGCTGATAAAGGAAGGGCTGTTTCCAGCGCAGCGTGCGCCGGCCTGCTGTAATGGCGAGCGAGCCGTCGCTTTCCAGGCGCACCTCGTCGGCGCCGGTGAAGCGAATACGGATCGCCGCCGGATCGCCGCCGGGCTGGACAATGAAATCGTTTTCCAGGAATCCACCGGTTCCGTGATAGATCACATCTACGCCCGGGTAAATTCCGTGAAATGCGACCCGGCCGAAGATTGGAATATTGGTGTGCCAGTGGTGAGGATCGTTCCCAATCAGATAGTTGACGCGTCCACTCAACGGCTCCTGGGCGTCCGGTTCGACGCTTGCGAGGGCGCCTTCGAGTGCCGCATGGATGGTGCGCGATTGTGTTCCAATCCACGTGGAGCCGCGCAGCTCGAACACCGCTTCGGCGGAGGACAGATAAATCGAGTGTCCCTTTCCATGGGCCAGAAAGCGGTAATTCGGATCGGCCTGTCCTAAGTTCGGCTCGAAGCGGATCGCACTCTGTTGCCTAGGGGACGGAAGCCTGTCGTAAGAACTGCTCCCGCTGCCGGGCCCTAGCACGCCGCAGCCGGAAAGGAATGCCGCCACAATTCCAACACCGGAGCCGAAGCAACCGAACAGCAACAACCCTGCGATTCCCGTCCAAAGCGTAACCGTAAATCGCCGCTTTGCAATGGTCTGAATCACCCGTCCGATCATGGGACCTCCAAGTTCGTCTATTTTACATCTTCAGGTGACCAAGCCGGTTCAACTCCACGATCGTGATCGCCGCGGCGGCGATCATCAGGCCCCCGCCGATTTGATCGACCGTCCATCCGCAATAACGCAGAGGTTCCACGTGGAGACGGTCCAATAAATAACGGAATGAGCCATACAAGAACAGAAAAGCGACATAAAAGAAACCCCGTGGCCTGGGCTTTCGATCCAGGAACAGGAATGCCGCTGCCAGGCCGATCAAAAACAATGCCTCCAGCAAGCCCAGATCGTAGCGAGTTCCTCCCGGATAGCGCACGCCCAGAAGGCTCGCGGTGCGAATGCCGGGATGGTCGTGTACCAGGTAGCAGCCCACGCGCCCGATGCACCATGCGAATGGCACGGCGAAACAGCTCGCGTCCGCATAAATGTACCAATCGCGATAAGGGATCGAATTCCACCACAGAAACCCCAGCGCGGCGACGTATCCTCCGATGAAACTCCCGAAGGATGCCTGTCCGTTTAGAACTTGCAGCAGCATGCAGCCGGCTGTATCGTGATCATCCGCCACCCGCCCGGCGCATAAAGAAATTTCGCAAGGTGACCGCCAAGAAATGCCGCGACGATCACAACCAGACCCAGCTTGGTGAATTGTTCCCGGTCGATCCCCTTGAGGCGCGCCCGTCGGGTGGCGATCAGGTATCCGGTGGCGATACCGATCGCCACCAGTGCCGGAAATGGATCAAATCGATATCGGCCGGCGTGCCAGTTGGTCGTATCGATATATGGGAACATGGGCGGAAGAGGTTTAAGTTTACACCTGCATAGCCGGTGTGAGCGTGACACGGGCGCGAGAGAATCGCATACCGATCTTGCTGGGCGGGTGGACCCTAAGGTCCGCCCGTGGAGGGCGATGTTGTTTGGGGGGCCAAAGCCCCCGGAGGATCCAGGTTCCGTTCGTCTTCCAGTCGATGTCACATCTGCGGATGGGGATCGACGGGATGTGAGCGTTTGCCAACGCTATGTTCCGCTTTCGCAGCCGAACAGCCAGCATTGCCGGCCGTATCGAGCGCTGCCTCTCTCGAGTGACAAGTCAGCGAGAGGGGCCCGGCGGGTTACGCTGAAAAACGAAGCTAATGTTTTGATTGCTCGCGACAGGCTTCTCGTTTGATCGCGCCGGCTCGAAACGCCACCACATCGCAGCATCGATTGCTGCCTTTTCCAACTGGATGTCCAGTGCCGACTTAGTGCCTTTCGAAATCGGCTCCGCGCCTGTTACTCGACCCGCTTCATCGATGTGTATGCGGAGGACGACCTCTATGCTTCCTTTTTGGGGGAATTGGGATGCGGTCGACGGCGGCAACACGGGAATAGGTTTCTTTTTCGCTACAGCAAGCTCAAAGCGCTCCGCCGGGCGATTCGGTGGCTTACTTTCCTGCACCGCTGGCACGTTAAGATCGCTCGCATTTTTGGGGGGGCGTTCGGCTGGAATCGTCGGCGCGACTGGTGGCACAGTGATCCGCGGAGTAATGACTGGCATGAGGTTCGACGATGCCGCGACCTCGATCGCCGGCAGAGGGGGGGCGTCTTGTATGAGGGCCGGCGCTGCCGGTTCTTCCTTTTGCCTCTGGAGAGGGATCGTAAACACTCGAGGGGGTTGCCGAATCGGGTGAGGCGTTTCCAGGTTCCTTTTCGCTCCCGCGGCGGCCGTAGTTGGGTCGATGTGGGGGCTAGTTGATGCTCGATCCTCCGTTTTCGACAGCAGAGCCATCACAGACTCTTCACTGGCTTGGCCTGCGTCGTCAACCACCACTAGCTGAAACTCAATGCGATCCGTCGAAGGCTGATAGTAGACGTGCCCACCGGTCAGTTGCTGCGCGTTAAGAGCAATCATTCGTGGACTCTGACCATCGAGAATCGTCAGCTTCCCATCCCGGGCCCTTGCGATTGTCTTGCTTTCGGGATTCCATCGCACATCCAAGCCGTTTCCTCGTGCTTCCACTTCCAGCTGAAGCGGTGCAGTCGCAACGACAATCTTTAACGGTGCGGGCTGATTCGGCTGGGGTGCAGGCGAGGACCGGCCCCGCGCTTTGAACACGAATACCGCTGCCAGCAGCATAAGCCCGATCGACAATGCGAGCAAGGTTATGCGTGGGAGTCGACTCCTCGTTTCTGAGACGACGGACGTAACCTGGGGCGCTTCGTCCGCAATCGGGCGCTCTTCAGGGCAAGGCGCGCCTAGTTCCAGTTTTACTTCCGAACGCAAGACTCCGGCGGCAAATGGGAACTCAAGAAATGAAAATGGACTGAGCACACCTCCGTCCCAGAAGAGGAAGCCCGCAGTGCATTGCTCCGCGGAGGACCGGATGAGAAGGACGACTTGTCTTGAATCACTGAAGTGTCGCCGGATCGTCTTCATTTCCTCGTTCCGAAGCTCCAGAGCGTGTTCCCGTTGCGTTCGGAAATAGCCGACCACGTGAAGATCCGGCATCGAACGGTCGTTTCCGGAACACAGCCTCTCCAACTCGTATGCGTCCGCCACGTAGCCGCGTTTAGAATCCGGATCGCCCTCGACGAGGGCGTAGTCATTCACCTCGACCGTACTCGGCGATCGAATGGTTCCCAGAAGCACACCGCCGATCTCGATCGCACCGCCGTTCTTGCAGGTTCCGGTTACGGCGGCTTCCAATCTCGCGATTACGTCTAAGCCGATCTCGATGCGAATCGGGGCTCCGGGAAAAGTCCATGTATAGACTCCGCTTTCAGATCTAAGCTTCTTCTCCCGAAGTTGGGTCAATTGTTCGTTCATCTGGTCCTCAGGCGGCCCGCGAAATCAGTGACTTGGAGCAATTTAGTAGCCACGGCTGATCGATTTACAAACCAGGCGCTTGGAGAGCACGCCCCAGCTGTACGCACACCCAAGATTGGTGCGCATTGCCGAATTGCGGAATTAGATCCCAATCCGTCGGAAGGAGCAGCCCAAGCGGTAACAGCTAACTCATTTCTGCGGCGAGATTTAGAACCGATCGAAAAATGGACCACCATGTGCTCAGGTTCCCGTTTGCCTCGGCAGTCACGATCTTGGCGTTTGGGGGTATTCAGTCAATGCGTATCGATCCCGACAAAATCGACGAGAGAATTCATAAGCTCCAGGAGATAAAGCGGATTGCATCAGATCCCGAGTTGGTTCAGATGCTTTTCGAGTTTATCGACCTGGACGACAACAGGATGGAGCGTCCGAGACGTATCAATCCCGTTTCCGATGTGAACCGCGCGGCTTCAGCATCGGATGAAGCCGGCGACCTGATCAACCGGGTTGCCCGATCGATAGGCGCATCATGAGCTTGCGGCGAGGTTAATATTCTGCGGTATTGAGCGGTATTGACATGTACAAAAGCTCGTTTGGATTACAGGAAGCTCCCTTCGCCGTAACTCCGGACCCCAGGTTTATTTACCTGAGCACACAGCACCGCAACGCCCTCGCCGGGCTCACCTATGGTATTCTCAGCCGCAAGCGTTTCATTCTGCTTTCGGGTGACGTCGGTACCGGCAAAACTACGCTCGTCAAGACAGCCCTCAGACATTTGACCGCGTCTCAGACGCGAGTCAGCTTGATTACGAACTCGACTTTAACAGCGCAGGAGGTGTTAGAGGGCGTGCTGTCTTCGTTCGGCGTAACCGAGATTCCTGCCAGTAAGGTTGAGCGGCTTTGCCTTCTCGAAGGCGTGCTCGAGGCAGATAAGCGACAGAGACGAACCAGCACGTTAATTATCGATGAAGCACATAAGTTGGGCTACGAAGCGCTCGAGGAGATCCGGCTATTAGGGAATCTGGATTCCCTTCAGATCGTGTTGGCGGGCCAGAACGAACTGGTTCACTTGCTCGAGAATGAAAAGTTGCGGGCCTTCAAACAGAGAATCTCGTTACGACTGACCCTTGAGCCTCTTTCTCCTCCAGAAATTTCACAATACGTCGCGCATCGCTGGAAAACGGCCGGTGGAGAATTGCCGGCGCCGTTTGAGAGCCAGGCTTTGGACCGGCTCGCTCAGGAATCGCAAGGCCTACCGAGGCTGATCAATGCTCTCTGTGATAACGCCCTGATGTTGGCTTTTCAGGAGAACCGGAACGTTGCAAGCGGCAAGGACGTACTCGCAGCCTCAGCCGAGTTGCACCTGTCCATTCCCAAGAAACGGCAGGAGATGCGCGTGGAGCCCGTCAAAGCAGCGGACGAGGCCGTCCGTGTGCCATCCCCGTCGCTTGCGAAGCTGCCACTGCGGACAGGGCTTCCCGCAACCATCCGGCCAGAACGATCCCGCATTTTCGCAAGATTCTTCGGGACGGCACGTTCTGGAGAGGACCTCCATTCGCACTCAAATAAAGTGAAAGTGTGAGATTCTTAGAACGACCTTGAGCCGGGTTGGGTGTACGTGGATGATTAGACTGGCAGGCTTGAATGAATCCGCTGTTTGCAGCCGACGGTATCGCTCGATTGTTTGGATCGGGACGTGGCCGAGGCCTGCCGCGTGACACAGCGGAGCTCACGTCCGCCGGAGGTCGTGGGGGGCCAACTTCTCGATACCAGCTTCGCGAGCGTATTCGCGGACCACATGCCAGACCGCCTTTTCCGTTAGGCCATTGCCCCAGGCCTTCCCGTTCTGGTTAACTCGTCGAAACAACTTGCCGGTCGTTAAGCTGGCAGGCTGCAGCCAGTCATCGAGGATCGCCTTAACCCATCCAGGCATCGGTATTGTTCTGGTATGGCCGGCCTTGCCCTTCAGGTCGATAATCGCCCAGTGCTCCTCGCGTTGCTGAATATCGCCAAAGAATTCGAAAAGGTCCGAAGTGGCGCGTAATCCAGGAGCTAGCGAGCTCGCGAAGTACCCTGGGAAATCCGTCCCCAAAAACTGCGTCACATACTATCCTTCGCGACCTGTGAATTGGACCTTAGATTGCGATTTAGTCTGACGGGTAATGATCGATCCCGCTCAACGCACTGACGTGATTGGGCGTTTTGTCAGTTGGGGAAGAGCGGGCGTGGGGGTTTTCGCGCGATTTGGGTATTTTCGCCCACAGCGCGAGATAAGCCTATCCGATCCTACCGGCGTTGGCGGACAGGAAGAGACATAATGCAAGGAAAGCGAAGTTGGGCAGAACCGTACAGGATCAAAGTAGTCGAGGCTGTACGGATGACCACGCGGGAATATCGGGAGCGTGCCATCGCTGAGGCGGGCTACAACACATTCTTGCTGCGCTCAGATGAACGTCTACATTGATCTGCTGACGGATTCCGGCACCAACGCGATGAGTGATCGCCAATGGGCGGCAATGATGATCGGTGACGAGGCCTATGCTGGCAGCCGGAGTTTCTACCACATGGAGGAGACCATTCAGCGCGTCTACGGGTACAAGCACGTAATCCCTACGCATCAAGGCCGCGGTGCCGAGCA
The DNA here is from genome assembly GCA_963842485.1 of Terriglobia bacterium. GTDB lineage: Bacteria > Acidobacteriota > Terriglobia > Bryobacterales > Bryobacteraceae > Palsa-187. The sequence continues at coordinate 100,719 of CAWJHI010000122.1, read as the reverse complement.
TATTATTTCGAAAATCCTCATTCAGCCTGGCGATATGATTCCCGGCAACATGTACTTCACCACCACGCGACTCCATCAGGAACTGGCTGGCGGACGCTTCGTCAACGTCATCATTCCCGAGGCGCACGAGCCGGCAAATGAACATCCGTTCAAGGGAAACGTCGATCTTCAAAAGCTCGAGGATGTGCTACGCGAAAATCCGAAGCGCGTGCCCTACGTGAGCGTAGCCGCAACCGTAAACATGGCCGGGGGCCAGCCTATCTCCCTCCAGAATCTTCGCGCCGTTCGGGAATTAACGCGCCGCTACGGTGTGCTGTTGATTCTGGACGCGACGCGCGTCGCCGAAAACGCCTATTTCATCCAGCAGCGCGAATGCTCCTGGCCCATCGCCAGAATTGTCCGCGAATTATGCTCGCTCACCGATGGATGTACCATGAGCGCGAAGAAAGATCCGCTCGCCAATATCGGTGGCTTTCTCGCGGTCAACGACGAAGCCATCGCCGAAAAAGCGCGAAACATGGTGGTGATCTACGAGGGTCTGCATACGTACGGAGGAATGTCTGGCCGCGATATGGAAGCGGTCGCCGTCGGCATCGACGAATCCGTTCAGGATGATCATATGCGCGCTCGCGTGGGGCAGGTGCAGTATCTCGGCGAGAAACTTCAGGGCTGGCAGATACCGATCGTGCTACCGGTGGGGGGGCACGGCGTATTTCTCGACGCGAGCGCGTTTCTCCCGCACGTTCCGCAGGAGCAGTGCCCGGCGCAAAGTCTAGCCGCGGCGATCTACACGGATTCGGGAGTGCGGACCATGGAACGTGGAATCGTTTCCGCGGGACGCGACCCGGAAACCGGTGAGGAGCACAAGCCCCGCCTGGAGCTGGTCCGCCTGGCAATTCCACGCCGGGTTTATACACAGGCGCACATGGACGTCACCGCTGAATCGATTCTGAGCGTCTATGAGGAGCGCAAACGGATCGGAGGGTTGAAGATCGTTTACGAGCCGAAGTATCTACGCTTCTTCCAGGCTCGGCTCACGCCGGTCCCGATCGAATCGAAGCAAGCTTCCGAGACCGAGCAATTAGCACCGGTCGCGCTGACCTGAAGTCCAATCTACATGCCGTTTCGAGTCCCATCCAACGCCACGTTAGTGTCGACGAACATTTCGGGTCCGGATGCCGTATGCCTAGGCCAACTACCAAGCACTTGAAGCCCAGCGGCGGAATCAGTCTCCAGCGGTCTTCGGTGATCGAACCAATCACCAGATCAAAGTCTTCGGTGCGTTTTTTTGACGCTCCTTCCTCATTCTTTACTTCGGCCAACATTTGCATCACGAAGCCGCTTGGGGCATGGTCTCCGGGACGAACGCATAGACCGATTGCTCAGCCCCGCCGGCATTCCGGAAGCCGTCCGCTGCGATGGTCATTCGATACGGAGCTGTGAGATCCTCGGGACTTCCCCAGTCCAGGTTCCCGACCTTCTTTACACGCAGCGATTGCTCGAATTGTTTGAAAGCCTCAAGCCGCCGCGTCTCCGGTACAGCGAGCCACAGCGATCCCACTGCGCGCAGGTAGTCTTCCGCTGAACCGGAAACCTCCTCGACGACCCTGAGAATGGCTCTTCTCTCTTCCATCAACCAAAGTTCAGCCGTTTGCATCGTTTTGTTCTCGTCCGCCTGGCTCTTGGGTGTGCGGACGAGGCTGACGGTCGACGGATCTATAATCAGCGCCAATCTTCCTTGATCCGCCAGTAGAAGCCGCCGGGCAGGAGTAAATTCCGAAGTGGGATCGATAAAAAAAGGATGCGCTCCCGGCACATAAACGATCGCGTGGGAGAAAGACTCTACCCCGGGCACCTCGTCTCGAACGTCAGGCCCCGGATACGGGTCAACAGCGCCAGGTTGGCAGCAATGCCCACTGCCCGGAGTCGACTGATGAACAGCGCCGACTTGTCCTTACCATCACCGGATCCGCGCGCTATTGTCTGCTGCGGAGATCGCGGTACGTACGCGGACATCCCGAACTCAATGCCGGTGTATCGAACCGATTTCTGAATGTCCGCCAATATGGTTTCGATCTCGCCCAATCGAGCTTGCGGATCTTGCACAGGCCCTGCGGGCTGCTTGCTCCGATCTGCGGTTCCGATGTCTCCCAGTACCACCCCTTACATGCTTCCAATCGGGCACGGTGGAGAAAATTGTTTCAGGAAACGTGATGACCTCGGGAGGCGCAAGATTAACATGTCTCGGGGCCGCGACGTTCCGAGGCTTCGAGGACAATCTGTTGCCTGCCGCCTTGCTGCGAATCCTTGCGCTCAACACGATTGATTCCAGGCGTAGCCAGATGAATGTCGTGCCCGGCCGGCGTGTCGATGAAAACCTGTAAGTGCGCAACGGCCGTCTCTAAGGGCGAGTGTTGTTGGATGCCACCGCCTGCCAGCGGCTCCCGATCGTCTAGTTGGACTTCGGTCCCAGAACCAATTGATCGCAGGGGAAAGCCAGATAGCTTCCGGATGCCCCGTCACTCAGGACTTGGGCGTGCCCGATCGGATAAACTTAGCTCTGACAATGCTTAGGATGTTCATGAGTTGTAAATGGAGCCGGTTGGCGATTGCAGCGGTAGCGGGCCTGACTGGATTTGGTCTCCATGCTGCCGACACAGATTTCCCCGCCGCGGTTCTGGCCACACGTCCGGTTGCTTATTACCGGCTGGCATCGAACGACGGGACCAGCGAAGTTGGCCCCACCATGTTTAAATCGGTGGGCGGCATTACGAGTTCTTCGCCGGGGGCGCCGGTTAGCCCCAACAGCTTTTACGCGAACCTTAACGGGCGGGACGGCTACATCCTGACCACACAGTCCGGCGGTGTGGGTGCGACGGCCAGTATTCTGGCGTGGGTCAAGTTGGCGACCTTACCTTCTCAGGCCGGCCGATTCTTTTATGTGGCGGGCGAATCACAGAACGGCAACGATCTGGATCTGCAGTTCGAAAACGACAACGCGCTGAAATTCTATACGGCTGCTGGAGGCCATCTGACTTACACCCCTGCTCCAGCCACGCTGGTGAACCAATGGCACATGATTGTGGCTACGATGGACAACGCTTTGCAGACCCGAGTGATCTATTGGGACGGGAAACCCGTCGCGAACGATAAAGGCGGCGGAAGAGCGGGGAAGACCGGTGTTTTCTCGATCGGCGCCAGTGCGGTTTTCGGTGGACGATGGTTTCAGGGCGGAATGGAAGAAGCCGCGCTGTGGGACCGCGCGCTGACGGCAGTCGAGGTGGCCTCGATTTACGCCGCGGCGAAGCCGGCAGCGGCGCCGGCCGGCGTGAGCCGTCCCACCGCACCGGGCAGCGGGGCATTTCCAACGACGGCCAAGGTCGAGGTGGGAGAGAACACTGGGAACATGATTCCGCTGAAGCGCGAAGAGCAGATCGCCATCCTGTTCCTGACCGCGATTCAGCAGATCGAAACCGAGTGCATGAGCGGCAGCGCCAAACGCGCCTGCTCAATGGATCAGATCATGTCTTCCGACGCCAGCCATCCCGATCACCTGAAATTCGACCCGAAAACCGACCCGAATTACACCTACACTCTGGCAGTGAACGGAACGGCATGGGAAGCACACGCCACGCCGAAAAAACCAGGCTTGATGGGTTTCTACTTTATGCAGCGGAGCTGGCCGGGCTCGCCGCTGGCAACTTACAATCGCTCCGGTACTGCCGGGGTAATCGACACGGAAATCGGGAATCGCTCGATTGAGGGCGATTCGTTCGCGACGCGCTGATGCGCAAACAGGCGCCGCACGCTGAAATGTCCTTTCTCGTTATAAGTCAAAGTGGAGTTCCAGAATGCGCCATGTTTCACCTGGAATCCGTAACACCACACAACGGGCACCAAACCGCCTCCGTGCGCGCCAGCTTAGTGGACGTTTGAATCCGCCAATATCGGGTCTGAGGCCGTCGCGGCGCGATCTTCCGCTGCAGCATGGATCAGCCCGCTAGCGTCCATGAGGAAGCTTCGAGTACCTTTTTCTCCGAAATTGGCCGTCGCCTTCAAGCCGTACAGAGCTTCGGGGGTTGCGCCGGCTTCGCCCGCGAGATCGTAAACCGCGTAGCGATAAACCCCGACCGATTCGAGCGTGCGCGTGCGGCGAATCACTTCTTGCGCATCATTCCAAACCACCCAATCACCCTGGGATTGGTCCTGCATCTTGGGAAACTCGCTGCGCAACAGCACGAGTCGCTCCGTGCGGGCATAAGGCAGCGGATCGATCAGCACCGACTTGACGGCTGCAAAAACCACCGCCGCTGCGCCCACGCTCAGCGCGATCGACAGCAAGCAGACTCCCGTGGGGCCAGGAGCGCGCCGGAACAGCCGAAAAGCCAGGCGAACGTCCTGAAGGGCAGACATCTGCCTCTCATTTTATCCGCCGCCGGCGCGCACCTGCGGGTGCCACCGCCATGATCTGGCCGGCGAGGCATCGGAGACCCGGCACATACTCTACTCAGTCATCTATTCGCATTTCTTAACCGGCGGCTATTTCCAGCTCACGCAGCCGAATCGAGATGTGAACTACTTTACCGCGTGGATTTCCTACCGCTTTTGAAAGGAGAGAAAAACTGAAGATCACACTAGTTACCAGGGGAAATATCGGGGACCGTGTCGCCGGACTACTTAGGGCGAAGGGAGTGTCCGCCCGCCTTCTAGCTGCGGACGACTTCGGCGATTCGGAGTCGCTCGCAGAAGCGTTTCACGGTGTCGAGAAGTTCTTTTCGGTCTCACCCGCGGTGGAGAGCTTTTCGGAACCAATGTCTTATAAGTAGGCGGAGTCTGCCCCCATTATTGATCAAGAGCCCACTTGACACTTCCCGACACCTTGTAAACCGGGCGCCCGTCACGCTGGACGCGAGTCGAGATCAGCTTTCAAAGGTGTTTGGCAAGCGATTCCTTCGCACGGGATATCCTCACCCTGCCTTGCGCCGCTGCCCGGGTCACCGTGCGGGAACGAGCGGTCGCAGGAATGCTGTTGCAATCTTCAATCTGTCGCGAAATCTGCCTATTGGAAGGCCCCAGCGGATTTTTGCCCGGCTGGAAGTTCAGATCTGCGTGAGCGGGGCCTCAGCTACCGGCAGATCGCCCGGCGCCTTGGAATTGGAGAAGGCACCGTAAGGCGAGTCCTTAAACACTCAATGAGGAGATCCCTCGGACCAACTGCCGTGACCGGCGTTTCCCTGGGATCTATCCCGTCCGCGACATGTTTGTTGTCCAAACTTCCTCCAACGCGAGCCAGTGCAAGGGTGGGCGGCTGGGTGAAAATGGGACGAAGCTTTCCGAGAGCGGTTGGTATGAAGTTGTCGAAACCATCGATGAGGACACGTCCCCGCTGCTACTAAGAATTCTCTTTCGAGATCGCCAGAAATACTGGGAAGACGATTTGGGGGCTGCGGTGATTTGAAGCCGCCAGGTCCGGCGTCTTCAGAATGCGGCACGAATCATAACGCGGCGATCGTGTTTCTCCGACGTTGAATACTCGTCGATGGAGGGTTTTGCCGCTCGTTTTCCCTATGACGGTAACCCGAATTTCGTGCAGCGATGGTGGACCCTACCGCAAGACTTGCAGACCGAAACCCCAGGCGACCACTCGATCAATTTGCTCGCCTGATTTGACCAGCGTTTCGACGTGACCTGATCCCGGCCTGCCAGGCAAGCGCCTGTGCTACCTGCATAGCAGGCCAGGGACATTCCGTGACTTGCGCAAACCGTTGTACGCAGCACCAGGCGGCTTAGGCCGGCCTGCATACGATGAGGTAAGTGATCACGCAATTCTTACCGTTCTCATCGCAAACCGGTGGACCTGGCTCCGGCGCGCAGACCATTCGCATGGCAAGAGCGCTGCTCTCGCTCGAAACCGTGGCTGCTGCTAACAAAACCGGCAAGCTGAGCTTTAGGATCAAAGATTTTACGTTTCGTTTCACTTAAGTTTCCTCCGACTTTGGCACGGTGGTGCCGTTGGTTGATTGGTTTTGCTTACGATTGATCGCCGTTCCGGGTAGGACCGGCTACCCCGGCGGATCAACAAGACTTTAATCTGGGAGCGATGCAGCATTGGCCAGCAAGTGAGCATTTGCTGCCTCCCATCTGTATTAGCGAGAACCGCGCTCGAAACCTGTCATCGATGGCGCGCGACTACGCCAGCGTCAAAATAGCGGCTATCTTGTCGGACTTGCTGTCGGTCCTGCAGAGGCCGCCTTACTTGAAGGGGACTGCCGCCAGCATTGGCGGCCCACGAGACCGGGTAAGATGTGCGTATGAAGGCGGCTGGCTTCCTTCCGATCATTTGTGGGCTGCTTTGCACAGCGCAGACGATCACGCCTTTGAGCGATCGCGTGGACGGCTTTCTTCACTTGCGCTCTCGCCCGACGGGACGACGCTGGCGTATGACGCGGTGAGTCCCGATTACTCGATCTGGATCGACGTGCGTCCGTTCAGCGGTCGAAAGGGGACGCGCGTCCCATGATGACAATTGATGCCGCTCCAGCTTTACTTCGACACTAACGTTTATCGCTTCATAGGCGCTAGGGCTGAGATACGACAGATCCGGGCATTGCTTGCCTCCTACGGATGCATAGTTCAAGCCTCGGCTGACAATCTATTCGAAACGTTCGCCATTCCGGTGGAGTCGGAACACCTTGCCGAACTCGAGACTCTGGTGCGCGTTGCCGACAGATTTGAACACCGACCCGCTTCATGGCAGCACGCCGTAGAACTTCGGGCTGAGTTGCGTCGTCGGCGACCAGATTGGATTCGACCGGTTACGTTCACTCGGACCGCGAGGGCACTCCTAGACGGACATGCCAACCTTTGGAGGAAGGCGTGTAAACTGGACGCTCCCTCTCCGGACGCCTATGCGCGTTTCCGTCGGGATTGGGACTTGGGAGTCGCAAACGAACGACAGGTTCAAGAACAGCTTCGCGCCGAACTTCCCGGTCGCCCCGATTACGTCCTCAGGGCCGCGGACGGACAGGTTCTCAGGATAGATATGACCGATCCCGAAATCTACTGGAGGGCCGTCGGGCTGATGGCGTGGTATTTCGCGATCGAAGGCGGCGGACCTGCCAGCCGCGATTATGCAGATTGGCTTTCTCCCTTCTTGAGGTCAGGGGCCTTCCGGGAACCGGCCTACCAATCCTTCTGGCTCCGGGACGCCTCGGCAAAGGCAATGCCATTGAACCGGCTGACCGGGCTGGTATCCTTCTACCAGCTGCAAGAAAAGATTACGCACGGGAACGCGGTGGACCAGTTTCATGCGAATCATTGGCTTCTGTCGGATCTGTTCTTCACCGCCGACCGAGCATTTTGGAACGTTCTGTCGAAGCTTCGTGAACTACATTTCCCCGACCGGCCAACCCCGATCTTGCTCGACAGGGCCTTAGGCAGTTGCGTTGAGCAAGTCGAGCAGGTGCTCGCAGAATTTCGGCCACATCCTCCGTTGTAGGACCTCTGAGGCACGATTCAACGATCCTCCCGCCCAACAATCCTTGTACACTGGATTCTTTCAGCAAAATTCGGATCTTATTCAGGAGATCCGCCGGAAATGAACATGTGAGCTTTCGGCAGGCGTGCGTAAATCAGCGACAGTAACCCTGGCCGACCCAGTAATGCCAGGCATCGATGGCTTCAGCGGTTGATTCGTCGGGATCGACGGCGGTGAGTTGAGCGAGCGGGGCGGCCATCTTTCGACCCTGCCATCGGACCAGGACGAGCATGTCATGCTCGCAGACGGCGAGACGACCTTCGCAGCCAGGCACTTCGCCTGGAACGGAAAACAGATTTTGCATAGACCAACCAGAAACCAAGAAGGAAATCCCGGCTTAAGCCCGTTGATCCCCACACCCAAGTCGAACAGTCAATCGAAAATGCGCTAGCGCCTCGGCCGCGCCAGCGAGTCCGCCACCACCCAGGCGGCGCCAACCACGGCGAGATTCACGGCGCTCTCGGTCCAGTTCCAATGGCTGGAGTGATCGGCCAGCAGTATCCGCCCGTTCGCCAGCAGGCCGAAGGACACGAGCATGGCGGTCAGCAGGATCGCGGCGAGGCGGGCCTGCACGCCGGTCAGGATCGCAACGCCCGCCGCGACGAAGCCAACCCCGGTGGCATAACCCCAGAACACTTGCGTAGGCGGCAGCCATTTGGGGACCATCGAGGCGGTGTTGCTTCATATAGACAAAATGCGCTCCGCCGAATACCAGCGCACAAACCCCGAACGCCAGTCGGCCCAGGCGCGTAAGGCGCGCGGCCAGTGCCGCATCGATCCTGGCGGTGGTGGCGTAGATGATCAGCCCGCCCGCGGCGATCGCGAGCTGCATGGCGATGTTTTCGTAGGTGACGAATACGGCGTAATCGGTGAGCAGCAGGCGACCGTTCATCAGGATGACGACAAAGAGCGCGTAGTAGACGGTGAGCGCCGCGGCGCCCCAGGCCGCGGTTCGGCGCCACTCGACGGCCGCGGCCGCGACGACCATGAACGCACCGGCGGCATAGGCCAGAGCGGTGCGAGCGGGAAAGTGCTCGGGCACCGGCTGCCCCGGGTCGAAGGCCCCAAACGCCAGGCAGGCCATGCCCAGCGCCATCACGCCCAGGCCGTAGACGCGCCAGCCGAAGGCCATCGTCGTTTTTTCCGCCGTCATGACTGTTCCAGCTTAGCCGGAATTTCTTTTTTCGGCACCGGTTGCATGGAAGTATATCGCTCCTGAGGCAGATTGCGAGGCCAAAAGAACGTTTGCCCCGAAAAAGCCTGCGTTTGCGGAAGAAAAGCCGGTTTGCTTTCCAGGTAGTAATATCAGCTCAGGGCCCGCTCTTCCGGTCTCGCATCGACGATAGCCGCCACACCAGCACGACATCGATCTCCCGGCGGCGTTCCCGCGCTTGTCGCTTCACCGCACCGGATCCAACTTCACGGATCTGGAAACGAATCATCCAGCCGCGTCGGGCGGCATACTCGCGCAGGGCGGCTCCGCGTTCGGAAGTGTCTGCTGATCGTTCGTAGAAACGCGGGCGTGGAGGCCGGCGCGGAACATTTTCGACGGTTTCCGTCGCTGGCCAAAAACAGCGTCGGATTTTGCCTTCGGAAAGGCCTGTTTGGCGGCCAATTCAGAATGTCGCCCCCTTGACCGAAGACGATCCTTTTCGGCCAGGCAGGATTCATCATACTTCAGCCCGTGGAAGCGCCTCGCCGCATCGCAACCGCTCCAGCGAATAGACCGTAGCCGCCAACGGAGCTTGTCCGACGACCCGCACCAGCACCTTCGGCTCCTTCTGCCCGTATACGTTGTCTTTCCCGCACTCCGGGCAGCGATCCCCGTGCTTCAGTTTCTGGTGCGCGATGGCGACTTTCCCGGCACTCGAAAACGCCTCTGCCGGGTTGCGTCCATGTCCAGGCGCATGTCCAGGCGGTGGAGCTGCGTTGGTATTCGGCTGAGTTTCTGCAGTAGTGTCCGACTCTTCCAGCACCGCGCTGGTCTTCTCCGTATTACGGGGCCGCACCAGCATCGCCACCGGCGCATGCAATGCGCTCTTGAGCTTCCCGTAATCGGCCTCGCTCAGCGGCTCTTTGCCGCGTTCCGTCCCGCACCCGGTTCAGTTCGTCGAGGTTCACATCGACACGAGCCTGGCGGACTTCATGCTACTCCCCGAGCCGTTCGCGAAACCGCTTGCTCAACGGATATCCCAGAACCTGTTTGATGGACCGGTTCGGCACATCGCTGTTGGATTGCTTGCCTCGTCCTGTCGTCTTGCCCAGCAGCACCCAGTTGGCCGCGCGGTAGCAGGTGCCCTGGAATCGCTCCGGATCGACAAACGTTTCCAGAAAGTAAATCGGATGCCCGTACAGCCGCTGCCAATCATCGGAAATCCGCGCCGCCATCCGGCCCAGAATGTGCGAAGCCAGATGCTTCACCCGCACCCACGGCAAAATCAGGAATCGCGTGTTGTACGTGACAAAGCGAATGTTCCGGCGTCGCGCCTCGGCGCTCCAACCGATGAAGCGGTCGCGCGAGCCAAGGTGCCGCGGCGCGCTCGACCACGCCAGGCAGGCGATCGACCGGCCGTGCGCCCACACCAGATACTTCAGGTGCTCTCCCACCGGCTGTTCGTAGCCCAGATAATGATGCTCCTCCATCAAGCTGTTAAACTGGGGCTCGTCCCCGCTGCGCCGCACTTGCACAAGCTCCAAGGGCTGGATCTGATGGAGACCGACCTCCACCGACGCCGTGTCGATCGCGACGGGAGTCGGCCTTGCTCAACGCGCCAGCGGATTGTGTGGACGAACGTTACCGGCGGCAACTCGATCTGGCCGGTACGGTCGAGCATAAGCAACATGTCCCGGCACACCATGTTGCGCGAAGCGCCGTTGGGCTGTTTCCATTGCCAGGCCTCGCACAGCTTCGTCGATAGCGCGCGCCGGCTCTCCTGCGGGTACAAAGACCTGTCAAAATCAATCGATTCTGTTCAACATCCGTCGATCCGGCCGGAGTTTTCGAAGCGCGGCCTCCTTGGTTCTATAACTTCGGGGAAAGGATTACCGTGGGTGTAACCGTTTTGGCGTTCTTAAACGTCCGCCCGGCTCTCATCACGAACACTACTCGGCGGACATTCGCGATATCGTCAATCGGATTGCCATCGGTAGCAATGATATCGGCCTGCATCCCAGGTGCGATGCTGCCGATCTGGTCCTGCATGCCTAGCGCCTCTGCCCCCATGGACTGAGCGGAAATCAGCGCCGCCATCGGCGTCATCCCGGAGTCGTGAACGCGGTAAATGAACTCCTCGGAGTTACGGCCGTGCGTGCCGGCCACAGCGTCCGTCCCGAAAATGATCTTCACGTGCTTGGCAATGGCTCGCCGTAATGAATCGGCTCCGGGCGCGAGGCCTTTTTCAAGGAACATGAATCCTTCTTCGTTGTAGTTGCCAATGCCGAAGTAGTGTTCTTTGTTCTCCAGATAGTTGTGAATCAGGATGCCGTTGTTGGAATCGAAGTAAGTGCCGTGCTGAACCATTAAATCGAGGACTTCGTCACTGAGGCGGTTTCCGTGTTCAATGGATGTGCATCCAGCAAGAACCGCCATCTTGGCTCCCTCCGGACCCTGCGCGTGGACGATCGTTCGTTTTCCCAGAGCCTTTGCCTCGCCGCATGCCGCCTCCACCTGATCCATCGTCATGGTCGGACCGCCACCTTCGCGGATGCTCTTGGTGTCAAAAAGCTTGATGAAGTCTGCGCCGTCCGCAGCGAATTTCCGCACTCTCGCTCGAATCTCGTCAGGTGTTCCGCCGTGGATCGCACCGAGCGAAGTCAGAATCCGCGGAGCTGGCAGGGGACCGCCGTTCACGAAATCGCGCAGATCTTTATCGATCGCTGCGCCCGGACTCTGAACCGTCGTGAAGCCAGCCATAAGTGTTGCGTACGCGTTTTCCATCAAGTACAGCGTGGATTGTTCGAGCGTCTCACTCTTACTCGCCTGTGCGCGCCCGGTCTCGCGGTCGAAATGCGAGGCAATGTGGCTGTGCCCTTCGATCCATCCAGGCATCACTGTCAGACTGGAAAGATCGTAGGTGGTATTCTTGATGGACGGATCGATTTTCACGATTCGCGATCCTTGGATCACAATGGTCGTGTTGTGCGTCACCCCGCCCTTGCCGTCCAGCAGCGTACCCGCGCGAACAGTGATCTGTGGTTGCGCAAGAAGCAAGCCGGAACACGCAACAGCGGCCGCCAGCAAACTGTTTAATCGATTCATGCAAGCCTCCTGATATGTTTTGAGATCAGCGCCTAAACATTAACTCGCAGCATCGGTTATGAGACCCGCAGTCGGGCGTCCTGCGTGTGCGTTCGTTTCCATTGACAATTCCCCTTTGGCAAAGAACAATGCTTGTAAAATTCTATTGACCCGCCTTTGTCTTGTCCGCAACGACGGCACCGCCCTTCATCACCCAGCGCACGTTCTTGACGACCACCTGAACGTCAGCTAGCGGGTCGCCTGTGACCGCGGCGATATCGGCAAAATAGCCCGGCGCAATTGCCCCCAAGCTCTTTTCCATGCCGAGCATCTCGGCAGGTAGCACCGTCGCGGTTTGCAACGCCTGCTCTGCGGTCATTCCCATCCTTACGAACCACGTGAGCTCGCGCATGTTCAATCCGAACCCGTTGTACACCGCGTCGGAGCCCACCAGCATGCGCGCTCCGGCCTTGTAGGCCTTTCTCGCCGTTTCATAGTTTCTCTGAATGTAATTGGCCAGGTTCTCTTTCGCACCGGCTGGGAACTTGTAGACATCATCGGCGTTTTCAACGTAATACTGGTTATGATCGATGGTCGGAACGTACCAGATCTTTTTCTGAACCATTTGCGCGATGGTATCGTCATCCATGTCAGTCGCGTGTTCGAGGGTGTCGGTTCCCGCTCGAATCGCATCGCGCGCGCCAGCCGGCCCGTAAGAATGAATCGCGACTTTGTGGCCTGCCGCGTGAGCCGTGTCGACGATCGCCTTCATCTCCTCGTAGCTCACCGTCTGGTCGCCGCTGACATTATCAAAACCGCCCGTTGATCCGAACACCTTGACCCAGTCTGCTCCGCCGGCCAAGACCGCTTTGGTCTGCTTGATCGCCTCCGCGATCGGATCTGTCACGCCCGGACGATTTGCGTAACTCCGAAGCCCAGTTCCTGACACGAACATTCGCGGTCCTATCATAGCGCCCGTGTTGATCAGGTCGCGCATGTCGATGTCCGCGCCGCCGCTGGCGTTCAGGTCGCGAATCGTGGTGACGCCCGCTTCGAGCGCCTTCTGCCCATTACGCTGCGACAGGAAAACGGTGACTGCGACGTGGCGCGGCGGCTGTCGGCGCGGAGTCGTACCCGGCTCGCCGCCCCAGTAGTAGGTGACGTGCGTGTGTGAGTCGATCATTCCGGGAATGCCTGTGTAACGGGTCAGATCGATCATCTGTGCTCCCGGCGGAATTTTGCCGTTTTGTGTGACGCTTTGAATTTTGTCGTCTTCCACGATTACGACGGCCTTCGGGATGACATGATGGCCATCCCACAGCTTTCCGAATTTGATGGCTTTGGTTGCGGCTGCGGCGTCGAGGGCAACAGCGAGCAGAAACGTCAGACTGAAGGTCGCGATTCGAATCATAGATCTCCCTGGTCACCGGGAAATACCCCGCGCACAAGTATCACGCTGCGGCGGCGGAACCAGCAGCCGCTCGACGCGAGAAGGTTCATTGCGCCACTACCTTGGTCTTGTCCACTACCACGGCACCCGCCTTCATCACCCACCGGACCTTCTGAATCACGACATTAATGTCTTCGAGAGGGTTGCCTTCCACGGCGACGATGTCGGCGAAGGATCCCGCTTTAAGACAACCCAGGCGATCTTCCATGCCCAGCAGGGCGGCGCCGTTGACGGTGGCCGCGCTGAGCGCTTCTTTCGGCGTCATTCCCGCTTTCACAAACCAACCGAGCTCGCGCGTGTTCTCACCGTACATTGTGCAACAAGCGTCTGACCCCATGGCGAAAACGATCCCGGCCCGATGTGCCTTGCGTGCGGTTTCGAGGTTGCGCGCGATATAGTCGTTCAGCCCTGCCAGCGCCGAAAGAGGGTAGCGGAGCCGTTCCAGATTGTCGGCATAGTAGCGATTATGATCGATCGTGGGGACATAATAGATTCTCTTCCTCGCCATCTCGGCAATCGTTTCGTCATCCATGTCGGTGGCGTGCTCGATCGAATCCGCGCCAGCGCGCACCGCGTTGCGAGCGCCAACCGGCCCGTAGGAGTGGATCGCGATTCGTCTGCCCAGCGCGTGAGCGGTGTCCACGGCCGCCTTCATCTCTTCGAAGGTGAAGGTTTCGTCTCCTGAAACATCGGGTCCGCCACCTGTGGAGCCAATCATCTTGATGACGTTGGCTCCAGCGGCGACCTGCTGACGCACTACCTTCATCACCTCTGCCGGGCCATCGGCAGTGCCGGGGCCGCCGCGACCGGCGCGTGTGATGAAGAGGGCGTAGCCCGAGACAAACATGCGAGGGCCCACCATCAATCCCGCGTTGATCAGGTCGCGCATGGCGATGTCTTGATAATCATTCGCACCCAGATTGCGCGCGGTCGTAACACCGGTCTCGAGCGTCCGCCGCGCAGCGTCTTGTGACAGGTACACGACACCTGCGCTCCGTCCCGACTGGCTGATCCGGCTTGAATCCTGAACGTAAGTCAGGTGCGTGTGGACATCGATCAGGCCTGGAAGGGCGGTGTAGCGAGTCAGGTCGATCGCGTCGATACGGGATGAGCCAATACTTTCTACCCGGTCCTTGTCGACCACGATCACTGCATTGGTCCACAATTTCTGGCCATCCCAAACTTCGCCGAAGCGATAGGCTTGCGCATGCGCGAAACACACGCCCGCCAGCATCAGCGCAACTTGCCTCATATCTTCGCTCGAGCGGTCAGAAGCGGAACTTCAAAGCCACTTGAAAGAGGCGCGGAGAACTTACCGTGCTCGAAATGATCCCAAAGGATGAAAGAGTGGAAAAATTCGATCCCGGGTTCCCGAAGTTCGGGTGGTTAAACAGGTTGAAGGCTTCCACGCGCAGCTCCAGCCTCATCGGTTCACGGATCGGGAATGCCTTGGCAACTGAGAGATCGGTATTCCAGAATCCTGGACCCGTCAGGAAGTTTCTCGGAGAATTCCCGAAATATGTCCCGTTTCCGATCACTGGCGGAGGAGCAAAAACGCTGGTGTTGAAGTAGTGAAGGCGCGTTGGGTTGCTAATCGGTACGTCGCTAGGACCCATGCCGGGCGCAAATTGCACATAATCGCCTTGCCCGCCCACGATCGTGCCTCCCCGGCTGTCCGTAATGCTGTAAGGCAGCCCGGTTTCAATGATCACGACTCCTGAAAGGGACCATCCGTTGACTACCGCGCTAAGTGCTCCCTTCGCTGCCGCGAGCTTCGGGATGTCATAGAGATAGCTGGCCGTGAAGACGTTTGTGCGGATGAAGCTCGAAGGCCCGACGGCCGGGTTGTGATAGTCGCCGGTCGTGCCATTCAGCGACTGCTGACGGCCTGAGGTGCTTCCGTTGAGGTCGTCGACGGAATGGCTCCAGGTATATGCCCCGGAGAAACTTAATCCGTTCGAATAACGCTTGGTCGCGCTGACCTGGAAGGAATTATAACGGCTCCAAAACGGATTCCCGCTGTAAGGGTTCGCGGAACAGGCCTGTTCCGAGGGACAGGAGATATCCATGAACTCACCAACACCGTTATTACCTGGAGCGAACCCGACATAGGGGACCCTCATGAGGAGATTCGCCAGAGTATTGGTGGTCTGCCCATTGATCGGATTGCTTGGGCTCGCTAAACCCGCCTGATTCGGAGTGGCCCAGGCGAGCAGGTCGGTGCTTTGGCTTCCCACATATCCCACCGTGATCAATATCTTCTTCCATTCGCCTTGTATGTTTCCGCTGTAAGTTTGGGTTCGCGGCGGCTTCATCAGGGGATCGTAGGGGTAGTTGATCAGGTTCGTTCCAAGAGATATCGGAAGATAAATGGGAAAGGCCGAAAGAGCCGGAACGTTGACCCAGGGATTTTGCAAGGTCACGTTGGGGTTGACGGACCCGCCTGCCGAAATGGACTCGTAGAAGGGTTCTCCCGCGGTCGTTCCGATAGCGTAGGTGCCCGTAACGGCGGAGAAAAACATTCCGTAACCGACGCGTACGACTAGGTTTTGCAAATGCTTCACGGGGCGCCAAGCCACGCCGACGCGAGGCGAAAACGCCAGCCAAAACTCATGATCGACGAACGTATCCCCGGGGAGTTTCGTCACTCCGGCGGGTATCGGGACATTCGACGGTACGTTGGCCGGCAATACCAGACCTTCCAACGTCCCACTTGCGGAAGGGATGCCTTTGGGATAGAGCCTCCAGTCCCAGTTCGATATCTTTCCATCTCCGTAGGTTTGCTGGCCGTTGAATTGATAGCGAAGACCCAGATTGAGAGTAAGTTGATCATTCACTCGAAAATCGTCTTGAGCAAATACCGCGAAATTATTAAAATTCGGGTACGCAGTCGGCCGGCCGTTCCCAATCAGTGTTTGACTCAGGTTACTGTAAGGCGTCCCGTTCTGCGCCCCGCTCATGCCGAGTAGGAAATCGGGGAAGGACTGGATGCTGATCACTCCGCGCTGGACGAAGAGATCGGAGTACAGCATGCGCGTCGGATTAAAGTTCCCGCCGACCTTAATCTGGTGCTTCCCGATGACTTTGACGAGCGTGTCATCGACCTCAAGCTCCGTTTGCCGAATGACCTGGTTCTGATTCTGGCCGGCACCCACGCTGAATTCGCCGGTGATCGAAATCTGCGCGACATCCGGCAAAATCGCGGGTGCCATGCCCAACTGTGCCGACGTAATAGGTGTGACGGGGGTCTGTATGTCAAGACTTTTTTGGTAGCCGGCGCGCACTTCATTGACCATCGTCGGGGTGATGGTGTAGGTATGCGACAGCGATATGTTCGTGTTTGAATGATAGTCGTTCTCTCCAAATCCGAGCACGGTCGCGCTCGAGAAGGGCAAGAATGTCGGATCGTGCGAGTAGAGCGTCTTTAGACTCAACCGCTGTTTCTCCGTGAGAGTCATATCCCCATTCGCGATAATCTGTTTTTCGTGAAACAGGGCTGGGGCTGTCAGCGAGCAATACCCGGTCGTAGAATTGGTCAGGACACAAGCGCTCGGGACCGCATACTGGCCACCGGGCAGTTTCGCATTGAGAAGCGCGAGCGCGGCTGGGTTGATGTTGGAACCGTCGGAAGCGATCGGGACGCCTCCGAAGACACCGCTTTGTCCGCCATAAATCGCGCCCAGCGCCTGACGCGACCGGTCGCCGAGCACGGGCAGAAACGTGGTCTTATTCGACGAACTCGAAACACCGTTCGCCTGATCCGTGCCTTGATAGGACACAAAGAAAAAGAGCTTGTTCCTCACCACCGGCCCGCCCACGGTGCCTCCGTACTGATTCTGGCGAAAGACCGGGGTCGGCAAACCGCTGAGATTTTGGAAGAAAGTGTTGGCGTCCAAAGCAGTATTGCGGAAAAACTCAAAGGCAGTCCCGTGAAACTGGTTAGTCCCGGATTTCGTGACGATGTTGACGGTTCCTCCTCCTTCTTTGCCGAACTCCGCGTCGTACAGACCTGTTTGAACCTTGAACTCTTCAATCGCGTCGGGAGCCGGCACCGGAATGCCGGTTTTGTCCGGTGCATCATCGAAGCCCTGGGACATCGAATTGTCGGCATTCATGCCGTTCAATACGACGTTGTTATCCCATGAGCGGGCGCCGTTGGCGGATATGTTGACGCTGTTGCGGCCGAGCGCTCCCGCGTCGATCACATTCGCCGTAACCCCGGGCGACAACGCCAGAATTTGAGTGAAATTCCGGCTGGACAAAGGTAATGACGTCATCATCGTGTTGTCGACGACATGGCCCAAGTCCGACGAGGCAGATTGAATCTGTTCGGAGGCGCCTGCCACAGTAACCGTTTCGGTGGTCGCTCCCACCTGGAGGCTGACGTCAACCACCACGACCGCAGCCACATCCACGACGATTCTCTCCCGCACAAAGCGGCTAAATCCCGAGTGATCCACGGTCATGCTGTACTGCGCCGGCGGGAGAAAGACGAACGAATATGTTCCGGCCGACGTTGTCACCGCTTGCGTCTTCAGCTGAGTCGCGGCGTTGGCCAGAACCACGGTGGCTCCCGCCACCACGCCTCCCGACGAGTCCTTAACGACTCCTTGCACAGTTCCTGTAGACTGCGCCACCGCAACGCCCGCGGTGAAACAAAAAATCGCACACACCGCGATCATCACAAGCCTGAACGCCATAGGTCGTTTGGTTGATACGCGAGCCAAAGCAACCGAATGATTCGTACCGCTCGGTGTAATTGGAGAGAGTATGCCCATCGCTGAACCCCCCTTTACGGTCATCAAGTATATAGACGGGACCGGGACTTTACAAGCATATTCTTTGGTCGGAGCAAAAAGCCGCCGATTGGCTAAACCCACCTCAAGGTTGTGCTTATCGATGAGGACCCTTACAGTCTGCTCGTCCCCTCCGATCAGTCCCCTAGTACTTGCAATCCTTCGATCCGGGCAACGGGGAACCGAACGACAGCACAGGAGTTATTGCGATCACGATCGGATGTGAGCCACGACTGAGTTGGACTAGGATTCGGCGCGTCTTGCTGGTGCGCTGTTACGGTAAATCCAAACGCCTTTCATTTACGAAACTCCTGGCCGTGTCCGCGCTTTCTTTGCGGCGGCCGGCGATGTGCTGTGTTGCATCAGATTGCCTGTCCAGGTGATCAGGGGTGTCAATCCACCTGGACATGACCTTAAGCCGCGGAGGCCCTAGGCAGCCGGCTACGAACTCTTTCCCGCCGGTTCAATTCGTGAGCCACTAACAATAATGTCTTGGCACGTAAGGATGCCGCTTTTCATCTGAGGTTAGCTGGTTTGGAGAAAGATGCGGTCGGCGAACGCCCTGCGGGATTGCACTCGCCATCATGATCAAACTGAGACTGGCGTATGCGAGTACAAGAAGCGAGGACAGCTCGCTCATTGGACGCCCGATGTCCGGCGTTTGGCTTCAGAACAAGAGAAAACGGTTGTCCGAATCGTTCAAACATGATATGCATAGTGATCGCAATCGTGAATACAGAGATACTATTCTCCGGCGTCCGCTCGATGGGCGAAGTGGTTGGTACTCCCAAGCTATCACCCGTTGAGGTGACCGAAGCTTGTCTCGCGCCGCTCAAAACCATTGGGACGAACCTCGGAACCATCATCACCGTCACTCGCGATCTCGGGCTCGCGCAAGCCAATGCAGCGAAAAAAGAAATCGCAGGGGGAAAATACCGAGGCCGGCTCCGCGGCATTCCTTACGGCCTAAAAAACGCGTACGCAACGGAGCGGATCCCCGCAATCGGGGAAACCGCTCCCTATCGAAACCATCGTGTCTGCGGAGGGTGCCAGCGTTTTCCGCGAAATCGTTCGATTCAGGCCGCCAACAGGAGTTGCAGAACCCGGCTTCGAAGCTTACCGGATTTGTCGAGTCGATGGCGAGCATGGTCGATTATCTCCAGACGATTCGCACACGCGGGATCGCGCGTCGCGATCGACGCGTTCGGCGGGAAGTTTGGCGCGTATTCCCGGCATCACGGTCCCAAACGGGTTCGGCCAGGAAGACTGGCCGACTGGCATTCAATGTGTCGCGCGGCGTGGACTGAGAAAGCATTGATTGAAATCGCCGACGATTACCCGCAAGCTACGGATTGGCACACCGGCGGTGGCCGTAGTTTGAAACATTTAGAAGGAGACATACATGGCCAAACGAAATCGAAGAACATTCTTGCAGGGCATTGCGGCCGCGCCGCTGGGGGTCGCCTCCGTAGCGGAGTCCGCGCAGGCGCAGGAGATCTCCTCTCCATTCGCGAGCCAGGTCGATGCGCTCGCGGAATTGGTGAACTTGCGCTACGGGAAATATTTAACCGACGGCGACATGCCTGAGATCAAACGCGGCGTTGAGCGCATGCTGCGGAACGCCGAGACAATCGGCAAGGTTAAAATCACCAACGCCGACGAGCCGGATTTCATGTTTCATCCGTTCGGCGGTTTGTAGAAATCTATGGTCACCGAAGACGTCCTGTTCTCGAGCGTGCGCTCCCTGGGCGAATCCATCCGCACGCGCAAACTATCACCAGTCGAGCTTACCGAGGCCTATCTCAAGCGGCTGGAGACCATCGGCCCGAAGCTGAACGCGGTGGTGACGATCACCCGCGACCTCGCTCTGGCGCAAGCGAAAGCCGCTGAGAGGGAAATTGTCGCCGGCAAATATCGAGGTCCGCTGCACGGCATCCCGTACGGCGCAAAAGACGCCTTCGCAACCAAGGGCATCCCCACCACCTGGGGCACGGCGCCGTATCGAAACCAGGTCTTCGACTACGACGCCACGATCATTACGAAGCTTGCCGATGCAGGGGCGGTTCTTCTGGGCAAACTCGCCATGGTGGAACTCGTCGGAGGACTCGGGTACAACACCGCCGACGCTTCCTTCACCGGGCCCGGACGCACGCCATGGAATCCGGATTATTTTAGTGGAGGCTCATCGAGCGGCCCCGCCGCCGCCACCGCCGCGGGGCTTGTCGCTTTTTCGGTGGGCGGTGAGACCGGCGGATCGATCGTTCAACCTTCCAGTCATTGTGGTCTGGCGGGCATGCGGCCCACCTACGGTCGTGTCAGCCGCCACGGGGCGGCAACTCTTTGCTGGACGCTCGATAAAGTTGGTCCTCTTTGTCGGAGTGCGGATGACTGCGGCCTGGTCCTGTCGGCGATTGCAGGCTATGACCGGCTCGACCAAGCGACCAGCCGGAGAAAATTCGCTTATGCTGTCCTCCCTCCGCGCAATAAGCGGTTTAAGCTGGGGGTCGTTAAAGCATCCTACGAGCGCGCTCAGCCTGAGGTCAAAGCCAATTTTGAGAAGTCAGTCGAGGTCCTGTCGAAGTTTGCCGATATCACTCATGACGTCGAGTTCCCGGACTTTCCATATGGTCAGATTCTCAGTACGATCCTTTACTCGGAAGGAACGGCCGCGTTCCGCGAACTGGTCGAAACGGGCCGGATGCGAGAGATGCAGAACCATGCGGACCGGATCGGCGGTTATATTGGGATGACTATCAGCGCCGTGGACTACCTCCAGGCACAGCGGGTCCGAAAGTTGGCCCGCCGGGCGCTCGACGAACTGCTTTCGAGGTATGACGCCTTGCTTGGACCAACCACTACGGCGGTTTCACGCCGCGTCGATGAACCGTTTAATCGTCCCGCTGCGGGCGCCAGTCGCGGTGCGACTTCCGCAGTTCCACAGCAGCAAGCCGCGCCGCTGGTTCCCGCCGGGAACGTCGCCGGAGTGCCGGCGATCACGGTGCCGAACGGCTTCGGTCAAAACAATATCCCCACAGGCCTTCATTTCCTCGGTGCCGCATGGAGCGAACAAACTTTGATCGCCGCCGCCGCCGCCTTTCAACAAGCCACAGAATGGCACCAGCGCCGTCCACCCAAATTGATGTGACGAAACGTGATGAAACACTATAGTGCATTCCTGCTCCTGCCCGTTCTCTTGGCCGCTCAGGATCGGCCGATCGTGATCAGAGCGGGAACGATCCTTGACGGAAGAGGCCGAGTCTTTCACAATACGTCGATTGTTGTCCAAGGTTCGAAGATCCAAGAAGTCAAATCGTCCGCGAGTCCAGGGACCTACGACCTGCGCAATCTGACGATACTTCCCGGCTTAATCGATACTCACGTCCACATCACCTGGCATTTCGGACCGGATGGCCGCTACATGCCCAGGGATGCCTCGGAAGCGCAGGCGATGGGCTATGCGCTGGAGAACGCCTATGTCACGCTAATGGCCGGGTTCACTACGGTTCAGAGCGTGGGTAGCCCGCTCGACCGCGATGTTCGCGACGCGATCAATCGCGGCGTCCAGCCGGGGCCGCGATTGTTGACCTCGGTCCGCGGCGTAAATAACGCCAGGTTAAGCGTCGAGGAACTTCGCGAAGCCGTCCGGAAAAATGTCGCCGACGGCGCGGATTTGATCAAAATGTTCGCCTCGGCGGGCAGCGTCAAGAACGGTGGCCACCAGACGCTTAGCAACGAACAGATTGCGGCCGTGTGCGACGAAGCCAAAAAGGCGGGACTGCGAACCTTGGTCCACGCCTACGGCGACGATACCATTCGAGCTGTCTCAGAAGCCGGCTGCACCTCGGTGGAGCACGGCTTCTTCGCGAGTGATGAAACTCTGCGTGTTCTGGCCTCGCGCGGCACGTATTACGATCCGAATATCGGATTGGTGATGCAGAACTATCTCAACAACAGACCCAAGTTCCTCGGGATCGGCAACTACACCGAAGACGAAATGGCCGAGATGGAGAAAGCGATTCCTATCACCCTCGCAACCTTCAAGCGAGCCCTCGCGATTTCGGGTCTAAAGATCGTTTTTGGCACTGACGCCGTTGCCGGTGCTCATGGCCATAACATCGAAGAATTAATCTATCGTGTTCAAAAGGGAGGGCAGGATGCAGGCGCGGCGATCCTCACAGCGACGTCCGTCGCCGCAGAGTCCCTGAGGATGAGCGACAAAATCGGCGCCATCGCCCCCGGCATGGAAGCCGATATCATTGCAGTCGAAGGCGATCCTCTGAAGGACGTCACCGCGCTGCGTCGGGTGCTGTTCGTGATGAAGGGCGGGAAAGTCTATAAGAACGTGGCGCGCGGGTTATGATGCACCCGGCCTGGGTACTGCTTGTCGCGTTGCCGTTGGCGGGGCAACAATGGCCTGTTTACGGCGGCGATGACGGCGGCTCAAAATATTCTCCGCTCGAGCAGATCAACCGATCTAATGTCTCGAAGCTGAAGGTGGCGTGGGAATGGAAAAGCGGCGAGGTGCCGATGCCGCAGTTCAGCTCCACGCCGGGACCGTTCGAGGCCACGCCGATCATGATCGACGGCGTGCTGTATTTTCCCTCGTCCTATTACCGGGTGATCGCGCTCGATGCCGACACCGGCCATGAATTGTGGACTTATGATCCGAAAGCGTACGAAGATGGTCCCGATCCGAACACCCGCTATTCGCATCGCGGAGTTGCGGCGTGGCGCGATGGCGCGAAGCTCCGGATTTTTCTCAACGTCCACCAGAAGCTGATCTGCCTGGATGCTGCCACCGGCAAACCTGTAACCGGTTTTGGCGATAACGGCGTGATCAGCTTGATCCGCGACATGCGATGGGAGGTGAATCCGAAACATTACTCCAATTCCTCGCCGCCGGTCATTTATAAGGATCTGGTGATCGTGGGCAGCAATGTCAACGACTACATGGTGTATAAAAAGGACCCGCCGGGCGATGTCAGGGCTTTCAATGCGCACACCGGCAAGCTCGCGTGGACGTTTCACACTGTGCCCGAAAGCGGCGAGCCAGGCTCGGAGACGTGGGGCGGCGGCTCCGAAAAATTCACAGGACACACCAACGTGTGGGCGCCCTTTACGGTCGACTCCGCGCGTGGCCTGGTTTATCTCCCGGTAAGCACGCCGAGCAACGATTTTTACGGCGGAGCGCGGCCGGGCAAGAATCTTTTCGCCGAATCCATTGTTTGTCTGGATGCCAATACGGGGAAGCTGAAATGGTATCAACAGCTCGTGCATCACGGCTTGTGGGATTATGACCTCGCTTCGCCACCCAATCTCGTCACGCTGGCCGTCAGCGGAAAGAAAATCGATGCGGTCGTTCAGTTGACGAAAATGGGCTTCGTGTTCGTCTTCGACCGAGTGACTGGTAAGCCTGTGTGGCCGATTGAGGAACGTCCGGTTCCCGCGAGCGACGTACCCGGCGAGCATGCTTGGCCGACGCAGCCGTTTCCCACCAAGCCTCCGCCGATCGCAGACCAGGGCGTCACGCTCGAGGACGCGTTCGACCTTACTCCTGAACTGAAAGCCGAAGCGCAGGCGGAAATGAAAAAATATCGCCTCGGACCGCTGTTTACGCCGCCGTCGCTTCGCGGGACATTGATGCGGCCGGGTGTGATCGGCGGAGCGAATTGGGGCGGCGGCGCGTTCGACTCGGAGACCGGTACGATCTACGTCAAAACGAGCAACAACGGAGCGCTCGCGCGTCTGATTCAGCCCCAGCGGACCGCGGACAACGATGCCGATTACGCCATGGACCGGGATTCGCCAGCGGTGTTTCACGGTCGCCTGCCGCTGTTTAAGCCGCCTTACGGCTACTTGACCGCGGTGAATCTCAGCACTGGCGAAATCGCCTGGCATGAAGTGTTTGGCGATACACAGCAGCTTCGTAATCAACCCGTGCTCAAAGGAGTCCAACTCCCGGAAAAGCTCGGCGTCGCGGGAGCGCAGGGTGTGATCGTGACCAAAGGCGGACTGGTTTTCGCAGGCTGCGGCGACGCGGCGTTTCATGCCATCGACAAAACTACGGGCCGCGAACTCTGGACTTTCCCGCTGCCGCGCCGCGTAACCGCTACGCCGATGACGTATCGGGGAAGAAACGGTCGGCAGTACGTGGTGGTCGCCACCGGCACCGGAGCGGACGCGGTGCTGATAGCATTCGCTCTCTAACCCCGTGTTCTTAGCAGCCAAGACTTCGATTTCGAACTGCCGGCGCCAACTTTGTCCTGCGGCACTCTGTCGTTCGCAACGCCACGCCATCCAAGAATGGCAGAATCGGGCCGAGTAAACTGCAGCATTTTGCCCAGTCCGTATAGGGGAGCACGCCGGTGACTGCGACACGAGTGGCCTGTCGCAGCCAGATCGTTACTACGGATGCCGGTGCGTGACATCTGAGTATTTCCAACGGATGGGTTGGGCGTTGGCCGAGCAGGCGTTAATGTAGCGGCGAAGCCTGCGGGCTAGATCCGGGACGGATGTGAACACGCCGCGGGCGATGACGTCGCGCTCGATTTTGGCGAACCAGATCTCGACTTGATTGAGCCACGAAGAATACGTCGGCGTGAAATGCAGCCGCACGTGCGGATGCGCTTCCAGAAAGTCCCGGCGAGTTCGCAACCTTCAACGAGCCAGGATGGGTGAAGATCGCTTGGACCCGTCGGGCCGACCCAATGAACAACCGTGAGTCCGTAGCGCGAACCGAGACGCGGGTCGTCACCACAGACCCAATCGCACGCAAAAGGTTCCGGTGCTATTGGGCTTCGTCTCACCGGGCATTCCCCTGATCCGTCGTATCGCGCTCAGGATGGTGAAACAGGAAGCCGAGGGCTGTGCCAGTGGTTCGGAACTGGGATCAGAACACGACATTTGCTGATCAGACCCTTGGTCGCGCGTCGTCATTGCCTCGCATCGAAGAACTCGCCGAAGGGAAACTGCGGTCTCGATGCATCGAACGGCCAGTACGTGGACCTGATCCAGGAAGGCATCATCGATGCGACCAAGGTAGTGCGGGTAGCGCTCGAAAACGCGGTTTCGGTCGCGAGCACCCTTCTGCTGACTGAAGCGACACTGACCGAAGAGCGGGAAAGAAAATCGGAGCAAACGCCCACGCCCGAGTTCGCCGAATCGTAAGGCATTCTTCTCCTGGACGCCTTCCTTCAAGTTTTGCGAATTGCTTGGACGGCTCGCCCCAGAGACTGGCGCTTTTCAAAAAAGCCCTCCCAAGGGTCACGCCCGCGCAGTTCCTTTTCGAAATTCCCCAGGTTGAAACGCCGAGGATTGAGCGACGGTTTGACGTCCGTCCACTCAAGCGGCATGGAAAAAGGCGCTTCCTCACGCCGGCGTACCGAGTAGGGCGCCACCACCGTCGCACCGAACGCATTTCGAAAAGGATCCAGGTACACCCGATCCCCTCGTGCCTTCAGGCGTTGTTCCACCGTCAGAAAATCGGGATGCGCCGCCGCTAAACGCTTTCCACATTCCTCCGCGAAGGAAAGTACCGCGTCGAAGTCCGGTCCCGCTTCAATCGGCACGAATATGTGTAATCCCCGGCCGCCTGAGGTTTTCGGAAATGACGTAAGATCCAAGGCGTCCAGCGCATGCCTCACCAGCAGGCCGGCCTTAGCGGCGTCGGCGAATTCGCCGGAGCCCGGATCGATGTCGAACACCACCCAGTCCGGCTGATGCGGATGACTTGCGCGGCTGCCCCAGGCATGTACTGGAATGCAACCCAGATTCACCAGCGCGATCTGCGTTTCAAGGGAACCTCCCACTACGTAATGGACTGCGTGGTTCTGATGCCGGATCAACTTGGTCGCCGTTCCCGCCGGCATTCCTTTCGGTGCTTCTTTCTGATAGAAACATTCGCCGCGCATTCCGTTGGGACAACGTTCGAGCGAGAGCATCCGATCCTGAACGTACGGCTGAAGCCTGGGAAACACAGCCTCATAGAAGCGCGCCAGATCGAGCTTCGTATAACCTTCCTCCGGCCAAAACACTTTGTCCGGATGCGTCAGAAGCTTTTCGACAATCACTGAACCTCCCGCAATGTGACATCTTTTGGGCTTTAATCGTTTCGCAGCCCGTCGCGTCCCTTCAAGATAGCGCCGATCGTGCGCAGCCTCTGCGACAACTTCACGGTTGAAATTAACTCAACAAATCCAGCGGCGTCTAAACTGAATCATGCTCGAACGGCCTTCGCCAGGACCTCCGCTACGCGGTTCGAAACCTCCGCTCCAGTCCCGGATTCGCCGCGGTGGCGATTTTGTCGCTTGCCCTCGGCATCGGCGCTAATACCGCCATCTTCAGCCTGATCGACGCGGTGATGTTGAAATATCTGCCCGTCAGCCAACCTGAGGAACTTCTCGAAGTGGGCCTCGGCCAGACCGGCGCCAACTTCACGAATCCCCCGTGGGAGGCCTTGCGCGACCGTCAGCAGGTCTTCTCCGGCGTCTTTGCGTGGGGCCTCGCGCGCTTCAATCTGAATCGGGCCGGAGAAGCGCGTTACGCGCCCGGCGTGTGGGCCAGCGGCGCATATTTCACGACACTCGGCCTGCACGCTGCGATCGGCCGCACGTTTACGTCGGTTTAGTTCCCAGCGTGAAGTCCGCTATGGCCGAAGTGAATCCCGATATCACTATCGAATTTCGAACGCTGGCGGTCCAGGTGGCGGAATCGCTCAACCGGGAGCGCCTTCTCGCCACCCTCTCTGGATTCTTCAGCGCTCTCGCGCTGCTGCTTGCCATGGTCGGCCTGTACGGCGTCATGTCCTACAGCGTCGCGCGCCGCTCCAATGAGATCGGGATCCGCATGGCGCTTGGCGCTCAGCAGGAGCGAGTATTGCGAATGGTGTTAAGGGAAGTGTCCTTGCTGATCGTCGTCGGCCTGGCCGCGGGAACTGCGGGGCGCTGGCAACCACTCGCTTCGTAGCCAGTTTGCTGTACGGCGTTACACCCACGGATCCAGCCACGCTCTCGCTCGCGGCCGGATTACTCGCATCGGTAGCGGCGCTTGCCGGATATCTACCCGCTCGTCGCGCCTCGCGTCTCGATCCCATGGCCGCTCTGCGCGAACAGTAGCCAGCGCCCCGTTACAGCAGCCTGAAATTCACCTGGATCGTCGCGATCACCGGCACCGGCTTGCCATCTTTCATCCCCGGCTTGAAGCGCCACTTGGCCACCGCCTGCATCGCCTTCTCATCCAGCCCCAGCCCCAACGCGTGCGTCACCTTCATCTGCTGCGGAAAACCATGCTCGTCCACCACGATCGTCAGCTCCACCACGCCCTGCCACTTCGCCTTGCGAGCTTCTTCCGAATACTCGGGATCAACCTTGGAGATCACCGACGGCGACGAGACTCCGCCCCCGATCCGGTACGCACCGCCGCCGAACCCGCCGCCCGCCCCAGGCCCCATGCCCGGCCCGCGTCCGATCCCGACGCCGCCGCCAATTCCGCCTCCGATTCCGCCGCCGAGCCCGGTCCCGTTCGACGGGACCCCCAGGTGACTCAGCGGGTCCCCGTAATTGGGAAGGTTGACGTTCGGAGGCTGCACCTCGGAAACGATGGTCGGAACCATCGGAAGCTTTGCATCCTGAACCGGATCCACCCGTGGAGGCGTAAACTGCCGCGGCGCGATCTTTGGAAGCTTGCCTTCCTCCGCCTCCAGCGGAGATCGTGCGCCGCCACCCCCGCCCCCGTGCATCGCGTCCCTCTTCTCCGCCAGGTACGGCTTCAGATTCGGATCGAACAGCGTAACCGTGTCCTGCACCATCCTCTGCACCGGCTTCAAGGACCCCACAACAAAAATCAGCGCGATCACCACCGCGTGAATCGCGATCGAGGAAGCCCCCGCCGTCTTCTCGTGCCCGCCGAAGAATCCCCACACGCGGGGAACCTCCACCGGTTTCGAAGTCAATTCGAGCGGCGGCAAGTCTCGCCGGTGAATCGTCTCTTGAATCGCCGCCAGGATGCCCCGATACCACGGCCGATCCAGCGATTCCGGCGTCAGCAGCAGCACCGGAGCCGTTTCGAACCCAGCCGAGCGCTCCCGCTCTCCCCAATGATGCACCGAAGCTCGAAACCACGCGAGCGGGCGCGCCAGCTCATCGATCTTGCCTCTGCAAGTTACGCACTCACGCGCATGCCGCGTCTCTTCCAGCGCGCCGCCGCCGGCCAGGTATCCGGATATCTGCTCCCAGGTCAAATGTTGATTCATTTTTTTTCCTCAAGTGCGGCCCGCACCCATTGAAGTGCGCGAAACAGGTGCGTCTTGACGGTTCCTTCCTTCATTCCCGTCACTGCGGCGATTTCCAGCAGTTCCATGTCTTCCACAAACCGAAGCAGAAACACCATTCGTTGTTTCCCGGATAATCGCGTCGCCACCTTCCATATTTTCTCCACCTGCTGCTTTGCCGCCGCCATCTGTTCCGGCGACATGTGCCGGTCCGGGATCCAGTCCCCCGCATCCGACACATCCAGGTCTGCGCGCAGCGTGCGTCTCCAGAATTTCAGCCGTCCGCTCGCCTCATGATTGCGAACCAGGTTCGCGGCGATCTACATCAGCCACGTCTTGGCGCTCGCCTCGCCGCGAAACTGGTCGCGAGCCTTGTACGCCTTCACCAGGCAATCCTGGGTCAGGTTCTCGGCCGTTTCCTTGTCCCGAAGCGACGCCAGAATGAACCGGAAAATCCGTGGGCGATGCTGCTCCACCAGCGCTTCGAAATCGTCGAGCGCGCCCACGCTTTCGCCGGTTCCCGAAGCCGCCTCGGATGAAAGAGCTCTATCCATCCGCACCTTTAGACCGGTCCGGACCGAGCGGGGTTTACACGAAATGAGGTTCGATACAGAGCGCTGGTTGAAAACGGGGACTGACCACTTTGTCCCCGCCCGCAAAACATTGATTCCCGCACAGACCCTGCAGCGGACATTGCGGTCCCCATCGCCCCCCTCGCCATAACAGTTACGCACCGCCTTTTATTCCACGAAGAGCTAGTTCTCGTCTCGACGCGGCGACCGGCGCGTGCAAATTATCACGGACTTGTTTGGGGGGCAAGGTTCCGGCGGGCAGATTCCGCGGGCTTTGCGCGTTACTTCTTTGCTTTGGTGACCTGGCCGCTGGTCGGATCGAGCAGCACCGGCGCCGTCCGTGGCGCGGACGTGAAATCGAAGCTGTCCAGAATGCTGCCCGCTAGCGCGTCGAACGATTGATCGCCGATCTGTCCCAGATCCCAATTGTCTTCGACGAAGCGCAAGATGGAAGACGTATCGGTCAGCGCGTGGCTCACATAGTTTTGCTTCGCATACGGCGAGATCACGAGGAACGGCAGCCGCGTGCCGTATCCACAGCGATCCAGATAGGCGCCCGGCGTGGGCGTTCCGCACATCCCCGTGGGCCCCGCCAGTGTGTCATTGGCGGGATCGTTCGACTGATTCACGATTGGCGGCATCACGTGATCATACCAGCCGTCGGAATCATCGTAGGTGAGCAGAATCGCCATGGTTTTCCATTCCGGCAGCTTCATCAGGGCATTGATCGCGTTCACCAGGAAGGCTTGCTCCATCAGCGGAGTCGAGTTGGCCGGATGGCCGGTCTCCGACGAAGTGGCTTTCAAGAAGACCACTGCGGGGAAATTCCCGGTGTTCACGGCATTCCAAAAATCGGTGAGCGCGTATTGATGATTCGCCTGATCCGCTGATGTGCCGATGGCGGAAATCGAGCTCGGCGGCAGGTGATGCTGATTCGAAGTGCTCTGGTAATACTGAAATGGATCGTAATGGCTGTTGTAATTGGATCCGCAGGATGCGAACGGCAGCGGCTGGTTGTTGGTCGACTGCACGAAATCGCCATAGAACCATCCCCAGGAGACTCCCTTGGCATTAAGCAGATCCCCGACGTTCATGCCGGTCATGGTCACGGGTGTACCGCTAGCGGTGGTCACGCAGTCATCCACGCCCGCTTCCACGTTCGCGATCACGGAACCGTTGGCGACCTTTCCTTTGATCGTCGAGACGCTGGACGTGTGCGTCTGGCCGGAGATCAGATTCAGATGGCCCATCACCGTGGTGCCGAATTCGGTGTCGAAGAAATTATCGCTCAGTGAGTAATGCTGGGCGTAGTACCACAATGCGGTGACCGTGTTGCCGTCGTAATAGCCCATGCTGAGCGCGGGCGTGCACCCCGCTCCAGTTGCGGAAGTGCTTTCCGGAAATTTGTCGAGCAGGCCGTTGTGGTACGCATTCTGCTCATCGCTGTAATGGTTATCGTTGTCACACGTGACTTCCATGCTCCGGTCCAGCCGGAAAGGTTGCGTCGAGTTCGGATTGTGCGTAAGGAGGAAAGGACTCAGACCGTTAATGGAAGGCGTATTCGCGGCGGCAGTGAAAGCCGGCTCGCCCTGCGTGTTCGCGGCGCGAGGATAAGTGCCGAAATAATGATCGAACGAGATGTTCTCTCCGAAGATTACGACGACATGCTTGATGGGAGTGGTCGTGCTGCTATCCGCGTCGGTCGCTAGCACCGCCTGGGCGGCAAGAAGAGTGGCGATCGTGAGTCTGAACATGGATTGTGGGAATTAGGCTAGAGGCTATCGAACCAACGTTTCATGTTGATGAACGCCGCGTGACAATGATCTGTAGATCGCTCTCTAGCTCGAATGCCGCATCTCGTATAACGGCGAAAGCTCGCGAAGCTTCTGGACGACTTCAATCACCCTTGCCGCCACGTAGTCGACTTCCTCTTCGGTATTGAACCGTCCCAGCCCGAAGCGGATGGAAGAATGCGCCAGATCGTCGCCCGCGCCCAGCGCCTTCAAAACATAACTCGGCTCCAGCGTCGCCGATGTGCAGGCCGACCCGCTCGACACCGCCACGTCGTTGATCCCCATCAGCAGCGATTCGCCTTCGACATACGCGAAGCTCATGTTCAGGTTATTCGGCAGCCGGCTGGCCATCGTCCCGTTGACATATACCTCGTCCAGGCCCGCCATCAGCCGGTCCTTCAGCTTGTCGCGCAAATACGCGAGCCTCTTCGATTCCTCTGCCATTTCCCTCTGCGCGATCGCGCACGCCGCGCCCAGTCCCACGATTCCCGGCACGTTCAGCGTCCCCGAGCGCATCCCCCGCTCATGCCCGCCGCCGTCCATTTGCGGGGAAAGCAGCACGCGCGGATCGCGCCGGCGCACATACAGTGCCCCGACTCCTTTCGGCCCATAAATCTTGTGACCGCTGATCGAAAGCAGGTCAATGTTACCACTGGTAACATTCACCGGAAGCTTGCCTGCTTGCTGTGCAGCGTCTGTGTGCAGCAGCGCTCCGCGCTCTTTTGCGATTTTTCCGATTTCTGGCACATTCTGGACCGTTCCGATCTCATTATTCGCGTACATCACGCTCACCAGAATGGTCTCGTCCCGGAACGAGTCGCGAAGCCGGTCCAGATTCACCAGTCCGGTCTTCTCGACCGGCAGGTAAGTTACACGAACCCCCTCTGTTTCCAGGCGCTTGCAGGTATCGAGGATGGCCTTGTGTTCAATGGCCACGGTGATGATGTGATGGCCTTTCTTGGCGATCCCTTTCAGCGCCAGATTGTTCGACTCGGTCGCTCCGCTGGTGAAAACAATCTCTTTAGCCGTCGCTCCAATCAGCTCGGCCACCTGTTTCCGCGCTTTTTCGATGGCTTCTTCGGCCTGCCATCCGAAGCTGTGATTCCGGCTGGCGGCGTTTCCGTAAATCTCGCAAAAATAAGGACGCATCGCCTCGAACACGCGCGGATCCACCGCCGTGGTGGCGTGATTATCCATGTAAATCGGCAACTTTAACATTTAATTCCTGGTTATCTGAATGGCCGGCATCAGGTTCGTGTCCTGGGAAATATCCGAAATCGTGATCCCCGAAAGCAGTTTCAGAATGCCTTCATGCACTTTGCGCAACGGCTCACGCACCGGGCACAGGTCGCTTTGATCGCACTCGGAGTGTTCGGTGAAGCAGTGCGTCAGGATCACCGGCCCGTCGATGGTACGGATTACCTCAAGCGCCGTAATCTCATGCGGATCCCGCGCCAGCCGGTATCCGCCCCGAGTCCCCTGCTCAGAAATCAGAAGCCCGGCTCGCACCAGCTTTTGCAGGATCTTAGACAGCAGCGGCAAGGGAATGCGGTAAGCCTCGGCGATGTCCTTGGCGCTCGCGCTCCGGCGGCCGGTGGCCAGGTGGCGAAGCGCGATCAGCCCGTAATCCGCTTTCTTAGTTAATTTCAGCATCTAAGACCGATTCGGTCTTACATCAGTATAGCTTGAGCGAGCCTTTTCCGGCCGGTCGTTCATACGACAACTCCAGTGAGGTTTTTCCGTGGAACGGGAAAAATATGAGGCCGGAGAGTCATCGATGGACACGGCGGGTAGAGCGAGCGACCCGATCAATTGAAAATTCGGTTTTGGTCCAGACAGGGTGCGGAAATGCGAAAAACGTGGAGCTGGCGGAGGGGCTTGAACCCCCGACCCTCTGATTACAAATCAGATGCTCTACCAACTGAGCTACGCCAGCTTCTGGTTTCATTCTACACGTCGGTCGCGGCTGCGGTATACTGGACTTTGCGCCTGGTCCTTTTGCGCAAGCGGGAGCGCGGGCGGAAGTGGACAGGTGGGTGAGTGGTTAAAGCCAACAGACTGTAAATCTGTCAGCCCTTGCGGCTTACGAAGGTTCGAATCCTTCCCTGTCCACCAAGAGTTTAAGCGAGTTCGGCCGTTGTAGCTCAGTTGGTAGAGCGCGTCCTTGGTAAGGACGAGGTCACCAGTTCAATCCTGGTCAACGGCTCCAGATTTACCAGTACACACCCAACAGAGAAACTCATATGGCGAAGGAAAAATTCGATCGCAGTAAGCCGCACGTCAATGTGGGGACCATCGGTCATATCGACCACGGGAAGACGACGCTGACGGCGGCCATCACCCAGACGCTGGCCAAGAACAATCCGAAAGTGAAGTTCCGGAGCTTCGATTCGATCGACAACGCGCCGGAAGAAAAAGCCCGCGGCATCACGATCGCCGTGGCGCACGTCGAGTATGAGACCGCCAAGCGGCATTACGCTCACGTGGATTGTCCCGGTCACGCCGATTACATCAAGAACATGATTACTGGTGCGGCGCAGATGGATGGAGCCATCTTGGTGGTCGCCGCAACCGACGGCCCGATGCCGCAGACGCGCGAGCATATTCTGCTGGCGCGGCAGGTGGGCGTGCCGTATATCGTGGTCGCGTTGAATAAGGTCGACATGGTGGACGATCCGGAGTTATTGGAGCTGGTCGAGCTGGAAGTTCGCGAGCTGTTGACCAGCTACGGGTTCCCTGGGAACGATCTGCCGGTGATCAAAGTGAGCGCACTGGGAGCGCTGAACAAAGAAGAGAAGTGGGAAAAGACGGTGGACCAACTGATGGAGGCCGTCGACAATTACATTCCGATGCCGGAGCGGATCATCGACAAGCCGTTCCTGATGCCGGTGGAAGACATTTT
This sequence comes from Terriglobia bacterium, assembly GCA_963842485.1. Lineage (GTDB taxonomy): Bacteria > Acidobacteriota > Terriglobia > Bryobacterales > Bryobacteraceae > Palsa-187. The sequence continues at coordinate 67,165 of CAWJHI010000122.1, read as the reverse complement.
TTCGATCCAGGGCCGTGGGACGGTGGTGACGGGCAGGATCGAGAAGGGGATCTGCAAGGTGGGCGAGGAAATGGAGATTGTGGGGTTCACGGACACTCGCAAGACGGTGGTGACGGGCGTGGAGATGTTCAAGAAGCTGCTGGATGAAGGGCGCGCCGGGGACAACGTGGGGCTGCTGCTGCGCGGGATAGAAAAAGACGACGTAGAGCGGGGGCAGGTGATCGCCAAGCCGGGGTCGATCAAGCCGTACAAGAAGTTCAAGGGCGAAGTATATGTGCTGAGCAAGGATGAAGGGGGCCGGCACACGCCGTTCTTCAAGGGATACCGGCCGCAGTTCTATTTCCGGACGACGGATGTGACGGGAGTGGCGACGCTGCCGGAGGGGATGGAGATGGTGATGCCAGGGGACAACGTGAGCCTGGAGATTGAGCTGATCACACCGGTGGCGATGGACAAGGGGTTGCGGTTTGCGATCCGCGAGGGCGGGCGGACGGTGGGGGCGGGCACAGTGACGGAGATTCTGAGCTAAAGGCGAGAGGATTTATGGCACGCGAACAAATCACGCTGCAATGCACGGAGTGCAAGCGCAAGAATTACACCAGCATGAAGAACAAGAAGACCATGACGGAGCGGCTGGAGCTGAAGAAGTTCTGCCCGTTCTGCCGCAAGCATCACGCGCACAAGGAGATCAAGTAGCGTTCCCGGCTATGCGAGAATGCTAAACTGAGGTTGGATTCCCAAGGAGGGGCGTAGGTTTAACGGCAGACCAGCGGTCTCCAAAACCGCGAGTGGGGGTTCGAATCCCTCCGCCCCTGCCAGCCCGCCTCGGGCGGTTTTGGCGCGACAGGCGCGAGCAGGACCGGTTTCCAAGGATTTCCAGGAGTCGAATTTATGGCTGAAGAGTTGAGTTTTCCGCAGAGGGCGGCGAGTTGGCCGGCGCGAGTGAAAGACTACGTCGAGGACTTGCAGCTCGAGATGAAGCGCGTGACCTGGCCGTCCTGGAAGCAGGTGCGGGCGACGACCGCCGTGGTGATCGCGGCCACGTTCGCGTTCTCGCTGTATTTTTTTGTAATCGACAATATAATCCAGCGCCTGGTTACCAAGCTGTTCGATACGTTTACCAAGTAGAAGGCGGCCCGATGCCAGAAGATATGCTTCCCGAGGACGAAACGCAGGTGGGCTCAATCGCGCACGATCATGAGGTTCCCGCGGACGCGCCGGAGGAGCCGGTGAAAGCGGTAGTGGAAGCGGTACAGGATACGGAGCCGGCGGCGGAGCTGCCTCCGTCGACCAAGAAGTGGTTCATCATTCACACCTACTCGGGGTTCGAGCAGAAGGTGGCGGATTCGCTGAAAAGCCGGGCGGATGCGTTCGGGTTTGCGGAGCAGATCGGCCAGATCCTGATTCCGACCGAGGAAGTGGTGGAGTTGCGGGCCGGCAAGAAGGTGACCAGCAAGCGGATGCTGTATCCGGGTTACGTACTGGTCGAGATGGACATGAACGACGAGCTGTGGCACGCCGTGAAGGCGACTCCGCGGGTGACCGGGTTCGTGGGCGGCGGGAACATGCCGGTTCCCTTGTCGGCGGATGAAGTGAATTCGATTTTGTACCGGCAGGCGAGCTCGGCGGAGCGTCCGCGGCCGAAGCTCAGCTTCGAGAAGAACGAGAATGTGCGGATCATCGACGGGCCGTTCAGCAATTTTTCGGGGAAGATCGACGAAGTCAATCCGGAGCGGAACACGTTGCGGGTGCTGGTGACGATTTTCGGACGCGCGACGCCGGTGGAGTTGGATTTCTTACAGGTGGAAAAGATTTAAGCCATGGCCAAAAAAGTTACAGCGCAGGTAAAGTTACAGATTCCCGCAGGCAAAGCGACGCCGGCGCCTCCGGTGGGCACGGCCCTGGGGCCGCAGGGCGTCAACATCATGGAGTTCTGCAAGGCGTTCAACGCCAAGACGTCGGCGAAGGATCAGGAAGGGCTGATCATTCCGGTGGTGATCACGATTTTCTCGGACCGGTCCTTCACGTTCATCACCAAGACTCCGCCAGTGCCGATCCTGATCAAGCGCGCGGTGAACCTGGCGAAGGGGTCGGCGGAGCCGAACAAGAACCGGGTCGGGAAGATCACGCTGAAACAGGTGGAAGAGATCGCCAAGATCAAGATGCCGGATCTGAACTGCTTCACGGTGGAAGCGGCGATGAACTCGGTGAAGGGCACAGCGCGATCGATGGGCGTCGACGTGGTTTAGCTGATCATCGAATTGAAATTGAGGTAGTTGAAAAGGGGACAGACCGCTCGGGTGCCGGGGGCTCTCGGCCTTGGCAGGAGTGGTCAGTCTCCTTTTCAACATCGGATTTAGAAGAACCGAAGGTTATTCGATGCGCAACGCGTTGAGGGGATCCACGGCGACCGCCCGCCGCGCCGGCAGGAACGCAGCGGCGAGCCCTGAAATCGCGAGAATTGCCGCCACTTCGAGATAGGCGCGCGGGTCGTAGGGGCTGACTCCATACAAGTACTGGGCCAGGAACTTCGCAAATCCCGCCGCGGCGACGTAGCCGATGGCCAGCCCGATGATTGCGGCGCGAGCGGTGCCCGCCAGCACCAACACGATCACTTGTTTCGGAGGCGCTCCCAGCGCCATGCGGATTCCGATTTCCTTGGTCCGCTGCTGGACTACGTAAGCGAATACTCCCGAGACTCCGACGGCGGCGAGCGCGAGCGCGAGAGCGCCCAGCATGCCGGCGATCCCCGCCATGACGCGCGAACCCTCCAGCTGCCGGTCGAGATTTTCGGAGAGCGGCGCGGATTGAACGCGCGCCCGCGGGTCGATTCGTTTGACGACCGCCGAGACCAAGTCAACCGCACCGGGAACGCTCGAGCGGACCAGAAGCGTTGGAATCTGTTCTCCCGTGAAGGGTTCAAAGAACAGGGGGCCGACGCCCTCGATGTAAGTCAGAGCGGCATCGCGGGCCACGCCCACAATCTCGCGGGTCCGGTTGTCGACGATCACCGATTTGCCGAGCGGGTCAGTGTCCGCGAAGTAGCGCTTGGCCATGGACTGATTGATGACGATCAGGTGGCGGGCTTCGTCGCCATTCATGAAATTGCGCCCAGCGACGATGGGAACGTCGAGCAAGTCGAAGTAATCCGGCGAAATCTTCTGAACGTCGATGTTGTGCTCCGTTCCCGCCGGTTCGCCCGGGAGCCGGAAGCTGGTGTTCCAATATGCATGCGCCAACGGTTCAGGCACGGCAATGGCGAGCGCCGGCATTTGAGGCGAGCCCTTCAACTGGTTCAACAGTTCGGCCGAGAACTGGCTGGTACGTTTGGCGTTATACGAGCTGGCGGGCAGCTCGAAAGAGATCACCGAGACGCCATGGATGCGAAATCCGGGATCTTGTTCGTGGGCGCGCTTTACAGCGGCAAGCATAAGTCCCGCGCCGATCAGCAGGACCACGCTCATGGCGATCTGCGCGGCAAGCAGAACATCGCGCAGCGGCAATCGCTTGCGGCCGGATTTGACGCCTGTACTGTGCAGGGCGGGCGCCAGCGCGAATCCGATGCAGGTGAGCGCGGCCAGCGCGGCCGCGTACAGGATCACCGTCGCGTCGGGGGTCAGACGGACATTCGGTCCGTCGCCCGCAAGGGCGAAGACGTACGCAGGCAACTTCCAGGCGAGAGCGACTCCGAGCGCGGATGCTCCCAACGCGAGGACAAGGCCCTCGGTCAACAACTGGCGGACGATGCGCGCACGTCCGGCCCCCAGCGCTCTTCGAACTTCGATTTCGCGTTGGCGCGCCGCCGCACGCGCGATCAACAGGTTGCTGACATTCGCGCAGGCGAGCAGCAGGACCAGCGTCAATCCCACGAACATCAGGCCAAATACAGGCAGGAAGTTGCGCCGCTTGGGATGGCCCGCCAGGATGGTTGGGTCCGCGAGTACGACGCGAGCCGGGTCAAGCTGGTACTGGTCGTGAAACTGGCGGCTCAGCACCGCGAGCTCGGCTTGGGCCTGGGCGCGCGAAGATCCGGGCGCGAGCCGGCCGGCCAGCCAGGAACAGCAGTCATTGGGGCTGCGCAGGAACTCGCGGGTGCCGGCTTCGTTGGGCCGCAGCGACTGCATCGCGGGAAGCGGAATCCACAAGTCCTCGCGCCCGCCGGTGGTTCCCGAAAACTCCTCCGATGCCACGCCGACCACTGTAAACGGGATCTCATCGACGTGGATCTGCTGGCCGACGATCGCCGGGTCCGCGCCGAAATGATCGCACCACAGGGGGTAGCTGAGCACGGCGACGTTTACGGGAGCATCGAGAACATTCTCTTCCGGAATGAAACCGCGGCCGCGGTCCAGGGCGACGCCGAGCGTCTCAAAATAATTTCCCGATACGAACATCGCATAGCTGGTTTTCCCGAAGCCCTCGAATCCCAGGTGAACGCGGTCATCGCCCATCGCGGCGATCCCGCTGAGCGACTTGGCTCGCCCGGTGAAATAGCGGAACTCGGCGAGCGAAAATCCGCGGAGATGTCCGCCGCGCACCGGCTGCGACATCAGCTTCACTACGCGGGCCGGGTCCCGCACCGCCCAAGATCGGAACGCCACAGCGTCGAATACCGTGAAGAAACTGGTATTCAGGCCGATGGCTGCGCCCAAAGTCAGCAGCACGACCGCGGCGAATCCCGGCTGCCCGCGGAGACTTCGCAGCGCATAGGCGAGGTCCTGGAAGACGCTTTCGAGCCACGGCCAGATCCACACCGCGCGCGCGTCTTCGCGAGCCAGAGTCGCGTTTCCCATTCGCGCCGGATCGCTCATCGAACGATGAAACTCGAGTTCCTCCGAGAGTTCCGCTTCACGTTCGTCGCGATGGAGCCAGTAATCCAGTCTTCGCAGGAATTTCATGTTTCGAGTACCCTTCGAATGGCGATCACCATGCGGTCGAATTCGTCGCGCTCCGCGTCGAGTTGCTTGCGCCCCGCCGCGGTGAGCGTGTAATAGCGCGCGCGGCGATTGTTTTCAGACGCGCCCCACTCCGCTTTCACCCGGCCGTTCAGCAGCAAGCGCTGCAAGGCAGGATAGAGCGAGCTTTCGCCGACCTGCAAGAAATCGTTCGAGATAACCTTGAGATGTTCCGCGATGCCATAACCATGCATGCGGCCGCGCACCAGGGTTTTCAGGACCAAAAGGTCGAGCGTGCCGGGCAGCAGGTCAGGGGATTTCTTGGTTCCCATCGTCTATCGATGGAAGTATGCCGGATCATCGGGAACCTGTCAAGGGGAAAAATAGGGCAGGGGAATCGCGGTCAGCGATTGAGATCGATGCCGAGTTTTTTCAGCTCTTCGGCGTAGTAGCGGCGATGGAGCAGATCCCACTCTTCCGTGCCTTCGGAGATTTCGCGTTTCTGGCTGCGGATCTTGGTGCGCGCGGCGCGGTCGACTTTCTCCTCGGTGTGAAGCAGTTCTGTCATCACCTTAACCAGTTCCAAGCGGACATCGTTAGGATCGCGCTTGAGGCGGAATTCACGGCTTTTGCGGAGCGCGGTGACGACTTTATGGGAGATGTCGTTGATCTTGTCGCGCGACAGCTTCATCTGATCGCCGGTGTCGCGGCCGGAGGCGCGGATGACTTTGCGCTGCGTGATCAGGGTGTTCTTGATGCGGCGGAACATCTCCTGGTAGCTGACGCCTTCGCGGCGCATGTACTCGCTGTATTCGCTGAGCAGGTCGCGCACTTCGTCGTTGAGACGGTCTTCGACGGCCAGATCCTCCTCGATGACGGAGGCAATGAATTCGGCGGCCACCTGGGCGTCGGTGGATTCAATCCACTGGGGAGTCAATTTCCGGACGATCTGACGCGAAATATAGTCAACGAACTCTCGTGCGAGCAACATTTCCTCGATCTTCAGTCTAACAAAGGGAGGAGGCGTCAGTTCGGAGGTTCCGCGCCAGTGCCGCCGCGATGGGCGCGGATGAATTCGTCGTCGATGGGTTTGCGGCCGCGAAAGCCTTCTTCCGTGCCGTGCCAGAAGCGGATGCGATCCTCGCCGAGCTTCCAGCAGAGGCACACTTCGCGGCCATGATAAAGGCACAGAAAATCGATGAGTCCGATGTCGAGGTCCTTCACCAGGGCGCCGGACTGCTCGACTTGATCGAGAGCGTCCTTGAGGGCGGCGGCGCTGGTGTCGCGGCGGGCGCGGAGGGCGAGGTGGGCTCCGCGGTCAATGCGGGCGCCGCCGGAACTGCGGATGTGCTGCAAATGGGAGGAGAGCTCATGGTCGGCTTTGTGATACTCGGACTTGTGGAACAGAGCGTCACGCAGGGCGCGCTCGACTTGGGGCAGCAGGCGCTCGCATTCGGCCAAGGTAAAGTAGCGGGGCACGATCTAAACTAATAATAGAGAAAAATGAGCGAATCCGATTTTCCGCTTCCACCGCCGACGTTCGAGTTCCTGATTTTTTCGCTGAAGATGCAGGCCGAGATGCGGCTGGGCCAGCTGAGGGCACGCGAGGAACCGCAGGAGGCGCCGGATCTTCCGGGCGCGCGGCATGCCATCGATATGCTGGCGATGATCGAGGAAAAGACGCGCGGGAATTTGACAGTGGAAGAGCAGCGCATGATTGAGAACTCGCTCACCGAGCTGCGATTCCGGTACGTGCAGGTGACCGAAGCGGTGCTCAAGTCGAGCGCGAAACCGGAATGAGCGGGCCGGCGATTCACATCACGGTGCTGGGTTCGGGAACCAGCTCCGGAGTGCCGACGATCGGGTGTCCATGCGCGGTGTGCGGGTCGGCGGACCCGCGCGACAAGCGGCTGCGGCCGTCCATCCTGATCCGGTACGCGGACAAGAACGTGGTGGTGGACACGTCGCCGGATTTCCGCGAGCAGGCGCTGCGCGCGCGCATCGAACGGATCGACGCGATCCTGTACACGCACGCGCATGCGGATCACATTCTGGGTCTGGACGACGTGCGGCCGTTCAACTACCGGCAGCGGTCGGCGATTCCGATTTACGGAATGCAGGAGACGCTGGATTCGATCCAGCGGGTGTTTCGATACGCGTTCAACGACGGGCCTTCGGAATCGTCGATTCCCCGGCTGGAGCTGCACACGCTGAACGGCGAGCCGTTCGAGCTGTTCGGGCTGGAGTTTACGCCGATCCGGCTATCGCATGGAAAATCCGTGGTGCTGGGGTTCCGGTTCGGGGCGGCGGCGTATCTGACCGACCACAGCGACATTCCGGAGGAATCTAAGGCCAAACTACAGGGCCTGGAGGTTCTGTTCCTGGATGCGCTGCGGCACCGGCCGCATCCAACGCATTCGACCGTGGAGCGGAGCCTGGAGTGGGTGAAGGAGCTGAAACCGGGGCGGGCATATTTCACGCACATCTGCCACGATCTTCCGCACGCGAACACCGAAGCGTCGCTGCCGGAGCACGTGCATCTGGCCTATGACGGGCTGGAGATTGAAGTGGGGACAGATCGTTAATGCGCGTGGCTCGAAACGTGGCGGAGGCGGCCGGATTCGCTCCGTCGGGCGTAACGATCGGAAATTTCGACGGGGTTCATGCGGGGCATCAACATCTATTCCGCGAATTGGCGGAGGCATCGAGGGAACGGGGAGCGCGGCCGACGGTGCTGACGTTCGATCCGCATCCGGCTTGCGTGGTGGCGCCGGAGCGCGCGCCCCGGCTGCTGACGACCATCGAAGAACGCTGCGAGCTGATGGGGCAGCAGGGGATCGAACAGGTGCTGATTCTTCCGTTCACGATGGAGGTGGCCCGGCTGACGCCCGAAGAATTCGTCGAGCGGGTGGTGGTAAAGGCGCTGGGCGCGAAGCTGGTGCTGGTGGGGGAGAATTTCCGGTTCGGCCACAAGCAGGCGGGCAATACGCGGATGCTGGACGAGCTGGGCAAGCGGTATGGGTACGAGACTCGCATCGTGGACGCGGTAAAGTGCCGCGGGCGGGTGGTGTCGTCGAGCGAGGTTCGGCGGTCGATTGAAACGGGCAACGTCGCGCTGGCGTGCAGGCTGCTGAATCGTCCTTATGCCGTTTCAGGCGACGTGGTGAAGGGGCGCGGAGTGGGCGCGAAGCAGACGGTGCCGACATTAAATCTGCGAACGGACGCGGCGATACTTCCAGGCAACGGGGTCTACATCACGCGGACCAGCGGGGATGGGCGGCGGTGGAACTCGATCACGAACATCGGGAATCGGCCGACGTTTGGCGATCAGGGCGCGCTGAGCGTCGAGACCTTTCTGCTGGAGGCTTTGCGCGGTGAAGCTCCGGAGAAGGTCCGGGTGGAGTTTCTGCGGCGGGTCCGCGAGGAGCGGAAGTTCCAGAATGCGGATGCGTTGAAGGCGCAGATCCTGCGCGACGTGGGGCGCGCACAGACGTTTTTCCGGCGATGGAAGAGATTCACCATGGCAGTACAATAGGAGCCAGCTATGGCAAACATTGAAGAGCTTCTGGGCGAGAAAGCCCAATACCTGCTGGGGTTCAACCAGCCGAAAATTTCCCGGGATCGCCTGCATCTGCCGGGGCCGGAGTGGGTGGACAGGTCGTTTGCGGGGTCTGACCGCAATAATCGCGTACTGGTGAATCTGGAAAGAATCAACCGGCATGGCAGGCTCGCGGGGACGGGCTACATGTCGATTCTTCCAGTGGACCAGGGGATTGAGCATTCCGCAGGCGCGAGCTTCGCGAAGAATCCGGATTACTTCGACTCGGAGAACATCATCAAGCTGGCCATGGAGGGGAGCTGCAACGCGGTGGCGTCCACGTTCGGAGTGCTGGGATCGGTGTCGCGAAAATATGCCCACAAGATTCCGTTCATCGTGAAGATCAATCACAATGAGCTGCTGACGTTTCCGAATCGTTTCGACCAGGTGATGTTTGGGACCGTCCGGCAGGCGGTCGATATGGGGGCGGCGGCGGTGGGCGCGACGATTTACTTCGGGTCCGAGGAAAGCACGCGCCAGATTGTCGAGGTGAGCACGGCTTTCGCGGCTGCACACGAAGCGGGGCTGGCGACAGTCCTGTGGTGCTATTTGCGCAATCCAGCGTTCAAGAAAGACAAGGATTATCACGTGTCGGCCGATCTGACGGGACAGGCGAATCACCTGGGCGTGACGATCCAGGCGGACATCATCAAGCAGAAGCTGCCCGAAAACAACGGCGGATACACTGCTTTGAACATGGGCGATTCTTCGTACGGGAAGTTCGACAAGCGCATCTATACGGAGCTGGCGAGCGATCATCCGATCGATTTGTGCCGTTACCAGGTGGCCAATTGCTACATGGGCCGGATCGGCCTGATCAACAGCGGCGGCGCGTCGGGGCAGCACGATCTTTCGGATGCCGTTACCACCGCGGTGATCAACAAGCGCGCGGGCGGGATGGGATTGATCTCCGGGCGGAAGGCGTTCCAGCGTCCGATGAAAGACGGCGTGGCATTGCTGAATACGATTCAGGATGTGTATTTGAGCCCGGCTGTTACGGTTGCGTAGGGGCGAACTTCACGCCTTCCCAGCGGGCGACCACCGCGGACGCGAGGCAGTTTCCGAGCACGTTCACCGAAGTACGGGCCATATCGAGCAGGGCGTCGATGCCAAGCAGGAGCGCGACTCCCTCCGCCGGCAAGTTGAAGCTGGCTACGGTGCCGGCGAGGATCACCAGCGCGGAGCGCGGGATGCCGGCCACGCCTTTGCTGGTCAGCATGAGCGTAAGCATCATGACAAGCTGCGTTCCGAACGACATGGGAACGTCGGCGGCCTGGGCAATGAACACCGAGGCGAGCGAGAGATACAGCGTGGTTCCGACCAGGTTGAAGCTGTAGCCGGTGGGCAACACGAAGGCGACAATATGTTTCGGGACGCCGAAGGCTTCCATGTTCTCGAGGGCCAGGGGCAGGGCAGCTTCGCTCGAAGCGGTGGAGAAGGCGATGAGAAACGGCTCGCGCGCGTATTCGATGAAGCGGCGGATGGGGACGCGGGCGATGACGGCGGAGGCGCCGAATACAGTGACGACCACGATCGCCTGGGCGACGTATAGGGTGGCGACCAGCTTGCCGAGATTCAGCAGGACGCCGATGCCTTTCTGCCCGATGGTGGCGGCGATCGCGCCAAAAACTCCGAAGGGGGCGAACAACATCACATAGTTGGTGAAGCGGAACATCACTTCCGCGAGCGAATCGCAAAACGCGACGACCGGGGCCGCTTTGGCTCCGATGGTGGCGCAGGCTGCGCCGAAGATGAACGCGAATACAACGATCTGCAACACGTCGCCGCGGGCCATCGCGTCGATGACGCTGGTGGGGAAGATATGCTCGACGATCTGGGAGAAGCTATTGGCGGCCTGCGGGAGGCCCGCGGCCGGGGCTTTGGCGAGCTGCACGCCTACGCCCGGCTTGACCAGGTTCACGGCGCCCAGGCCGATAAACAGGGCGATGGTGGTGACGACTTCGAAATACAGAATCGCTTTGCCGCCGATGCGGCCCATGGTCTTGATGCTTCCGGTTCCGGCGATGCCGACCACCAGCGTCCCGAACAGCAGCGGGGCGATGATGGACTTGATCATCCGCAGAAAAATGGTGCCGAGCACAGCCGTCTTCTGCGCAGGCTCCGGAAAGAACGCGCCGAATGCGACGCCTGCAACCAGGGCGATCAAGATCCAGGAGGTGAGCGACAGCTTTTTCACCGGCCGCCCCATTTTAGTTTTTCGCGAAGCACGTCGAAGAACATCATGTCGGGCGGCTGGATGAGACTGATGGAGTGGTGGGAGCGGCGGCAGACGACGGTGTCGCCGCGGCGAAGGAGCTCGCCTAACTGGCCGTCGATGGTGAGATAGGTGGCCTGATCGTCGCTGCGATTGACCACCTGAATGACGCTTTGATCGTCGAGGACCACGGGCCGGTTGGTGAGCGTATGCGGACAGATGGGGGTGACGGTGAGCGCGGCGACGCTGGGGAACACAATGGGTCCGCCGGCGGAGAGCGAATACGCAGTGGAGCCGGTGGGCGTGGCGACAATCAAGCCGTCGGCGCGGTAAACGCACACGAAGTGACCGTCGATCTGAACTTCGAGATCGATCATGCGGGCGATCTCGAACTTGGTGAGTACCATGTCGTTTAGAGCGTCGTAACGCGCCAAACGATCCCCGCTGCGCCACAGCTCGCATTCGAGCATGCGGCGATGAGCGATGCGGAAATCGCCATGGAGGGCACGTTCAAGCTGCGGATAAATCTCTTCGACGGTGATGGCGGTGAGAAATCCGAGGCCGCCAAGGTTGACAGCGAACAGGGGAATCCCGGTGCCGCTGATGGCGCGCGCGGCGGAGAGCAGAGTGCCGTCGCCGCCGAGAACGATAACCAGGCCCGCGCCCGTCGCGATTTCCTCGCGAGCGATACCGTCGGAGCGGCCGGCGTACTGTGCGGTTTCGATATCGAGGCGGATGGCGAGGCCGCGGGCCATAAGCCATGCGATCAGCTCCGGCACCAGGCGGGCGGCCAGATCGCTTCTGGGTTTGGAAATAATCCCGACGGCGTTAATGTTGGGCATAGAGCAGGTACTCCCGATTGCCCTCGGCACCGAGGATGGGACTTTCGATGATTTCGGCGCGGAAGCCGGCGGCTTCGACGGCGGCGCGGACGCGGTTGCAGGCGGCCAGATGCAACTCGGGATCGCGGACGATGCCGCCGCGGCCCACTTCTGCGCGGCCCACTTCGAACTGCGGTTTGACCAGGATAATCATACGGGCGTCAGGGGCGAGCAAAGGAACGATCGCGGGGATCAGAAGGGTGGTGGAGATGAAACTGGCGTCGCACACGGCCAGCTGAAACTTGTGCGGATAATCGGCGGGGCGCAGGTAGCGGGCGTTCACGCCCTCCAGAACCACCACTCGCGGGTGGTTGCGAAGTTTCCAATCGAGCTGGCCATGGCCTACATCGACGGCCCAGACGCGGGCCGCGCCGCGCTGCAGCAGGCAGTCTGTGAATCCGCCGGTGGAGGCGCCGACGTCGACGCAGACCAGGCCATGGACGTCGATGGAGAAACGGTCGAGAGCGGCGGCGAGTTTCACTCCACCGCGGCTGACGAACGGCATCCGTTCCAGCACTTCGACCGGGCTATCGGCGGCGACGGTGTGGCCGGGCTTGTCGCTTTTCTGGCCGCCGACCAGCACCTGGCCGGCAAGGATGAGCGCTCGCGCTTTTTCGCGGGAGTCGGCCAGACCGCGTTCGACCAGCAAATGGTCCACACGGATTTTATCGGGGCGCTTCATCAGAGTGACGCTCATGTGGTGCGCCGGACGATAAAGTCGGCGAGCTCGCGCAGGCGCATGCCGCGGTCGTCGAGGGGTTGCAGGGCGAGATGCGCGCTGATGCGTTGTTCTTCCGCCATTTCACGCGATCGCTCGATTCCGTAGACGGACGGAAATGTGATTTTATTTTGCTGGACATCTTTACCCGCGGTTTTGCCGAGCGCTTCAGACGGCTGCTCCACGTCGAGAACATCGTCTACGATCTGAAACGCGAGGCCGATGTGTTCGCCGAAACGGGTGAGCGCGTCGAGCGAGCCGGCATCGGCGCCGGCGTAGATTGCTCCCATGCGAACGCTGGCGCGCAGCAGGGCTCCGGTCTTGGCGCGATGAATGGATTCGAGAAGCTGGGCAGTGGGAAATTTCCCTTCGCCTTCCAGATCGTTGACCTGGCCGCCGATCATGCCGCCTAAAGTGCCGGAGGCAACGGCGAGCTCGCGAACCAGCGCGATGCGGCGCCCGGCGTCGACATCTTCAAGCCTGGCGAGTACTTCAAACGCGAGAGTTAGTAAGGCATCGCCGGCCAGGATGGCCATCGCGTCGCCGAACACTTTGTGGCAGGTGGGGCGGCCGCGGCGCAAATCGTCGTTGTCGAGCGCGGGAAGGTCGTCGTGAATGAGCGAATAGGTGTGGATCAGCTCCAATACGCAGGCGGCGGATTCGATGCCCACGGGAGCATCGGCCACGGCTTCGGCGGAGGCGATGGCCAGCAGCGGGCGGACTCGCTTGCCGCCCGCGAAAAGGCTGTAGCGCATTGCGCGATGAATGGTGGCAGGATTTTCGGTTTCCGGAGGGAGCCAGCGATCGAGCGTGAGGTCGACGCGCTTCTGTTGCGAAGCGATATAGTCTTCAAGCTTCATTTGTCGGTGCGGTAGGGCTGGGCCTGGACTTCGCCGGCGCGGCGCATGAGAACCTCGACGCGCGTTTCGGCGTCTTCGAGCTGCTTGCGGCAGGCGTCGCTGAGCTTCATGCCGCGCTCGAACAGCTCCAGGGCGCGCTCCAGCGGGAGCTCGCCGCTTTCCATTTCCTTCACGATGGTTTCCAGTTGCTGGAGACCAGCCTCAAAACTCAACGGCGCCTCGTCCGGCATCCTTAGATTATAGGCTTGCGGGTACGGGGACGTTCAAACCGGCGGCGAGTTTGGAAAGCTGGTCCCAGATGCCGCGCGAAACGGGGATGCCGTCGCGGCGGCGGATGGCTTCGGCGCGCCACTCGGGGTCGCCGGCGATCAGCACTTCATCGAATCCGCGCGCGGGCGGCGAGCTTTTCAGGGTGTCGCGAAGGTGCTTCATGCGCGCGATGAATTCGGGCATGGGCATGAAGCGTTCGACGTCGACGGCCAGGAACAGATGGCTGGCGCGCATGTCTTTGGTGGTGTTGCGGATTCCGCCAACGTCGGTCAGCATGGCACCGCCGGAGAGCACGGCGCAGAGGATCTCCACCATCACGGCGAGACCACTGCCTTTGTAGCCTCCGAGCGGCATGGGAAGGCCGTCGATGGCGATTTGCGGGTCGGTGGTGGGATTGCCTTCGGCGTCCATCGCCCATCCCGCGGGAATGGCGGGTTCGCCGCTCAACATGGCTTTATAAATCTTGTTAAGCGCGACGGTGGTGGTGGCCATGTCGAGCAGAAACGTGTCGGGTCCAGGGACGGACATACAGATCGGGTTGGTGCCGAGCATCCGTTCGCGGCCCTGCCACGGCGCGACCAGTGCGGTGGCGTTGCACATCACGATGCCGATCAGGCCGGCGCTCGAAATCATCTGTGCCCACCAGGCGCAGGCGCCGAAATGAGTGGAATTTCGCGCGACCACCATACCGATGCCACTCGCCTTCGCCAGGCGAATCGCGTGATTGCAGCAGAGGCCGGAGATGAGCTGGCCGATGCCGTTGCAGCCGTCGTAAACCAGGCACAATCCGTTTTCGCTGGCGACGCGGCCGGCGGTGTGGAGATCGACGTTGCCGGCGCGGATCTGGTCGCAATACCAGATCAGAAGCTGCACGCCGTGGGAGTCGACGCCGCGAAGATTGGCCGCTACCAGAGACTCGGCTACCAGGGTGGAGGTGGCAGGAGGCACTGCGGCGGCTTCGAGCACAGCGGCAGCGAATTTGATGAGCGTCGCGTCGCGGATCACGATGAAATCGTCGGGCATAAGGGGTCCAAGAGAGTACTGTAGAACAAAGCAGAAGGGTTCTGCCGTGGATTACAATGGAATCCTGCCCGGGTGGGGGCGCGTAGCTCAGTTGGTTAGAGCGCCTGCTTCACACGCACGGACTATGCTCCCTGCATCCGACAGTTGATAATAAAACACTTTCCCGAAAAATCTCAAGGAGAAAAATCGGTAGGCAGGCGCTCAATTGGAGATTTTCTGTGGTCACGAGACCCCGGCTGCCTCGTGACAGATATGACGCATCTACCCGTCATTTCATAAACTGTTTCTGGAGCGAATCACCAAAAGAAGATTAGAAAATGACAGGTCAACCCGTCATGCGTCATGGCCCCGACAGCCGCCGTCCTGTCCACACGAATGTCCACATCGAGGCCGAAGCCCGCCACGGCACTGATTAGGTGGCCCTCCTGTCACTGTGGAATCTTCGAAATGGACGCCCCCGGCGGTGCCGATTGTTAGAGCATCGCCTCAAGGAAAAGTATGCGCCGGACTTCGCGGTTTTCGGTGGCTGTTGCATCCCGCACGGTCCGGGCGTAGACTCAATCTGCGCTGATCATGTTTCTGGGCGAACAGTGGTTCGCCCAGAATCCACTTTGTAGGAGGGCCACAATGAACCGACTAATCACGATTCTAAGTCTTGCGCCTTTTCTGACCGTTTCGGTTGCCTCGGCCCAGAGCGAAGCAGGCACCTGGAAACTGAATCCGGCCAAGTCAAAGTTTTCCGGCATCGCGACACCTAAAAGCCGAACACAAACTTTGGAATCAACCGAGGGTGGAGTCAATGCTCGTGTGGAAGGAACCGCAGGCGATGGATCGGCGATCCATTACACTCATTCGGCGAAATACGATGGAAAAGACCACCCGATCACCGGCGATGGCGCTCCGGGTGGCGCGGATTCCATTGCGATGAAGCGCATTGACGAGAAAACCACAGAGACGACCTACAAGAAAGGTGGGAAGGTCGTAACGACAGCGCGGACTTCAATTTCAAAAGACGGTAAGACCATGACGACCACCGCAAAAGGGATTGGGCCTGATGGCAAACCGACCAATGTCCACGCGGTTTACGAGAAACAGTAAGACACTTTTACCGGGCTAGCGGCGTGGCCCTCCCAGGGGAGAGGCGGACTCCGATAAGATGGCGGCCATGGCCGTGAATTGGAAAGCGGCTCAGCGAGAGGCAGCCAAGACTGCGCGGTGGGCCGTCACCATGACCAAAGTACGAATCCGCCAAGTGCTGTCACGCACTCGTTGGCAATTGGTCACGTTCTGTGGGAAAGCTGGCGGCGAATCTAGGGGCGTTGTGGACCTGCTGGCGGTGCGCAAGGACCACGGCAAGCCAATCGCCGGGACCAAACGCGGCGACACCCTCCAAATCATCCTGATTCAGGTGAAGGGCGGCAGTGCGGCCATGCCGACCACCGAGGATGGCAAGAGACTGAGAGCGGTTGCGAAGCGGCACCATGCGCGAAATATCCTGCTGGCGATTTGGAAACGGGGATCTGCCGTGCGGTTTTTCAGCTATCGGCCAAGGGCAACCGAGAAAGCGAAGGAGTGGATTGAGGTGGCCGATCTGGTTGCGGTTTTCCGTTGATTAGGGACGACGCCGGGCGATTCGCGTCGGGGAAGCGCTGGGAGGTTGGACGAAGGGGGCCGATTAGTGTTCAAGCAGATAGCGCACGTACTTATATAGTTCAACGGCAGAAATGATGCATATTCCGGTCCAAGCGATGTAAACGTGCAGGTTTTCAAAAAAACGCTTCACGTAGTTCTCCCTTCGAAGGTGGCCTAACCAGCCGGTTTTAAGACATGGCTGTCGTCTCGGGGGAGAAACATTATGATAACCGTTCGCGGCGCAGGCTTGTCAAGAAGTATTTTCTAGTGTTTGCCGACGTACGGGAAGCGACGGCCGCACGCGCAGTCAAAACTTGTAACTGTTAGATTCTAAAGAATATTAGATTTTGTTAAAGAAAGGCGGGGCGGCCTTAAAATCTGCTCGCCGCTTGCTGTCCCGTTACACCGTCTCCAGGGATGCCGCCAGCTTGCCTCGGCGAAAGCACATGTCATCAAGCCGAAGCGCAAGCGCAAACTGAGCGCCGCTGGCCGGAAGCCATTATCGCAGCGGCGAAGAAGCGGTGGGCATTGATCAGGGCGGGCAAGGCGGCGTCACCGTTTGCGAAGGCAAGGCGATAAAGGTTAGACCTTGGGCTGCTATGCGGTATTGGTTTTGGAAACTTCGCCCCGGCTCACGGGATCGTTATTAACAACCCGCCACTCATACTGACGGCCCTCTCGCGCCCGCCCCCAAATTGATGCTCATAAGCTGGTTCCAAATACCATCCGAACCTGCGTTTGGCACTAGGCCAGAACATGAAATCGAGAGCCACTTCACCGCCGATCGAATTCGTGATGCCGCGATTCGTTCTGGTGTGAATCCATTCTGGACCCACGCCGAACATGAATTCCACCTTTCTTGATAACGTCCATGGTTTTTTGAACAGAAGGTCCGTTACCCATTCCGTGGATGAGTGGCTGAATGTCGGCGTGGTTCCAATCTCAAGTTCCAGCCAGTGTTCTATGGGCGTGATTTCGACCGCGACAGTGGGGCTGATGGATAGGCCGGAACCGTTCAAACTCCAGCTCGGAGAGCCGCCAACCTCAATGATTGCGAGAGATTCTTTGGGGCTGGACGATTGAGCGAGAAGACTCTGGCACGCAATGAAGGACAAAATCAACAGGAGCATGACGGTCCAATACCCAAGCATAGCTGAACAGCGACGACTCCTCAGTCAAAGCAAATGTTCTAAACGCTGCCGTGCTTCATTAGCCTTCTGAAGACCACTGCGTAAAGGGTGTCGCCATCCTGCATTTGATTCCTGCCCGATTTGTCGGTTGCCAAAGGGACGACATTGAACAGCGCCTCGACCACCGCTGCTGGAAGGACTTGACCATCCAGTTCTGGCGGAAGGCCCGGCGTCCACCTACCACTCGCCACAACCTTCCAGCTGTTTTCCTGGACTGGCGTGGCCTGGACAGTTACCTTGTACATCGTTGTCGATGATTATAGCCCACGCCGCCATTTCTACTGGCTCATTGGGCAACTCCAGCGTCACGCTACCAATGGATATGGACGGCTGCCTCCGGCAGGCCTTCACTAGAACTCCCCCCTCCCCCTGCGTGCCCTCAATTTCTGTCTCTCGATAGGGAGGGATATCTAGTGAAAAGCACGGCGGGACACTCATGTCGATCTTCAGCAGGTTCTGGCCGTTGTGGTATCTTCATACGGACCAGTCAGAATATCTTGCCCGGGGGGTGTGATCATGCGTAATGCGCTTCTTCTGGCTGCCTTGGCAGCCGTGCAACTTCCAACCGTGTTCGCCCAGAACGCGCCAGCTTGTGACGGCGACATCGCCTTGGTTCGAGTTTCCACGATTAAGCCGGGGGCGATGCAAGGGTTTATGGACGCGGTGGCGGCGCATAAGGCGTGGTACCGGAGTCACGGCTTCTAAGGACAATGTGATCGTCGCTTCACGCGTGATCGTCACCGACCCAGCGACTCATGCCATGTCCTACTCCGACTCGGAAGTGATCACTTATCACGTCCGCCCGCCCGGTTCGGACGCTAAGCACGACGCCGCTTGGGATGCGTATGTAAAGCAGTACCGAGATACCTCGGACATCAAGACCCAGTATTTGACCTGCATGCCCAAGCTGGTTCCGTAGACACGGCTCAAAGCGCTGATCGCTTCGTGAGCTGCCGTACTCGCTTTCACTTGAAGTCCCCTCCCCCTGAGCCCCTAATATTCTTCTGCTCGGTAGGGAGGGACATCTCGTGAAAGGCGTTAGATTGAGCCTAGCGTACTAGCTTTCTCGCCGCGCTCAGATTGCATGGGGTCCGCGCTGGAACCTAAGTACTACGGAAGCCTTAGGAAACCTTACCTAACAAAAGCCAACCACCGTAAGGTTGGTGGAAACTGGTTCGGGATCGACAATGATTCCATCATGCGAAGGCAATGTGAGGAATGCCGGACAGTGGTTTTCGATGCTGCGCCATACTGTGATGCCTGCGGAGGACAATTCTCGAAGCCGTCGGCGACATTCCACACGTGGCGGTACGCAATCTCCTGTGCCGCTGTGGGTTTCGCGCCATGGCTATTCGAGCATTTTGTTCTTGGTTGGTTTTGAAAAGACAAGCTCCGAAGAGAAGGGACATCCTAGTGAACGACCGCCCGGCCAGGCGGCCCTCATTCAACCCCGCGCTCGCCGGGTTCGGACCCCGAGCCTACAGGCTTCACTCCACGGTGCATCAGTTCTCCAATGCGTTGTACAATAGCTGGTTTGGAGTCTGTCGCATCGTGAAACGCCTTAAAAGAATCTCGATACCACGCAAGGGTGGCGGGCGAAACCCCCTTCAAGTACATCCGCTCTTTGATGAAATCTTCGGTCATGGAGCCTCCCGCGGAGGCAGGGGCTCTAATTTAGTCCGTGCGTCTGTAACTTGTTGAAACTATGGGCGCGTAGCTCAGTTGGTTAGAGCGCCTGCTTCACACGCAGGAGGTCACAGGTTCGAGTCCTGTCGCGCCCACCATTGTCACTTAGCCTGCGGCGCCGAAGTTCAGCCTCTTTCCAGCGGCGCCACGCATCGACCTTGTGCTTTAAGCTTGCTTTCGTTGCCAGAGGCCCAGTGCCGCGCCGGTGGGATCGATCAGGATGCTCAACCAGCCCATCCCCATCACCTCGGTTACGTCCTTCATAATCGTAGCGCCCAGCGACCTGGCCTTCTTCGTCGCCGCGGCGATGTCGTCAACTTCCACGTAAGCCAGCCAAGCCGACGGCGCGCCCGGCACGGGGTGCCGCATCATCCCGCCGCCGGTCCCCGCGCCGGGTTTGATCATGGTGTACGTTTCCGGTCCCATTGCGACATCTTCCAGCTTCCAACTGAAGAGATTGCCGTAAAAGCTTTTCGCCTTGCCGATATCAGTGGTGTTTAGTTCCACGTGTACGAACGCATTTGCCATATTTTGAGCCCTTTCAACGACAACAACGATTGAGCAGGTTGAGAATCGACAAATTCGCTAACCAAGATTTTGGCGTCACTTCACGACATCATGAGAAGCGGCGAGCGCGGGCCTTTCGAACACGATGACCTCAACATCCCCGAAGGACCCTGGCTGTTTCTTGCTCCACCCGGATAACTCGGGTCTGACAGAGAACCAATCCCGCCAAAACCACACGCTGCGATCCCAGCCATAAATCAGGAAACGGTTGGAGCGTGCGAGTTTCTCTTTCACCAGCCAGTTTGCGTACTGCTCCGCTTCGGGAGACGTCTCGAAGGGAAATGGATAAACTTTTCCAGGAATCGGGTAGACGGCAAGATGGGCGTAGAGGAAGCCGGGAAGAGGATAAGCCGGAGTCCAGGCCGGTGGGCGGGCTTCGATGAACGGGCTGGGACATAGGACGGGCACTTCGGGATCCAGGGCCAGCTTTCGAATACTGGCGGCAGCGGCTTTCCAATCTGAGGGGTGGTGCACTGGCCATTGGTGTCCCCATTGGCCGAGAAACAGGAGAACTCCGGCGGCTACAATCAAGGACACCGGCTTCCATCGGACCGGCGGAAGGAATGGGGCGGCGACCGCCGTGGCTGTGAGTGCGGCTCCCGGGAGGGCGATAAATAAATAGCGCGAAACGAAGACGCTATTGCCGGTCATCCACGAAAAGCAAAATAGACAAAGCGGCTGACATAGCCACCAGCACAGGATCAGCAGCAGGGAGGTTCCAGAGAAGGCGAGTTGGGGATTACGGGTCCACCCGAAGACGCGGGCAGCGATTACCGCCAGGACGCAGGAGCCGGCGATCATGCCGAGCTTAATTTCGGCGATCAGGTTTTTGAGGGAAGGAGCAGGGACGACCACGTGAGCGGCGGCCTGCCGGTTCAGTGCCACGGCGGTGGCCAGGACCGGGAGCAGCGAGATACCCAACAAGGCGAAGACCAGGGCAGCTTGGCGCGTTCCCACTCTGGTTTCGAGCCGCCATAAACGAGTGATCGTATATATGACGTAAATCAGGTAAAAGGGCCAGTAAGTCAAGTGGACTCGCCACAATAATGAGGCTACGAAGACAAAGAACAGGCCCTCACGCAAGCGTGCGGAGTCCAACCAGCGGATCAACAGCAGCAGGCTCCCGGCCGCGACGCAGAGGCCGAGAGCATAGGGCCGAGCATCGCCGGCCTGGTAATCGATCCCGCGCAGGGAAAGACAAGCGAAAACGGCGAACCAGGCGGCTTGAGGATGGATCAGTCGAATGGCGAGTCGAGCGACAAAGAACAGCGCGAGCGCCATAGCCAGGACCGAGGGAAGGCGGTAGGCCACTTCTGAATCCCCCAAAAGCTTTCCGAACATTCTTGGGAGGACATAATAGATCGATTCGGCTACTTGAGGAGCAATCTTCAAAGACGGATCTCGGGCGCCGTGATGAACTACAAAAACGGTACCCATCTCGTCGACCCAGAAGCTGGATGTAAGGGGCATCAGCCAGAGTCGAATGCCGATCAGGATCAGAAAGGACGCCAGCAGGGCATTCAGAAGCTTTGGGTTGGCAAGCTCGCTGAGTTGTGTTCGAGGAAAGGATGGCTGCGAGGAGATGGGTGACACGATAGCAGTCCTGTCGCGGCCGCCATTTAAGAACTACCTTAAAACTACTTTAAGTGGGCAAGCCCGTCAACGAGCCATCGGGTTGCGCGCCGCGCTATTCTGAATCTCAGTGAGTGCGGACGACGATCTAATGTAGGGAGGCCTCAATTCAATGAGCACCAAGAAGAGAAGGAGTGGACCGAGTTATCGCGATGTCGAGACTGGCGCCGATCGCGCGAAACCGATTGTGCATCAACATGCTCGCGAGATTCAGCCTTACGGCAAAATCGCGAGATTGCCGATCGCCCTGGACGAATTGGTGTGTGCCAATAGCGCCGACAACCTGAACCAGCTACTGGCCGATACCATCACGCTCCGTGACATGTACAAGAAGCATCACTGGCAGGTATCTGGCCATACGTTCTACCAGCTCCATCTCCTGTTCGACAAACATTACGGCGAACAAAACGACCTGGTGGATGCGATCGCGGAACGCGTTCAACTTCTCGGTGGGATCAGCATCGCGATGGCCGCGGATGTCGCGGAGACGACCATCATTCCTCGTCCGCCGCGGGGCCGGGAGGAGGTGCCGGTGCAAATCTCACGCCTGCTAGAGGCGCATGAGATTCTCGTCAAAGAAGCGCGCACCATGGCCCGGCAGGCGACGGAAGGCGGGGACGACGGCACTAACGATTTGCTGGTCAGCCAGGTGATTCGCACCAACGAACTGCAGGTGTGGTTCCTGGCCGAACACCTGGTGGACACGCCCGTGGTGCGCGCGGACAAGGCTTCGGCTTCCGGACGCTGAGCGCTCGCGATTCCCGCGGGAAGCGAAGAGGTCCGATTTCGGCGAGTCTCGGGCAGAGGCTCATACTACGCTCGGGGAGATTGTGGAGTCCGTGCAGCGCGTCGTGAGCCTGGCGACGGCATTGGTCGCGATGACGATTTGGGCGGGTGGATTCCAATGTTACCGGATAGGAAGCCGGCCTCGTGATTGAAATCCATCGATCGGGCGCGATTCCTTGAACAGACGGCGCTGCCGGTGAAAATTTCGAATCTCGCGACCCGCGATGTGAATGTGCGGATCATGGGAGACTTCGCCATTATTCACGCGCGGACCGAGTTTACAGCCGCCGATGGGCGCCGCGGCGCGGGCCGTTACACGGACGTGTGGGCCAAACGAAACGGGACCTGGGTCGCTGTTTCCGCCCACGTAACGCGGCTGCCCTAGGAGAGGTTGAAAAACGGGATATATGGTTAAGCTCCTAGTCGGCTCGAAGCGCTGTGATGGGATCCGATTCGCTGGCGCGGCGCGCGGGCAGATAAGCCGCGGCCACGGCGGCGAGGAACAGAAACAAGCCGCTTAAGACAAAAGTCGGAGGATCATAGGCGCTGACGCCGAATACCAAGCCGGCCAGCAGATGAGCCAGCCCGAGCGATGCGCTTAAGCCGATCAGGAGGCCGAACGCGGCAAGACGGGCTCCGCGGGCAACCATTAACCACACCACCGACCCGCGGTTCGCGCCCAAGGCCATCCGGGCCGATCTCGTGACGCCGTACGACCGCGGCGTTCGCCATGACGCCATAGACTCCGATAACGGTGAGCGCCACATGCATCGGTGTCGCTCAGGCCGGTTTTACGTAACCGGTCGGCTTCCATCTGAAGGTGAGCCTCAACCTCTGCCGCGAAATCTTCACTTTTGCGTTTGCGACGGAGCATATCATCCTCCGGTTTCAGTTCCGAGGACCCGGGCAATGGCGGCCGCCAGCCTCTGCCAGTTGCTTTTTTCCTTGACGAGCTGCTTGCGCCCGGCGGCAGTGAGCCGGTAGAAACGCGCGCGGCGGTTATTTTCCGAGGTGCCCCATCCGGCCTTAATCCAGCCGCGGTCCTCGATCCGCTGGAGCGCGGGATAGAGCGACCCGTGATCGACCAGCAGGACGTCGCCGCTTTCCTGTTGAATCCCGCGGGCGATGCCCTGGCCATGTTCGGGCCCGAAGAGGAGGCGACGGAGAATCAACAGGTCGAGGGTGCCCTGAAGGAGGGGGATACGGTCTTCATGGGTTGACATTCAACCCGAGAATACGCGAGCTTGGGTTGAATGTCAACCCGTGAGCGGGCTTGCCAGCGGGTTGACACGGGTGCTTTACTTGTCGTACTCTCCGCCTTTGGCTGTCGGAATGGCTCCGAGGTGTAGTCTGCCGCCGCATACTAAAGTCAGATTTCTGCACAACCGGAAAGAACAACGCGCCGACCACATCTACCGCGTGGCTGCCGAAATCATGTGCCAGAAAGGTTTTGAAGCAACGTCGATGAAGGACATCGCCGATGCGGTGGGGCTGACCAAGGCCGGAATTTATCATTACATTCCCGGAAAAGAGGAGCTGCTTTTCCAAATCATGGGCTTCGCCATGGACATGGTGGACCAGGACGTGATTGAGCCGGCGCAGAATGTGGCCGACGCTGAAGCCCGGCTGCGCACGATTGTGGAACGGCACGCCCGGAGAATCCTTGACGTGGGCGGCGCGGTCACGATTATTCTGGAGGAAGTGCCCGCCCTGACGCCCGCGCATCGGCGCACGATCCTGGCCCGGAAGCGTGCGTATTTCGACCTGGTACGCCGGACGCTGGACCAGCTCGCGGCGGATGGAAGGCTGCGCCCGGTGAACTCCACGGTGGCGACCTTCAGCCTGTTCGGAATGATCACGTGGATTTCGCGTTGGTACCGGCGCGATGGCAAGCTGACGCCGGAGGAAACGCTTAAGGATTTTCTGGAGATTGCGCTCAGCGCCGTTCTGCGGCCTCAGTAAACGCCTTCGACCACGGTGGTCTGGAATTTCCGGAAGGGACGCACGTTGCGGACTCCGTCCCACGGGTAGGTGGCGCAAGGCGGCTCACGCTCGCATTCGTCGCGCTCGAGGAATCGCGGCATGAAAAATTCCTTGGTGAGCGTGGTCAGCCGCACACGCCCGGTTTCGCCGTGCCCGACGACGCGGCGCGGCTGTTCCGGATCGACCACTTCAATCATGGCGCGCGGGCTGGGCGGATAATAGATGACCGCGTAGCGGTCAGCGGGATCGAAAGGCTTGTGTGTCGCCAGGCCCATCAATGTATTCCCATACGTCGGGGCGAAATAAATGCCGTCGAGCAGCTCTTCCTTGGCGAAGCGGTGGAACTGCGGAGTCATCTCGGTTCCGCCGCAAAAAATGCCGCGGATGCCGGCTTTCTTCAGGTTGATTTTTTCCGCGATCGCTTCGAGCAGTTTCGGCGTGGTGAACATACAAGCGATGTCGTGGGCGCGCAGCAAGGTCAGCGCCTGTTCGACCACGTGTTGTTTGTACCGCTCAGCTTCCTGTACTTCGCCGCGCTTCAGCAGCTTGATCACCCAGCGCGGATCGAGGTCCAGGCCGAAACAAATTCCTCCGCGATGCTGCGCCAGATGCTCCACTGCAAGCCTCAGCCGTCGCGGACCGCTGGGACCCACCATGATCCAATCCGATCCGCGCGGGAAGAATTCGTCGGGCAGCGTGGAAGAAAACTGCTCGTAATCGATCCGAAAATCCTGATAATTGATGCGCGACTTCGGCACTCCCGTGCTTCCGCCGGTTTCGAACGTACAGATGGGTTTATCGGCGTACGCTTTCGGCACCCAGCGGCGCACCGGGCCGCCGCGCAGCCATTCATCCTCGAAAAATCCAAAACGATCCAGGTCTTGATACGTCTGTATCTCGCGGCGGGGATCGAAATCGAGGGTCTTGGCCCGTTCCAGCCAGAAGGGAGTGCCTGTGGCGGGGTCAAAGTGCCACTGGACCACTTCGCGCGTCCATGCGTCCAGCGCGGCTTCGGCGCTAATTTGTTGAGGTTGTATAGTAGGAGTCACGGTGTCTTATGAGAGATAGTTTACAGGTTTTTGTCGCGCTTCTCGCGTTATTGCCGGCTGCGGCGGACTGGCCTCGATTTCGCGGCCCGAACGGGTCCGGGGTCAGCGACACTACCGGATTGCCCGCGGAGTTCGGCCTTGATAAGAACCTGCGCTGGAAGACGCCGCTGCCGCCGGGCCACTCTTCGCCGATTCTTTCGGGCGACCGGATTTTCGTTACGGCGTATGAAGGCGACCTGTTGCTGACCTTCTCGCTCGACCGCGCGACCGGCAAAGTTTTGTGGCGCCGCGAATCGCCGCGCGACCGCAAGGATCCCGTAGATCCGCGCAACAGCCCCGCCTCGCCGACACCGGTATCCGATGGCAAGAATGTCTACGCGTTCTTCGGCGATTATGGCCTTGTTTCCTACGGACCGGACGGCAACGAACGCTGGCGCACGCCGCTCGGGCCGTTTTCAAATGTGTACGGCATCGGTGTTTCTCCGGTGCTCGTCGACGACAAGATCGTGCTGGTGATCGATCAATCGGGCGGGTCCTACATCGTGGCCTTCGGGCAGAACGACGGCAAGCTCCGCTGGAAAGTGCAACGTCCGGAAGCGTTAAGCGGAGCGTCCACGCCGAGCGTGATGCGCGATGCGAGCGGAAAATCCCTGATCGTCGCGCCGGCCTCGTTCCGGATGGATGTTTACGCGGCCGATACCGGGCAGATCGTGTGGTTCATGCACGGCCTGGCCTCGGAGATGAAGAGCGTGCCGGTCGTCGATGGCGACACCATCTACATTAACGGCTTCAACACGCCTGAGAACGATCCAGGCAGGCAGATCGCGGTGCCGCCGTTCGAGGAAGTGATCAAGAAGTTCGATGCGAATCACGACGGAAAAATTTCCTTAGACGAGGCGCCCGATCAACGCACCAAGACGCTGTTCAAGTATCTCGACCTGGATAAGGACGGCGGGCTGGACCAGCGTGAGTGGACCATCTACGCCGCGTCCATGGCGGCTGAGAATTCGCTGATGGCGATCTCCGTTCCCCCGGGCGGCGCGAAGGGAGACGTCACCAACACCGCCGTGAAGTGGAAATATCACAAGGCCATTCCTCAGCTTCCGTCGCTGGTCCTGTATCGCGGGGTGCTGTACATGCTGAATGACGGCGGCATTCTGACTACTTTGAATGCCCGCACGGGCGAGGTACTGAAGCAGGCGCGGCTGCGCGCTAACTCGGATCGATATTTCTCGTCCCCGGTGGCGGCCGACGGAAAGATCTTCATCGCCGCGAACAGCGGCGTGGTTTACGTGCTCAAGGCGGGGGGAGACCAGGAACAGATCGCGGCGAACAAATTGGATGAAGACATCTTCGCGACTCCCGCGATCGCGGACCAGAGAATTTATATCCGCACGGTCGCCGGCTTGTACTGTTTCGGTGAAAAATGAAGATTCAAATCGCACTGATATTCCCGCTTCTTTTATCAGCCGTCGACTGGCCTGGCTTTCGGGGCCCGAACGGCTCGGGTGTTTCCGATTCGAAGGATTTGCCGGCCGCCTATGGGCCCGAGGAAAACGTGATCTGGAAGATCGCGCTGCCGCCCGGGTATTCGTCGCCGGTGGTAGCGGGAGACAGGATTTTCGTGACGGCTTTCGAAAAAGACGTCTTGAGCACGATCGCCATCAATCGAAAGACGGGCAAGGAACTGTGGAAGCGTGAAGCCCCTCACGATCGTGCGTTTCCGAAGTACGGCGTGAACACACCCGTTTCTCCCACTCCCGTCACGGACGGCGAGAACGTCTACGTGTTTTTTGAAACGTTCGGGCTGATCTCCTATGGACCGGAGGGAAATGAGCGCTGGAAATTTCCGATGGGGCCGTACACGCTTCCCTACGGTTTCGGCACGTCGCCGGTTCTGGCAGATGGAAAGATATTGATGCTGGTCGACGCGGACGTCGATTCGTACCTGCTCGAGGTTTTCGCCAAGGACGGGAAGCAGGCGTGGAAGACGGCTCGGCCCAACGTCACGCACGGATTCTCCACGCCGGTGATCTATCAGCCGAAAAACGGGCCGATGCAGGCGATCGTCTCGGGTTCGTATCATCTGATTTCGTATTCGGTGGAGACCGGAGAAAAATTGTGGTGGGTGGGCGGAATGGCCTGGCAAGCCAAGAGCATCCCCGTAATCCACGAGGATGTTCTGTACGTGCATTCGTGGATGGCAGACATGGCGGAAATTGGCCTGCCGGCGAAGCTCGACACGTTCGATGAAGTTCTCGCCACCAACGATAAGGATCATAACGGCAAACTCAGCCCGGACGAACTGCCTTACAAGGAATTGAGGCCGCTGATGTTCCTGTTCGATCTGAATCGCGATAAATTTCTCGATCGATCCGAGTGGGATTTAATGCTGGCGCGCAACGCCGCGCAAAACGGCGTGTATGCGATCAGGCTCGACGGGAAGCGCGGCGATCTAACCAAGACCAACGTGCTGTGGCGATACGATCAGAAACTGCCCAACATTCCGTCGCCGCTCTTCTATCAAAACGTCCTCTACATCCTGCGCGAAGGGGGAATCCTAACCACGCTGAATCCGGCAACGGGCGAAGTGATCAAGCAGGGACGGGTCAAGGACGCGACCGATGGCTACTTTGCATCACCCGTCGCGGCCGATGGGAAGGTTTTCTTACTAAGCGAAGGATGCAAATTCACGGTTCTCAAAGCCGGCGGAGAATGGGAAGCGCTGGGCGTCTCAGATTTCAATGAAAGCGAGTGCCGGGCGACTCCCGCCATTGCAACCAACCAGCTTTACCTGCGCACGCACTCCGCGCTCTACGCCTTTGGAAAAAAAGTTTGAACCGCTGAGATTCGACGCGCTGCCGCTGGAGGAACAGCTCCGCCGCTCGCGCGACTTCGTCCATCGCATGGCGGAACGCCGCACCGTCCGCATGTTTTCGCCCGATCCGGTGCCGGTCGAGCTGATCGAAAACGCGATCCGCTGCGCGTCGCTTGCGCCGAGCGGCGCCAATCAACAGCCGTGGCGCTTCGTGGTGGTCTCCGATCCGGAAGTCAAGCGCCAGATCCGCATCGCCGCCGAGCACGAAGAGCGTGAAAACTACGGCCGCCGCTTTCCGCAGGAATGGCTGGATGCGTTGTTCGCGCTCGGAACGGACTGGCACAAGGAGTTCTTAGAGGCCGCCCCGTATCTGGTCGTGGTCTTTCGGATCGACTACGGGCTCGATGGCCATCGCAAGATCAAGCACTACTATGTGCAGGAGAGCGTCGGCATTGCGACGGGATTTCTGATCGCCGCGCTGCACGTAGCCGGCCTCGCAACCCTGACGCACACGCCCAGCCCGATGGGATTTCTGCAAAAGATACTGAATCGTCCATCGAATGAACGGCCCTTCGTGCTGATTCCGGTGGGCTACCCTGCGCCGGGCGCGGAGGTCCCTTCGATCACGAAAAAATCGCTTCGCGAAGTCATGGTGCACATCTAATGAACATGCGAAATTTAGGAAAATCCGGGCTGCGGGTGTCCGAGGTCGGACTGGGCTGCAACAATCTCGGCGGCCGGCTTGATTTGGAAGCTACGCGAAAGGTGGTCGACAAGGCGATCGACCTGGGAATCACGCTGTTCGATACCGCCGATATTTACGGCAACAAGGGCGGCTCCGAGGAGCAACTCGGCCGCATTCTCGGCGAGCGCCGCAAGCAGATCGTCCTGGCGACCAAATTCGGTATGCTCATGGATCAGCCCGAGAAGATCGGCGCCTCGCGCCGCTACATTATGTCCGAAGTCGAGGACAGTTTGCGGCGCTTGCGCACGGAGTGGATCGACCTTTATCAACTGCATCAACCCGATCCGCGGACCCCGATCGAGGAAACGCTGCGCGCGCTCGACGATCTAGTCCGGCAAGGGAAGGTCCGCTATCTTGGATGCTCGAATCTTCCGGGATGGCAGGTGGTTGACGCGCACTGGACCGCGCGCAACCTCGGCTCCCACGGATTTGTTTCCTGTCAGGACGAGTACAGCCTGCTGGTGCGCAAAATCGAAGCCGAGCTGATTCCCGCGATGCAGGCGTACGGCATGGGGCTCCTGCCTTATTTTCCGCTCGCGAGCGGGCTGCTGACGGGGAAATACCGCCGCGACCACATGCCCGAAGGCGCGCGTCTCACCAATACGAAAAATCTCGCCGATCGTTACCTGACGGAAGCAAACTGGCTGAAGGTGGAACGGTTGGCGCAGTTTTGCGCGGAGCGCGGCCACGCGATGCTCGAACTGGCTTTCTCCTGGCTCGCATCGCGTCCGGGCGTGGCAAGCGTGATCGCGGGAGCAACCAAGCCGGAGCAACTGGAGCAGAACGTAACCGCGGTGAAGTGGACCTTGACGCGCGAAGACATCGCCACGATCGATCAGATTATTGCTTGAGTTTTTTCGCAGCCTCGACGTATCTGGCCGCCGCGGGATTCGATTCATTCCACTTGGGCGGCGGAGCATCCGAGGCCAGATGCAGCAGCCCCAACGCGACCGCGCGGTCGACCTTTGCCATGTTGTTGTAATCGATCTTCTCCCAGTGGTCGCCGACGCCGTGATAATCAGGATAGGCGAATGCGACGCACAGCGTGTGCGCGGGAATACCGACATCGGCTAGCGCCTGATTGTCGCTTTGCGCAAAGTATGGGTCGCTCGCCTGGTCATCCTTGTAGACCCTGACGCCCGTGAGCTTCCCGGCGTCGGCCAGGATGTGTGGCAGATCCGAGAAATCGAAACCGGTGACGCTCGCGTTGTTGATCTGCCGCCCGTTTGACGCGTCGGTGCGGCCCACCTGTTCCAGGTTCAGATCGGCGATGGTCTTGGCCAACGGCACCAGCGGATGCCGACCGTAATAGCGCGAACCCACCAGGCCGAGCTCCTCGCCGAAAAACGTCACGAACAGAACGCTGCGCCGGGGATGCGGGTTGAGCGCGGCAAGCGCGCCGGCAACTTCAATCACCGAGACGGTCCCGCTTCCGTCGTCATTTGCTCCGTTGAAAATCCGGTCTTCGCCGGTCGCACGCAGGCCGAGGTGGTCGTAATGCGCGGTCAGCATCACGTAGGTGTCGCGCAGCGCCGGATCGGACCCGCGCAAAATTCCCGCGACGTTGCGGACTTTGACTGGCCGGTCGATCGCAGGCTCGACGTGAAGTGTGATTCGCGCGTCCTTCGCGCCTTTCAGCAGGTCCATCAGCTCGGCGGAAGAGAAGGCATTGCGGACTGGCTCGTCCCCTTCGCTGATGGCTGGGCGCACGCCGTTCCGCGCCGGAAAGAGCACCAATGCGGCTCCTTTCGGCATTTCGGGCCGCCGCCCGCGCACATTCAACACGACCACCTTACCCGCGGCCTGCTCCGGCGAAACTCTCCCCTCGGCCGCGATGATACCCACGCCATCCAGGCGGATCGGTTGATCCGTCAGGATCGACGTCTGGCTCGGGTCGACGTGGATGGTTTTGCCTCCCGCGGTCACTGTCATTTCGAACTCGGTGGGATTCTGCTCGCGCACGTGGAGCGTGGCGGTCTGGAAATACCCGTCGTCGCCCGCGGGCTCCAGGCCCGCTCGCCGGAACTGCGCGGCGATGTATTCCGCCGCCAGGTCCAGCCCGCGCGACGGCGTGGCGCGTCCTTCCAGCAGGTCCGACGCGATGAAGGAAAGATTCCCGCGCAGCGAATCCGCCGAAATATGACTCACCACCGCCTGCATCTCAGGCGTAAGCTTGGCATCCGCGGCGAACGCTGTGAGGGTCGCTGCCAGGAAGAGAAAAATACGCATAGAACCTTTATTCTACTTGCTCGAATATCGGCGTTGTGCCATAATCCTGCCGTCAGATGTCCAAAAAGCTTTTATGCTTGATTTGCCTGCCGCTTTGTGCGCAGACCGCGGACGACGCCAGTAAAGCGCAGGCCACCGCGCATCTTCACGCGCTGCTGGACGCGGCGCCAAAGGCGATCCTCAACCGGACGGAGCTTCGGATTCAACCGCCGAGTGACGGCTGGGAACTCGGGATGATCTCTTCGGTCGCCATCGATCGAAAGGGATCCATCTATCTGTTGCAGCGCGGAGAAAAAGCCGATCCCGTGATCGTCGCCGATCGCCAGGGTCGCGTGCTGCGTTCCTGGGGCAAGGGGATGTACAAGATCCCGCACAGCATCCGCATCGATCCCGAGGGCAATATCTGGACCGTCGATGCAGAAAGCTCGACGGTGCTAAAGTTCACGCCTAAAGGCGAGAAGCTCATGGAAATCAACGTCGGCGAGCAGCCCACGGGAAGACGGAGCCGCTTTGTCGGGACCACCGACATCACGTTTGGGCCGCACGGACGCTTGTTCATCACCGACGGTTATGGAAACGCACGCGTCCTCGAATATACGCCCGACGGGAAACGCGTCCACGAGTGGGGCACGGCGGGCAACGGTCCGGGACGGTTTCGCCTGCCGCATGGGATCACCATCGACAAGGACAACGTCCTCTATGTGGCGGACCGCGAAAACGGACGAGTGCAACGCTTCGACCTGGATGGAAAATTCTTGAGTGAATGGCCGCTGGGCAGAACGTACGCCGTCCAGGTGAGCCGGGGGGTGGTGTGGGCCGCGATGCAGCCGATCGACTTGCCGGTGCCTTCGCCGGGTTGGATGGTGAAGCTCGACCGGCGGACGGGTAAAGTCCTCGGATCGGTCGAGTCGAACGGCCTGCATTCGGTCACAGTGGGAAAGCATGACGACGTGCTGACAGCGGTAACCAGTCAAAACCACGTGTTGTGGTTCCGGCCAAAGTAGACGCTACTGATTCTGCCCGCCCGGCTTCTTGCTATCCGACGGTGGACTGGATGGCGGAGCGGACGTCGGCGCGACAGTCGGCTTGCGGTCTTCCCGGGGATTCACCAGGCACTGATCCGACCGGCAGTTATGCGAGTTCGCCGACCCCAGCTTTTCGAGCAACTCAACCGTCTCCGGATGCGGGATGCCGAACCGCGTAGGACCGTTCGCCATGTCGGCCACCGTATTCTTGTCCTTGGCGACCGCCTTGATGTCGGCGCCATGATCCATCAGGTACGCGATCAGCTCATGGTTGCCGAGGTAGGCGGCGCCGTGCAGTGGCGTGTAGCCCCGGCTGTCGGCTGCGTTCACATCGGACCCCAACTGGACCAGGTACTTCACTGCATCCATCCATCCGTAATCCGGCGAACCGACACTATAGTGATAGCCCCAGCCGATTCCGCAGGCGACCATGAACGGCGTATCGCCGCCGGTAGTCGGGATGTCCGGGTCCGCGTGATGCGCGACCAGCATGCGCATCGCCGTAAGGTCCAGCGCCTGCGCGGCACGCCAGAACGCCGTCGCTCCGCCGGGGTCGATCCAGGAGTGGTCACCGAAAGCGCGAAACCATAACTTTTTGCCCAGGCGTGTGTTCGGATCGGCGCCGTCGTCGAGCAGCGCGATCATCAGATCGAGATAGGAAACCTTCTCCTGCCCGATAGCGGGATTCGGGAACCAGCCCTTGGGCGCCCATTGCACATCGATAGCGGCGTACAAAGCCGTCAATCCCAAGTCATTGACGGCGTTTGGGTCGGCGCCGGAATCGAGGAAGAACCGCGCCATATCGAAATGCCCGTTGGCGACCGCCATCACCAGAGGACTGGTTTTATCGGCCGGGCTGATCTGGTTGACGTCGGCCCCGGCTTCGATCAGCGCGCGGGCGGCCTGCGTGTGGCCATCGCGAGCGGCGAATAGCAGAGCGGTCATCCCCCCCATCTCGCCGGCGCCGCGCTCCCGTGGAGGGCGCATCGGATCATCCTCATTCGCGCCCTTGACAGCGGCGCCTCCGCCGGGCAGCTTCTTTTCGAGTTCGTCGACCTTGGCCACCAACTTCTGCACGGAATCCTGCAACTGCTCGAGCTCGCCGCCGGGTTGCTCGACGCCGGTGCGGTATTCGGCCGACTTGAACCCCAGCGCATTGGCGAACGCGTCCAGCGCCGCCTTGTCCTGCGCGGGCGTGTCATTGGATTTCGCGCCGCCCCGCGCCGCAGGAGTTTTTTGAGCCACGTCCGCCGCCGGTTTTTGCGGACCTTCGAAAGAACTGGGGATCCTGGCGAGTTTCACCGGCTTGCTGGTGATGGCAGGGTCGGCGCCGTGCGCGAGCAGCACCTGGATCGCGCTTGCACGTCCGAGCGCCGCGGCAAACATCAACGCCGTCTGGCCGTGGACGCCTTCCCTGGCGTTCACGTCCGCTCCACGATCGAGCAGAGCCTTGACGCCTTCCGGATTGCCCGCGGCGGCGGCCATCATCAGCGGCGTGGTGCCGTGCTCATCCATCGAATTGGGGTCGGAGCCGGCTTTGATCAGCACCTCGATCAGCGCGGCGTTGCCGTTCCGGCACGCCATGAAGAGCGGCGTCGCTGCGCCGATGCGCGTCACCGCTTTGACGCTGGCGCCGGCCGCGAGCAGGATCTTCGCCATTTCCACGTCGTCGTTGTGCGCGGCCCAGTGCAGCGCCGTGCTGCCGTCGCCTTGCGGCGCATTCACGTCGGCCTTCTGTTTCAGCAGCGCGCGCACGCCTTCCGCGTCGCCTTGCTGCGCCGCATCCGCCAAGCGAGTATCGGCGGCGCAAATCAACGTCGCGCTCAGCAAGAATCCCGCGATGACTGTGGTTCGCATAAGTGTCTCCGCTAAATCGCGATCTCTCCCGTGCTATCGCCGATCTGGTCCAGGTTCATGCCCACTTTGTGCGCGACAGTCAGCAAGACGTTCGCCATCGGCGTCCCCTCCTTGCACCGTACGTGCAGGTTGCCCTTCACCGACCCGTTCGCGTGACCGGCTAGGAAGATCGGCACCCGCTTGTGATTGTGAGCATTCGAATCGCCGAGCGGGCTGCCATACAGGACCAGCGAATGGTCCAGCAGATTGCCGTCGCCATCCGGCGTGTTCTTCAATTTTTCCAGGAAATAGGGAACCAGGCTCACGTGATAGCGGTTGATCTTGGCGAAGTCGGCGATGCGCGCCGGGCTCTCGCCGTGGTGGGACGCCGAGTGGAACGGAGCATTCACGCCGCTTCCCGGATAAACGCGCTGGCACACATCGCGGCTCATTTTGAACGCCGCCACGCGTGTGGTGTTGGTCATGAACGCCAGAGCCTGCAGGTCGAACATCAGCTTGACGTGCTCCTCGAACGAATCGGGCACGCCGATAGGGGCCGCGGGAAGAGCACGCGCCGCGCCGCTCGAATTGTATTGTTCGATGCGCTGGATGCGATGCTCGATCTCGCGCACATCGTCCAGATAGTCCTTTAACCGGCTGCGGTCGCGTGCGCCCAGATCTTTTTGTAACATCGCCACCCGCTGGGTGATCCGGTCCAAAATGCTGCCATTCATTTTTTGACGCGCGGACCGTTCCTCCGGCGTCGATCCGTCGCCGAACAGCGATTCAAACGCCATTCTCGGGTCGATGGTCATCGGCAGCGGCTGCGTCGGCGACGCCCAGCAAATCGTGTCCGAATACACACAGGCGTAGCCGTAATCGCAGGAGCCTGACGAATACTGGCTTTCGATGCAAAGCTGAATCGACGGTAGCGGCGTGTCCTGGCCAAACTGCTGTGCGTACATCTGATCGAGGGAGGTGCCGCAATGAATATCGGCCCCTTCGGTCATCTTGGCGTGAGCGGCAGTCAGGTAGGACGCGCTGGAGCGGAAGTGATCGCCGCCTTCTTCGTTGTCCGCGAACGCGCCCGCCGGAAGCAGGTCCGTATCGCTGACGATGGTGATGGAGTCGCGAAACGGCGCCAGTGGTTCCAGCGTTTGGGTCCACTCGAAATCGCGGCCGTCCTTTTCAGGGGACCAGTAATGTTTGTTCGATCCATCCACCGTGCTGCCCGCTGAACCGTGCACCATCTCGATGCAGCACAGACGCGAGCGCGGGTTCGCGGCCGTGTTGGCCAGCGGCGTCTGCGCGGGGGCCATCGCGTCCAGGAAGGGCAGCGCCAGCGTCGCTCCCATGCCGCGAAGCACTGTGCGCCGCGAAAGATGTTTCTTCGTGATGAACAAGGTCGTCTCCTCTATTACCGCCTGACCGGCTGCGTGGGCGCCGCGCTGGACGGTGCGGGCTCCACGGCTTCCGCTCTTCGCATCTGAAAAGGCGTGCTTTGGACGATCGCAAAAACAAAAGCCGAAAAGCGGTTGCCATTGCGAGCCGCCTCCCGCTCGATCGACCGCACCGTGGGCATCTCCCGGGAATCGATCACGCGCCCCAGCGCATAGGCCAACAGGCTCTCCGTGAACGTGCCGGTGAACACGTCTGAGTGGCTCAAAATCGCCTGCCGCAGGCCCACTGGACCATCCAGCTTGCTCCCCTCGAACATCCGCCCGGAGGCGTCGATGGGCGCGCCGCTGTCGCGGGTCCTCCACTGTCCGACGCCGTCAAAATTTTCGAGCGAAAGTCCGATGGGGTCCATCAATTGATGGCAAGAGTGACAAGGCTCATTCTTGCGATGCTGTTCCATCTTCTCGCGGACCGGCAGCGCCTTCCCATTATCCTCATTCTCTTTGAGAGGCGGCACGTTCGGGGGCGGCGGAGGCGGCGGGGTGCCGAGCAGAACCTGCATCACGTACTTTCCGCGCGCCACCGGCGACGTGCGATTGGAGACCGACGTCAACGTCAAAATGCTCGCCTGGCCCAGCAACCCGAAGCGATTCTCATCGGCGATCTCGACGCGCCGGAACTTGGCGCCGAGAACATCCGGAATCCCGTAGTGCTTGGCCAATATCTCGTCGACGAAGGTGTAGTTCGCCGTCAGCAGATCCAGGATGGCGCGGTCTTCGTGGACGATGCTGGAGAAGAACATCTCGGTCTCGCGCCGCATCGAATCAACCAGGTTCCGGTCGAAGTTGGGAAACAGGAACGCATCGGGCTGAACGTCGTTCAGGTTCTGAAGGTGAAGCCACTGATAGGCGAAGACGTTGGCCAGCGACTCCGACTTGGGATGCGCCAGCATCCGCCGCACCTGCTGCTCCAGCACGCCCGGCTCGCGCAACTTGCCCTGGCTCGCGATCGTAATCAGCTGGTCGTCGGGCGGGCTGCTCCACAGAAAAAAGGACAAACGCGAAGCCAGTTCCAAGTCGCTGACGCGGTAATTGGTGCCCGGCACGGCGTTCGATGGAGCGCGCTCAAACCGGAACACGAACTCGGGGTCCGACAGAATCGTCTGCACCACGGCGAGAATTCCCGAATCGAAATCGCCCTGATTGCGGCCTTTTTGATAGAAGCTCAGCAGATCCTCGACGTCCGAATCCGTCACCGGCCTGCGATACGCCTGACGGGCGATCCTCGAAATGATCTTCTTGGCGCA
Organism: Terriglobia bacterium; assembly: GCA_963842485.1. Classification (GTDB taxonomy): domain Bacteria; phylum Acidobacteriota; class Terriglobia; order Bryobacterales; family Bryobacteraceae; genus Palsa-187. Next base: position 30,823 of record CAWJHI010000122.1, on the reverse strand, counting down.
CGGAATCTCGTCCGCGCCGGCGGCCGGCCGGCACGTGAAAATCGCGCGGCGGCTGGGAGTATCCGAGATCCCGGTCACCTTGGTCGGCCCGGTGATGTCGAGCTCGCGTAAGTGGGGCAGCGAAGTGAGCCCCGGCAGGTCCGCGTGCGTCGTGTCGATCAACACATTTTCGACTGGCGAGACGATGTCCTCCACCGGTCCTTCGAACTTTTCGAGAAAGGCCGCCGAAACCCGCTGCGGTCCGGCCTTCACTGCGATGGCCGCGGTCTGGCGGGTATCGGTCGGCATCATGTTCGGGTCCAGCGTCAGCAGTTCGACGCGCTCGCCGTTGATCGAAATTTCCAGTTGCTGGCCTTTCCCCTGATTCTTGCCCCACCAGGGGCCATCGAGATCGTGAAAGAACGAAACCTTGAATACGTACTCACCGTCGGCCGGGAAGTAGTAAACACCGAAGTGCCGCCACGCGTTCCATAAGGCGCGCCTTCGACGTGACGCATCTGGTTCTGGATCTTCAGCACCGGAAAACTCCCCGTCGTGGGAGCCACCTGCGGATCGCCGACCGCCAGCCGGCTGATCTTCCCGGCGGCTCGAATATAGCCTTCCATCAGCGCGGGAGACACGGTCAACACGTCGGCCATGTTGTCGAATCCGTGGCTCATGTCGTCGGCGGGAAGGATTCCGGAAACATCCACGTCGATATTCAGCAGATCGCGAACGGCATTACGATACTCTGTGCGATTCAGGCGATGCAGGTCCGGCGATCCGGGATTCGGATGCACGGCAGCGGCCTGATCGATGCGCGCCTCAAGCGATCCCGCAAAGGCTCTGGCCGTGGCGGCGGTGGGCCGAGGCATGCCCGGAGGAGGCATCATTCCGGCACGCACCATCTTGATCGCTTTTTCGGTCAGCGCCGCCGTCTGTTCTGGTTGCGCCAGGTCGATTTTAGTCCACGAAAATCCGCCGGAGCGGAGCTTTTCGTTATGGCAGCCCGCGCAATACTGGGTTACGAATGCCTGCCGCGATGCGGGTGTTGAAAACGATTCCGCGTCCTGTGCTGGCGCGGTCCCGGGAGCAAACACACAACCCAGCAGCGCATATCTCACGACCGACTTAATCTGTAATGTGCACATAGCCCGCAGGTTCATCATAAATGTCTCAAACGATGGGGTCAAGGATGGCCGCACGAGCACGTGCTGAATCTATAGGATAAACTCAAACTCTAGGTTACACCTGATGAAACGTCCGCTCACTCTCGCGATCGCGATCACGCTCGCCGTTGGCGCTCTGGCGCAGAATCGGATGAATTTCCCGCTGGTGTCCGAGGACAGCGGCCATGTCGCGCTGGGCCTGGCGCTGCGGAAACTCAGCGTCTCCGGAACGTTCATGCAGTCCGCCGCGCACCCCGACGACGAGCATAACGCCCTGTTCGCCATGTTCACGCGCGGCATGGGCCTGCGGTCGATCGACGTGCAGACCAATCGCGGCGAGGGCGGGCAGAACGAAATCGGCCCGGAGCTGTTCCGCGACATCGGCGTGCTGCGCACTTCGGAGCTGCTCGCGGCGCATCGGCTGGACGGCGCCGAGCAATATTTCACCCGCGCCATCGACTACGGCTACTCGTTCGACCCGCAGGAAGTGATCGACAAATGGGGCCGCAAGGAAATCGTGGGCGACTTCGTACGCCTGATCCGCACGTTCCGTCCCGACGTGATGGTTACCATGAATATCCAGGGCCGCGGAGGGGATCGCGCTCACGAAGCGACGACAATCCTGGCCACGGAAGCATATCACAAGGCGGGCGATCCGTCCGCTTACCCAGAGCAGATTAAAGAAGGCTTGAGACCGTGGCAGCCGAAGAAGTTTTACATGACGGGCGGCTTCGGTGGAGGCGGGCGCGGCGGTCGAGGCGACACTCCGCCGGCGCCGGCCCCTTCCACTCCACCTGTAAAGCTTACGATCCAGAACACCGCGATGTACGATCCCCTGCTGTGCCGCACTTACGCCGAGATCGGCTCCGATGCGCGCGCCAGTCACAAGTGCCAGGGAACGGGCGGACTGCCTCCTCTGCCAGGGCTCGGCGGCGGGCGAGGCGGACGTGGCCCGGGCGGCTACCAACTGGTCGAGAGCAGCATCCCCGGACAAATGGCGAAGGACGAAACCTCCTTGTTCGACGGCGTGGACATCAGTCTGCCCTCGATCGCACAGTATGCCGGAGCGCATCCGCCGGAGGCGCTCACGCGCGGGTTGGCCGCTATATTCAGCGATGCCAAGCGTGCCCAGGCTGCATTCGACAGCGGTAATGACGCCGGTACCGCAGCGCCTGTCGAATCCGGCCTGGCCGGAGTCCGAGCCCTACGTGTGCAACTCGGCTCGATGGGTCTCGGTGACTTGGCGCGCTACGAGATCGACTTCCGCCTCGCGATCAAAGAGCGCGATTATGAGGAGGCAGTGCTCGCCGCGCACGACCTTACGTTCGACGCGGTCGCAGACGACGGCCTGGTGATTGGCGGTCAGCCGGTCAAAGTGTCGATGCTGGCCGTCAACCACGGAGCGACGGAGGTCAGTGTCACCAGCGTCGCGATGGCCGGTTTCGATTCGCCCGTCCCTTGCGCCACCGGGCCGATGAAGAAGGACGCCGTCTACACCTGCGTCTCCGATGCGCACGTTCCTAAGAACGCGCAGCTCACCACGCCCTACTTCACCGATGACTACTGGAAAAACCCGGCGAATCCGGCGATCAGCAAATTCGATCCCGACGTTCCCTTCGGCGTGCCGTTCCGTCAGACGCCCTTCCGCGTCACGTTTCACATAAAGGCGGGAACCGTCGAAGTCGCCAAGGAAATCCCGATTCAATTCCGCTACGTGAAGGACATCTACACCGGCGACAAGCGCATGGAGCTGAACGTCGTCCCGGCATTTTCGGTGCGCGTCACGCCGCCGCTGGCGGTGATTCCCGTCGCCGCCAAAGCCGGTGCAGCGCGAGATCCACGTTTCCGTCACCAACGGCACCAAAGGCGCCGCGCAAGCCAGCGTAACGCTGGAACTGCCGGCAGGATGGAAGGCGACGCCGGCGAGCGTGCCCGATTCATTTCGCGCACGAAGACGAATCGCTGTCGGCGCGATTCGAGATCACCACGCCGGCGCAGGCGAAGATCGGCGAATACACGCTGCGCGCCGTGGTAACGTCGCCCGCGACGGGCGGCGAAAAATTCACGGAACGGATATCAGGAAATCGAATATCCGCACGTCGAGCGCCGCCAGGTGATTAAGCCCGCCGAGACCGCGCTCAAGATCGTCGACGTGAAGGTCATCCCCAACATCAGCGTCGGCTACGTGAATGGCGTCGGCGATCACGTGCCGCAGGCGATCGAGCAGTTAGGCGCGAAGCTGACGTTCATCGATCAGGATGAACTGGCCTGGGGCGACCTTTCGAAGTACGACGTGATCGTCACCGGCGTTCGCGCCTATGAGCGGCGCGCGGATCTTGCGCGCCTACAATTCCCGCCTGCTCGATTACGCCGAACGCGGCGGAACGGTGATCGTGCAGTACAACAAGATGGAGTTCAACCAGGCGCAGTACGGTCCGTTCCCGGCGAAGGTCAGCGGGAATCGCGTCTCGGATGAGACCGTCCCGGTAAAGATGCTGGCTTCCGCGGACCCGGTGTTCAACTTCCCGAATCACATCGGCGCGGCCACCTGGGCCGGATGGGTGCAGGAGCGCGGCTTGTACTTCCTGGGTGAGAAGGATCCGAAGTACGTCGACCTGGTGTCGATGGTCGATTCGTTCAAGGACAATCCAGGGGAAAAGCTCGGTTCGTTCGTCGAAGCGAGAACCGGAAAGGGCCGCTGGATCTACCTCGGCCTGGGTTTGTGGCGTCAACTTCCGGCTGGTACCGATGGCGCCTATCAGCTTCTAGCCAACCTGATCAGCCTTCCGAAGGCGCCGGTAGCAGCGCCCGCGAAGAAGGCCACCGGAGCCGCGGCTCGTTGATCGCTCTTAGTCTTCCCGCTCGAGCCCCACGGAGGAGACCACGATTCCCAGTTCTCTGCGATCGTTTTCGACGCCCTTGGTTACCTTGTCCAATCGAAAGTTGACGAGCGCCAGGTCCGATGTGAGAACTTTCGAGGGGACGCTGGCCGAATAAGTGTACTGTGCGCTCTTCGGGTAAGTCTGAGGGGCCAGCTGGAAGCCGTTCACCTCGGCGTTGAGAGTCAAGGGACCCAGTTTCTGAATCTGACCGGGAGATACGTACAGTTGAACCCTGAGGTTGGCGCCCCCTTGATCCGCGCCGAAGGGGGTCTTCAGGACGACGGAAAAGTTCTTGGCTGTCCACCGCCAGGCGTTCATCTCGACGTCATAAAACCCCGCTAAAAGCTGGGCGTCGCTGGCCGCATCTGCCATATTCAGAGTACTCGCCGCGTGGGTTTGCGTTGACGTGTACCGGTAAACATCGTAGGCCTGCGATTGGAAAATATGCGTACGCCAGAACGTGCTGCCCTCGAAATGACGGGTTTGCTGGTACCCCAGCCTGCTGAGCATCCGGAACCAGCGAGCTCGCTCGAGGTCGCTGGTGTAGCCGACCAGAACGCGTTCAGGTTGTCGCGAGCTGACCAGGTCGCTCGCGTCTCTGGCGGGGTTCCGTTTCGACCAATCCCAGTAGGCTTTCGGTTTGTGCCCGTTGAAATCGGAATATATATTTGAAGCGAAGTAAGGCTGAAGCGCCAAGGTTGGGTATCCAATGGCGTACAATCCCCCGGCTGGTGGCGGGTCTTGGTGCAGATACCGAGCCGCCTCAAGACTGCCCGAATACGAGGCGTTCCAATCGTAACGCACCGCTTCGACGGTCCAATAGCATTGGAACGCAATGGTGGAAAGTAAAGCTATGATCACCGGGCGCGTAACCCGGGTCCTTAGGGTGGAAATCCAGAGGGCAAACAGCCAGGCAAGAAATAGGATGCCGAAGTGCCACACCGCCGCATAAACGACAGTGCCGAAGAGGCAAAGAATTACGCTCACGAGGAGAAAGAACAGCCATCCGCCGCCGCGCCAAAGGAATGGAGCCGAGAGTGCGATCACGCCGAGGGATGTGACCCAGTTCCCCGTGAACGCCTCCGCAAAGGTGAGCTTGGTGGTAGACCACAAAAAGCGGAGGGTTGCGGCGCTGCCCCGCTCCTCAGCAAAGGCAACGTCTTTCGCCGGCCAGGCGCAAAGAATAAAAAACAGCAAAACCAAGCCGTACACAACCCCAATTACAACAAGCTCGCGTCGCTCGGAGGACTCCAGGCTGCGCCAGCGCAGAACCAGAGGTCCGTAGACAGTCAGCCCGATGCAGGCCGAAACGATCACTCCCGTGTACGCTGATCCCGGCGATCAGACAGAGGAGTACGTTAAAGAGCAGCGGCCTTTGCCGAGCCTCCTTGTAGACCATCGCTGTCGCGCACAATAACGGTGCCGCCAGTGAATGGCTGCGGGCGGCCACCGAATATTGGTAACACAAATAGTAAGTAAAGGGCAGCAATAAACGAATGAATACCGGAAAGAGTGCGTAACGAAGCACCATCCATGACGCCGCGAGCCCCAGCGCCGCGGAAACGAAGTTGTACGCGGAATAGGGCAAGCCCAACCGAATTAAGACGTGCAAAAGAGTTTGCCATAGCCCGGGAGATCCCTCATAGTGCAGCAGCTTGGTCCACAAATCTGCGAGGCTTGCATCGCGCGCCAGGAGCCAGGCCTGCGCTTCGTCGGCCCAAGGTTCATGCCGGCGAATCACCGCCGCCACCAGGATCGCGTATGCAGCAGCGGCGCAATAAATCGCGACAGGCCGGGACGGACCCACCTTCGGCTTGTTGGTCCGCTCGAGGGCAATCGCTGGGGCACTCATACTGTGGACCGAATCGCAACCATATGGCTTGGCGTGGACCGGGGGCATCAGACGCCCTCTTATGAGGATAGCCCAGTCTGCGTCCGATGTATGAAAATTGTGCAGACTATCATGACGAAAAGCGTGAAACATTTTTGCGAATCTTAGGCTTCTAATAAATCGTCTGGTATCAGCATTTCTTTTAGGGAAAACTCGGCCATGCCGGCGAAACCGTGAACCTTCTCGCGCCGAACTTTGGATCAGCGTCGGGCGGCAACGGGTTCTCCTCGCGTGAGATCGAAGGCGTTGCGCCCCGCCGAATATGATTCGTGTCAGAATGCACGCATGCCTGTTCATTTCGCGACGCGAGACCAGATTGCCATCGTCACCATCGATCGCGCTCACGCGCGCAACGCCGTCGATCGCGATACCGCGCAGCAGCTTGCCGCCATGTTTCACCGCTTCGACGCCGATCCCCAGCTCAGCGTCGCCATTCTCACCGGCGCGGCCGGCCACTTCTGCGCCGGCGCCGACCTGAAGGCCCTCGCCGAAGGCCGTGGCAATTCCATGACCGAGGATGGCGACGGTCCCATGGGCCCCACCCGCATGTTGCTCTCGAAACCCGTGATCGCCGCAGTCGAAGGCTATGCGGTCGCCGGAGGCCTGGAGCTAGCCCTGTGGTGCGATCTTCGCGTCGCTTCGAGAGACGCAGTGTTCGGCGTATTCTGCCGCCGCTTCGGCGTCCCGCTGGTTGATGGAGGCACAGTGCGCCTTCCGCGCCTGATCGGACAAAGCAACGCTCTCGACCTGATCCTCACCGGCCGCGGCGTTTCAGGCGAGGAGGCCTGGCGGATGGGCTTGGTCAACCGTCTGACCGAAACCGGCTACGCGCTCGATGGCGCCGTCGAGCTCGCCCACACGCTCTGCGCGTTCCCCCAACGCTGCATGCGATCCGACCGCTTGTCGGTTTACGAGCAATGGGGCCGCGACCAGGATTCAGCCGTACGCAACGAATTCCGCCGTGGCCAGGAAGTAGTCCAGAGCGGAGAACCCGTCGCCGGAGCAGCCCGTTTCGCCGGCGGCGAAGGCCGCCACGGCACATCGCGGCATAGCAGATAACCTAGTGGCGCGGATCCGCCGCTAGATCGGGAATCCGCGTTTGAAGGCTGGGCTCCGACTGCCCCTGCTCGAATTCGCGGAACCACAACTCCAGCACCAGCAGCATCCATAACCAGTGATAATTGTTGCGCCGACCCGAATCGTGTTCTTCGAGCATCCTTCGCACGAAACCCCCGTTCACGATCCCGCGTCCTAGCGTGCGCGTGTCGGTTAGCGTGTCCCACAGCAGCTCCCGCAGCGAGCCACGAAACCACGCCGCCATGGGAACGCCGAATCCCCACTTATGCCGCTTGAGCAACTCACCCGGCAGGCGATCGCTCACGGCCCGCCGGAAAATCTGCTTGCCTTCGCCGCCGCGAAGTTTCCACGCTGTGGGAATCCGCATCGCCAGTTCCCCCAGCTTGTGATCCAGCAGCGGGCAGCGCACTTCCAGCGAATTCGCCATCGACATGCGATCCACTTTCACTAGAATGTCGCCGGTCAGTTGCGCCGTCGCCTCGAAATACTGCGCCTGCGTCAGCCCGTCCACCTGATCCGGCAGCAGCGCATCGGGAAACGTCTCGAACAGAAAGTCCAGACCGTCGGGCAGCATCCATTCGGGCGACAACATGCGCTGGCGCAAGGCCCGCGGCCCGCTCAATTCGAAGAATCGCTCGATCCCCGTGCGGCGGCTGATCATCCGCAGATAGTTTTTCCCATACGCGCTGTAAGGCAGTTGTTCCGCCGCGAACGCCATCAGGCTACGCACCACCTGCGGGACGCGATCGAACCGTTGCAGCCGTTCGAGCTTGGCGAAGCGCCTGTATCCCGCGAACATCTCGTCGCCGCCGTCCCCCGTCAGGACCACTTTCACGTGCCGGGCCGCGAACTCCGACACAATGAACGTCGGGATCGCCGAGCTGTCCGAGAACGGCTCGTCAAACTGCCGCACCAGCCGCGACACCAGCGCGATCGAATCCGGCCGGACCACAATCTCGTGATGATCCGTCCGGTAGTGTTTCGCCAGTGCCGAGGCGTACGCCAGCTCGTTGTACTCCGCTTCTTCAAAACCGATCGAAAATGTTTTCACCGGTTCGGAGGTTTGCAGCGCCATGGACGCCACCACGGAGCTCGAGTCGAACCCGCCGCTCAAAAACGCCCCCAGCGGGACGTCCGATACCAGGCGCATCCGCACGGACTCGTCGAACACGCCGCGCAACTCCTCGGCGGCTTCCTGCTCGGTCCAGCCCTTCGGAATTTCCGCTTGTGGAGCCGGCAGGCGCCAGTATCGCCCCTCCCGAATCTCGCCTCCCGCCGAACACGTCAGCCAGCACCCGGCCGCCAGCTTTCGCACTTGTTGGAACGGCGTCCACGGATCGGGAATGTGTCCGAATTGCAAGTACAGGCGCAACGCGTGTGGATCCAGATCCAGCCCCAGCCCCGCCGCGCGCATGCACTTCAGCTCGCTCCCGAAATACAAACCGGAAGGAAGCGCGGCGTAGTACAGCGGCTTTTTTCCGAACCGGTCGCGCACCAGCAGCAGCCGCTGCTTGCGCGCATCCCAGATCGCGTAAGCGAACATGCCGCGCAGCCGTTCCACCCCGCCGATCCCCTCTTCTTCGTACAAGTGGACCAGCGTTTCCGTGTCGCTGACGGTCGCGAAACGGTGCCCTTTACGGATCAGGGACTCTCGCAGCTCCCCGAAATTGTAAATCTCCCCGTTAAAAACCACCCAGATCGACCCGTCTTCGTTGGACATCGGCTGATGCCCGGTCTTCAGGTCGATAATGCTCAGCCGGCGCATGCCCACGGCAGTGCTGCCGTCGACATGAAACCCATCGTCATCGGGACCACGGTGGCGGATCGCGTCGCACATCGCGCGAACCTGCGACAACCCGGCGAGAGCGCCGTTGTGCAGCGCGTATCCAGCGATTCCGCACATAGCCCGATTATCTCAGGATTCCAGCACGACGCCGGAAATAGAGTTTTGTCTCGAGTTTTCTCAAGAAAGCGGCGCGCTCCGCGTTACCGCCATGGGATCAGCCGGTCTCCAGGGGACTGATCACTTTGTCCCGCCCGCAAAATATTGATTTCCCCCGTAGGTCCGCGGCGGCCTAGCGGTCTAATCTCCTTTTTCAACAAGTTCCTAAGTCAACCAGCGCCAGTAGCAAACATACTATCAGCAAAATGTCTCCGCCCGGATCGCCCGCGGCTATCCGGAAATTTACCCGATGTTAGAATGATAACCAAAGAGAATCCGGATTGCGCTACTTTTCATCCGCGACGCGTTCCGGGGTGTTGGTCCGCGCCGCTCTCCTGATCGCGCTCGTCGCGCTCATCGATTGGAGAGTCGAAACCAACGTCTCGCTGGGCTTTCTCTATCTGTTCCCGATGCTCATGGTGGGCGCGCAACTCACCCGCTGGCAGATCGCTCTGGTCGCCGCTCTTTGCACCGCCCTGGTCGAGTGGTTCGATCCGTTCCCTTTCATCCCGAGTGAGGGCATTGCTCGCGTGATCATGGTCTTCGCTGCCTTCTTCGGCGCCGGACTCTTCGTGTTCGAATCCACCCGCCGCCGCCAACTCGCCCTCCAGCACCTGCGCGAAATTGAAACCGAAATGGACCTCCGCCGCGACGCCGAGGAGCAGTTGAAAGTCCTGGTCGAAAGCAGTCCCGCGGCAATCTTCACCTGCGATGCAGGCGGCCGCATTCTGCTCGCCAACAAAGCCGCGCATGACCTGCTCGCCTTCGACACCGGCAGCGTCGTGGGAGAACGCATCGCGGAATATCTGCCCGCGCTCGGAAATGTTCCCGCGCTTACCGATCGCTCCCCGCTGTTCCGCACCGAAGTCGAATGCCGCGGCCGCCGCCGCAACGGAGACGTCTTTCTGTCCAACGCCTGGTTTTCCACCTATCGAACCCGCTCCGGCCCGCGCCTCGCGGCCGTCGTCATCGATGTGTCCCAGGATCTGCGCGATCGTGAAGAATCCAGCTTGCAGCAGTTCATGGCCGGCTCACGTATCGTGGTCGCCACCGTCTGTCACGAGATCCGCAATCTCTGCGGAGCCATCGCCGTAGTCCACGCCAACCTCGGCCGCAACCGCCTGTTCGCCGATAACGAGGACTATCGCGCCCTCGGCACCCTGGTCGAAGGACTCGAAAAAATCTCGTCCCTCGAGCTCCGCCAGTCCGCCACCGAATCCATGCGCGGCGTCGATCTCGCCTCCGTGCTCGACGAATTGAGAATCGTAATCGAGCCCGCCCTGCGCGATTCCGGAATCGCCGTTGAATGGAGCATCCCAGGCCCGCTCCCGCAAGTCTGGGCCGAAGGCCAGGTGCTGCTCCAGGTGTTCCTGAACCTGATCAAGAACGCCGCGCGAGCCATGGAATCGAGCCCCGAGAAGCGTTTGACCATCGCCGCTTCCGCCGAAGCCCACCGCGTCCTGGTTCGCGTCGAGGACACCGGCCCCGGCGTCTCCGCGCCCGATCGCCTGTTCCGTCCGTTTCAATCCGGCGCCGAATCTACGGGCCTCGGTCTGTACATTTCCCGCGCCCTAGTCCGCGGTTTCCGCGGCGACCTGAGTTATGAGCCCCGCCTCTTCCGCGGCGAGCTCGGTAATGAGGCGCGCCCCGCCGGATCTTGTTTTACGATCACCTTAGCGGCCGCCGAACGCGATTTCGAACCGCCCAAGCTGGAGGACCGGCAAAGTGCGTCTGCTTCTTCTGGACGATCATACGCTGTTTCGCGAGAGCCTGAGTCGTCTGCTGGACGCCGAGCCTGACTTCGAAATGGTCGCCCACTGCGCTTCCATCGATCAGGCCCTCCAATCTCTTGAGCACGACCGTATCGATCTGGTCCTGCTCGATTACGATCTCGGCGAAGCCCGCGCCCCCGAGTTTCTCTCCCGAATGCGCGCCCTGCGACTCGCTCCGCGCGTTCTCATCGTCACCGCCGGCATCGCCCCCGCCGAATCCGCGCAGATCCTGAACCAGGGCGCGTCCGGGATCTTCCTCAAACACAGCTCGCCCGCCCTCCTCGCCGACGCGATTCGCAAAGTCCACGCCGGCGAAACCTGGATCGACCAGCGCTGCCTGAAAGACGTAGTCCAGCTCGCCGCCCAGCCCGAACTCCAGCCCCGTCAAAGTTTCACCGCCCGCGAGCACGACGTTCTTCGTGGAGTCTTCGAGGGCCTCAGCAACAAGGAAATCGGCGGGCGCCTGGGCATCTCGGAAAGCTCTGTGAAGGCCGCCATCCAGCAGCTTTTCGAAAAAGCCGGCGTCCGTACCCGCAGCCAGTTGGTCCGCATCGCCCTCGAACAATTCTCCTTCGGCCGCGAGTAACGCTATACTCAGTGCATTCAGCCGTCTCTCCATCAGCTTCTCGAAAAATTTCCGTCCAGCCGCCTGCTGGTCCTCGGCGACGTCATTCTCGACCGCTATTGGTGGGGCGAATGTGAGCGTCTCTCGCCCGAAGCCCCCGTCCCCGTCGTCCGCAAACAGCGCTCCACCGTGCGTCCCGGCGGTGCAGCCAACACCGCCGCGAACCTTGCCGCTCTGGGCGCTTCCGTAGCCGTATCCGGAGTCGTCGGAGCCGACACCGCCGCGCAAGAACTCACGAACGTCCTGCACGAGTCCGCCATCGACGCCTTCCTGGTCCAGGATCCATCCCGCCCCACCACCACCAAGACTCGCGTCATGGCTCTTCATCAACAGGTAGTGCGCGTCGACGAAGAAGAAACCGCGCCTCTGCCCGATCCCCTGGCCGGCAAAGTCGCGGCCTGGGTGGCGAGCGAACTATCCCGTTGCAACGGCATCGTCATCTCGGACTACGCCAAAGGTTTCTTGACCCCCGCTCTGCTTTCGACCGTCATCCGCCTGGCGAAAGAGCAAGCCCGCCCCATCTTCATCGATCCCAAGGGCGCAGACTACCGCCGCTATCTCGGCTGCTCGCTCCTCAAACCGAATCGTCTGGAGCTAGGCCTTCTCGCCGGAGCGCCTGTGCGCGACCATGCCGCCACCATCGCCGCCGGCCGAACCCTCGCTGCGTCGATGCACCCCTCCACCATTCTGGTCACCGAAGGAGCCGACGGCATGACCGCCTTCTCCGGCTCGGACGTGGAAGAGCATGTGGACTCCATCCGCCGTCAGGTCTTCGACGTAACCGGTGCCGGTGACACCGTCCTCGCCGCCGTCGCCCTCGCCATCTGCTCCGGTGCCACCCTTCGTCAGGCCATGGAACTAGCCTCTCGCGCCGCAGCGATCGCCATCGGCCTCAGCGGGACCTCAGTAGTAACCCGCGACGCCCTCCTCTCTCAAGATTAATGGCGCCCATCTTATCCACCGACGACCTAACCGCACTTCTCCAGCAATGGCGAACCGCCCATCTCACCATAGGCTTCACCTGCGGCGCTTTCGACCTTCTCCACGCCGGCCACGCCGCCTACCTCGTCCGAGCCCGCGCCCAATGCGACCGCCTGATCGTCGCAGTAAACTCCGACCAGTCCGTCCGTGCTTATAAAGGTCCTCTACGCCCCATCGTCTCCGAACAGCACCGCATGAGCCTGATCGCCGCGCTGGCGTCCGTGAACGCTGTAACCCTCATGCAGGACCGCCGCCCCGCGCACCTCCTCGAACTCCTGAAGCCCGACTTCTACATCAAAGGTGGCGACTACGCCGAAGGCTCCCTACGCTCGGCCCCGATTATCGAAGCCCGCGGCGGGAAAACCATCATCATCCCCGTGGAGTATCCCCTTAGCACCAGCGCCATCCTTCAGCGAATCGAAGACCTCGCGATTCACGCCGCGCCCGAACTGCCAGCGCCGCGTTCCCATCCACGCATTGTATTCCTGGACCGTGACGGCACCATCCTGGAACAGGTCCACTTTCTAAAGGACCCGGCCAAGGTCAAATTGATCCCCGGCGTCGGCGAAAGCCTGCGCCGCCTTCAGGACGCGGGTTTTCTTCTGGTGGTGATCACCAATCAACAAGGCATCGGCCTGGGATATTTCGATTACGATGATTTTCTGGCGGTAAATTCGGCGATGTTCCACCAGCTTTCCACCCACGGCGTGCACATCTCCCGAGTCTATTTCTGCCCTCACTCCCTGGCCGACCAGTGCTCCTGCCGCAAGCCTGGAACGAGGCTGATCGAACGCGCCCTGGAATATTTCGGAGCCGCCGCCAAAGATTGTTTTCTCCTGGGCGACTCAGAACCAGACCTGGAAGCCGCAACCCGCGCCGGCTGCAAGCCAATTCTGGTGGACTCCTCACACCCCATTAATCAAGCCGTCAGCGTCATCCTGCGTCCATAAGACGGATCAGTTGAACGAGAGGAGACGAAGGGATGGAACTAACGAAGCTTTCCACCTTTGGCCTTGGTCCCTGAACAAATCGCGGCCCGCCTCCGCGGGAGGATCGGCCGGCTCATACCCTCATCAGGGGGTGCGGAATTTTCAACCGGCTACACGAGGATTATTCTTGTACCAGCGCTGACACTTTTTGCAAATCGGCGGAATAGCCGCCCGGCTCGCACCACATTGAGGGCGACGCTTAACAATGGGAGCAGACACATCGTAAGGAGGCCACAAAAGGAAACTCTAGCTCTAGGCTAAGCAACCCTGGATGCCTCAAGTCGCGCGGGCGTGCAGCCAGGTCCAGCGACCGCGCCGGCGGCTACCCGGCGCCCTCCGCTCCAACAGTTGGAGTACCGGAATAGGAGGCCGGAAACACCGGGCCACGGCACAGAAGGTTCCAAGGAAGCACGAGAATCAATGAAACGCTCGATTGTTTATCTAGCCATCGCCTCAACTGTTCTTATGGCGGGCCTTCACCAGGCCGTGGCGCAGGGCCAGCCGATCCAGCCAACGCCACGCAGGCCGCGGGGTATTTACGCCGGGGTCAACATCCAGGAACAAATCAACGTCCAGCAGGCCGCGAATCCGTCGATCACGCCGGCGCAACTGGAGGCCTACCTCGTCAACCTTTACCAGGAGCTGCTGGGGAATACGGCGATTTCGGGGATGGTGATCTATGAGAACTGGGCGAGGCTCAACCCCAATCCTCTGACGGCCGACGACGCCTACGACTGGAGTTATCTGGATGACGCGTTCGCTCAGGCTTCCACATGGAATCTTCAAAATCCGGCCGAGGCTCCGAAGACGATCCAGCTCGTAATACCGCCGGGCTTTCAGACGCCGTCCTGGGTGATGGATCAGATTCCCAGTTGCGACGGGCTGTTTCAGACGCCTGTCGCGACTCCGTTGAGCACGTGCGGAAAGGCGACCTTTGCGGGTTTTGTGGAAGGGGGCGGCACCAGAGAACTCCCGATGCCGTGGAACCCGCTTTATAAGAGCAGTTGGCAAACGTTCTTGACCGCGCTCGCCCAGCGGTATTTATCGAACCCGGCGTTTGTTTCGATCGCGGTGGCGGGGCCTACCGCATCATCCGAAGAGATGATTCTGCCGGACAACGCGAACAGTGACGATCCTCAGACGCAGTTCGGGGCCGGGATCGCGCCGAACGCCATGTGGATTCAACTGCTGACGTTCCACTACGCGGATCTGGCGGCGTACCAGAAGTCGGATCAGGCGTTCATCGACGAGTGGAAGGCGGCCATCGACATGTTCGGGCAGATTTTCATCGGCGTGACGCTGGTGGCTACCACGGGCGCCGGCCTTCCCAACCTGGCCGCCACAGGCTTCACTGTTCCCGCTGCGTTCACCGCGGACTGTCCCAATGCGGACATGGATTGCGCTGCCGAGACGACGATACTTTCTTACTTCTTGGAACCCACAGTGGGCGGCGCGAACGCAAAGTCGGTGCAGGAGGACGGGTTGGAAGCCTCACGATTGAGCACCGGCAATCTGGGCGTCGCCGGAATAAGACTGGTGTCGCAGATGACCGCGCAGTTCACGCCGCCTTCGTCGCAAATCATGGGCGGGGCCCAGTTCAGCACCTCCTTCGTGAATTTCACGCTGACGGAAGGATGCACCAGCACGTTTCCGCCGAATTCGAGCGATACACCGGTGGGGTGCAGCATCCCGTCGACCTGCACGACCGATGGGTGCATTCCGGTGGCGTGCATTCCGGAGGCTTGCCTGGCGCCGGGCGTCGTTCCGTCGGACCTGACAAGCTACAAGACGTACAATAAGGTCCCGGCGGCGGACCTGATTCCACCGGAGCAGGCTGCGTACAACGCGCTGGCCAAGTATTTCGCCGGAACGGCGGTCGCTTCCTCGTTCGGCGCTACGCCGGGCACCGCGCCGATGAATTATCTGCAAATTTATGCGCAGGATATTGTGTACTCGTCGACCAACGCGAATGCGCCAGCGCAGGTGGTGGAAGCGGGCGGAGTGGCTGTCTCGACAACGGCGCAAGCCCTGCTGAATCTGGCGAGCGCGAAATTGTTCACGATCGGGGAGCCGTCGCCGTCGATTACTTCGGGCGGGGTGGTGCCAGTGGATAGTCCGGCCGGGATTATTCAGCCGGGGGAGTGGGTATCGATTTACGGGGACAATCTGGCGAGCGGCAGCGCGTCGTGGACCGGTAATTTTCCGACTTCGCTGGCGGGGACGAGCGTGACGATTAACGGTAAGGCGGCTTATCTCTCGTACGTCGACCCGTCGCTGATCAACGTGCAAGCGCCGAGCGATTCGGCGACGGGATCGGTGCCGGTGGTGGTCACGACTGAATTTGGAAGCGTGACGTCGAATGTGACGCTCGGGCAGTTCGCGCCTTCGTTTTTTCTGCTCGATGCCAAGCACGTGGCGGGAATTATTTTGAGATCGGATGGGTCGGGTGCGTACGGCGGAGGCAGCTACGACATTATCGGGCCGACCGGATCTTCACTGGGGTATCCCACGGTGGCAGCGAAGGCTGGGGATAGTATTGCTCTCTTCGGGACGGGATTTGGGCCGACCAATCCGGCGGTGGTGGCGGGGCAGTCGTTTTCAGGAGCGGCGGCGACGACCAATCCGGTGGTGGTGCGGATCAACAACGTGAGCGCGACACCGGCGTTTGCGGGTTTGTCCAGCGCTGGCCTGTATCAGATCAATCTCACTGTCCCGGCAGGTCTCGGCACCGGGGATGCTTCGCTTCAGGCAAGCGTAGGTGGCGTGCAGACTCCTTCCGACGTTGTGATTTCGCTCCAATAGTAACGCGCAATCGCACAAAAATTCTGGAGCCGTAAACTAATGAAATTACAAGAGTCAAAATGGTGCGAGAAGGAGACCCGTCGATAGCGATTCAACTTCTCGTCGGGTCGCGTTGATTCGGCTTGGTTCTCCGTTCAGCCGTAAAACGAGCATCGACTCTGAAGAGATCCGGCAACCGGTCAGGTTCCGTCGGCCCCTGATTTCGACGAGGCATCAGATCGCGGCCTTCAACGAGCGATAGAGAGCTATCGTCTGGTCCGCCACCTGGCTCCAGTTTCGTTCGCTCTCAAACCAATCATGCGCTTGCGATCCCATTCGCGCCAACAGGTCGGGACTGCGGAAGCCGCTGCAAATCGCCTCGGCAAGGGCGTCTGGAGAACAAGGCGGAACCAGGAAGCCAGTGTGTCCATCCTGGACGATCTCCGGCAAGCCACCCACGGCGGTCGCGATCACGGGGCGGGCAAACCGATAGGCCAGCGGGACCACGCTACTGGTGGAGACTTGATGATAAGGGAGCACGACGGCGTCGGCCGCGCGAAAGAAGTATTGTGCGTCGGATCTAGGAATGTAACCTAGGCGCGCAGTGACGGAGCCCCTAATCTTGAGCTGGTCGATGAGTCGATCCAGCGGGTGAAACGGCTGCAGGGGCTCGCCGGCAATCAGGAGTCGTGCGCTGGGCGATTGCTCCATAACTTTCGGCCAGGCCCGCAGCAGGGATTCCACTCCCTTGTAGGGTTTGATCAGTCCGAAGAACAGCAAAAGAGGCCCGTCTTTCTCCAGTCCGAGAACCTCTCGCGCGCGGGCGCGATCCAAATCCGGCGATAGCGGAAACGTGGATATCCCCTCGGGAATCGTGAGAATCTTGCGAACCACGCCGCCGCTGTGATCGCGCAGACGTTGCGCCAGAGAGGGAGAGTGCACGATCACAGCGTCGGCGTACCGGTAGATCTTCCGGAATTGCCAGCGCCGGAAATTCCCGTTTAATTCGGAGTCTACGTCGTGCGCGGTATAAACGATGCGCCAGCCTCGAGACCGCAACTTCGCGGCGAGCAGAGCATCGACCGCCGGGAGGAGCGCCCACTGAATGTGAAGGATGCCAGGTTCGCGAGCCCTGATCGCCCGCCATGTACGCCAGAGCCCAACCGGATAGCTTAGGAGCTTGAGCGGCTGGCGTAACCAGGCGCGCCGTCGAAAAAACATCCTGCCCCTCTCAGAGACGGTCTTGAAAAAGAGATTCTCCACACGGTACGAATCAGTGTGATCACCATTTTCGAACAGAGGAGAGGAGGTGATCAGAGTCACCTGGACGCCCGAACACGCCAGCGAGCGGCAGAGATTGTCGACATAGTGCGGCGTGAAGTTGCCCGGATCGAGCATCGTCACCTGCACTCGATCGCCTCCTGGTAGAGCGCCGCCAGCGCGGCCGCTTGTGCCTCCACCGTGTAGTTCTTGATAACGAACTCGCGGCCCGCGGCGCCGATCCGCCGCGCCAGATCCCGGTCATTCAGCAAACGAAGGATTGCGGCAGCCATTGAATCGGGGTCGCCGGGCGGCGTCAGAATGCCGGTTTCGCCATCGCGGACAATTTCGGGAATCCCCCCGACAGAGGTGGCGACCAACGGCCGGCCAAGCGCCAGCGCTTCCAGTGCAGATTGCGAAAACGATTCGTAAGAGGAGGCACAGACCACCACATCGCTCGAAATCATTACGTTTCGCGGATCGTTGCGATAGCCAAGAAAGGTCACGGCGCGTGTCAGCCCCCACTGGGAAACGATGGTTTCCAACTCGCGGCGAAGTTCTCCTTCGCCCACAATCCAGAATCGGGATTCGGGCTTCTTTGCCAGGACTCTGCGCGCGCTCTCCAAAAAGAGACGGTGCCCCTTGACAGTCTGTAGACGCGCCACAATCGAGATCACCGGCCCGCCGTTGTTTCCCGGAAGCTCCGCTGCTCGCTCCGGAAGCTCATCCAGAGAGGCGCCGGCCGCATGATGGATCACCCGGGTCCTGCGCAACAGAACAGGGGAGCCTCACAACTCGCTGAGAGCCGCATGGGAGGGAGCCGTCAGCCGGTCGAAGCGATGCAACACCAGAGAGTCCAGCCCTTGAAGGAGTGCCATCTGAAGGCCCGGCTCCGTGTGGCGCACAGTGGCAACCAGTGCTGGCCGCCGGCGCGAGGATCTCCCCGCCGCCAGAGCGGAGAGTAGGTCGGTCTTGTATTCGTGGGCGTGAAGAATCGCGTATTCACCGGCCGCGAACTTCCGGCAAAGCCAGAGCAGGGACGCGCGGATTGCATGGGGGTGACCGTCCAACTGAGTAATCGGCGTCCGTTGCGCCCGCGCCGCGGCTACCAAGGGATGTTCGGCAGGTTCGCCATTCTTCCGCCGGTACATGATCGCGATCTCGCACGAGAATCCATGGGCCGGCATGGTTCTCGAGAGCGCGAGAATGGACCTCTCCGGGCCCCATATATTACTGCTCTGCCGGAAATGCAGGACCTTGGAAGACTCCGGCGCACCACTCCGATCCATTTTTTCATGGTACGCGACTGTTCCTTAGAGGCGCCAATACAAACAGTTGTGTGAAACCGTGGTCTCATACCTCGGCAGCGGGTGTCTATGGGCTGGGAATAAAATGGACCGATGACGACACTGTCGCAAGACTTGCGCTATGCGATCCGGATGTTCCTCAAATCGTCAGGCTTTGCTGCCATCGCCGTCCTCACCCTCGCGCTTGGCATCGGCGCAAACACGACGCTTTTTTCCGTCGTCAACGGCGTGTTGCTCAACCCGTTGCCGTATCCGCACTCCGAGCAGCTGGTGGCTGTGTATGGGAAGACGCCTGGATTCGACCAAGGCCCGGTGGTCTATCTGAACTTCCTCGACTGGCAGCGCGACACTCAGACGTTCTCATCGATGGCTCTGTACCGCAACCAGGATTACAACGTCACCGGCACGGCCGAAGCCGAACGCCTGAGCGGTTACATGATTTCCGCGGGCTTCTTTTCCACCCTCGGCGTGCAGCCCATTCTCGGCCGTACATTCCGCTCCGATGACGATCAGGTGGGCGCCGCGCCGGTCGTAATTCTCGGTGGGGGGTTGTGGACGCGCAAATTCGGCTCTTCGCCTGATGTCATCGGGAAATCGCTAACCCTGAATGGCACGTCCTACATCGTCGTGGGCGTGATTCCCGCCGGTTTCACTTTCTACGGCCATGACCGCGACGTCTACACTCCCATTGGCCAGTGGAACGATCCATCGTTTCGCGATCGCCGGATCTCGGTGAGCGCGCATGCCGTCGGCCGCCTGAAACCGGGCGTTACGCTGCCGCAGGCCAAAGCCGACATGGATGTGGTCGCGCGCAATCTGGCCGCCGCCTTCCCCGTCGCCGACAAGGAAGTCGGCATCACTCTCGTCTCCATGAAGGAGGATATTGTCGGCAACGTCCAGCCATTCCTGCTGGTGCTTCTGGCCGCCGTCGGTTTCCTGCTGCTGATTGCGTGTGCGAACGTCGCCAATCTTCTTCTGGCGCGCTCGATGGGCCGCTCGCGCGAGTTTGCCGTTCGCGCGGCCCTGGGCGCCGGCCACTTGCGCGTCATCCGCCAGCTTCTCACCGAAAGCATTTTGCTCGCGGGCCTGGGCGGAGCGCTCGGGACTCCTGCTCGCCTTTTGCGGCACCAAAGCAGTGC
The DNA here is from genome assembly GCA_963842485.1 of Terriglobia bacterium. Taxonomy (GTDB): domain Bacteria; phylum Acidobacteriota; class Terriglobia; order Bryobacterales; family Bryobacteraceae; genus Palsa-187. The sequence goes on along the minus strand of CAWJHI010000122.1, from coordinate 11,029 downwards.
TCAATACTCTGCCCGGCACATTGCCGCGCGTCGAAGAAATCTCCCTCGATGGACGCGTATTGCTCTTCACGCTGGCGCTTTCGCTGTTCGCCGCAATTGTTTTCGGTCTCGCTCCCGCGCTCAAAGGTTCACGCGTAAATTTGACGGAGATCCTCAGGGAAAGCGGCCGCGGCTCGATCGGCGCGCGCCACCGCCTGCAGGGAATTTTTGTGGCGATCGAAGTCGCCATGGCCCTGGTTCTGCTGATCGGCGCGGGGCTGATGCTGCGCAGCCTCTCTGCGCTGTGGCGCGTGAATCCCGGATACAATCCCAGCCACGCCATCACCTTCAGTTTGTCGATGCCGTCCTCCTCCGCCACCACCTCGGCGGAGACTCGCGCCCGCCTGCGCCAGTTCGACGATAAAATGCGCTCCATTCCCGGCGTGCAGGCTGTTTCCGTCACGCTCGGCTCACGCCCGATGATCCATGACTCGTTCTTGCCCTTCTGGATCGAAGGCCAGCCGAAGCCCGCCAATGACAACGAAATGCCTCAGGCGATGTATTATCTGGTCGAAGCCGGTTTCGAGCAGGCCATGGGAATCACTCTCGAGCGCGGCCGCTTCGTCACTCCGCAAGACAACGAGAACGCCCCGGTGGTGATCGACATCGACGACGTTTTTGCGCGCACCTAGTTCCCGCATGAAAATCCCATCGGGAAGCGCGTCCATCTGGACGCAATTCAACGTGCAAGCCGAAATCGTCGGCGTGGTGGGCCACATAAAGCAGTGGGGGCCCGGCGCGGATCGCAAAATCGGCCGTCGAAGCGCAGTTCTACTATCCCTTCATGCAGCTTCCCGAGAAGCTCATGCCGCTGGCCGCTGGCGCCGTCGCCGTCGTGCTGCGCACCGCGGGCGATCCGGCAGCCATCATGGGCCTGGTTCGCCGCGCCGTTGCGCAAATCGACCCTCGCGAAGTGATCTACGGCGTGCAAACCATGGACGAAGTCCTCGCCGGCTCCCTGGCCGCGCGCAGGCTCTCGATGATTCTTCTCGGCATATTCGCGGCGCTCGCGCTGGTTCTTTCCTGCGTCGGGATTTACGGCGTGATTTCCTACGTGGTCGGCCAGCGCACCCATGAAATCGGCGTCCGGATGGCACTCGGCGCGCAACGCGGGGACGTGATGCGCCTGGTGCTCGGGGAGGGCGCAAAAATGGCGCTGGTTGGCGTGGCTGCCGGCATCGCCGCCGCCTTGGGATTGACGCGCCTCATGGCCAACGAACTTTTCGGCGTCACCGCGCAAGATCCGTTGACGTTCGCCGCCGTCGCCATCGTGTTGACGCTGGTCGCACTGCTCGCCTGTTATCTTCCGGCGCGCCGCGCCGTGCGCGTCGATCCAATGGTGGCGCTGAGGTACGAGTAGCTTCGCCAAACAGCGGGTGAGGTGTTCCGCTGTCTTTAACAAAGGAACGATGCTCTTTTCGACTTGCGACCGCGACATGCCCTTCTGGGACTACTTTGGCGCGGGCTTGCCGAAATTCCTCGCCAGGTATATGACGATCATCTTAAATTCATTCTCCGTGCCCTGTGCTCCACGGCCCACCATCGAATCGACGACGGCATGCCATTCTTCTTCGGTTCGATTCTGATCGATCGCGGTATCCAGTCCATGGCATGCGCCGCAAATCCGTTCGACCTGAGCCTTGCCCTCTCCATCGGCCAGCTTCAGCTCCGATGTGCGCCGCGCGGGCGCGGCCGCCGCAGTCGGCAAGTCCCGCTTTCCCGGGCTTATAGACTTCCCGGACAGGCTGAATGCGATCACGCTGTCGCCGGTGGAGCCACGTCGCAGATGGCCCGGCCCGCCGGCGGCGATGGCCACGTACTGCGTGCCGTCACGTCCCCGGTAGGTGATGGGTGTCGCGTTGCCGGACGCGTCAAGCTCCGCGGTCCAGAGTTCGCGTCCGGTGCGTGAATCGAACGCGCGGAAGCGCTGATCGTTCGTCGCGGCGATGAACACAAGTCCTCCGGCCGTCGCGATGCTGCCGCCCAAGTTCAGCGCTCCGGCGTTTTTGATTCCCTTGGCTTCCATTTCCTCGTAAGCGCCCAAAGGAATTCGCCAAGCTACCTCGCCCGTGCGCGTGTCCACGGCGGCCAGTTCGCCCCACGGCGGTTGATTGCACGGATAACCTTCCTGATCCAGAAAGCGCGCGTAAGCTCCCTGATTGCGATACGGCAGCGGCGATCCAGGCGGTGTCGCGACCATGAACCCGGTCTGGCCAATGTTCGAAAAGTTGACGAACACATAGCTCAGCTTAGGATCGAAGGACACGCCGGCCCAGTTGCCGCCGCCGATCGTGCTTGGAAAATTCAGGCGCGGCTCCTTCACGCTGAAAGGAGTGAACGGCCCCAGCGTCTTGAACTTTCCGAACTGTTCCAGGCAGTAGCTGTGCGATTCCGGGGATATGTTCGACACTTCATCCCGGGTGAGCGCGAGCCTCGAGGCGAGCTGCGGCTTCAGCGGAAACGGCTGCGTGGGCCACGCTTCCTCGCCCGGAACGTCGCTCTTGGGAACCGGCCGCTCTTCCACGCCCCAGACCGGTTTGCCGGTCATGCGATCGAGCACGAACAGCATCCCGTTTTTCGAAAATTCGGCGACCGCGGGAACCCGCTTTCCTCCCACCGCAGCTTCGATCAGCGCGGGAGGACCCGCGATGTCCAGATCGAAAATGTCGTGGTGGACGAACTGAAAGTACCATCGGAGCTTGCCCGTGGATGCCTCGACGGCAACCACGCTGTTCGCATACAGATTCTGACCCTTGCGATCGCCGCCGTAAAAATTGTCAGCGGGATTCCCCACTGGAATGAATGCCAGGCCGCGCTCTACGTCCACCGTGATTCCGCCCCATTGGCTGGGTCCCGCGCGATCTTTCCAGCCCTCCGGTCCCCAGGTTTCGTTGCCGGGCTCTCCTTGCTGCGGCACGGTATGGAAGCGCCATACCAACTTCCCGGTTTTCGTATCGAACGCGCGCGTGTCTCCGCTCGGGCCCTGGCTGGGACCCTCCTGTGTCGATGGACCGAGTATCATCAGATTCTTGTAAATCGACGGCGGCGACGTGATGGAATAGTGCGCGTTGGGATACGCATCGGCGACTCCGATGCGCAGATTCACTTCACCGTTATCTCCGAAGTCGGGAGCCGGCTTGCCCGTCTTGGCGTCCAATTCGATCAACCTGGCGGCCGTTGTAAGGACCACTCGCGCGGGCGTGGTTCCGTCCCCCGGCCAGTACGAAACCCCGCGATGCTCGGAAACGCGCGGAGTCTTCGGGTCGAAGCTCCACAGCTCTTTGCCGCTCTCCGCATCGAGAGCGACAACCCGGTTCTTCTGGGTCGCTAAATACATCACGCCGCCGGCGACGATCGGAGTTTCTTCCCAGATGCCGGCCGGATCGCCGGTGTGAAACGTCCAGGCGGGAGCCAGCGTGCTCACGTTCTTGGTGTTGATCTGGTCGAGCGGCGAGTATTTTGCGCCGCCGGGATCGCGCCCGTACGCCGGCCACTCAGCAGCATCCTGAGCGAGCGCGGCGGCGCATCCAGCCAGCGCGATCGCAGCCATCTTGAACACTGTGGGCCCACTTGAGTCAGCGTGACGATCATCAAGTCGAATATAAAACAAGTTGACATGCTGGACGGTCTCGATGCCTGGCGGGTAAGGTGACTTAACGTCCGGCCGGCCTTGCTTCCAACCCGCCTCCGCTTGCGGGGCAGGGTGTGTCGCAGCGCGGCTACGAAAACAGAATCACCAGCATTCTGTTTCATGTCGCGCACCTAAGCCACAGATTCTCCTGCGAATATTCTTCTTGTCCGGTAACTTGAATCAGCGTATAGTCCAAGTCGGAAACAGTAGTCAAGGAGGTTGTTTATGTTCGCACGGCACGTTTCGTTCCGGCTAAAACGGAACTCGGTGGCGGAGGCTGTCCAGACGCTGGAAAAAGAGATTCTTCCGTTGCTTCAGAAGCAGAAGGGGTTCCGGGACAAAATGACTTTACTCGCCCCAGGCGGGCGCGAAGCGGTGGGAATCAGCCTGTGGGATCAGAAAGAGAGCGCGGAGGCGTTCGAACGCAGCGCTTACGCGGAAGCTCTAAAGATTATGGAAAAGGTAATCGAGGGAACGCCCCAGGTCAAAACCTATGAGGTTTCCGCCTCGACCATTCACAAGACGACCTCCCACGGGGCCGCTTAGTCGCATGAGTCAGTAATGTCAACAAGGAGGTGATTCCATGGCCGCATCAGCGTCTGCGAGACCTCGTGCCGCCGAGACTGAAAAGCCTACCCTGGAAGAACGAATCCGGTTGAGAGCCTATGAGCTTTACGTTCATCGAGGTAATGAATCCGGCTCCGAAATCGAGGATTGGCTTCAAGCCGAGGAGGAAATTCTCAGCTCAGAAGAACAGAAAGAGTAATTGTGTAGAGCGCACTGGGGAGAAACACTGCGCGGCCATCATGGCCGCGGCGTCGGACGGTCTGCGCCCATGGTCTCGCGCGGGAAGGAGAGCTGAAACCGTGTCCTATCGCATCCCGAGCTCCCATCGCAGGCGTGCTCCCGGCTTGACGGTCAGAAGGCGTTCGCGATAGCCAGATCCGAAATCCGCTCCGATTCGATACAAACCGGGCGCCATGGACAACTCCACGGGAGATGATTCCGCGCCAACCGGTGTTCCGTTTACCTTTACCGATCCTGGAGCCGAAGTCTGAACGAGCACGCTGGCGCGAAGCACTTCCAGGGGCACGGCGACATCCTGCAAGTCGGTGCGGATTTCGATGTTTTGCTGCGCTTCCCGATACCCATCGAGGCTGAGCCGCAGCGAATACTCGCCGGCAGCCAAGCGGAGGTTGCATGGCGTCTGGCATGCCGGATCGGAGGAAGCGCCGAGGAACACCCGCGCGCCCGCCGGCTCACTGGTAACCTGCAGCATTCGGCCCTCTGAAGAACCGCTCGATAAGTCGACGGACTGCGCCGCGCGAGGCGATTCGGCGGCAGGCCGCGGCTGCGCGGCCATTACCTCGCGCCACGGATTCTCGCCTGCCACCGAAGGGTTCGGCAAAGCGGGAAGCGGAATGCTTGCGGGTGCATCTACAGCCATGGCCGCCAGCACAACCACCGGTTCGTTATCCTCCAACAGCTTCGGCAGTGGACGCTCATAAATATCCAGCGGTCTTTGGTCGATGGCCGGAATCATCGCCGCGATCCGGACCGGTTCGCGGGGACCCGGCTCACGGAAGAATTGAGATGCGTCACTGGAAGTTGCATTGGCCGCCGGCTCGACGGCTGCCAACTCTTTCAGCATGGCGCCGGCCGGCCCGTCGACAGCCGGATCCTTGCTCTCGCGCAGCCGGGCGAGCAGCGCGGAGGCGTGCTGCGTGTCATCGCACAGAAGCAACGCGGAAACCGCTTCCATCCCGTTCTCGACCCGCGCCGGAATCGAACTCCACGCAGATTGATACAGCTCCGCCGCTTTGGGATAATCGCCGCGGTCGTCCGCCGCTTCGGCGTCGGCGCGCATGGAGTTATACAACAACTCCCGCTCGGCTGCCTTGCGGGCTGCTTCGAGCGGCTGCCTGACCGCCGGATCGGTCGCATTGGCCGCCGCAATTTCCAGGAACTTGGACGCCGTCTGAAAACCGGTTCCGTCCCCGTTGAGGCCTGCGAGCAGCGCCGGCGCTTCCCAACGCTTGGGATCCATGCGGCCAAGCTCCGCGAGCGCGGAATTTGCGCCGCTCGCCGACAACGATGGCAGCTTCCGTAGCAGAGGCAATAGGGCTTCATCGTAAGCGCGCTTGCGCCTGCCTTCCGCGGATTTTTCCAGTTTGGCGATGACTCGCAGACGCTCCAGTTGCGGTGCGGCGGCCGATCCGAGAGTCGATGGCGCGAGGCGCGAAGCTTCCTCGAGCGCGGTGACGGCATCGTCCCACTTTTCGGAGATCGCCGCGACGATTCCCAGGTTGAAGGCCGCTAAGGCGTAGCTGCGATCGTCGATCAGCGCTTGTTCAAAACCGCGTAGCGCCTCTTTGAGATTCCGGTTTGCCGCCAGATCGGCAAGAGTGGCTTGCAGGCGATGGCGAGCTGCGTCGCGCGGCGAGGCATAGGGCGAATTGAGATCCGCGGGAGCGAGGGGCTGGGCGGAAACCATCACCAAGGGGGTGGCCGGTTGTACAGCGTCGGCAGGCGGAGGAGGCGGCGGGTCTTGGCCGAACGTGCTAAGCGCGACAATCGCCGCAAACAAAAAGGTTCGAAACATGGCAGACTCCTTCTAGCGTTTCGCGCCCGAGCATGAGGCGAGCAGATGATCCAGTTCCGCCTGCAACGCGCCTGCGTCCTGGTCGCAAGCGTCCGCAGGTTTTGCGGTCTTGTCCGCGCCGGGAAGAACGGAGTCCAGCAGATCGCTTTTTTTCTGCTGTGCCGCAACCGGCGCGCCGTCCGATGGCGCCTTGAACCATCCCGAAGCGAGCGCCAGGGCCGCCGGTTCCGATCCGGAATTCTTGGTTGCGGCGGCAGATGGCGCGGCAATCCCGAGCCGGGTTCGCAGATCGTTGATGCGCGCCGACACCTCAGGCGCGCATCCGTCGGTGGTCAGCTTGCGCACGTTGCTGTCGCGGATCAGGTTCAGATTCTCCGTAGACGTACTCAACGCGTCCAGCGCGCTCGAACTCGCATTTCGCGCGTTTTCGGGCGTCTGTCTTGCCGAAGGCGGCTTGACGGGCTCCGCGGCGGGAGCAGGTTTCTTCAGATTCTGATTTGGCTCGAGAATCGTGCGTTTCGGCGCGTCGGCCTGAGAGCTTTGCGCCTGCGTGGCCACGGCCGCCAAGATCAAGAGAGTCATGATGCGCATGTCAGTGTTTCCCCTTGTCTTCTTCAACGAAGAAAACTTTGCGCGAGCGCCCATCCAGCGTGTGGTCGGCGTCCGCAACCGCTTCGGTCATACGACCCTGTTTATCGTACTTATACTCGATGTGCGACGCAGCGCCTTGGCCGTTGATGGTCTCGCTGGTCAACCGGTCGCCGGAGTAGCTGAGCGTCCGCGAATACACCACCGCGCCCGAGTCATCGTGTCCGGCGACTTTCACCAGCCGCTGGCCGTCCCAGGTGAAATCCAGTCTCGGCGCGCCGGGACTGTCGAGTTCCCAGGCATGGATCACGCGGCCGCTTTCGTCGTAATCCAGCTCAAACAAGTGGATTCCATCCCATGCGAACGGATGGAAATAGCGGTTCCCCGAGAAACCCACCGCAGCGCGTTTGCCGGTCACCTTGAAAGCGATGCGCGTGTCCAGACGGGGGTTGTTCCACAAACTCAGGAAGCCTTCCGAGGATCCGCCCTGAGGATCGGAAACCACTGAGTAATTTTGCGACGGCGCTAACTGTTTCACCGAACCCAACGATGAGAACCCGCTGATTCCCGACAGGCGCCCCGAGCCCGCCAGGCGGCTCAAGATGGCGGAATTTCCCGCGCCGGCAATTCCTCCGAACGATCCGAGGCTTCCGAGTCCCGAAAGGCTGGCTCCGCCTCCCATCCCGCCCAGCCCGGGGAGACCTTGCATGAGTCCTCCACCTCCTGCCATGCTCCCCAGGCCTCCGACTTTGCTCAACGCTCCGAGCTTGCTCAAGTTGCCGAGCGCACCCAGGGCTCCGATGCCCGCAAACGGTCCGAACATTCCAATTCCCGGGATCGAAATCGGAATCCGGCGGCTCGGCACCATGGTCTTTTCACGGCTCACTTTCAAGATCTGCGGAGCGTCGTCGTAATAGTTGAAGAAGAAATCGTTGGTTTCACGCGCCGCCGTCCTCCATCCGACCGTACTCGAAATTCCAGCCGCCGATGCGGCCGCCGCGCCTGCCAGCCGCGCGATGTTGGCCCCCGTCTGCTTCTCTTCGTGCTTGGCATGTACCGATCGCAACTGGTTTTCGCCCCACTCGTAGAAAACCGTTAGGTGATCGGAGGCTTCGACACGCGTGACCTTCGATTGAAAAGACAGGCTTACAGGATCGTAGAACACGCTGCGCCCGACCGGCGCACCGGAGAACCAGCTGAGCTGGCTCTTGTCCACGTCTTTCGCGGGCTCCTTCGACTCGGCGGCCAGCGTCAGCGACTCGCGCAGGAGCTGCATTGCCATCAGACGGCGTTCGCGGCTGCCCTGGGCGGAATCTGTCACCTCCAGGAACCGGCGCAGCATCGGCTCCGCGGTCCCGCAATGGCGCAGGACGCAGGCATTAATGGCGGCGAAGTACAGGAATTCCGGATTCTCGTTGTCCAGCTTCAACCCCTCCGCCGAGGATTCGAGCGCGGTGGCGAAACGCTGCTGCTCCAGATCGCCTTCCACTTGCGTCCGCTTCTTGCTCAATGAGTTGTCGATGGTGTATTGAACCGAGGCGCGGAGTTTCTCTCCCTCGGCGAAGTCCTCTGGCGTGACCGCGATCCCGTCGAAGTTGTCGAGCTGCGCCAGCGCTTTTCCCAGGTCGCCGCGCGCCACCGAGAGGCGGGCGTGAAGCAGCGTCAGGCGAGGTTCGTCTTTGTCCGTCGCTTCGGCTTCCTGAAGAGTCTTCTCCGCCTCGGCGATTTTGCCATCGTTCATTTGCTGCTCGGCGAGCAGTAACTTGCGCTGCAACTGCACTTGCCCCGGCGACCGTGGATCGATCCCGCGCCGCGTTTCGCCGAACTTCTGGACCGAGAGCCGGGCGGCTTCCAGTCGAACTCGTTCGAGCAGATCGTCGGCCGCTTTGAGCGTTGGATCGCGCCACTTGGCGATCAGAAGATGCCGGATCGCGCCCATATAATCGCCGCTCGACTGGAGGGCCTGCGCGGTCTTCACGTGCGCCGCGGCGCTGGCGCGCATATGAGCCGCGCGGGCCTTTGCTAATTCCGGAAACGATTTGTCATAGACCTCGAAATCGCGGTAAGCGATCAGGAACGCGTCGGATTGTTTGCCCGCGTCGAGCGCGCGCAGGATCGCCAGCTTGCGATCCAGCGCTTTTCGGATCGATCGAACTCCGCCGCTGAGTTCAGCCAGCGGCTTATCCTTCGGGAAAGCGGTGTCGGCGGCGGCGGCCAACGCCATGGACTCGTCCACAACCAGCATCGGGGCATCACCGTCCTGCCAGCGCTGGAGATGTTTCAGCAGGCTGCTGGATAGAAAATCGCTGATGGTCTTTGAAGCCGGACCCTCGGAAAACGCCTTGGCCGCATCGGGAAGAAGCGCAAGCATCTGCCGAAAAGCGTCCGCGTCCGCCATTCCCGGAATCTGGTGCGCGCGGATGTCCGTCGCCAGCCAAGCCGCCGAAGCGCCCGCATCGCGGCCCGGGACGATCGCATACAGGTCCTCGAGTCGAACCGCGGCTGCCGCTTTATCTTTGCGGTCCGTTTTGAAGGCGACCGTCGCGCCGCTCCACAACTGCGCCGGCGATTCCGCCGTCTTCGAATTGGTGTTTTCCGGCAGAAGGACCTGCCAGTTGCCCGTTTCGCCGGCGCGGCCGATCACCGACCCGTCCGCCGCCCGCCGCAGGATCGCGAAACTCGACAACTGGAACTCGGCAAGGTGTCCGATCGCCTTGGAATCGTACGTCGCGGCGGGAAGCGGCGCGCTTCGCATCTTTTCCTTGCCGTTGACGCTAATCGATTCCACGTCCTGGAAAGCCCACGTGCCGCCCGGCGGATGCGTGACGATCAGATATTGCCCGGCCTGGGCGACCGGAATCGCGCAGGCCGCCACAATGAACAGCACAAAGGTTCGAAAAGGAACTGGCATAATTCCTCCCTCGCGGGCATTCTTACGGTACGCGGAATTCACGGGAAAATCGGCTCACGAAATTCATAAAAATCTACTTGGTCTTCGTCACCGCCGCCAGAATCGCAGTATCCGCCTGCTCGATCAACGGAGTAACGATATCTTCGCCATCGCTCTTGGCTTTACCCGTCGACGAGTTGGCCACCACGGACTCCCCGCTTCCCGCCGCCAGGACCTTGTACTCGAACGTCACTTCGCTCTTGGCTTTCACGGAGTTGGCGACACTGGCGGCCCCGGCGGCGGTGCTAGCCGCGGCTCCAGCCCGCCAGGCCTCCGGCTATCCCCACCATCGGGATCATGCTGGCAACCGGCATGGCTTTCTTCAACAGGCCTAAGCCCCCGCTGTTGAGCTTTTGGCTGATCGCGGAATAAAGAACGTAATCGCATTCCTTTTGCTGTATTTCTGCCTCGATTTGCTGGGGCAGCATCGCAGCGATCGGAGTCACTTCCAGCATTGGACCGCTCAGATACAGGACGATGAGCGTCTGTAGCGAATCGGCAACATTGTTGGCGCCGGGGCCCGTACCACCCATCTGCGCCTTCGGAGCGACCACCCCGATCCGAATGGTTCCAGCCTTCTTTGGCGCCAGCCCGAGAGCTTGCGGGGACGCGCTCATCGTCGGGACCGGTGCCGCACTCGTCCGTCCCAAGCCCGGCGCCATCGTTGCTCCCGCGGGTGGACCGGCAAACATCTTCGTCAAAGCCTGAGCTTGTGCCACGCTCACGGGCGCCGAAGGAGCAGCGGCGGACGTCTGGGCCATCGCCTGCACCAGCATTTGGGCCTGGGTGGCGCTCGCCGCCGAGGACGACGCGGAAGATTGACGCATCATGTACTGAAGCAGGGCCTGTAACTGCGCCTGCGTCGTCGCGGACGCGGCTGCGCCCTGCGCTTGCGCGGTCAGAGCCTGAATCAGGGCTGCGGCTTGCGCGTCGGTAAATTGTCCGGCGGCTGGGAGTTGAGCGCTCACAGGGATCGCGGCGATCAGCATTGCTACCAGCGTCAAATGTTTGGCGGATGAAACGTTCTGGCGATTCATTTTCACGCCTCCTATGGGGTGTTCACATGACATTAGTCGGAAAATGCGGATGGAACGGCTCAACCAGCGGTGCGAAACTGTCTTTGCCACATCAGGTTCTGCGTATAGTATCTTAAGCAGATCAGTTCCGTTCGGATAGGGGGATCCGATGGAGGGGAAATCGGCCGATATTACGGCCTTAC
>CAWJHI010000121.1:0-18898 GCA_963842485.1 Terriglobia bacterium | reverse complement strand
AGCCGGCGTGCATCGAGAACCATTTTCGAACGCGGACTTCGGCGTCGGTCGAATTGGCGATGGTCCGGATGCCCAGATAAGTGTACGGAATAAACGGCGTGATGGCGACGCCGTTTTCAAGTTCCGCGAATACGGCGTCGCCCTCCGTGCGGATGTTGGCGACGCTGGTCTGGTTGGTGATGGTGAGGAACGACGCGGGGAACAGGCTGACCGTCAGGTTGCCGGTAACCGCCGGACGGCGGGCGTCGCCGATCGCCAGGATCTGTTGCGTCATGGCGGCGCCGATGGGAGTGATGCCGCCCGAGAATTCGTTGTCGATGAAATTGCGCTCACCCGCTACGTAGCTGAAGCGGCCGTTGACGGCCCACAGTCGCGCGCCCTCCGCGGAACAGGCCGACGCGCCAATACGGACTGGTGCCGTGATACGGCTGGCTGCTCTGATAGCTGGTCAATGAGGCTGGAGCGATGCCGCTGAGACCAGGCTCGGCGACGGCCAGAATGTTGGTGGGCGTGTCTTCCTTGAAGTCCTCCCATCCGCGGAGCACGTTCAAACGGAATCCCCAAAACTTGATTTCGCCGCCGAGCCGGTATTCATTCTGCAGGCGATGAAGGTTGGCGATGAGCGGAAATTCGTCGCCGCGAAAGTCGAACAACTGAATGGTGGTGAGCGCCGGGCCGTCCTCCACGTTGCGCGAATAACCCAGGAAAAATTTGACGTTGCCCTGCGGAAACAGCGTCAGATCGTGATCCTGCCAGCGGCGGCTGGTGTTTTCAAAATGCGCGCCATTGGCGATGGTCAGCGACGGATCGAAGAAATCGTTCTCCCGCCACATCATGTCGTAGCGATACAGGCGGTTCTTTTCGACGCGCAGCGACGCGGACTGATACGGATCGTTGCCCAATCCCTGGGTGTTGAGCTGAATCTGATCGAACCAGTGCCCCTGCCCGTCGCGCGACTGGATCGAAAGCGAGCTGGACAGCAGGCGCACACCATCGGTGTAGTTCACCGTGCTGCGGTACATGTCGAAATCGCCGCCGGCGGTCGCGAAGCGATAGCCGAGCTCGAACGAGTTCATGATGTTGTAGTTTGCGGTATTGTCGCCACGCGGATCGCCCACCTGCTCGCCCGTGGTGGGCGCGACCGGGGGCTGAGCGCAAAGGGCAAGAGCAGCGAGAAACAGTAGGGAGATGCGGGTGTTCATCGCTGTCTCCTACCGGTAAAAGAACTCGCTGGTATTGGACCCGTGAATGCGCGGATGGCACGTGGTGCAGTTCCGGTAGCGCGGATCGGCCAGGTTGTGATCGGACGTCGGGCGCTGAACTCCAGTGCCGAACTTGGGTCCGAAGTTGCCGAAGCTCCCTTCCCCGTTGTGGCACTCCAGGCACATGGTGAACACCGTGGGGCGGCGCAGCAGGCGCGCGTTCATGGAGCCGTGCGGCTGATGGCAGGTCTCGCAGCCTTCGACGCGCACCGAACCGTGTTCATAGACGAACGGTCCGCGCTTATCGGTGTGGCAGTTCAGGCAGGCCTCTTCGTTGCCCTGCTTCTGGTCCACCATGCGCGGCCGCGAGGCCATTTTCCAGGTGGGTGCAGGGGCGCCGTGGGGATTGTGGCAATCCGTGCACTGGATGGCGCCTTCGTTCACGCGATGTTTGAAGGGCATGGAGAACTGCGCGCGAACCGAGCCGTGGCAGCCGTAGCACAGCTCGGTTTGCTGCTTCGCGAGCAGGAATTTCGGCGCGGGCGATTTGTGAATCGAATGGCAATTGGTGCAAACCACATCTTCCTGGGTATGCGTGCTCCGGCGGATGTTGGCGCGTGCCATGGTCTGTCCATGGCAGCGGAGGCACGCGTCCAGGGTCTTATCGGGAGGGAGCTCAGAGAAAGCCACGATGGTCGCTTTGCCGCCGCGCGCCTCAACGTGAGCTTTGCCGGGTCCGTGGCAGCTTTCACAGCCCGTGTTTTCGGGCGATTCCTTGCCGGAAGCGACGGACTTGTAATGGGGATTGCGGTAAAAGTTCAACCAGACGTCGGGATGGCACGTCTTACAAACATTGCTGCCGACATAGTCCGCTGCCAGCGCCCCGGGCGGGGTTAGAACGCAGGCCAGTAGCAGTGCGCGAAGCGAGTACATGGCCAACACTATATCTGACCGTATCGCATCGTGGATTGCTTGTAAGAAACGGGCAAGTCCCGGCGCTGCGAGTTCCCGAGCCACGAGAAATACTTGAAACAATGGAACTTATGAGAAAGTCTCTAGGGGTGCGGCTGGGGCCTTCCATGCGCATCTTTTTACGATTTTTTTACCGTTTGATAAAAGAAAAAGAGCCAGCGTCCGGGAGGTCATTTGGCTGCCCCCCTGACGCTGGCTCTTTCTTTCTTGCCTGGCTTACCGCTAGCGTCCTTCCGCCGTGGTATAGCTGATTCCGATCATCGGGACGAAATCCTGCATCCAGCCGCTGACCTTGGCGCCTTGGGCCGGTGTGATCACCTGCTTCGGGAAGGGCGTCAAGGTAATCGTGCAGTTCCGCTCGAAGCTGGACGTGCGGAGCAATCTGAATTTTCACCCCGCCGCCGGCGCTGACCAGAGGAGTCAGGTCCTGGGCCTGCGTGAGCAGCGCGAAGTTGCTCAACGGCTGGTAGACAACCTGCGCACCGGTACCCTGGTACACCTTGATTCCGGCTCCCACGGCGACGAACGGACGGATCCGCGCACCGTTCGGGGCCGCGTGCCATAGAACGTCGTAGTGAAGCGCATAGGAGCGCGCCGCGAAGCTGGCCTGCGTTGCCGCCGCCGTTCAGCTCAAGGGCGCCAAGCTGAAAGTCGCCGCGGAGTTCTCCACCCCATTTCCCCACTCCATCGTTGGCGAACCAGGCGCTGCCGGCGAGATTGGTTGCAATCTTGGCCGAAGCCGAGCCGCCCGGCGCGCTCACATCGTTGGAAGTGTAGAAACCTCCGCCGACGCCGCCACCGACTTCCCATTTCTGGGCCATCGCGGAGGGCGCGAATCCGGCGCAATATACCGCGAAACACACTACCAGAGTCAGAGTGAACTTCATATCGTTTCCCTTCCCTTGCTTCGTATTCCTTAGTCGATCACGCGAAGGCCGATGGTTTGGACCGCGCCGCCCTGGCTGATGACCAGCGGCAGGCTCAGTCCCGTCGGAGTGCTGCTCGGAACGGTGGCATTGATCTGGCAGACGCCGACTTGTCCCGGCGCGAGACCGCTGTAATTCACGGTCAGATCCTGGCCGCCCAACTGTACGGTGGGCGGCGCGATCGTGAGCGCGAGTGGGCTCCCAGGCGACGGGCTGCCCGTCGCCTACCGGCGGGCGACGTCTGTACCGCAGCCGGTGAAGTAGATGGTCAGCGAATCGTTCGCGGTGAATCGGATTCGAATCCGTCACCAGCAGATTATTCGTCGGAGCGAATCACCGTCGGAATATTGGTCTCCGGACCGGCCGTGCCGCTCATGAACACGGCGGGCGCGGTCGGCAAAACGGTCAGGTTGTAGTTGTCGCTGACGCCGCCCGGGGTGTGGACCACGACCGTGACGTCGCCCACGGCCTCGCTCGGCATCTGCGCGTTGATCTGCGTCGGCGACACGAAGATGAGCGGCATCGGCTGGCCGTTCACGGTCAGGCAGCTATTGGCGAGCGCGGTCGGCAGCGGGATCTGGCTGGTGGCCAGGTTGGTCGGGCTCAACTGGCTGCCGAAGAGCGAGATCAGGCCGCCCGGCGCAACCGGCGACCTGCCGTCGGCCGCGCTGACGACCTTGGTGATCGTCGGAGGCGCGACCGCGGCGGCGTAGGTCCACGGCAGGACCGTCATGCCGGAGGTGGTCAGAGTGATGATCGCGGTCTGGTTCGGGAGCGGCGCGAGGCTTCGGGTCCAAACCGAGTTGACCGAAGGCTGGAACAAGAGCTTGGCATGCCGACGTCGTCGAAGCCGCCGTGGTGGTCGCGGTGGCCGGAATCGTGGTGGTCACCAGAATCGCACCCGGAGGGCACGTGGTGACCGAAGCGGCGTGGCCGATGTGACGGCGCCCAGAATCGGCGCTTCCACCATCGCGGTCGGCTGAATGGCGGTGCCGCTGGTCAGGCTGACCTGTTCGATGACGCCAGGGCTCGCTGCATTCGGCGCGGTGACGAAATAACCGGTCTGGTTGACGAAAGCGAATCCCGAAGAGTTGCCTGTGGAAAGCGGCAGCGTCGCCTGCGGCACGCCGGAGGAATCGAGCAGGTTGTTTCCGACCAGATATTGATTGAAGTTCGAAGCTGCATACGCTCCGCCGAGGCTCGAGAAATCCTTGCGCGAGACCGTGAACGATGCCGGCGTTGGCGTCGTACAGCATCACCGATCCATCGGAGCCGGCGATCAGAATGTGCGAGCCGTTGCTCGAAGACGAGAGCACCGTATCCTGCGCCAGCTGGTTCTGATACACGCCCAGAGTCGGCAGGTTGGTGCCCGAGTGGGTGACCAGGTTGATCTGGTCGATTCCCGGATTGCCGCCGCCGCCCGGACGAATCATGGCCAGAATAGCATTGGACGAGACCGCCACCGATTCGACGTAATCGGACGGCAGGGCGATGGGCGGCTGCGCCTGCAACAGGTCCAGATCGAACACGCTCATGTAGTGCGAGTTGTCGCAGCCGACCAGCAGATCCTGCTGATCGAACGTGATGGCCATGCTGGTGGGCGTCGTGCAGGTGCGCAGAGTCGCAGTCTGCGAATTGTTCGCCGCGTTGAAAACCAGCACCTGGTTCTTATCCTGGCGCAGTACGTAATAGACGTTGCGCTTGGGATCGGCGGCCACGTCGACCACCTTGCCCGGAATATCGATAAAGGATCCACGCTGGGACGGATCTTGCGAATTAATCAGCACTCGAACCGACTGCGGGAGATTGACGGCCCTTCCGGAGGAGATCGTCAGAGAAGCCGGTAACCGTGCCTTTCTGTGAGGCGAAGACATTGGGATCCACGGAGACGGTGATCACCGCCGGCGTGACGCCGCTGGAGGGCGAGATCGTGATGCCGCTCGTATTCGTCGAAACCGTGAACGGCGTACTGTCCGCCGCCCGGATCGGTGATGCGTAAGCGACTGGGTGTTCACGCTGCGATTGCAGAAATTGCCGCGGAAGACCAGATCCTCAGACGAAGCGGCCAGGCGCGGATACGCCGCCAGATTGCCGACCGGCAACACGGTAATGCCGCTGTCGGAAATCGCATAGGCCGTATTGTGGTCGCTGGTCAAGACGGCTCTTGCCGGCCAGATTTTCCGGCAACTGGAGCTGATCGTGCACGGTCAGATTGTCGGAATCGGTAATCAGCAGGAGCGGCGGATTGGGATTCGCGGCCGCGGGCGTTCCATTCGGCGGAATCTGCGCATAAATCAGGTTGCGCGAGGAATCGATCAGCGTGCTGCCGACGTTCAACAGACCGGAGGGGTTGCCCCACTCCGAGGTCGTGACGAAATTCGCGTCGGCGACCCACCAGGCGTAGCTGACCAGGCTGCCGTCATCGGCCACGCTGACCACCCGCGGGCCGGCCGGCGGCGAGGAAACATAAAACGACGACGTGATCACTTTGGTCCCGACGTTATAGCGGAACAACAGATACGGGCTGGAGCCGCCGAAACCCGCGATGGTCAGGCCGTCGCGCGACGCCGCGATCGAGGCCTGGACGATGTTGCCCGGAAAACTCCCGGTCGGCTGCGGGATGGCGTTGGTGGCCACCTGCGCGATGCTCTGCAGAACCTGCGTCGTGCCCGAGCGTCGGATCGAACAGGATGAACGCCGTGGTGGTGACCACCAGCGCCTTGTCGTCGATGCCGAAGGCGACGCCCAGCGGCGGATTGCCCAGCGCGATCACCTGCTTCGCGTAGTTCGTTGTCAGATCGATCAGCGTCAGCGCGTTGGTCGGCGTAGCGGGCGCGGTGTTGTTGCCGTAGTGCGCCACCAGCAGCCAGTGTCCGTCCGGCGACAGCGAGATCGAGCTCGGATTCGGATTGACGTTGATGGACGTCTGCACCGATGTTGTTGGAGAGCGACATCACGTCGATTTGATTTGCGGTGAAGTTGGCGATGTACAGCACCCCGCGCGCTTCATCGAGCGCGAGGTCCGCGGCCTCGCCGCCAATGGAGACGACGGTTCCGAACGTGCCGCCGAGCGTCGCGCCCGCCATCAGTACCGCGCCAGTCAATGCCAAAATCCAAGGCTTGCGAAACATACGTAAACTCCATCCTCCAAAACTTAAAATCACTACCCGTCACGTGCCTGATGCCGCCCGTGGTCTTTATTTGCTCCCGCGACGAACCCGCAAGCGAGGCACAGCCGGCATTCCTGCCCGGCGCATGCCCCGCCCGGAGTCGCGTTAATCAACGTTCTTTTTGCGGCGCAGCACGATGATCCCGAGAAACAAGACCGCCATGACGGCACAAACGATTCGAACAGTGGAAGTGTCCATTCGTCCTTTCTCCTTTCCTGACAAGAGTGAATTCGGCGTTTCTAGTCCTAACCTTTAGGCGAGTACTAGATGTTGTTCATCATCGGTATCAGTTCCCGTATGATCTTCATGGCCACCGGACCCACCGTCACCACGAACAGCGACGGCAGAATGCAGAAAAATATCGGGAAAATCAGCTTGACGCCGAGTTTGGCGGCTTTTTCCTCGGCCACCTGGCGGGCCTGGATGCGCATGAAGTCGGCGTGAGCGCGCAGGCTCTGGGCGACGCCGGTTCCGAAGCGGTCGGCCTGAATCAGCACCGCGACCAGCTTCTTCAGGTCGTCGACGCCGGTTCGTTCGGCCAGGTTGCGCAGCGCTTCGACGCGCCGTTTGCCGGCCTTCAGCTCCAGATTCACCAGCCCGAACTCCTCGCTGATCTCCGGGATGGGCGTGCTCCAGTTCTTTCGAAACCTGCAGAATCGCCTGGTCGAGACCGAGACCGCTTTCGACGCAAACCACCAGCAGGTCCAGGGCGTTCGGCAGGCCGCGCGAGATCTCTTTTTGCCGCTTCGCGGCCATGCGCCGCACGTATTCGTTCGGCCCGAAAAATCCCACCGCGGCGGCGATCAGAATGGCGGCGAACTTGTTGCTCGGATCGGACGAGCCCGGCGTTACCACCAGGGCAGTCAGTAACGGAAGCGCGATGGCTCCGGCGGCTTTGGCGCCGTACAGAATCTTAAGAGCGTTCTCATTGCGGACGCCGGCGCGGATCAGGCGCCGCTGCATCACCGTGACGTCTTTGGGCGACTGCGGAATGAAGTTGCCCAGCCTCTTGATCAAATCGTGAAACGCCAGGCTCGGATGCGACGGCATGTTGCTCGCTCGGATCGATGCCGCCGACCACGCGCTCCATGGCTTCCTTCGGCTTGACGTACAGCTTCATTCCGGCGAAGGCCACCGCCAGCGCGAGAGCGATAAAAACGCAGATAGTCACTAGAAAAGGCATGGCATTAGACCTCGATATTCACGATTTTCTTCATGATGCCGTAGCCGATCAGCTGCAGCACCACGGCGCTGCCCAGCATGATCTGGCCGATGTCGTCGGTGAAGAAGAACTTCACGTAGTCCGGATTGGTATAGAACATCAGAACCGCTACGGCGATCGGAATGCAGCTCAACGCGGTGGCGGTCATCTTGCCGTGCGCGCTGACCGCGCGGATGCGGCCGCGCAGCTTGAAGCGCTCCCGGATCACGTAAGCCAGTTTGTCCAGAATTTCCGCCAGGTTGCCGCCGGTGCGCTTCTGCAACAGCACCGCGGAAACGAAAAAGTGCACGTCCAGCGAGGGAACGCGCTTGGCCAGTTTCTGCAAGCGCGATCTCGATCGGCAAGCCGAGGTTGCTTTCCTCGAAGGTGCGGCGGAATTCGCCCGCCACCGGCTCCTGAAATTCGCGATGAATCATTTCGAGCGAAACCGAGAAGGCGTGCCCGGCGCGCATCGACCGGGAAACAAACTCGAGGGCGTCTGGAAACAGCTCTTCGAATCGTCTCAAGCGCGACTTGCGCTTCAAGGCGACGTACAGGAACGGACCCACTCCGGCGGCCGCGCCGGTGGCCAGCGCCAAGGCCTTTGCGGCCGGCAGCATCACCCATCCGCCGGCGAACCCAGCCAGAAAGCAGACCAGGCTGAGGTGAACGAATCGCGCCGGCTGCCAGCTGAGACCCGCTTGCTCGAGCATCGCTCCAATCTTGGGGCCGATGCCGAACTTCTCCACCACCATCTGCGCAATCCGGTTCTTGACCACCGTGTCCTGCGTGATCACCGACGCCTGTTCCTTCTCTCCTTTTGGCTTTTTGGCCTTGGTGGTGCCTGCCAGGCGCGCCTTGATCCGGTCCACGTCCGAAGACTTGACGTACTTCGAGACCAGGAACCAGGTGCCGAGGGCAACCGCCCAGATGATAATGATGAAGACAAAGAAACCCATGCGTCAGACCTCCAACACTTCGTCAAACAGGTCGGCGCGCAGACGGATTCCGGCGCTCAACAATTTTTCGTAGAACTTGGGACGGATTCCGGTGGCGGCGAACCGCCCCACCACCTTGCCGTCGGGATCGAGACCGCGCTTTTCAAAAACGAACAGATCCTGCAGCGTGACGATGTCGCCTTCCATGCCGGTCACCTCCGTTAGCGAGACCACGCGGCGCGAGCCGTCGCTCAAGCGCGAGGCCTGCACCAGGACGTGCACGGCGCTCGCGATCTGCTGGCGGATGGAGGTGAGCTGCATGTTCGAATTGGCCAGCGACACCATGACTTCCAGACGCGACACGGCGTCGCGCGGGGAGTTGGCGTGTACCGTGGTCAGCGAGCCGTCGTGACCGGTGTTCATGGCCTGCAACATGTCCAGCGCTTCTTCGCCGCGGACTTCGCCCACCACGATGCGGTCGGGACGCATACGCAAGCTGTTTACCAGCAACTCGCGCTGGCGGACGGCTCCGTGTCCTTCGATGTTGGGCGGACGGGTTTCGAGGCGGGCGACGTGGGGCTGCTTCAACTGCAATTCGGCCGCGTCTTCGATGGTGACGATGCGCTCCTTGCCGTTGATGAACGCAGAAAGCGCATTCAGCAGCGTGGTCTTTCCGGCGCCGGTTCCGCCGGCGATGATGATGTTCAGCTTGGCCTTGACGGCGGCTTCGAGCAGCTCCATCATTCCGGGCGTCATGGCCTTGCGCTCCACCAGGTCGGCGGGCATCAGCTTGTCGGTCGAAAAACGGCGGATGGAGAGCAGCGGCCCGTCGACGGCGAGCGGCGGGATGATGGCGTTGACGCGCGAACCGTCGGTCAAGCGCGCGTCCACCATCGGCGTCGATTCGTCGATGCGGCGCCCCACCTGGCTGACGATCTTGTCGATGATGCGCAGCAGATGCTGATCGTCGCGGAAGGTGACGCTGGTGAGTTCGAGCAGGCCTCGCCGCTCGATGTAGACCTGCTTGTGGGTGTTCACCAAAATGTCGGAAATGCCGGGATCCTGCAACAGCGGCTCCAAGGGTCCGAGGCCGAAGACTTCGTCCAGCACTTCATCGCTGATCTGCTGTTTTTCAAGCGAGCTCAGCAGCGTCGGCTCGGCGTCGATCAGCGAGATCAGGGCCTGCCGGACCTCGGCGCGCATGCGCTGGTTGTCGATGGTCGCCAGCGCTTCAAGATTGATCTTGTCCACCAGCTTGCGATGCAGCGTGAACTTGAGCTCCTGGTATTCCGGCTTCAGGCTGGCTTTCTTCGTGCCCGTGTTCTTGAGCAGCCTCTGTTCCCAGGAGACCTGCTGAGTGTTCTTGTTGCCGTTATCAGTCGTAGAAAACATAGGAATCCGTCAATATCTCATGCCTGCGAAAACACCGGCTTCATGTCGCGAGCGGCCGGCACAGGCTTAGTTCGCGGGTCCAAGGCGCCGCACAAACGAGTCGCGACATTTTCAATCGCGCGGCCAAGCTCGCCGTCGCTTCCGAGCGGCTGGCCCAGCGTCACCACCCGATGCAGCGAAAAATAATCGTTGGGAAGGCTGGCATGCACACGGCAGCCGAACAGTTTCTCCATGTCCGCAATTCCGATGTCGTGGCGCCGGTCCATGCGATTCACCAGAACCTGGAAACGATCCTTCGGGAACCCCAGCTGTTCCACCAGCGTCAGCGCTTTCCGCGTCAGGTGCAGGCTGGGAAGCTCGGCGGTGGAAACCAGGAAGGCGCGCTCGCACTCGGACATGGCCATCAGGGCGGTGCGATGGAATATCGCGGGCAGATCCATGATCACCCAGTCATACAAACGCCGCGCATGATCGATCAGGACGCGCAAACGCGCGGCATCGATGCCATCGGCGTACGGCGCGGCCGGAGCGGGCAGAATATCGACGCCACCGTAGTTCACCGTGAGCGAGTTCCACAGCGCCAGATCCAGATGCTCGGCGTGCTGCAGCGCGTCGACCAGCGAATAGTTGTGGCTCAGTTTCAGATAGAAACCGATGGTGCCGCCGGTCAGATCGAAATCGGTGAGCAGAATCCGTTTGCCGGTGAGCCGCTGCAGCGAAAACGCGGTCTGCGTGGCGATCGTGGACGCGCCCGAGCCCGGCTTGGAGCTGGCGAAAGCGACCACATGTCCGGCTTCCACTTCGACTGGCGTTTCCGGCGTGCACAGGCGGCGCAGGCGCGTGACCGCCTCGCGCTGCGTGCCGAGATCGAACGGGGAATACAGAAACTCAATGGCTCCGGCGCGCAGCGATTGCAGAATCGCGGCCGAATCGTTGTGAGTATGGAGGCCGATCACCTGCACCGGCGGCGTCAGCGTCGTGACAAAACGCACCAGATCCGTGGCCGCCGCCAGATCCGTGGCCAGATCCAGCAGCACCACCTGCGGCTTCAACTGCCGCGCGCGAATCTCCAGCGTCTGCTGCGGCGGATAACTCTTCAAATCGGCCAGAATCTGAAACGCGCCGGTCTGGGGAAGCGTGGCCAGAAACTGCTGCGCCAGATCGCGGTTGGGCGCGATCAACAGCGCGGCGATCTGGGCTTCGTTCTGGACACGTGCGCTCATCTGGTCACTCTGAATCGGGCCGCGAATCAGTTCTTCTTGGCTGATTTCTTGACTGGGCGGAGCGTCCTTCGGATCCAGGCGAACCAGGAAGTCCTTCGGCATGTACAGCGACGGCCGCGGATCGTTGGCGCCCAGCGGCTCGGTGATCTCGGGAGTCACCAGCACCACCAGGTCGGTACGCGTCTTCTTCTCGTCCTTGGACTTGAACAGAGCGCCGAAGATGGGCAGGCTGCTGAGGATCGGAATCTTGCTGAAGCTGTCGGTCTCGCGATTGTCCACCAGGCCGGCGACCACGAAGCTCTGCCCTTCGGAGAGCTCCACGTCGGTTTCGGCGCGGCGCGTCGAAAGCGCCGGGATGGTGAACCCGCTGATGGTTACTCCGTCGGCGAAGTCGAGCGTGGAGACTTCCTGCCGGAGGTGCATCTTGATGGTCTTGTTGGGAGTAATGATCGGCGTGAAGATCAGCTTGATTCCGAATTCGCGAAACTGAATCGTCACCGCGCCGGAATTCGCTCCACCTTGAAGAATCGGAACCGGGAATTCGCCGCCAACCAGGAACGTGGCTTCTTTGCCGTTGGTGGTGACCAGGTTCGGCTCGGTCAGGACTTCAAGGATGCTTTCCTGCTGGAGAGCCTGGATGAACGCGCCCAGGTTCAAACTCGGATTGAACGCGAACAGTTGGAGCGCCTTCGTGATAGAGAGCGCGCTGGTGCCTATGGTCCCGTTGGCCCCGGTCGACGCACTGCCTCCGGTGATGCCGGATTGTCCGGTCAACGACGTAGCGCTGAACTGGCCCGTGCCGCCGCTGATCTGGGTCTGGCCGGCGATGCCCAGCAGGTTGACTCCGTATTGTAATTCCCGGGAGCGATCCAGCTCGGCGAACTTCACCCGCAGCAAGAATCTGCTTGTCGATCGGAGCCGCGTTAAGGGAAAGATTGTTGACCACCGTCTTGGCGAACGCCGCCGCCAGCACCGCGGCGCGGTCCACCACGTCCTTGCTCGAAACCTGCCCGTCCAGCACGATTGAGTCGCGCGAGGTGACCGGCGTGATGTTCTCGCTGGGGAAAGATTCCCGCAGCATGCGGCGCAGCGGATCCAGGTTCAGATCCACGTTGACGTTGTAAAAGGTGCGCTGGCCGCCCTTGCTCCACACCACCATCGTCGCCGAGCCGAGGCTCTTGCCGTGAAGCAGGATTTCCCGCGTGGTAACCGGGCTGGCGTCGAGGACTTCGGGATTGCTGGTGGAAATCTGCCGCACATCGGACGGATAGTCGATGACGACGCTCTTTCCGACGGTCAGCCGAAGGTCCTCCGCACTCTGGGCGGACAGGAGGCCCGCGCCAAACGCGACGGACCCAACGAGGTAAATCAAACTCGATTTGGTCATATCGTAATCCTTGTCAGTTGTTCTTGACGGTGTTCGGAACCACTTCTACGGTCCGGGTAGTGCCACGGATCACCACCACCTGGTCGGGCGGCGGCGGAGGCGGCGGCGGGCGGCCGCGGGTGCGGGCGGAGGAGGCGGCGCTTGCGCCACCACGGTCTTGACCTCGGCTTGGGCGCCGCTTCAGACTTGGGCGGCTCCGGGCGATGACCGTTATAGAGTTCGGTCACGAAACGGCCTGGCGTCTTCTCGATGGTCGAATCGCTCGAATTGCGAAGCACCAGTTGGATATGTCCATCGCTGCCGGCCAGCGTCAGCGTTTCGGCCTGCGCAGGGTCCACCAGAAGCGTTACCGTGGGAGCCTGAATCGCCTGCCCGCGCGCGTCCGGCTGCATCGTCTGTCCCGCGGAAAGGACCAGAATGTTCTGAAGACACGTGGAGGTCTGGTCGCCGTCGCTGCTCGGCGGCCGGCCCGTCACCAGCACGTCGACGTGCATGCCCGGGAGCACAAAACCGGCCACGCCGGCGACATCGTTCACGCGCACCGAAACGGCTCGCATCCCCACCGGGATGGTCGGCGCGAGGCCCAGGCCGCTGCCTTTCACCGCCAGGCGCCCTTCGAGAATCGGCTCATCCAGCAGAATATTGTTGACCACCGGCCGGTCGAGCACATCCTCGACCTTTGAAAACGCGCCCTTAGGGAACGAGTCGACGCCAATCTTCGCGAGCTTCACGTCGGCCGGTTTAACCAGCGTGCCTACGTTCAACGGCCGCGTCGCCACCACCATGTCCTTGGTGTTGGACGGGTCGGTCTTGCTGGGGCCCGCGGAATGCGCGGTCATCTGGTAGAACACGCTCGATACCACCAGCGCGAACACCAGGCTGACGCCCAATACTGTTAGAAACCTGCGATCCATATTCTCTCCTATTTCCCTAACCGGTCCGCCTAACCCTTAGGCACCAGCGATAACCAGACGCCGAGCGCGATCGCCGGCGCATACGGAATCGATTCTTGCCGTTCCGCTTCTACCTTCCGCTCCCCCTGTCCGCGATGGAACCATCGCCGGGCGGCGTCAACGCCGAGAACGGTTACGGCGAAGACTCCACCCACTCCCGCCGTCCACAGCGCCGCTTCGAGCAGCCGTCCCGTTCCCAGGAGCGCACCGAATCCGGCCATCAGCTTCACGTCCCCTCCACCCATTCCACCCAGCAGATAAAAAATCAAAAACACCGCGAACCCCACCACCGTGCCGCCCAGCGCGTACAGCACACCCGGCCAGCCGTTTCGTCCGATCTGCCAGCCAAAACCGCCCGCCAGCGCCGCTACCGGAATCCAGTTCGCGATCCGGCGCCGCGACAGATCATCGATCGTCGCCGCCAATCCCACCAGAATCGCGATCCACACTTGTGCGGTCATTAGCCTTCCCGAAAGGAGCCGGATTGCTCCGGCGTGTCCTCGACTTTCTTTGGCGCAACCATTCCCTGTGCAACCATCGGCGGTACGGGGGCCGGCGGTTTCGGTTTCCTCGCTTTTATTACCGGTCCGAACGACGAACCCACCATGAGCGGCGCCAAAAAACCCGATTGCAACCAAAACTCCGCCAAAGCCTTCCCCGATGGAAGCCGCCAGCTCATCGGATCCATCCACTCCATGGGGATCCGGGGGATCCGCACAGGTGTATGTCCTCGACGGCCGGATTTCAGCGGCTTCATGTCTGCTCCCACTACTAGTTCGGCAAGCTCGGAGTTTTTCATTAGGCCGGCATCCCCTAAACCACCCGTCCCTTAGAACCTTGGTTCCGGTCGCATATTCCCCGTAGGAGGTACTGAGGTAGCCATATGGACTAGGAGAATTCGCTTACCGTCGTCTGCTACGATCTGCCACTCCGGACGCAGCTTCAGAAGCTGCGACAGCGGGACGTCGACAGGCAACAGAGCCACGGTAAAGCCATATTTCGTCAGAATTGTTTGCCAGTCCCACTGACCATTAATAAGGTGGATGTACTCATTCCCGACCTCAGGTCCATAGAAGTCGCTGCGGCCGTCGATGAAAACCTTCTGTTGAGGATTGACATAGATCAGATAGTCCGCCCATTGATCGGTAGTAAGGACCCGGGCGTTCAGAAACTGAGCCGCGTGGTCGTGGACGATCTTGGTCGGGAAGGTTTCTTCCGGAAAATCGGTAGGCCACTTCAACGGTTGGTTCATCAGCGCCAACGCGACGATCACGGCGGCCGGCCACAAGCTGGTCCGGCGGAAGCCTTTCATGGCGTCTGCGGCCATCTGGTTGAAAATTCCCGGCAGCGAGGTCTTGGAGGCCTCCGCGGTCCAGGCGCGATACCAGTCGCTGACATTCGAGGCGATCAACGGCGCGCATACGGCGACGAATACGGGCGCATGCCGGACGCTGGAGAGCGCCATGTGCGCGAACCACAGAATCCACAAAGCTTCGACAATATTTTTCCGGCGCAGCAGAAACCCGGCGACCATCAAGCCGGCGAACAGCAGCACTTCCAACTGGATCATGCTCTCGCCGCGGAAGCTGGGCGACTGGAACTCCTGCACCACGTTCCGGATCCAATCCGACCGCAGGTAGTCGCGGACGTGGAGGTGCAGTTGGTATCCGTAAGGATTCAGGAGCGACGCCGCCGCGCAAGCTGCCGTTACAGCCGCGTAACGCAGCGGTTTCGCCCACCCCGCGGGTCGCAGAACAGCTTCGACGGCCGAGCCGCCCGCGGTAAGGGCGAGCACGGCAATCAGCGCCAGAAAGCCTCCATGCAGGTTGGTCCACAAAACCGTCACCGGGACCAGCAGCCAGATGACGCGCGAAGGACGGCGAAGGTCGGCTTCAATCATCCAGACCGAAAACGAAATCAGCACCAGAGTGAAAATATGAGGGCGGGCTAGAAAATGGATGGACGACACGCCGGCTCCCATCAGGGCCACGATCATCCCCACCATCAGGTGCGTATCGCGCCAGACCATGCGGCGGATCAATGTCGTGCAAAACAGCGCGATCAGCGCGCCCGCCCCCAGCACGATGCCTTTCAGCCCCGCCCACCGGTACAGTGCGCCGGCCGTCACATCGGTCAGCCATTCCCAGGCGTACCATGGGGCGCCCGGCTTTGAAAAGGAGTACAAATCGTGGCGTGGAATCGAATGATGATCCAGAATGTACTCGCCCGTACGGATATGCCAGCCGATGTCCCCATCGGCCAGCAGCCCTTTCCATCCGAACTGCCCTGCCGCGAACACCCACATCAGGATGGCGATCAGGAACAGGTCTGACAGGGAGGGCGTGAGCATGCGGACCCACCGGCGTTCCAGGAGCTGGTCCATGCTTGGAACGCGGGGGTGTGCAATCCTGACGGCTGGCGAAGTCACTACCTTACTTATTCGCCCAATTTGCGCCGGGTCTTTATAGCTGGATTAAGCTTCCGCGCGGGTCACTGCCTCAGCGTGCTCGGCGCCCAACAAGCGGCGGCCGTGCACGGCCAGCTCGAATCGGTCCTTGACGCCGGTCTTTTCGAAAATGTGCATCAGGTGGACCTTCACGGTCCCCGCGGTGATCGCCAGCGCCTCGGCGATTTCCTTGTTCTTCAGGCCCGCCGCAGACGTGATGCACGATCTCCTTCTCGCGCGGCGTCAGGCGCGGCGCTGAGCGCCGGTCGATCGAACCCATCACGTGGTCCGAGAGCGAGCTTTCGATCCAGACATTTCCTCGCGCCACCGAACGCAGGCATTCGAGCACAGACTCGACCGGCAGCGTCTTTTTCAAGATGCCGCGGGCGCCGAGCTGGAGCGCGCGAAAGCAATCGATCTCCGCCAGATCGTTCACCCACAACACCGGTTGGCAGCGCGCCCAAGTGCTGCGAACGTCGGAGATGAACTGGAACACTACCTTCAGACCCGGCGACTGGTCGACCAGGATCACGTCGGGATGGCGGTCCCGCAACCATTCCAACGCATCGTTCAGGCTCGAAGCCGCGCCAATGTACTCCAGGTCGTCGCAGTTCGACAATACTTTCGCCAAACCTTCCAGTACGATCGGTTGCGATTCGCAGGCGAATATGGTGAGCCGATTCACACTCAATCCCCCTAGCGCCCTACCCGCCTTACTGCAGGCGTCGTGCGCGATTCTCCTTAGGTGGGTTAGATCGACTGTGGAACGAAGCTGGTGTAGGTACTAAGTGTCGATTTGCGATCCGTCGTATGTCTTCGTGCGATGCCCTGAATGCTCCCGTTTGATTTGTAACGTCAGTACTTCATGGCCTTTTGCAGTTTCTTCACCAGCCGCTCTGCCACCTTGCGTTCGCCGCCGCGTTTGAACGCACCCATCACCAGGCTGCGATCGCCCGCTTCCTCCGACCAAAGCACCACTTTGCCGGCTTTATCGAGCAGACTCACGCTGCCGGTGGCAACGTCGTGTAGCCCCAGGTAGCGTCCGGTGATCTTCGCTCCAGTGCCCGTTTCTTCCTCGCTTACGCCCGAGAGAATTGCATCCGCGTCCTTCTGGTCGAGCACCACCAGCAGGCGTCCTTTGAACTGCTTGCTGATTTCCGCCCGGATATACTGGTCGAGATCGTTGGGCATCTTGTCGATGTAAATCTTTTTGATCGCGTTCAGCGGGATCGTCTGCGCCAGCACTACGGCCCCCAGCAGCAGGCAGGAACAAGCGAGCTTTTTTAGCATCCACCCATTATCGATAATTAAGCGCGCAGAGCAAGCCACGCGGCGAGCGCGGCGTATTTTTCATCCTGGCGCCAGGGCGGGCCTAGCGATTTTGCAAGTGCCTGCAGGCGAGCCTCCAGGTCCCCCATCGAAAACGCGGCCGCGGCGGTCGATAGTAACTCTTTTTCCTTGACTCTCGTGCAGCGCAGCTTCGAGGATTCGGCCGCGCGTGCGATTGCGTCGCGGAAAAAATCTCCCTCAGCGGTGTGAATCGCGGCGTGCGAGGCAAGCGTCGCTTCCAGACTCAATGCCGGCCGCCCCGAAGACATCACAATGGAACAAGCTTCCACTTTGAAGCCTCGCAAATCGGCCATCGCTTTCTCCAAACCGCACCGGGCCAACGCGTCCGAGGCCTCCGCGCATTTATCGAGATAAGCCTGTGCCTTCTCGAGCCCCAGCTCTTTTGCGTAGTGAAACGGCTGCTTCGATCCGGGAATCGCGCGATCGGCGATCTCCAGGCGGCGCCGCCGCAGAACGTCGGGCGAACCGGGCGACCCCGCTACAATCACCAGCGCGGCCCAGCCCGAATGGACCCGGAATCCGATGGCGGCTGGAGGCATCGGCACCAATTATAGTGTTTCTACCGGGCCGAACCCGATCGTGACACGGCGGCTACTTCACTTGCCTTGCCCTCGACGCGCGAAAGGAATGGCTCGACGCCGCCACTCTGATCCTCCATTGCCGGTTCATGAGCGTGCGGAAACCGGACGAGCTGCCAGCGCGAGGCCAATCACGCTGACGGCCGCCGCGGTCAGCCCCCAGGCGCTCAGCATTCCCCTCTGGATCAGAATCCCGCCCGAGCCGCCCGAGCGGTGCATGAGGACCTGCAGCGGGTCGATCCGAATGCAGCCAAGACACTCGGCCCGGTCCTGCTACGGCTGGCCAACCCCTGGGAGGTCGAACGTCTGGATGGCCTGTCAGACCAATCCCAGCGCCAGATGATCGCCTCGGTCGCTGCCATCCTCTCGACGGCTGGATCAGCGCGAGGCGAAATACGTGAACTTAACCAGCCGCGCGATGGCAGATGGCTCGCCAGGCGGCGCGGATTCTGTCGACAGAATTTAGAGGGTCTTCTGCAAAAGAAGTGGGTGATTTGTGATGGAGGAAGTGGGTTTGAGCCTTGATGGACGGGCGGTTTATGACTTTTTGGGCGTTGAGAAACTTGTTTTAATGAGTGGATGCGGAAAGTCAGGCGGCAATTGCGCGATGCGTATCGGTTTCCCGGCTTTGTGCCGGCTGCCGAGGTGCATGGTTTTTTCGGTGATCCCCAGGTGCGAGTGGTGTCTCTGCGCCGGCGCCAAAAAAACGGCCTGCGGCCAGTGTGGAACGGTGTGCCACAGCTTTTACGATCGGCGGCCGTGGGTGGTTCGCGACCTGTCCTGCGGTCCCTTGCGGGTTTACTTGGAGCTCGAGCGTGCGACGCGCGGCCTGCCCGGAGTGCGGCAAGGTGAAGCGCGAGCGTTTGCCTTGGCTGGCGGACAGTCCGTTTTACACCAAACGGTTTGCCTTTTACGTGGGGACGGCGGTGCCGCGACTCGACGATCAAGGCGGTAGCCGTGGAGTTGGGATTGGATTGGAAAGCGGTCAAGGAGCTCGACAAGCAGTACATGCGCGAGCAGGTAAAGCGGATGGGCAATACCTGGCCCCCGTCATTGGCATTGACGATAGGTTGATCTGGAAGGGACAAACTTACCGGATCGTGGTGAGCGATTTGTTGCGCCGCCTGCCCATCCGGTTCGGGGGCCAGGATCTGTTTGAA
>CAWJHI010000120.1:0-10037 GCA_963842485.1 Terriglobia bacterium | reverse complement strand
CAAAGACAGTGTATCTGGCTTTCGATGGTCATCGCAGCGACGACCTGACGACGTATCTTTTCAAGTCGGCCGATTACGGCGAGACTTGGAAACCGGTCAAAGGCGATCTGCCGCCGGCGACTCCGGTCCGCGTGATTCGGGAGGATGTGAAGAATCGCGATCTTCTGTTCGCTGGCACCGAATCGGCGGTGTACGCCTCTATCGACGGAGGCTCGCACTGGGTACGTCTGATGAACCAGATGCCGACGGTTCCGGTAGCCGATCTGATCGTGCATCCTCGCGACGGCGACCTGATCGCGGCCACGCACGGACGCAGTTTCTGGGCAATGGATATTTCACCGCTCGAAGAGCTGAATCCAAGCATTCTGGCGAGTGACGCGCACTTGTTCACCGTAAAGCCGGCGATCGCGTTCGATTACCGTGTCTTCACCAACGACGAGTTTCTAGCCGAAAAACGCTTCATCGCGGAAAATCCGCCGATGGGCGCGACCATCAGCTACTACCTGAAATCCGCGCCGTCGGGCGATGTGAAACTGGCGATTCTCGACAAAAGCGGCGCGGTGGTCCGCGACCTGACGGCTACAAAGGAGCAGGGGGTCAATCGCGTGCAGTGGGATCTGCGCGGCAAGCCGCTGGTACAGGCGGGACGCGGCGGCGGTGGTCGCGGCGGTCGCGGAGGCGGCGGTGGTGGTCGAGGCGCCGCGGCGCCTGAAGCACCTGCGCCGGCGCCGCCTCCCACGGGCGGAGGGCGCGGCGGAGCGACCAGCGCTTTAGTCGACCCAGGCGAATACGTCGCGCGCCTGACGGTGAACGGTAAAGACCTGACCACGCCCGTTCGTGTCGAAGCCGATCCCACGGTCACGCTGACCAGCGATGAAATGCAGACCCGGCGAACGGTCATCACGTCCCTGATGGCGCTTCAGGCCAAGACCGATCCCGCCAACACGCGAGCCGAATCGCTGGATACACAACTGGGCACGCTGGCGCGCGGGTTGGACGCTCCCGCGGCAGCGAAGGACGCGTTGACGTCGGCTGTTAAGGAATCGGATAAGGTAAAGACCGAGATGGCACGCATCAACCGGTCCGTGGGGCAGTTGTTCGGGCAGATCAGCGGATCGCCATTTGTGCCGACCATGACGCAGCGCGAAGAACTGGAGGATCTCGAAAAGGATTTCGAGACGCAATCCGCAACCCTCGACACGCTGCTCAAGAAGACGGTCCCCGCGATCGAAAAACAGCTCAACGACGCTGGGGTTCCGCGAATCTCCGTGAAGTAATCAGGCCCGCAATTCGGCGCTCGTCTGCAGGTAGCTGATCACTTGAGCCCGCGACAGCACGCCTTCCAGATGGCCGTTCGAGACCACCGGAAGCTGGTTCAGGTCTTCACGGCTCATCAGCTCCAGCGCGCCCGCGAGAGGTGTGTCAGGCGCGACCGAGCGTATGTCGCCAATAGGACGCATAACGTCGTGCAGCGTCGTAAACGGCCACTTGGCGCGATCAATCTGCTTGACCTCATGAGGCGTAACCAAGCCGGTCATTTCGCCTTTGTCAATCACGATGAAACAGCGCCTGCCCGAACGAAGCAACTCCTGCTCGACAAAATTCTGAAGGTTCAGCCACCCATCCACGGTGGGACAATCGCGCGTCATGACGTCGGCGACTCGCACACCCTCCAGTGCGTGCGCCAGACCGACTTGGACATAACTCTCGCGCGCTGCTTGCAGCAGAAACCATCCGATGAACGCGATCCACAGGCCACCCACGCCCGCGCCGCCAAAGAACCGGAAAATACCGACCGCGATGAACGCGAAAGCCACCGCCTGGCCAACCTTCGCCGCAGCCCGCGTGGAGCGATCCGCATCCCCGGTCTTCCACCAGATGATGGCCCGCAGGACCCGGCCGCCATCGAGCGGGTATCCCGGAATCAGATTGAATGCCGCCAGCGTGAGATTGATGTATCCGAGCCAGAGCAGCATGGCCATCCACGGATCGGACGACCCTCCGTCAACCACGCGCGCCGCCAGCAGACAGACCCCGCCGATGACAGCGCTGGCCAGCGGCCCCACGAAGGCCATCCAGAACTCGAGTTTTGCGCTGGTCGGGTTCTTCTCGATTTGAGACACGCCACCCAGGGCGAATAACGTAATCTCTTTCACCGGCAATCCGTGGGATGTCGCGACCACCGAATGGGCCAGCTCATGCAGCAGCAGCGAGACGAAGAACAGAACCGCGGTCGCAATGGATAAGGTCAGGATCACGCCATCGCCCCACTGAGCGTTCTTGGCATGAAACTCGCTGGAAAGCGAAAATACGATCAGGAGGGCGATCACAAACCAGCTATAGTGCAGCCCGATTTCGATTCCGAACACCCGTCCGAGTTTGATTTGGGATCGCACGCCGCGTACCTCCTTCGATCCGCCCGCCAGTGCGAGCCCTACCTTCAGAATATAGCGTCACAGGCCTCTTCATCACCAAATGACAGCAGTCGTGTAGACTTGTTGCATGAAAGCGATTAGCATTCTTGCACTTAGCCTATTTGCCGGCGGATCCCTCGCGAGCGCGCAGGAACCGACCAAGGAAGCCAAGATCGAAAGCATCCTGGCACTTACGAATGCCCAAGCCATGATGGATCAGGTGTTTGCTCAGATCAAGGCGATGACGGCATCTCAGGTCCCGCCAGGCGCTACGGCAGAACAACGAGCCAAGTCGCAGGAGGTCACATCCAAAATCATGGATCTCGTCAAGGTGCGCATGAGTTGGGACAAACTGCGCCCTCAATACGCGAAGGTTTACGACGAAACCTTCTCCGCGGAGGAAATCGATGGCATGCTGGCCTTTTATCAAAGTCCCGCCGGGCGTGCGATGCTGGACAAAATGCCTAAGCTAATTTCGAAGACGATGGCACTCGCTCAGGGCCAAATGGCCGATATTATGCCCGAGATCCAACGTATTTCGAAAGAAGCGGCGCAAAAATAGACTCAGAATACTGTCAACCTCTACCCCGGATCTGTCCTCTCTAAGGCGGAATTTTGATTTTGCGAAGATCGATTCCGTGAGGTGCTGGCGGATACTGTGGATCCATGTCCTCCAGCGCCGCGGCGATGATCTTTGCCACCATATAGTTGCGGAACCATTTGTGATTCGCTGGTATCAGATACCAGGGCGCATGCTTGGTACTGGTGGCCGTTATGGCATCCGCATAAACTTTTGAGTAACGATTCCAGTAACGGCGCTCAGTCACATCGTTCGGGCTGAATTTCCAGTGCTTGCGCGGATCGTCCAGACGCTCCTGGAGCCGCCGGCGCTGCTCATCCCTGGAGATCGCTAAGTAGAACTTCAGGACAGTCGTGCCATTGTTCATGAGGATTCTTTCGAAGTCATTGATTTCGCGAAAACGCTTTTCTGCCTCCTGAACGGAAATAACGTTGTGGACCCGGGTCACCAGGATGTCCTCATAATGAGAGCGGTTGAAAATCCCGATAAAACCCTTCCCAGGAACATGTTGGTGGGCGCGCCACAGAAAATCGTGGGACCGTTCCTCGGGCGTCGGCACTTTGAAAGAAGTGACCCGGCAACCCTGCGGATTAATCCCTCTCATCACATGGCGAATGGTCCCATCCTTTCCGCCAGTATCAACAGCTTGAAGAACGATGAGCAGCGCGCGCTTGCTCTCGGCATAAAGACGCTCCTGGAGAAGGTCAAGCTTGCCGATGACCTCCTCGGTGTCTTTCAGGGCATCCTCCTTCGTGTCGAATGATCCGTGATCGTCGGGGTCCACATCTTCCCAGCGAACCCGGCTCCCCGGCTTGACGGAATACTTCTTCATTTCCTTCACTTGATACCTCCTTCGAGCGCCTGCTTTTCCCATGGTAGCCTCGTCATGGCGGTGCACTTGCTCCAGAAAATCAATGAAGATGAGTTCGACTTCGCTGGCAGCTGTTTTCGATCGACTGTATTCGGCTAAGCATAGAATAACGTTGGAACGATGGATCGTCGTCATCAGCGTAGTGGGTTTTTTGGCCCATCTGGCCCACATTTTTCTGGCAGCCAATCTGGCTCAACCGCCGGCGATCATCGCCGCCGCGGGGAAGAATTATCTTTCGG
The DNA here is from genome assembly GCA_963842485.1 of Terriglobia bacterium. GTDB lineage: Bacteria > Acidobacteriota > Terriglobia > Bryobacterales > Bryobacteraceae > Palsa-187. Next base: position 5,933 of record CAWJHI010000120.1, on the reverse strand, counting down.
CCATCTATACGCCGTTCAGCTTCATTCTGTTTTATGAGGTTCTGATTCTCATCTCGTCGCTGCCCCAGTCGACCACGCAGTCGATCGCGACGCAGTTCGAGATTGTCTCCCTCATCTTCGTTCGGGGATTTTTCAAAGACATTGCCGCGCTCGACCTGGAGAACCTGTGCGCCCGCCAAGGAACTGATGCCGGCGTTTCTCGACGTGAGCGCGGGACTGTTGATGTTTCTACTGGTCACTATCTTTCAGCATGCAGCGTCGAAAAGACCCTCGGAGCAGCCGGGCGAGCCCCCGCCGGCGCTCAAGCAGTTCATTCAACGGAAGAAACTGGTGGCGCTCGCGCTAACCGTGCTGTTCGTTTGGTTAGCGGCGATCGGTCTATGCGAGGATGCGCTCCAGACGTACCGCGAGATCTATCGCGGCGCCCAGGTGGTATTGCCGCCTCCCGCGAGGTTCTACTCCGACGTGTTCACGGTGATGATTTTTACGGACGTTCTCATTCTGATTCTGTCGCTGCTGGTGTCGGACCGTTACGAATTGGTGTTCCGGAACGCCGCATTCGTGATTTCGACCATCCTGATCCGGTTCTCGCTCACCGCAGCGCACCCCTACGGAGCCTTGCTCGGGGTGGTCGGGATGCTGTTCGGAATCGTGACGATTTTGATCTACAACTACAATATGCGGATCAGGATTCCGTTCCCGCGGGACCTTGCGCACTAACGCCGGCCCTTCAGGAGCCGAGTTTCCGCAGGACCGTGTCCGGGTCGCTCATCTCTGCAAGCGGAAGAACCTGATATTTGGCAAAGTTGTAAACCGGCGCGGCGGCCAGCAGCATATCGAGCTCTTCATTGGACTTGACGTTGTAGATCCAAGCGCCGCCATGGCTGCCCACAATGTGATATCGGCACTCCAGCTTGCCGTCCGCCTGAAGTTTCTTCCCGTACTTGGGCTGCTCCATTACCGCCTTGACTACCTCTGGCGTCAGCCGCGACGCATCCAGGTTCCAGATCACCAGAAATTTCATGAGTTTCTCCTCGAATCAGTGTACTTCGGCCGGAGATGTCGAAATGGCGTAGACTCACAAATGAAATGGGAATCGTGCGGATAGCCTGGCTGGCGGCTGCGGTCCTTCCGCTGTCAGGCGCCATCGAGTTTAATCGCGATGTGCGGCCCATTCTTTCCGACAAGTGTTATACCTGCCACGGACCGGATGCCAAGTCGAAGAATGTCCCGTTCCGTCTGGATAGCGAAGCCGCTGCCAAGGCCGAACTCGCTGGCGGCAAACACGCGATCGTGGACGGCGATCCCGCATCCAGCGAACTAATCCGCCGCGTCAGGGCTGAACAGCCCGCGCTGCATATGCCGCCGGCATATTCAGGCTTGAAGCTTAGCGATGCGGAGATCGAAACGCTGCAGGAATGGATCGCCCAAGGCGCCAAATGGCAGAAACACTGGTCGTTCCTGGCACCCGACGGTTCTCCCTTGCCTCACGTAAGAAATAGCGCGTGGGCTCGTAATCCGATTGACGATTTTGTGATGGAGCGCCTGGAACGCGAGAACCTTCAGCCGTCTCCGGAAGCGAGCCGTGAAGCGCTGATTCGCCGCGTCTCGTTCGATTTGACCGGACTTCCGCCTACTCCGGCCGAGATCGATGTGTTTCTGGCGGATCGTTCGGCGGCCGCGTATGAGAAGGTGGTCGATCGCCTGCTCGCTTCGCCGCGCTACGGCGAGCGGATGGCGTTTCGCTGGCTTGACGCGGCTCGCTACGCCGACAGCAACGGCTACCAGTACGATGGCGAACGCAGCATGTGGCGCTGGCGCGACTGGGTGATCCAGGCCTTCAATCGCAATCAGCCCTTTAACCACTTCGTGCTTGACCAGATCGCCGGCGACATGCTGCCGGATGCGACGCTCGATCAGAAAATCGCCACCGGCTTCAACCGGAATCATCGCGCCAACACCGAAGACGGGATCATTCCCGAAGAGTATGCGGCGGAGTATGTAGTGGATCGCGTGGAAACCACGGCTGCGGTTTTTCTCGGGCTGACGCTCGGTTGCGCCCGCTGCCACGACCACAAGTACGATCCCTTCAGCCAGAAAGAGTTCTACCAGGTCTTCGCCTACTTCAACAACGTGCCCGAGTCTGGACGGGCCATGAAGTACGGTAACTCCCCGCCCATGGTCGAGGCTCCGACGAAGGATCAGCAGCAAGCGCTTGACGATTTGGACTCGCGGATTCGCACAGTCGAGGATTTTCTTCGCATGCGCGACGAGCAGACTGCTCACGTCGAGCAGAAGTGGCAGCGACGTGTCGCATCAGCGAAGGCCGCTTATTGGGGGCCCACCCGAGGGCTGAAGGCTGCGTTCTCCTTCGAAGCCGGCGCCGAGGCGAAATCGCAGGGCGACCCGGTTCGCTTCATTGCGGGCCGCATCGGGCAGGCGGCTTCTTTTGGCGGAAATGCATTCCTCGATGCCGGGCCCGTGGCGAGCTTCGAGATTGAAGATCGATTCACGCTCGCCGCCTGGATTTATTCGGTCGAGACGCCGGATGGCAGTGTCATGTCACGAATGGTGGACCGACCCAAGGGCAAGGGATTCGGCGTCCACTGCGACCACGGCAGGGTGTACGTCAACATGACCAGCAACTGGGATGACGACGCCATTCGCCTGGAAACCGAACAAATTCTGACGCCCAACGAGTGGCATCACATCGCCGTCACGTTCTCAGGCTCGCGCATGGCGGAGGGCATTTATGTCTACGTCGATGGCCGACTGGCCAAGACGCGCGTGCTGCTCGATTCTCTGTATCGTCCCTTCCGCAACGCAGGAAGCGTGTTCAACCAGCCGTTTCGGATCGGCGCCGGCTGGGGAGCGGAACGCCGCTTCCGCGGCGGCATCGACGAAGTGCGCGTGTATTCGCGCGTTTTGAACGTTGACGAGATCTCCGCTCTGGCGCTCGGCGAATCGATCCAGCAAATCGCGCGTAAGTCTGACGCCCAGCGGACCAGCATAGAGAAACTCGAACTGCATTCTTACTACCTCGAGCACGCCGCACCGGGCGACCTCCGCAAAGCGTCGGAACGCCTGACGAATCTTCGGGAAGACAAAGAAAAACTCGAACGGAGTTTCCCTACCGTAATGGTGATGGCGGAGTCTGCCACTCCGAAGTCCACGTTTCTTCTGGTGCGCGGAGCCTACGATCATCCCGGAGATAAAGTGTCCGCAGGCGTCCCAGCAACCTTGCCGCCGCTGCCGCCCGGCGCGCCGAATAACCGTTTGGGCTTCGCCGAGTGGCTGATCGATCCCCAGAACCCGCTGCTGGCGCGGGTGACGGTAAATCGTTTTTGGCAAATGTACTTCGGCACGGGTCTGGTCAAGACTGTCGAAGACTTCGGATCGCAGGGTGAATGGCCTTCACACCCAGAGTTGCTCGACTGGCTCGCGGCCGAATTCGTGCGCACCGGCTGGGACGTAAAAGCGCTGCAAAAGCTCATGGTCACCAGCGCGACGTACCGGCAAACGTCGAAGATGAACCCGGATCTGCTCCAGCGTGATCCTGAAAATCGGTTGCTCGCGCATGGGGCGCGGTTTCGTCTGCCCGCTGAAATGATCCGCGACCAGGCTCTCTACGACGCCGGTCTTCTGGTCGAAAGAGTCGGAGGGCCGTCGGTGAAGCCCTACCAACCGGCGGGTCTGTGGAAGGAAACCAGCATGCAGGACATGGACTACACGCAGGGGCACGGCGAGGATCTGTACCGTCGTAGTCTGTACACGTTCTGGAAGAGGACCATCGCTCCGCCCGAAATGGTCAATTTCGACGCGGCCAATCGCGAAACCTGTGTGGTCCGCGAAACGCCGCACCAACACGCCGCTGCAAGCCTTGAATCTCATGGACGACGTGGTTTTCGTCGAAGCGGCGCGTTTCCTCGGGCAGCGCATGATGAAGGAAGGCGGCGCCACCTCGGATGCTCGTCTGGCGTACGGCTTCCGCCTAGTCACCGGACGTTTTCCGGTGCCCTCCGAGCTCGGCGTGCTGAGGGGCAGCTTGCAGTTTCATCTCGACTACTTTTCGGGCAAACCCAAGGAGATCGCAAGCATATCTGGCGCAGGGCGAATCGAGGCCTGATGCCAAGATCGATGCGCGCCAGCTTGCAGCCTACTCGTCCGTCGCCAGCCTGCTGCTCAACCTGGACGAAGCCGTCACGAAGGAATGAATCTGTGAACGCGAGGGAACAAAAACTCCTGATGACTCGCCGGCACTTCTTCGGGATCGGCAGCACCGGCATCGGCACGGCCGCGCTCGCGTCGTTGTTCGCTGGGGAAGCGAGGGCCTCCGGCGGCCTGCCCGGCCTGCCGCATTTTCCGCCCACGGCGAAGCGCGTCATCTATCTGTTTCAGCACGGTGCGCCCTCGCAGTTGGACCTGTTCGACTACAAGCCCAAGCTGCATGAGCTGCGCGGAACCGAACTGCCGGACTCGATTCGTATGGGTCAGCGTCTCACCGGAATGACAGCGTATCAGGCAAGATTTCCCACCGCGCCGTCGATCTTTCAATTCGCCGAGCACGGGCAGAGCGGAACCTGGCTGAGCGAGCTTTTGCCGCACACGGCCCGCGTCGCCGACGAGCTGTGCCTCATCAAGTCCCTGCAAACCGAGGCGATCAACCACGATCCGGCGGTCACGTTTTTTCAGACCGGATTCCAGATCGCGGGACGCCCGAGCATCGGCGCCTGGATCGCCTACGGCCTCGGAAGCGAATGCGAAGACCTGCCCGCCTTCGTCGTGATGGTATCGCAAGGAGTCGGTAACACGCAGGCGCTGGCTGACCGACAATGGGGCAGCGGCTTCCTGCCGACCCGGTATCAGGGAGTGAAATTCCGCTCCGGCGCCGATCCGGTGTTGTATCTTTCGAATCCTCCGGGTTACGACGGGACCGCACGGAGGCGCTTCCTGGACGACTTGGCGAAGCTGAACGAAATCGAGTTCAAGGATTGTCAGGACCCGGAAGTCTCGACGCGCATTTCGCAATACGAAATGGCGTTCCGCATGCAATCCTCGGTGCCCGAGCTGACCGATCTTTCCAAGGAAACGCCCCGGACGTTCGAGATGTACGGGCCGGATTCGCGCCAGCCGGGCACCTATGCGGCCAACTGCATTCTGGCGCGGCGTCTGGCGGAACGCGGTGTCCGCTTCATTCAGCTCTTTCATCGTGGTTGGGACCAGCACAACAATCTTCCCAAGGAGATTCGCGGCCAGTGCCTCCAGACGGACCAGCCATCGGCCGCGCTGATTCAGGATCTGAAGCAGCGTGGCATGTTGCAGGACACGCTGGTGGTGTGGGGCGGCGAATTCGGCCGCACGGTGTATTCCCAAGGTGCGCTGACGGAGACGAACTACGGTCGTGATCATCATCCGCGTTGCTTCTCCATCTGGATGGCAGGCGGCGGAATCAAAGGCGGGATGACCTTCGGCGAAACCGACGATTTCAGCTACAACGTGGTGAAGGATCCCGCCGATGTGTACGATCTGAACGCCACGATTCTTCACTGCCTGGGAGTCGATCACACCAGGCTTACCTACAAGTTCCAGGGCCGCCACTTCCGCTTGACGGATGTTCACGGAAACGTTGTGCGGCCCATCTTGCTGTAAGAAACGCGCCCTCGACAACGGTTTGACCTGCGCAACTGTCTACTTCTCGCCATTCCCGTTGATCGAGTCCCCCCAGGCCGCCGATGTACTCCACGGACTGTTGTCCCCCCACGCCGCCGACGTGCCCCATTGCCCGGAATCTCCCCAGGCCGCGGAGCTGCCCCAGGCACCACCGTCGCCCCACGCAGCGGAGCTTCCGCCAATTGTAGGTTGAACCACCTGCGAGCCCCAGACGTTGGTCAGGCTCCAGGTTCCGTTGTTCCAAATGGATCCAACGTTCTCGA
>CAWJHI010000119.1:0-34661 GCA_963842485.1 Terriglobia bacterium | reverse complement strand
GCTGTTGATCGTCCTCGGAATCGCCATGGAAGGGCGCCGGCTTTCCTCGTTCACGCTGATGCTGGCGGGGGTGACGATGAACAGTATTTCCTTCGCGGTGATTTTATTTCTGCACAATCTGGCGAATTTTTCGCAATCTTTCGCGATCTCCCGATGGTTGATGGGAGGGCTTGACGCGGTGGAGTATTCGACGCTAGCCTGGCTGGCGGCGGTGGTGTTGCCGGTGTGCGCGCTGGTCCTGTGGCGCGCGCGGGAATGGAACCTGCTGGCGATCGGCGACGATTGGGCGGCGTCGCGCGGCGTTTCGACCACGGCGCTGACCACCTTTGGATACTTCGCGGGATCGATCCTGACCGGTCTGGTAACTTCGCTGACCGGGCCCATCGGATTTGTCGGTTTGATTGTGCCGCATGCGCTGCGGTTGAAGCTTGGCGCGGATCATCGCGTGCTGCTGCCGTGCTCGTTCCTGGCGGGCGCCGCGTTTCTGTGCATCTGCGATACACTGTCGCGTACCGTGATCGCGCCGACGGAAATTCCCGCGGGAGTGTTGACGGCGCTCGCCGGCGGACCATTCTTCATCTGGCTGCTCCGATCCCGGCGGAGGAGCTTGTGGCTATAATTCTGGTCGGCGGCGGGGCGCGCAGCGGAAAAAGCCGGCATGCGTTAGAGTTTGCGCGCAGACGCGGGAAGCGGCTGGCGTTTCTAGCGACGGCCCAGGTTTTCGATGCGGAAATGGAGGCCCGCATCGCGCGGCATCGCGCCGAGCGTGGAACGGAATTTAGGACCATCGAAGAGCCGATCGAGATTGCCGCCGCGATTCGCGAGGCCGACGCGGACGCGATGGTAGTCGATTGCCTCACTTTGTGGCTTTCAAACATCATGCTGACGTTTGGACGCGATGTCGATGCGGAGATCGAAAAGGTGCTCAACGCCGCACGCCAGAGTCCCGCCGCGGTAATCCTGGTGACCAACGAAGTCGGGTGCGGAATTGTTCCCGAGAGCACGCTGGGCCGGGATTTTCGCGATCATGCCGGCATCCTCAACCAGCGCGTCGCCGCGATTGCAGACGAGGTGTACTGGATGGTGTTCGGCTGTCCTTTGCGCGTGAAGTGATGAGAACGTTTCTCGGAGCCGTTTCCTTTCTGACCATCCTTCCGGTTCCCGGCGAACCGGTGCCGCCGGGGCGCGCGGCGATATTTTTTCCGCTGATCGGCGCGATGCTCGGCGCGGCGGGCGCGGCAATTTTTATAGGAGCCTCCCGCGCGCTTCCGGCGTCGCTGGCCGCGCTGGTGACGGTCGCGTTTTGGACGGTGATTTCGGGAGTGCTGCACGAAGACGGTCTGGCGGACGTTGCCGACGCGCTGCGCGCCGGACGCACGCCGGAACGAATGCTGACGATTCTGAAGGACAGCCGGATCGGGACCTACGGAGCGGTCGCGATCGTCCTGAGTATCGCGGTGCGGTGGCAAGCCGTTGAGCATGTAGCGACGCCGCGCGTTTTCGGGGCTTTCATCGCAGCGCAAGCGGTGCCGCGCGCCGCGATGGTCGCGCTCGCGTGGGTGTCGCGCCCGGCGGGAACCGGCCTGGGGCTGGCGTTCTCCTCGACACTGACAACCAACGCGTCCGTGGCGGCGATGGTGCAAGGGGCGGCTGCTGCGTTGGCGTGCGGCGTGCGTCCCGGCGTGATCATTCTGCTGGGCGCGTATCTGACGATCCGGATCTCCCGGTGGCACTTCTATCGCCGGATCGGCGGAGTCAACGGAGATTGCCTGGGCGCGACGGAACAGATTCTCGAGATCTTCATTTTGGTTCTGTTTGCATGCCGCATCTTTACTTGATCCGCCACTGCGAACCAACGTTGACGGGCGTTCTGCTGGGCCAGTGCGACCCTCCTCTCAGCGAGTGCGGCCGCGCGCATGCGGGGACGCTACTGGATGGAATCCGTCCGGCGGCGATTTATTCAAGCCCGCTGCGGCGAGCGCTCGAAACCGCGCAAGCGATCGCGCGGGACGCATCCGTCACGGTTATCGACGATCTTCGCGAGATCACCTATGGCGATTGGGACGGACTTATGTGGGCCGAGATCGAGGACGCCGAGCCCGCTTTGGCGGCGCGGAAATTGCGGGATTGGCCAGGCGTTACGCCTCCCGGGGGCGAAACGTGGCCGAGCTTCGCCGCGCGCGTGACCCTCGCATTTGAGCAGATACGAAACGGCCCGCGTCCCGCCGCGATCGTCGCGCATGCCGCGGTGAACCAGGTTTTGTGCGGAGTGGATCAGCCCTATGGCGGTGTCTATGAACTTTAGCGCGGTGAAACCCGTTGCGAATGCGGATCTGGAGCAGCGCATCCGGCGGCGGCTGGATTCACTCACGAAGCCGCCCGGCAGTCTCGGCCGGCTCGAGTCGCTGGCGCTTCAGATCGGACTCATTCAGGGCACCGAACTCCCTTCGATCGGCCGCAAGGCTATGGTGATCTTCTGCGCCGATCATGGAATTGTCGAGGAGGGCGTGAGCCCCTATCCCACGGAAGTGACGGCTCAGATGGTCGCCAATTTTCGCGCGGGCGGCGCCGCGATTACGGTTTTGTGCCGTCATCTGGGCATTGAACCTGTGATCGTCGATATGGGGGTCGGCAAGCCCACACGCAACTTCGCGCGCGAGCCGGCGATGACGCGCGCTGAGGCGGAAGGCGCGATCGCGGCCGGTATGAATCAGGCCAACGCCGGTGAGGTGCTGGGCGCGGGTGAAATGGGGATCGGCAACTCGACGCCGGCGGCCGCGATGCTGTCGGCATTCGCGGGCATCGATCCAGCGGAAACGGCCGGGCGGGGGACGGGTCTCGATGACGCCGGAGTGGTACGCAAAGCGGATGTGATCCGGCGCGCATTGGAACTGCACCGTCCGGATTCGAGCGATCCGATCGGCGTCCTGGCGGCCGTCGGCGGATATGAGATCGCGGGGATCGCGGGCCTGATCCTTGGAGCCGCGGAGCAGAGACGGGTGGTTGTGCTGGACGGATTCATCTCATGTTCGGCGGCGCTGGTGGCCCGCGCGCTGGCGCCCGCGTGTCTCGATTACGTGGTGTTTTCGCACCGCTCGGCCGAGCGCGGCCACCAGAAGATGCTCGAAGTTCTGGGCGCGCGGCCTTTATTCGATCTCGATATGAGACTCGGCGAGGGCACTGGCGCCGCGCTCGGGATCAATCTGATGGAAGCGGCCGTAAGGCTGTATCGCGAAATGGCGACGTTTGAGAGCGCGGGCGTGTCGAATCGCTGAAGTTACTTGAGGGACCGCAACGCCGCCGCAGTCTGTTCGGGGAGGACTTCGTTGGTGAAACTCCACGACGCCGATTCCACCGCCGCCAGGTATTTCAGTTTGGTCGAGCTGCGCTGCACAGGAAGGAACTCCACATAGAAGTGCGCGGATTGGTGCAGAATCATCATGAGTGGAATTGGAAATCCGAACAATTCATCGTATTTCCTGCGCATTACGCGAATGATCGACGCAAGATCCGCCGCCTCAGCCGCATTCAGGTCCGGGAGCGATGCGGCGTGCCGCCGTGCGTAAATCACGGTTTCATACGGGAAGCGCGCAAAGTACGGTGCAAACGCGACGAAGGCGGCATTCTCCCAAACAATCCGGCGTCCGTCGCGCTGTTCGTCTTCGAGAACTTTGCAGTACAGGCAGGTCCCTTCCCGCTGCCGGAATTTTTCCACGCATTCCAGCTCGCGCGCCGTGCGCGGGGGCACGAATGGATACGCGTAAATCTGCCCGTGTGGGTGCGGCATGGTTACGCCCACGGCTGCGCCGGCATTTTCAAATACCATGACGTGCTTCACTCGCGAATCGTGCATCAGCTCAGCCGTGCGGCTGGTCCACAGCGCGACGATTTTTCCCCACTGCCCGGCGGGCAATTCCGAAGGGAGCCGTTGATGCTCCGGGCTATACAGAACCACGTCGCAGGCGCCGGGCGCGTTGGCGTCGTCAAACGAAAAGGCCGGAAAATCGTTGGGATAAAGATAAACGTCGTAGGATTCGGGCACGCGTTCCGATCCGGGACAGAACGGGCACCAATTCGCAGGCATCTGCGGGCGGTCCTGACGATGCGCGGTGACCACCACCCACTGCTCGAACAGCGGGTGCCACCGAAGCTCACTCATTCAGACATGTTACTCTTCCCGAAGCGCTGCCATCGGGTCTAAACCCGACGCGCGGCGCGCGGGAAGATAACCGGCGAGCGTGGCGACGCCGGCCAGCACTACCGCGGCGAGCGCGAGGGTCGCCGGATCGGTCGCGGTGAGCCCGTACAGGAACGTCGCTACCAAGCGCGTCGCGGCGAGCGCGGCGAGAATGCCCGCGATCAACCCTACGGCCAGCAACAGCGCGATCTCGCCCAGCACCATCCGCAAGACATTTCCCTGCGCGGCGCCGAGCGCCATGCGAATCCCGATTTCATTCCTGCGCCGAGCCATGTCGTAGGACATAACTCCATACAGACCGATGGAGGCGAGCAGCAGTGCGAGGCCTCCGAAAAATCCGGAAAGCGTCGCCAGCAGCCGCTCCCGCGTGAGGGATTCGGCGACTTGTCCGGCGAACGTGCTGAACTGCATTACGATGTCGCGATTCACCTGCTCCATGACGGCCTTGACGCTGGGGATAAGGCCGTTGGGAGCGCCGACGGCGCGCAGTTCGAAGACTACGTTCGTTCCCGGCATCTCTGCCTGCGCGCTAGGGACGTAGACGGTGGCTTCAAACGGATCGCGCAGGTTGCGATACTTGGCATCCTTCACCATCCCCACGATTTCGACCGGAGTTGCGATGTTCGGGTCTGCGTCGCGGTAATACTTGCCGACCGGATTGGACCCTCCGAAGAATTTTCGCGCCATGGTTTCGTTCACGATCGCGACCGGATGCGAGGTCGCAGTATCGTGCTGGTCGAAATCGCGGCCGGCGACCAGCGCGGTTCCCGTGGTTCTGAAAAACTCTGGGCTGACGCCGTTCATCCACACCAGCGGGTCGCGCCTTGACTTCGGCGCATAGCCGTCGACTTGAATCAGATTGTTCCACCCGCGCCCGCTCATGGGAGTCACCCTCGATTCACTGGCTGAACGGACTCCGGGAATCGCACGAAGATGGTCCAGCATCTCGAGGAACGCCTGGGTGCGCTGCGCCGGCGGATACTTCGCGTTGCGCAGATCGACGTTGACCAGCAGCACGCGATCGCGCTCGAATCCAGGGTCGAGGGTCGCGAGTTTGCGGAACGTGCCGATTAGCAATCCTGCGCCCATTAACAGCACCAGGGACGAAGCTACCTGCGCGATCATCAGGGCTTTTCCCAGAGTGAAGCGCGAAGATCCTTCGGCGACGCCGCGCGCGTTGGCCTTGATCGCCGCGTTTGGATCGACGCGCGTTCCGCGCCGCGCCGGTGCGATTCCGAACAGCAGACCGGTGGCGGCGGCCACCCCGATCGTGAACGCGAGCACGCGGCCGTCGATGGTCAGATCCAGGAACATGGGATTGTTGCCGGAGGAGAGAAATCGCACCAGGAGCCGGCTGCCCCATTGCGCGAAAAGCATTCCCAGCGCCGCGGCTGCCATCGCGAGGGTCAGGCTCTCGGTCAGAAGTTGGCGCACCAGCCGGCCGCGCCCTGACCCAAGGGCCATCCGGATGGCGATCTCCCGCTGCCTGACGGTGGCGCGCGCCAGCAGCAGGTTGGCGACGTTCGCGCAGGCGATCACCAGGACCACCGCGACCATCGCCATCAGCGTCAGCAGAGCCAGGCGATACTGGGTCCGCACGTTCGATTGCCCGTTCGCCGACGGCGTCAGAGCAAACGTGCGTTGTCGATAAGCCTGCTGATCGTCGGGTTTCCACTTGGGAGGCGTGGTGGCTTCGAAGATCTGCGACGCGAGCGTGTTGAGCCGCGCGGTCACCTGTCGCGGATCAAGGCCTCGCTTCGGCCTTCCGATGACGCGCAGCCACCAGTTGCTGCGTGCGTCGAGCGAAGAATTCTCGCCGTCGATAGCCGCTTCTGTGCAGATCGGCACGAAGATGTCGATGCCGCGCCCGACATCCACTCCGGTGAAACCCGGCTGCGTCACGCCGAGGATTTGAAAAGCATGTCCGTCGAGCGAGATATTCTTTCCAATGACGGCGGCGCTTGCGCCATATTCCTGCTGCCAGAAATCGTAAGCGAGAACGGCGGTCAAAGGGCATCCGCGGCGGTCGTCGGCGGGAGTGAAGGTGCGGCCAAGAATCGCGTGGACTCCGAGTGTCGAAAAATAATCGCCGCTCGCCCACGCCGACGGAGCATAGCGGGCTTCTCCTCCGGCGGCGAGATTGAAACGATAGCCGCCGTAAGCCGCGACGCCGGCGAACACATCCTGGCGATCGCGTACCTGTTCCCAGATCGGGTTAGTGAAGGCTTCCCCGCTCGATCCCATGGTGATCTGCACCAGCTCTTCGGGATGGCTGACGGGGAGATATTTCAACATCACCGCGTCGATCAGGCTGAAAATCGCGGTGTTGGCCCCGATTCCCAAGGCCAGGGAAAAGATGGAAACCAGCGCGAATCCGGGACTCGCGCGGAGTGTTCGGAATGCGTAACGGAGATCCTGTGCGAGGGGGTCCAGCAGCATATTCCTTGAGACGCCTGCGGGTCCGGTCAGGTTAGCCTAGCCGTGCGGCTACTGCGACGCTTGCGGATTGGGTTGATACACCGGGATCGTCACGATGTTGCTGGTATAGATATCCTGAGCGACGGTGAGCTGGGTATACGGATTCGTATTGAGGGTCGAGTTTAACTCCAGCACAACCTTGTAGATACCGATGGCGCCGACTTCGGCGCCGGCGGACACGACGGTGGCGGTGCTGCCGCCCGCCAGCGAGGATACCGGGGAGTTCGGGTCGTTCTGTGACGGCCCGAAGTAAGGTGCGCCGTCGTTCAGCGCGTTCTTCGCGGCATCGGGTATGACCAGCCCCAGGCCCGTCGCATAAACATAAATCGTCTCGCCCGCGACGGCGGGATTGGCTTGAGTAATCGGGGCGCCGGCGACATTGGCGCAGCATAGTTCGGTGTTGAGGGCGGTCATGGTCACCGACCCGGCGGATCCCGAGGTGGACCCTGTCGAGGTGGCCGTAATCTGGATTCCATCCCCAACGGGTCCGGGAGCCTTGGCCCGAAGCCGGATCCTGGTGTAAGCGGCCGCCGCGGATGCGACCACTTTCTCCTGCGGATTGGCGTTGATCAAGCCGACGAATGCGTCGCGGATGGAAGCTAGCGTGTCGGTGGCTTGCACGGTGTAGTTGTAAACCCGGTCCTCGATGCCGACGGTCGCGACGTCGCCTGCGTTAATGCTTCCATCGACGGAAACCGTGGCGGTGGCGTAGCTGGTTCCATGGTAGGCGATCGCGGGGCGCGGATCGGTTCCCATTTGCGCAAAGATGCCGGGGTTCGCCTGCGAGATCGGCATTCCGATCGCATCGGTTACCGTGATCGATCCGTCGGCGTGCTGAATCCGAACGTAAAGGCTGCTGCTATTGGTGTCCACCAGTTCCCATGGCACCTGAGCATTAATCTGCGCCGGCGAAACCATCATCAACGGCGACTGTATGCCGTCGATATATACCTCCACGCCTCCGAGTTTGGTCGGCAGAGTCTGGGCGCTGGGGTCCGCGGAAACCGGGGCATCAGCGAGGCCTGCACCGTTGGTGCTCTTGATGGCAATGATCGTGCCTGGAGCCAGCGTGGACGCATCGCCCCCGCCATCGAGCACTGCGTCGCTGGCGGTGGCGGTAATGGTGGCGTTGGTGGAGACCGACGTCGCGAGAGTAATGCTGTTACCGGCCACGCCCGGAAAACGCGCGATGAGTTGTAAGACGGCGAACCCCAACTGCGGAGTCGCCAGAACGTTCGGATCGCCATTCCCGCTGTTGGCGCCGTTGATCGCGTTAGCCAAGCCCTGCAGAATCGGGTCGAAGGATCCGTTGGTCACATCGGCGGAGGTCACCGTATAGGTATAGTTGACGGTGCTGGCGACTGCGGTGCCACCGGACGTGCTGACGCCAGTGCTGTTGTTTCCTATCGTGACCGTAACCACGTCGTTCGCGGTAAGCGTTCCGCCGAGCGTGACGGTCCCAAAAGCGTAAATCGCCAGGCTGCCTGCATTGACCACGCCGGTCGCGGGAACGCTGGCGTCGAGGGGCGTGAATACCAGAATGCGAAAATTGCTCGGGTCGGCGACGTAGAGATTGGCTCCGTCCCAGGCAAGCGAAGTCGGCGAGGCGAGGATGTTGGAGCCGGACTGGGTGAGATTCGGAGTGAATATGGTGTCGTTGCTGGTAATCACGTCGGAGAACTCGTCGGGCTCGCCCAGGATCACGTCGGCGCGCACGCCGTTCGTGGTTGGGATGGTGTTATAGACCAGCACCCTGTCGTTCCCGGTGTCCGCGACAAATAACCGGCCGTTGCCGTCTGAAATGACGGAGCGCGGAAGACTCATCGTTGAGGCGCAGATGGCCGGGTAGGTGGGATTTCCGCTCGAATCGGTTCCATTGGACGCGCACAGGTCCGTATCGTCGTCCAGGATCGAAGTCACCATATCCTGCTGCCCGATCTCGACATCGGCCGGCTGCGTATTTTGCGTCGGAATCGAGTTCCAGATCAGCACGCGGCTGTAGCCGAGATCGGCAACGAACAGATGCGTGCCATCCGTGCTGACGCCCGTCGGACTGAGCATCGAGGTGGCCGAAGCTCCCGGTGGAATCTTGGTTTGATCGACCTGGGCGACGGAGGTGAAGTTGGGCTGACCGAGCACCAGATCCGCGGGCTGGTTGTTCTTGGTGGGGATCGAGTTCCAGATCAGTATGCGATTGTTCTGCGTATCGGCGACGTAAAGTTTGCCGCCCTTGAGCCACACGCCCTGCGGCGCGCGCAGACTGCTGGCGGTCACGACGATCGGCTGCGTTAGGGTGACGAAATCGGGCTGGCCTAGCACCACGTCGGCGTTCTGGCCGATATTCTGCGGAATCGACAGCCACAGCAGTACCCGGTTGTTCGCCGTGTCGGCCACGGCCACGACGTTGCCGTCCGAGGCCACGGCGGTGGGCAGATTCATTCCCGATTGCGTGCGATTCGGCGGCGGCTCGAAGTTGTCGACACTCGGCTGCCCCAGCACAACCGTGGCTTGACCCACGCACACCGGGCACCGAACGTTATCGATCAGCTCGTCCGATGGTTGAGGGAACGAATCGGTGGGGAACAGCAGAACGCGATTGTTAACCGGCAGGAGCCCCAGGCGGTTCGAATCCGCCGCATACAGCCAGCCAGTGGTTGAGCCGGGAAAGTACGGCGCATAGCCAAGGCCCCCGATGCTGCCGAAAACGGTGTTTGAAGACCCAAAATTTTGCGACGTAAAGGTCGTCTGGCCGATGACTAATCGTGCGCCCTGACCGGTAATAAAATCACCAGAAAGGCCCACGACGGCACATAGTGAAAGAACGGCACAGTATTTCAGCATTGAAAAATGACTAAGGGTTTTGCTCTTCAGTATAACAATCTAAGGACGTTAGCCGAAACAAGCAGGTTGCTGGCCAATTGGGGCAGGTTGTCGTACGCGATTCGGAGAAGAGTCGATTCGTTTCAAGAGATTGGAGAGTTACCGGAAGTAAAATGCTAACCAGACGATTAAGCCGACCGCGCCGGGAACCAGAATCTCCACCCAGTTACGGCGCACGTATCGAGCCCAGGGAGCGGACTCCTTGGGGACCTCCCGGGCGGCTGGCTGCTTGGATGCCAGAGAGGAAGCGAGACGGGTCCGAAGACTCGAAGGCAGGCCGTTCAACGCGCGCACGATCTCCTCGCGCCCGCGCCGGTCGGCGATCAGGATGGTGGCTGAGTTAAAGCTGTTAGTGGACTCTTCAAGCTGTTTGCGGAGCCGCGGCGGCACTTCATTCACCGAGCGGTAGACCTGCGTTTTTCCGCCTTTGGCGATAAAGATGGTAGACGTTTTGACCGTGACGCGGTTCATGATCCCTTCGCTGCCGGCTGATCCATCGAGGATTCCGCGCGCGGAGGCACTCGTGCGGAGTCGCTGCCGGCGTGATGCATGGTTGCCTCGATAAACCCCAGCGCGGCCTTCGACAGCGCTTTGTCCTTCCTATAGATTAGTCCAATTTGGCGCTCCATGGGATCGGGTCCCAGCGGGATGGCGATCAGCCGGCCGGCGTCCACTTCTTCGCGGCAATGTGCGCCGGCCACGAACCCGGCGCCCAGGCCAGCCAGCGCGAAACGCTTGATCATTTCGGTGGAATCGAGCTCCATCGAGATGCGGATCTGATCCTCGACCGGCTCCAGCCACGCATTCAGCCGGCTCCGCGTCGCGCCGGTTTTCGGCAGCAGGAGCGCCTGCCCGATCAGGTCCGCCGGCAACACTTGCGCTTTGCGGGCCAACGGATGAGTGCCCGGCACCACCATCTTGATCTCGTCGGAATGAATTTTCGCCACTTGCACGCGCTTTTCCTTTACCGGCAGCGGAGTGATGCCGAAGTCGGCCTGGCTGTCGACTACCGCATCCACCACGCGCGCGCCGTAGGAACGGTCGACCAGGATCTGGACATTGGGAAACTGCTTCTTGTACTCGAAGAAGACGCGGGGCAAAACGTAGATGCAGGTGGCTTCGTTGGCGGCGATCACCAACTCGCCACGAGGAACGCGTTCCAGCTCATTAATAGAATTCTGTGCGCGGCGCCGGAGGTCGAGGATCTGGCCGGCGTAGTCCGCGAAGATGCGGCCCGCGGGCGTCAAAGCGATTTTCGTTCCCAGACGCTCAAAAAGCGCGGACCCCAGCTCCTGTTCGAGCTGCCGCACCTGCGCGCTGACGGCCGGTTGCGTCCGGAAACACGTCTGCGCGGCCTTGGAGAAGCTCTTGAGGCGGACAATTTCGAGAAACGTGTGGATCTGATCCAAGTCCATGCGCGGAAACTCAATTCTACCATTCCGTCCTGGCGTCGACGGCCGGGACGGTCTTGGGCAGCGCCCATCTCTTCAACGCCTCGACGAGAGCGTCCATTCTCACGGGCTTGGTAATATAACCGTCCATGCCAGCCGCCAGACAACGTTCGCGAGCGCCGACGGTGGCTTCGGCGGTCATGGCGATCACCGGAATGCGCCGGTTCGGTTGCTCCTTGCGGCGGATCTCTGAAACCGCTTCGTAACCATTCATTTCCGGCATCTGGCAATCCATGAAAACGATGTCGTAGGGCAGAATCCGAAGCATCTCCACCGCCTCCCGTCCGTTGGCGGCCACGTCGGCGCGGATTCCCAGTTTTTCGAGCAAACGCACCGCGACGGTCTGGTTCACCACGTTGTCCTCGGCCACCAGGGCGCGGACATGGAAGGACTCAAACTCCTGACGGGTACGCGGGCCGGGGTTGAGCGGGAATTCCGGACCCCCAGCGCCGCCCCGGGCGGACCACAATCGCGCCAGCGAGGCGACCAGCTGCGCCTGCCGGACCGGCTTCACCAGGCACTGGTCCACGCTTGCGCCCTCCAGCGCTCTCGCTTCCGGCGCGTCGCCCACCGAAGTCAGCATCAGCACCAGTGTGCCGCGGGTGGCGGGATCGGCCTTGATCGCCGCCACCAGCTCGGCGCCGTCCATGAGCGGCATGTGGAAGTCGGCAATCACGAAATGATAAGGCTCCCCTGCGGCCTGGGCCGCGCGCAGCGCTGCCAACGCTTCCGTGCCCGAAGCATAGCTGTCGCTGGACATTCCGATCGCGGCGATCTGTTCCTGGACAATCCGGCGGTTCCAGGCATGGTCGTCAATGACCAGCGCGCGCAAGCCCCGCAAGTCGCCCGGCGGCGCCGGAGCCGTTGCGTGCGGATCCTCGCTCAGGGGCAGCGTGAACGAAAACGTGGATCCGCGGCCGGGCTGGCTCTCCACCTGAATGGTTCCGCCCATCAGCTCGACCAGCTGTTTGGAAATGGCCAGACCCAATCCGGTGCCGCCGAACCGGCGGGTGGTCGATTCGTCGGCCTGGCTGAATTTTTGAAACAGGATGGCCAGCTTGTCGGCGGAAATTCCGATCCCGGTGTCGGATACGGAGATGCGCACGCCGGCGTGGTTTCCTTCTGTATGGGGCCACTCCGCCTCCACCAGCACATGCCCGCTTTCGGTGAACTTGACCGCGTTGCCCACCAGGTTTGTCACCACTTGCCGGATGCGCCCCGCATCGCCCAGGAAATTTCCCGGAAGGCCGGGCGGGCAGCGGAAAATCAGTTCCAGCCCTTGGTCGTCCGCCCTGGACTGGAGCATTTCAGCCACCTCTTCGATCACCAGCCGCAAGTCGAACGGATGGGACTCGATGGTCAGCTTGCCGGCCTCGATTTTGGAAAAATCCAGAATGTCGTTGATCACGGTGAGCAAGGCGTCTCCGGACTTGCGCACGATCTCGACGCACTCGCGCTGCTCGGGCGGCATTTCCATGTCCAGCAGCAGTCCGGTCATGCCGATGACGCCGTTCATGGGCGTGCGGATTTCGTGGCTCATGTTGGCCAGGAAATCGCTCTTCGCGCGGTTGGCGACTTCGGCCTGCCGCTGCGCGGCCCGCAGCCGCCCAGCCAGCCAGATGGTCGCGGCGAAGGTGGGCGCCAGGAACGCGAGCGTCACCAGAAACACCATCTCGTAGAAGCGGGCGTTGCGGTATTCGAAAATGGAGCTGGCCTGGCTGCTGATGCCCGTGCCCCACAGAAAATCGATGCGGGCTAAGGATCCGTCGGACGCCATCGCGCCGATTTCGTCGCGCAGCAGGTTGGCGGCGCGCCGCGCCTCCGCGCTATTGCGGCGGGCGCCCACGCCCAAGGCGTAGGTGGCGCCCGGAATCGGCAAAACGCCCAACGATCGCTCGCGGCATTCCGAGGTTCCCGGCGCGATGAAAGCCCCTACCGCGATCAGCCCGGCGTCAGCGGCGCCGCTGCACACGGCCGCGATCAAGTCCGAGGTCGAGGAACTCGGCACCACGGCGGCCCCGCCCAGATAGCGCTGCGCGATGCGGGCTTCACTGGCGATTTGCGACCGGACCGCCAGCCTCTTCCCCCTCACTTCGTCCAAGCGCCGGATCGGCTCCGAATTTGGAAACACGACCATGAAAATAATCTTGGTCCAGGGAGCGCTGATATAGACTAGCTCGCGGCGTTCGGGCAGGTCGACGGTCAGAGGCCAGAGATCCACGGCTCCCGACTTTAACGCTTTTTCCGAGCCCTCCGGCGAAAAAACCCACTTCAAATGGATACCGCGACGCAGGGCCGCCGCGTTCAGCAGATCGATGGAAGGGCCCATCGCGTTGCCCTGACGGTCCAGGAACTGATCCGGCGGGGTATCCTGAAACCCGATGTTCAGGGTGTGGACGACCGGGGGCTTCGCGGAGAAAAAGTAGACTCCAGAAGCCGCCGCCACTGCGATCCCGCCGAGACACGGCCCAAGCCAACGCCAATGGGATCGCGCAGACGTGTTCGGCAAAGGAAGCCCCTCGATCTTTATCGGCGTAAACCGGCCTTCCCTTGACGGGACTCGGGCAAATATTTGCGGCGTTACTGCGGGCGGTGAAAGAGTCCCAGATAAGCGGCTTTTCCGCGAATGTGCCCCACCATCGCTTGCAGGATGGAGGTGCGAATTGCCTGCACGCTGGGATTCGCTTCCTGCGGTCCTTGCGGATTCACCTTGATGTCGAGCATCGTGTCCAAGGCGTAAAGCTCCATCACATAATGATGAAGCGGACCGGCCGCGGGTGCCCCTGGCCCCCGGTAACGGGAGCCGCTGACGCTGATCTGGCGCGTGCCATCCGGCAGCTCGAATCCATCCGGCCTGCCTTGCGCGACGCCGGCCGCGGTCCCGGGAATGTTCCAGAGCATCCATTGAAGGATGTCGTCGGTCGAGTTGTTCACCACTGTATCGGCATCGTGGAAGATCAACACGAAGCTGGCTGTGCCTGGAGGAGCGCCGCTCCACTGAATCGCCGGTGATAGCTCAGGTCCGGCTTGTGTGTACCTCAACGGGATCATTCCGCCATCGGGCCATGCCGTGGTGATCAGCGTCATGGTCTGAACTCCGCCGCCGCGGCCGCCGCCACCACGACCGCCGCGGCCGGCGGGCGGAGTCTGCGCGCCAGCGACACCGATCAGCACGGCGAACCACGTCAAAACCATCGTCGATCGCATCTTCCATCTCCTCATTAACGCTTGAACTCCGGATGAGCCTTGATCCACGCGTCGTAACGCAGGCGAAGGGTCTTCACCGGATTCAGGTTCTCGCCGGGCTTGATGTTGAAGGCCGGTCCGTGATTCGGTTGAGAGACCGTCACGTACATCGCGTACTTGCCATTGTTGTGCGAGTTGGCCTGATCGACGGGACCGTTGGTGTCCTTTGGATCGGCAGCCAGAATGTAAGCCACCAGAGAGGTCCGGTAGGTGCAGGGAATGGAGGCGCTTTCGGCTGGAACCGCGGGAACCCGACAAGTGCAGCGACTGTCTCCGCCGGCAGCGTCGGCCGCTTCCATCGCCGCCATCACGCGATCCGTGACGCCCCCGCCGGCGGCTAGGAACGCTTTCACCGCGCTCCGAACCACCGCGGCCGATCGAAGAATATTGCCTTGGATCGAATAGAAAATTTCTGTGCCGGGGACCTGGCCGTGAATGTCCTGAGTCACAAACCCGTTGGCGAGCCCCGAGTGTCCGGCCATGCGGCCCTGCAAGTCGACGATGCCGAACTGGCGCGACTGGAATCCGGGGTCCTGGCTCAACAACTCGATGATCCTGGACGGGTCCGTTCCTCTTTGAAGTTCCTCAAACACCAGCGTCTGGTTTTGATGTGTAGCGCTGTCCACGCCGGCCTGGCAGGCGGCCACGCCTTTTCCAGGCACCACCACGGCCTGCACATCTTTTAGAAAATCATCGGTGCTGCCAGTGCATGTGGACGAGGAGATCACGACGCGTCCCGTGCTGCGATCGACGGCGACCACCGACCATGTTGCGAACGCAGAATTCCCGAAAGCGCACAGCAACAGCAGCAGAAAGACCGTTTTTCGCATGTCCACCCCTAGCTTTGCGATTGTACCCCACATGTGCAGCCTGATGGTATGATTTCGGTTGTGCGTGTCGGACGCCGCCGTGTCCGCGGGAAGGGCTGAGCCCACCGGTCTTCAAGGATTCGACAGGATCAGTACGAATCTTCTTTCGGCCCGTCACGCGGACACCGGGCAATGACTCGAAAGGAGATCGTCATGCCCCATTCCCTTCCAACGCGCCGGCTGCCGCGGCATCCTGACATACAGCAGTTGCGAAAACAGGCCAAGGATCTGCTCAGCAAATATCGCGGGGGCGATTCTGCGGCGATGGCCGAGGTAAATCGGCTGGAGCGAGCGCCAGACCCGGCTGCATTTGCCCTCAGCGACGCACAGCGGGTGTTGGCGCGGGCGTATGGCTACGAAAGCTGGCCCAAGCTGAAGGCGTTCGTCGACGGAGCCAACGTCACCCGGCTGGCCGAGGCAGTCAAAGCGGGCGATGTGGACCAGGTGCGGGCTCTGCTCAGCGCCCGTCCTGAACTGGCCGGCATGGACATGGCCGGCAACAACGAACATCGCGCCCTGCATTACGCCGTTCTGCGCCGCGACGTTGCGATGGTGCGGGTGTTAATGGAAGCCGGCGCCGACGCCCGCAAGGGTATTTTCCCGCATCGCGATGCGACTACCGCTTTCGCTATCGCGCGCGATCGCGGCTATCACGACATTGTCGCGGTCCTCGAGGAAGAGGAGCAGCGGCGCCGAAAGTCGATGAGCTGCCCTAACTCCACGGTCTCGCCGGTGCAGGAGGAAATCAACAGGGCGATTCAAGACGGTAACGACGAAGCGGCGATCCGTCTGCTCGAAGGGGATGAATCTCTGATCCACGCTTGTGACCGGCGTGGCAGAACGCCGCTGCACGTGGCCGCGGAAGAGACGAATGAGGAAATGGTGGAGTGGCTGCTGCGAAGGCGCGCCAGTGCGCGGAAGACAGGACGAAAAGGGCCTGACTCCGCTCGACCGCGCCGCGCTTGCCGCCGATCCGCGCAATGATGGCGCGAAACGGTTTCCCGCTGTCGCCAAACGTTTGCTGGAGCATGGCGCGGAGGTGACCATCCGCGCCGCCGTCGCGTTGGCTGACGCGCAGCGCGTCCGCGAACTGGTGCGCGAGAATCCCGCCGTGCTGCGGGAGATCCACTGGATGGGCGGCGGGCTGCTCAGCCTCGCCGTGAATCACGGGCAACTTGAGATGGTGCGGCTGTTGCTCGACCTGGGGGCCGATGTGGATGAACGCACCATGCTGCACGAACTGGAGGAGCCTACGCAAAGCTGGGGCACGCCTTTGTGGTACGCGGCCTTGGCCGGACGGCGCGATATCGCCGAGCTGCTACTGGACCGAGGCGCTGACGCGAACGCCAATGTTTACGCTTCCGGATGGCCGTTGCGCAACGCATATCAACACGAAGACCTCAAACAACTGCTGCTCGCGCGCGGCGCCAAACCGCAGCCTTATATGGTCGCCGAAGCGCACGACTTCGAAGAGGCCCGGCGGATGTTGGATGCGGCCGCGGCGAAGGAAGACGCTATCGAACTGGCTCGCGAGTTGGCTTGGTCGGCCGCTTGTCACGGATGCCCGGCCATCGTCGAACTGGCGCTGCCGTGGCTGCCTTGGCTTGTCGACGACGCTCGCTGGCACTGGATTCTGGTGCAGCCGATTCGCGGTGTGGGCGACACGGCCACAGACAAAGAAGGCTTCTTTGCGCGCATGTTGACGCTGCTGCGGCGTGGAATCGTGAATGTCCCGAGCCAGTTCGGCGAAACGGCGCTGCATTACGCCGCGGCGCGCGGAGGCCCGACCGAGGCGGAGCGAAGGCGGTTCGCCGTGATGTTGCTCGACTATGGAGCCAGACTCGACGCACGAGACACGCTGCTCCAGTCCACGCCGCTCGGTTGGGCCTGCCGTTGGGGCCGGAAGGAAATGGTCGACTTGCTGATCGCGCGTGGCGCGCCGGTCCATGAGGCGGGCGCCGAACCGTGGGCCACTCCTTTGGCATGGGCTACCAAGATGGGCCATACCGCCATCGCTGACTTGTTGCGTGAGAAGCTTTCGTGAAGCCATCGGGCGCGATTTCCGATCGTAGTGAGTCCTTAGATTATCCCTACGTCTGTTTTGTTCGCCAAGCGTATAGTGGTCGGTGGTGCATCGATGAAGCCGCCGGGAGCCGAGGAACTTCAAACCATCGTTTCGCAAGGACGCTGGGACCGGGCAGTCGCGATCCTGAAACGATTGGATCCCACGGTCGCCGCCGATGCGTTCCTGAGCCTTCTTTATGAAGACCAGGAGGCTCTGTTCCGCCAGTTACCGGTCGAGTTCGCGGCAAAGCTGACGCCGATTTTCCCTTACTACCACACCTTCGTTCTGCTGCACACGCTCTCGACCAGCCAGATGACGGCGGTGGTCGACAAAATGAATCCGGTCGAGCGGGTGAATTTTCTCGACGAGTTGCCCGAGGGAGCTTGGCAGCAGATGGTCAGTGAACTTTCCCCCGCGCAAGCCGAGGCAAGTATCAAGGAAGTCGAGGAGGTGGGCGTCGACCGAGCGGTCGCGCCGGTCGAGGCCATCATCGAGGCACGGCAAATTGAGAAGGGATTTAATCGGCCGGGCGGCGGACAGATTCAGGTGCTCGCGCGGACAAGCTTATCGGTAGAGCCGGGCGTGATTGTCGCGCTTCTCGGACCTTCGGGTTCGGGTAAATCCACGCTACTACGGATACTGTCCGGGCTGACCACTCCGTCCGCTGGCGAAGTGCTCTGGCATGGAAAATCGCTGGGTGTGGTGAGTCCCAACACCGCCATCGTGTTCCAAAGCTTCGCGCTGTTTCCATGGCTTACCGTGCTGGAAAACGTGGAAGTCCCGTTGCTCGCGCGTGGGATGAATCACGTGGAACGGCATCGGCGGGCGCTCAAGACACTCAACGTGGTAGGGCTGAGAGGGTTCGAAACTGCGTACCCAAAAGAGCTTTCGGGAGGCATGAAGCAACGCGTAGGGTTCGCGCGCGCGCTGGCGGTGGAGCCCGAGATTCTTTTCATGGACGAACCATTTTCGGCGCTCGATGTTCTTACGGCGGATAACCTACGAGGCGAATTGATGGAGCTATGGCTCGGGAAGAAAATCCCCACCAAGAGCATTTTTCTGGTGACGCATAACATCGAGGAGGCGGTGCTGCTTGCCGACCGGATCATCGTTCTGGGACGAAGTCCTGCAAAAATTCGCGCGGATTTCCGCGTGCCTCTGGAGCAGCCGCGGGAACGTAATTCTGCCGAGTTTCTCGTTTATGTCGACTACATTTACAAATTGATGACTCAGCCGGAACTCGAAGCGGAGCCACCTTCTCCCGGCCGCGAAGCCAAGACGCCCTACCGGGTGTTGCCACATGCCAGGCGCGGGGCTATTGCGGGATTACTGGAACTGCTCGACGATCGTGGAGGAAAGGACGATCTGTATCGAATCGCGGAGGAACTCCGGATGGAGATCGATGACCTCTTGCCGATCGTCGAGGCAGCCGTGCTACTTTCTTTCGCTAAGTCCGAACGCGGCGATGTCGAGCTTACACCCAGCGGGAAAGCCTTTGCGGAAGCGGACATTTCGACGCGAAAAAGTCTATTCCGGCAAGCCGCGCTGGCCAGCGTCCCGTTACTTCAGCAGATAAATCGCGCTCTTTTGAGCAAATCCGACCGCACTATGCCGCTGGAGTTCTTCCGTGACATTCTGCAAGAACGCTTTTCCGACGACGAAGTTCAACGGCAGATTGACACCGTTTTGAATTGGGGCCGGTACGGCGAAATTTTCACATATGATTCCGAGAGTGACAGGCTACTCTTGAATCAGGCAACCAGCGATGTAGAGGAGGGCGGGGAGGTGCCGCTCCACTGATGGATAGCCGATCCGAGAAATCCTTGGCCGGCCTTCCATCCTGGGGCAACCTCTCCACGAAGGCTTCCTCCTTATTGACGGATGTGCCGGTCGCCTTCGCGGGATTCGCGTTGTTTTACGGCCTGCTTTCCCTGGCTCACTATTGGAGGGCTCCGGTTAATGCACACACTCAAATCGACCTGAGCCCTAGCGCTCTTCCCATTTATGCCCTTTATTCCGTCGCTCGCATTGCCGTGGCTTATGCCCTGAGCTTGGCCTTTAGCCTCATTTACGGGTACGTCGCTGCGCATAGCACCAAGGCTGAGCGGCTCATGATTCCGCTTCTCGACACATTGCAGTCGATTCCGGTTTTATGTTTCCTGCCTGGTGTGATGATCTCCATGGTGGCGTTGTTCCCAACCACACAATTTGGATTGGAACTGGGTTCCATCCTGCTCATTTTCACTGGGCAGGTCTGGAATATGGCCTTTAGTGTGTACTCCTCACTGAAGAATATCCCAGGCGAAATGCTCGAGGCTGCGAGATTGTACCGCCTGAGCTGGTGGCAGAGATTTATTCAGCTGGAGCTGCCGAACATGGCTATCGGCCTGATTTGGAATTCCATAATGTCCTTGGCCGGAGGCTGGTTTTCCCTGATGGTCTGCGAAATGTTTGTTCTGGGAAATCGAGACCTACGGCTTCCTGGCCTTGGCTCATACCTGCAATCTGCGTCCAATGCCGGCGCGACACGATCGATTGTGTGGGGGCTGATTGTTATGATCGCCGTGATCGTACTGATCGACCAGCTCGTCTGGCGGCCGATCATCGCCTGGAGTGAGAAGTTCAAGTTTGAGCAAGTCGAAGCCTCGGAAATACCGAGCTCGCAGGTACTTGATTTCCTGCGGCGTTCGAAGCTGCTGTCATGGGTCGCACAGGTGTCGGTGGCGCCGGCGCGTGAGGCGTTGACGCTGCATTTCGCGCGCGTACATTCGGATTCCCGCCCCGATCGTTACAATCGCAATCTTACGAAATGGGCATCGCGGGCGTTGTTCGTGATCGCGCTGGCCGGCGTCCTGTACGCGATCGCGAGAATGAGCGCCATGCTCATGCGCATTTCACGATCTGAGTTGCATGACATTTTCCTGGGAGCCGGCGCTACTTTTCTTCGTGTCGAGTTGACATTGGTACTCGCGGCCCTCTGGACCATTCCGGTGGGAGTCTACGTTGGATTAAAGCCGAAGCTCGCCGCAGTCGCTCAACCGATCGCCCAGATCGCTGCCTCCGTACCCGCGCCGGCTTTGTTCCCGATTGTGTTGTTGCTTCTGATTCGGCTCGGTGGTGGCTTGGGAATCGCTTCGATCGTGCTATTGCTGCTAGGAACCCAATGGTACATCCTATTTAACGTAATTGCCGGTGCAAGCGCAATACCGGCGGACCTGAAGGAGGTCTGCGAGGTATTTCATCTGAGCAAAATCCAGCGCTGGCGGAAATTGGTATTGCCCGCGATTTTCCCGTATTTAATCACAGGTTTCGTTACGGCCTCCGGTGGAGCATGGAACGCAAGCATCATCGCCGAATACTTTCGCTTTCGTGGGCAGACATTTTCGTTAACCGGGTTAGGCGCGGTGATCAGCCGTGCCACCGATGCTGCGAACTTTCCCGTGTTGCTGGGAGCAACGGTGGTCATCAGCGCCATGGTGGTCACTATCAACCGCCTGATCTGGCGACGACTTTACTCTCTGGCGTCGACCAAGTATAAACTCGAGTTCACCTAAGTCCGCCCTCTAGCAAGCTCCTCGCGCATCAATGCGCGACAGTGGCGGGCGATCTGGCGGTCTTCCTGGCTCGAAACGACGCCGACCCGGACCCGACTGTGTTCGGTCGAGATTGTGCCGCCGTGCCGCTGGTTGGCGGCGTCGTCAATGGAGATGCCGAAAAAATGGAGGCCGGCGCAAACTTCGCTTCGGATTCGGGCGCTGTGTTCACCGATGCCCCCCGCAAACACGAGCAGGTCGAGGCCGCCCAGCACCGCGATATAAGCCGCAATCCGTTTACGAATGGCCGCGCAAAAGACCTCAATCGCAAACTGGGCCTCCTGGTCCCCACGGTCGGCTGCGGCTTCCAGATCCCGCATGTCTTGCCTGCCACCGGAGAGCGCCATCAGGCCGGAGTCGTGATTGAGCAGCTGTTCCAACGAATCGGCGTTCATGTGCTTCACGCGCAGGAGATACAGGAGCACGCCCGGATCGAGATCGCCGCTCCGGGTCGCCATCGGGACCCCTCCGGTGGGCGTAAGGCCCATCGAAGTGTCCACCGATTGCCCGTCCTTCACGGCAGCGAGGCTGGCGCCACTGCCGAGGTGAGCGATGACGGTTCGGCTGGGAAGATGTTCGCCAAGTTGATAAACGATCGATTCGTAAGACAGCCCATGAAAGCCGTAGCGCCGGATTCCTTCCTCGAATAACTCGCGGGGGAGCGGTAACCGTGCTGCCGCCTCCGGCATGGTTCGATGAAAAGCGGTATCGAAGCAGGCAAACTGCGGAACGTTGGGGTAAGCGCGCCCGGCCCGGTCTATAAGTTCAAGCGCCATGGGGATGTGCAGCGGCGCGAAGTGGACGCGAGTTTGCAACTCCTGGACCACATCCGGCGTAATGCGCTGATGCGTCACCAGCTTGGGTCCTCCATGCACTACGCGGTGTCCGATGGCACACGGCTGGTTCCGCGACACCTCCGAAAGCCAACGCGCAACGTGGTCCAGCGCCTCTGCGTGCGACGGGAAAATCAGATTCTCGGATCGAATCGCGCGACCATCAGCGTCCCGCAGCTCGAGCTTTCCACTGCTGCTGCCGATACCGTCCGCGGCACCATCGAGCAGAAGTTGCTCGTCGCGATCCTGCTCCACGTAGAGCCCGCACTTCAGCGAAGAAGATCCGGTGTTGACAACTAGAATGGATCCATCGGGCATGGTTCAAACCTGCTTTCCTCGACGCTAAATGCCTGCATCTGTTAGACGGCTGTCACACTTCAGAAATCAAATGTGTGCCAAGCTGAAGCATCGGTTCCCCGATCGGCATCTACTCAGGGGGCCCACCGGCATCGGGAGGATAGCCGATCTCAACCCGGGAGTGTGATCTTTATGATATCCGCACCGAATCGTGAACGGCAATCGGTCCTTACCGCGGAAGAGCTTCGCAAAATCGACGCGTACTGGCGCGCCTGCAACTATCTTTGCGCGGGAATGATCTATCTGCGATGACAACCCCCTGCTCAAGCAGCCGCTGCGCCCGGAGCATTTCAAGAATCGGCTGCTGGGACACTGGGGCTCCGATCCCGGGCCAGACCTTCGTCTGGGTTCACCTGAATCGTGTCATCCGGAAGTACGACCTGGACATGATCTACATCTCCGGCCCCGGACACGGCGCGCCGGCAGTGATCTCGAACTGCTACCTGGAGGGAACCTATTCGGAGATTTATCCGGACAAAGAGCCAGGACGAAGCCGGGATGCTCAAGCTGTTCCGGGCGTTTTCCTTTCCCGGCCAACTCGGAAGCCACTGCACGCCTGAGGTTCCTGGTTCGATCCATGAAGGCGGCGAGCTGGGCTACAGCGTGTCGCACGCGTTCGGAGCGGCGTTCGACAATCCCGATCTGATCGTGAGCGTGGTCGTCGGAGATGGCGAAGCGGAGACCGGGCCGCTGGCAACCTCGTGGCATTCGAACAAATTTCTGAACCCGATTCGCGACGGCGCGGTGCTGCCGATCCTGCATTTGAACGGATACAAGATCGCCAACCCCACGCTGCTGGCCCGCATCGAGCCGGAAGAACTGGAGGATCTTTTCCAGAGGATATGGATGGACGCCGCACGTGGTCGAAGGTGACGACCCCGAATGGATGCATCAGAAGATGGCCGCCACGGTCGAGGATTGCGTGCGAGCAGATCCGCGCGATTCAAGCTGAGGCTCGCCGCACGGGCAAGCCGGACCGGCCGCGCTGGCCGATGATCATTCTTCGATCGCCGAAGGGATGGACCGGACCGAAGGAGGTGGATGGGCACAAGGTGGAGAATTTCTGGCGAGCCCACCAGGTGCCGGTGCTCGACGTGCAAACGAATCCCGAGCACCTGCGGATCGTCGAGCAGTGGATGCGCAGCTATCGGCCGGAGGAGCTGTTCGACGAGACACGGCACGCTGATGCCGGAGCTGCGGGATCTGCCGCCCGACGGGCGATCGCCGGATGAGCGCCAATCCGCATGCCAACGGAGGGAAGCTGCGCAAGGCGCTCGATCTTCCGGATTTTTGCGACTACGCAGTTCCGCTTGGCAGCCCCGGATCGAAGGAGGTTTCACCGACGGAAACCCTCGGCAAGTTTCTGCGCGACGTCATGCGGCAAAACATGAACAGCTTTCGTGTGTTCAGCCCGGACGAGAATGCGTCCAATCGGCTACAGGATATCTATGAGGCAAGCCTGAAGACCTGGCTGGCCGCGATCAAGCCGGAGGACGCTGACGGCACCGATATCGCTCCCGATGGCCGCGTGATGGAGATGCTCAGCGAGCATACGCTGGAAGGCTGGCTCGAAGGCTATCTCCTGACAGGGCGGCACGGGCTCTTCAACACCTACGAGGCTTTCGTCCACATCATCGACTCCATGTACAACCAGCATGCGAAATGGCTGGAGAAGTCGAAGCTGGAGCTCGACTGGCGGGCTCCGATCTCCTCACTCAATCTTCTGATCTCGTCGCTGGTGTGGCGCCAGGATCACAACGGGTTCACTCATCAGGATCCCGGCTTTCTAGATGTCGTCAGCAACAAGAGCGCGCTCATCACGCGCATCTACCTCCCTCCCGATGCGAACTGCCTGCTCAGCGTGGCGGATCATTGCTTGCGCAGCCAGGACTACGTAAACGTGATCGTTGCCGACAAGCAGCCGCACCTGGTTTATCTCGATATGGATGCCGCGGTCATCCATTGCACGAAAGGCATCGGCATCTGGGAGTGGGCCAGCAACGACGCCGGTGCGGAGCCGGACGTGGTGGTGGCGAGCGCCGGCGACATTCTGACGCAGGAGGCGTTGGCCGCCGTTGCGATTCTGCGAGAGCACTGCCCGGATCTGAAGATTCGCTTCGTCAACGTCGTGGATTTGTACCGGCTCCAGCCGGAAACGGAGCATCCGCACGGGCTCTCCGATCGCGACTTCGATTCCCTGTTCACCAAAGACAAGCCGGTGATCTTCAATTTTCATGGATATCCCTGGCTGATCCACAAGTTCACGTATCGCCGGACCAATCACGTCAACATTCATGTACGCGGGTACAAAGAGAAGGGCAATATCAACACTCCCCTGGAACTCGCGATCCGCAACCAGGTGGACCGCTTCAATCTGGCGATCGACGTGATCGATCGCGTCCCGAAACTCCAGGGCCCGGGCGCGCAGCTGAAGGAGTGGCTGAAGGGCCAGATTATCGAAAGCATCAACTACGCCTACACGGAAGGCCTGGACAAGCCCGAAATCCGAGGCTGGAAGTGGCCCTCCGCGAAAAGGGCAGGCAAAACGTGAACCTCGCCGCGAAACATCATCGACGAGTCCTCACTTTCAACGGGTGCGGAGCCCATAGACCGTAGCCATCGGCAAACGCACTTCCAGGATTCTGTGAATCCAATATGTTGCGGTACGTACCGCTTTCATCGTTTTCATCCGCATCGGCTTTACCTCCTTTCATTGAGTAAATGACTCCCAACTTGCCGATCGCCGGCGAGGCAGCGACCGCAAGTGTTCTATAGAAGCGCGGTTCGCGAAGGCTACTGAATTAGAGGCAGGAGATCGCTCAAAGAGTGAGGCTCCGCTGACTCGGTATCGAATTGCTGTTCGCGCAAGCGACTACCACTGGCGTCAGACAACATCGGCCTCCTTTCCCTCGGGATCTGGGTCACACCCATCCGGGCACCCATATGCAGGTTATACCAGCCGGGGTATCCATGTAAAGCCTTTTTGCAACTATTTTTAGAAAGCGAGCACGACGCATGGTTAATCCATGTAAAGGGCAGCACTGCCGACCAAGCGACTCGGGAGAAAGTGATCGCGCAGATCGCGAGAGCCGCGGTCGATTCCTGGTCGAAATAGTCAGGAGGCTCACCCGATCGCGACAAATCCACTCACCCGCCGGCCATCGAGCACGTGGGTCCAGACCAGGCGAGCCTGGCCGGAGCGGGTGGGCACTTTCGTAGGAAACGTCGAGGCCGGGCTCCAGGGCTTGGGAATCGTGAACGACCCGGAAGCCGTTGACGCTGCTTTCGATCCATTCAGCGTCAATCGTGATGGGGGCGGGATTCTCAAATGAAATCCTGACCGTGCCCCCGGTGGCAGAGCGAGGTTCGCTACGGCGGTCGCGCTGCTTTCGTCGATCTGCGTTGAATAGCATCGTCATCCGCCGACAGACACCGTATGTTCGGTGATGAGACCGTACGACTTGATCTTCCGTTGCAGCGTGCGCTTGGAGATGCCCAGTCTGGTTGCCGCTTTCTGCTGATGACCTCGCGATTCTTCGAGGGCCTTGGCGATGGCGTTGCGTTCAAGCTCCGGCAGCGCCGCGAGAGTCTGGAGATCCGCCGAGAAGGTTGTGTTGCGTGAATTCCTCGGGCAGATCCTCCGGGACGGATCTGCGGGCCCGAGGCAAAGACAGCGGCGCGAATGACGACGTTGCGCAGTTCGCGGACGTTGCCGGGCCAGGGATATGCCCGGAGAAGTCGCGACTAC
Source organism: Terriglobia bacterium (assembly GCA_963842485.1). GTDB lineage: Bacteria > Acidobacteriota > Terriglobia > Bryobacterales > Bryobacteraceae > Palsa-187. The sequence goes on along the minus strand of CAWJHI010000119.1, from coordinate 8,943 downwards.
TTCCGGAGAGAATCGTAATTTTCTTTGTTGCTTTCGAGATTCTGGCCGGCCAGGCAGAATTCGGCGAGTGGAAGAATATCTTCGGTGCGCTCGCGCAGAGGCGGCACGGAAAGGCGGATCTGGCAAAGGCGGTGATAAAGATCGGGACGGAAGCGGCCGTCCCGGACCGCGGCTTTCAAGTCCTGATTGGTCGCGGCGATCAGGCGAACGTCGATGGAAACTTTTTTCACGCCGCCGACGCGGTAATAACTCGAACCGTCGAGCACCCGCAGCAGCTTGACTTGCATCCTGCAGATCGAGATCGCCGATCTCGTCCAGAAAGAGCGTTCCGCGATTCGCGATTTCGAAGAGGCCCGGTTTGGAGGAGTCCGCTCCGCTGAACGCGCCTTTCTCGTAGCCGAACAACTCGCTTTCGAGAAGATTTTCGGGAAGCGCGGCGCAGTTCACGTCCACCCAGGATTGCGACGCGCGCATGGAATAGTGATGAACGGCGCGCGCGATGACTTCTTTGCCGGAACCGCTTTCGCCGTTGATGAGCACGGTTGCACCCGTGACGGCGACTTTTTCGACCAGGCCGAGCAGACGGGACATAGCCTCACTCGCAAAGACGGCGGGTGCTCCAATAAACTCGCGAGTTTCACACGGGAAGCTCATCGATGGGGGGCGATTGTCCTTTTAGCCTGCATACCGATTATTTGGGAAAGTGGCTTAAAGGGTCCATCGGGGCTTCACACTACGCCGCACGGCGAAACCGCTGTAGGACTTTCGTCCCGTGTGCGGCAGCTAAGGCGATGCCGATAGGTAGGGAATGCGCGTGGTCAGACACATCGGGCGGATGGCGGCCATCGTCCTCGCTTCCGGATTCGTTTGCGCGCTGCTGGTTCGATATTCTCCAGGGACGACCGTAGACGAGAGGGAACTGAACTTCAAGGCAGGCGAAGAGAGCCTGGCGGCGATGCGTGCGAAGAAGGCGGACGTGGGAGCGAACCTGTTTCACTACCTTAGGGGATTGGCCAAGGGCGAGCTGGGATTTTCCGAATCGAATATGGCACCGATCGGCGGGCTGATTGGAGACCGCGCACCGGCAACACTTCGGGAATTGGCGATCGGGCTGGCGGGCGGATGGGTGCTCGGGTTCGCGTTTGCGATTCCGTCTGGCCGGCTGCGAAGGGCGCCAGTCTTCGAGGCTTTGTCGGCGACGAGCGCTGGGTTGTTGCTGGGTTTGCCTGCCGCGCTGATCGCTTATTTATGCGTGCTTTCGGGTGCGACGTCGAGTACGGTTCTAATCCTTGTGCTTGCGCCGCGGATATTTCAGTTCTCAAAGAATCTATTGCGGCAGGCTTACGATGCGGCGCACGTCGAGATGGCAAGGGCGCGAGGCGTCGCGGAGACGAGGATTTTCTGGGCGCACGTGTTGCCTTCGGTGGGTCCGCAGATGGTCGCGCTGGCAGCGTCATCGGTGAGCATCGCGATCGGTGCGGCGATTCCGATCGAGGCCATTTGCGATGTGCCAGGTATCGGCAAACTGGCGTGGCGGGCCGCGATGGCACGGGATCTTCCGCTCTTGGTGAATTTGACCATGCTCGTCGCCATCGCGGTGACGGTCTGCTCGGCGATCTCTGAAGCGGTCGCGAGGCCGGAGGTCGAGTCTTGAGGATCCTGCGGGTTTCGGCCACCGTGTTTCTGGCGGCGATTTCCTTGGCGGCGCTGACTCCGGAGTTGTGGAGGAAGACGTCCTACGATACTCAGTTCCGCGACAGGCCGGATGCGGCGCCGTCGGCGCAATTCCCGTTGGGAACGGACGCGCTGGGACGCGATCGGCTGGCTCGGCTCGCGTATGGGACGCGCGTCTCTTTGCTGCTCGCGCCGGCGGCTGCCGTTTTTTCATGCATGGCGGCGGCGCTGCTCGGGGGGTTGGCCGGCTGGGCTGGCGGTTTTGCGGAGATCGCAATTGTTTCCGCTGCGGATCTGTTCTTGTCGTTGCCGTGGCTGTTCTTGTTGCTGATCGTGCGGGCGGCGTTGCCGCTTAACGTTTCGCCGGTGGCGTCGGTGACCATCACGTTCGCGCTTCTTGGCGCGCTCGGCTGGGCCGCGCCCGCCCGCGTGGTCCGCGCCGCAGTCAGGGGGATGAAGACATCCGATTTCATGCTGATGGCGCAAGCGCAGGGGTGCCCGCCGTGGCGATTGCTGTGGCGGCATCTGATTCCGAACGTCAGGCCGATTCTGCTCGCGGAATTCTGGATCGCTGTGCCGGTCTACATTTTGGCGGAGACCACACTCGGCATGCTGGGGTTGGGGATCGCGGAGCCGCTGCCGTCCTGGGGAGGCCTGTTGCGGGAGATCGAAGGCGGCGACGTGACATCGAAGCTGTGGCTGCTGACGCCGGTCCTGCTGCTGGGCGCTGTCACCGGCAGTCTGCAACTCATCCGACCAAGACCGGGCGAATCCGTATGACAACCTGGTGGTTGCTTGCGTTAACGGTCGCTGCATCGGGCGCGGAGCTGCGGTTCGCCCTGCATGACGACCCGAAAACCACGGATCCGTTCCTGGTGGCGGACGATTCCGCTTTGGCGCTCGAATACCTGACGGAAGGTGTTCTCATCCGGGTGAACCGGCTGACGCAACAAGTGGAACCGGAGTTGGCGGCGTCGTGGAAGGTCGAGAACAACGGAAGCAGAATCGTTTTCACTCTGCGACACGGGGTGAGTTTCCCGGATGGATCGGCGTTCACTTCCGATGACGTCGTCGCCTCCTTCCGCCAACTGTTGGATCCGGCTCTGCATTCGCCGATTGCCGATACTTTCAAGACGGCGAGCGGCGCAGTAAAGGTGACGGCGCGCGGCAAAGATACAGTTGTGGCGGAGTTTCCAGCGCCCGTCGCGCAAATCGAGCGGCTGTTCGATCAGGTGGCGATGGTTTCCGCGAAGGCGGCACAACGGCCGGCGCCAGGGTTGGGACCTTTCGTGATCGCGGCGCGGAAGCCGGGTGTGTCGATTCTGCTGAAACGCAACGCAGAGTACTGGAAGCGTGAACTGCCGCTGGTAGACTCGATACGGATCGACATCGAACAGAATCGCGATCTGGAACTGCTTCGTTTCCGGCGCGGCGAGATTCAGTTGATCGATAAGTTGACGCCCGACTCTTTTGAACGGCTGGCGGCGGATGCGCCCGGGACCGCGGTCGACGCGGGTCCCACCATGGATTCGGAATTTCTTTGGTTCAACCAAGCCAAGCGCGCCCCTTTGCGCGATCCAGCCAGGCAGTGGTTTGGATCGGCGGCTTTCCGGCGTGCGATTTCGCAGGCGATCCGGCGCGACGATCTAGCCCGCGTGGTGTATCGGGGGCATGCCAGCGCGGCGGCGGGCCCCGTATCGCCATCGAATAAATTGTGGTTCAACGATCGGCTAAAGCCGGTACAGTATGATCGCGCTGCCGCTTTGGCAAGCCTCTCAGCTGAGGGCTTCAAGCTTGACGGGGCGACGCTGCGGGATCGCGCCGGGAACGCAGTGGAGTTTTCCGTCGTCACGAACTCCGGCAGCAAGACCCGGGAGCGAATGGCGGCGATGATCCAACAGGACTTGACCGGTATCGGTGTGAAGATCAACATCGTGACCCTCGATTTTCCGTCGCTGATCGAGCGCATCACACGCACGCTGAACTATGAGGCGTGCCTGCTGGGATTGGTAAACGTCGACGCCGACCCAAGCGAACTGATGAACATCATGCTCAGCTCAGCGAGCAATCACCCGTGGAATCCTTCGCAGAAGAGTCCCGAGACGGATTGGGAGGCGGAGATCGATCGTTTGATGCTCGCGCAGGCTGCCACGGCGGATTATCGCACGCGTAAAAAGGACTTCGATCGCGTGCAGGAGATTCTGCACGAACAGGCGCCGGTCATTTATCTTCTGCATCCGAATGCGCTGGCCGCGGTTTCGCCGCATGTGTCGGGCGTGAGACCGACAGCATTTTTTCCACACACCTATTGGAACGTCGAGCACCTTGCGGTCCAATGAAGCCTCCTCTGTTCTATTGTCGAATCTCCGCCGGTTATGCCGAAAAACCGGACGTGCTCCACGACGTTCGGGCTCGATGTTCGTGAGGGCGAGATTGTCGGGCTGGTTGGCCGGAGCGGCGAGGGGAAGAGCACCATTGCGCTCGCGATTCTCGGGTTATTGGGGCTCAAGGGCGGACACGTTCGAGGCGACCTTCGATTTGAAGCGCGCGATTTGCTGAAGCTGGATGCGCGAGGCTGGCGCGGGGTGCGCGGTAAATTGATTGGTTTGGTGCCACAGAGCCCGCTCGCATCGCTCAATCCAAACTTGCGGCTGGGCGCGCAACTTCACGAAGCATGGTGCGCGCACGAACGCGGCACACCCGACGCAAGATCGCTGCTGGAAAGCGCCAGCCTGTCCTCCGATACGGCGTTTCTGCGGCAGTATCCAAGGGACCTCAGCGTGGGGATGGCGCAGCGATTCTTGATTGCGCTTGCCGTTTTACACAGCCCGCCGCTGTTGCTGGCCGATGAGCCGACCAGCGCGCTAGATGCAATTACACAGGCCGAGATTCTGAGTTTGTTTCGCAAATTGAATCGCGAGCAAGGCATCGCGATTCTGTATATCTCGCATGACCTGGCGTCCGTCGCGTCGCTTTGTCATCGAGTTGCGATCCTGCACGAAGGCAGAATCGTGGAGAACGCGCCGGTCGGGCAGGTATTTCGCGACCCCGCGCACGAGTATACCCGCAGGCTGATCGCGGCGATTCCACAGCTCCCCTCAAACGACCTGCTTCCGTTGAGCTGCCAGCTCGAGAATGCCGGCAAGAGCGGTTCCTAGAGTCGTGAGCGAAATCAGGTGCTCCGTGGTGAACGCGTCGTGTTCGCAGCGGTAGAGCGACAGGACGCCAATGATCCCTCGAGTGGTCGTCAGCGGCACCGCCAGCGCGGACTTCAGTGCGCTGTATCGAGAGGGGTCGTTTAAGTAGCCGGGTTCTACGCTAGGATTGCCGTTAACGATCGCTTTGCCGTTGTCGGCGACCCAGCCGGACAGTCCGCCGCCCATGGGTACTTGCTCATCCGCGAAGGAGCGAAAGCTCTCGCCATCGATGCCTTCGGGGACCAGAAAATCGCCGCGCGTCCGGTAGACCGCCATGGCATCGTAGGGAACGACGGCGGGAAGGGAATCTCTAAGGACGGCAAATATGGCGTCGCGATCGCCGCAGCGGGTCAGACTCCAAATGAGCTTGGTGAGCTGCCGGGAACGCTCTTCAGATTCGGCGATCGAGTTGTGGAAACTCACCAGGTCGCGATTGATAGCGCTCTGATCCGCGACTTTCTCGAAGCCGGCCGCGGGCGCGTCGCCCCTCTTGATTTTGACGTCAGTCGGCAGCTTCGCAATGCGATGGCTATTCTTGGCCAGGCGCTCGATTTCGACATAGCGCCGTGCGAGCACGTCGACAACCCTGGGGTCGAAGCTCTTCCCGGCCTCGGATACGACCACCTGGATGGCTTCATCGAGCGGCAGCGCCCGGCGGTACTGCCGGTCTGTGGCCAGCGCATCCAGAGTATCGACCGCGGCCAGGATTCGAGCGCCAATGGGAATCGCTTCTCCTGCCAGGCCGTCGGGATAGCCCGTGCCGTTCCACTTTTCGTGATGCCCCCGCACCATAGGCGCAACCGCGTAAGGGAATCGGATACGCTCCACCACTTCGGCTCCGACGACGGTATGGGTTTTTATCTTTTCGAACTCTTCGGGAGTCAGCTTGCCGGGTTTGGAGATGATGTATTCGGGGACAGCCAGCTTGCCGATGTCGTGCAGCAACGCCGCGGCCCGGAGGGCCTCGAGCTCCGTCTCACCAAAGCCCAGCTCTTTGGCGACCTCGACGGCGTAAACTTCGACGCGCTCCAGATGATCGTGGGTGGTTTGGTCTTTTGCTTCGACGGCGAGCGCCAGTGTCTCGATGGTCCGGCGTTGAAGCCCGGCGATTTCTTCGGCGTGGGCGCGTTGCTCCTCGGCGCGCCGCCTGGCTTCCTCCAGCCGGCTTATGTACAAATTGTGCGACTGATATACAACATAGAAAATCGGGAGGAGCAGCAGCCCAGCCTGCCATCCGAAGTGTTGGCTGGAGACGCTTACGATCCATGCAGCTGCCGCGCCAGCCAGGTAATTCGGAAACGACCAGAAGTAGGAATCGCGCCACACGGTCCATACATTCTTGTTTTCCGTCAGCGCGATGACCACCGAAACCAACAAGGTATTTGCAACGAAAAACGCCGCTGCCGTCAGTAATTCGTTGTGAATTTCCCGGACGTGATGAACCGAGTAAGCGATCTGGATGGAGCACGCCAGGCTCGCGACGCTGAATGCCACGCGAATGGTCTGCGGGCGCGTTTTCGTCAGGAACATCGATTGCACGAGCATGCCCAGACAGCCCATCGCCAAAGTCTCGCCCAGGCTGAATTGGGAAATGCCGATCAGCACAAAGAGGAAACTCATCGACATGGTGCCCTTCACCGCGGGAAGGCTGATCTTCATGCCGGAAGCAAACAGGGCGATGGCGGCGTACGTCAGGTAGTGGCCCAGATCTAAGCTGGTCCAGGTAAACAGGCCATGGGCGAGGATCGCGACTCCCGCCGCGATGATGAGGCCGATGTATGCCGTCGCTCGACGCGAATTCATCCCTGAAACCCGCAACCGGGTCGTATCTCTTAGATTTATCGGTTCCCGCCGTGCAGGACATAAGGCCTGCGTGCCAGAATGACGTTCGCGGCGCCATCATGGCGTCGAGAAGACGCTGGTGTTGCGAAAAAGTCCTATTAGTTCCAGGTACTTACCAATGCGTTACGCTTTGGCGCGAAGCGTGCATTCCAGCCTCCGTCATGAAACGTCTCCGCCGCTCAGTTATCCTTCTCACTTTCACCCTGTTCAGCGCGACGCTCAGCTTTGGTCAAGTGTCGAAGATCGCGCCCGATCTGCTCAGTTTACTGAACGGACTGACGCAGCCCGTCAACGTAGTGATCCAGTACAATTCCGCACCGGGACTGCTCAACATCACCAAGCTGCTTGCGCTCGGGGGAGTGATATACGATCAATACGAGCTGATTCCCGCGATTGCGGCGGAGCTTCCGGCGGCTGTGGTCGGGCTGCTGGCGCTCGATCCATCGGTGGCTTACATTTCGCCGGACCGGCAACTGGCTGGTACTTTGGATCTAACCACGGCGGCCGTGGGCGCCAATACCGCATTCCAGTCGGGCGACACGGGCGCGGGAGTCGGAATTGCCATTGTGGATAGCGGCATTTACGCGCATCCCGACGTGGCGTCGCGAATCGTGTACAGCCAAAGCTTTGTTGCCAAGACCAACGCGGACGACTACGGACATGGCACGCACGTCGCTGGGATTGCGGCCGGCAGCGGCGCGTCGTCGACTGGTTTTCAGTACACCCGAACGTTCCGAGGCGTCGCGCCCGGAGCGTCCCTGATCGATCTTCGCGTGCTGGATGCCAACGGCATGAGCAACGACAGCGTCGTGATAGCAGCCCTGGACCGCGCAGTCGCCTTAAGAGCGCAATACAACATCCGCGTGATCAATCTGTCGCTCGGGCGGCCGATTTATGAAAGCTACCGGTACGATCCTATCTGCAACGCGGTGGCGGCTGCCTGGAAAAGTGGAATCGTGGTGGTGGTCGCGGCCGGCAATCTGGGACGCAACGGGTACGCGACCATTCTTTCACCGGGGAACAGCCCTTACGCGATTACGGTCGGCGCAATGAAGACCGAAGGAACGATGACCACCAGTGACGACCAGATCGCCAGTTATAGCTCGAAGGGGCCAACCTGGATCGACCTCGAGGTGAAACCGGACATCGTGGCGCCGGGCAACCTGGTCGATTCGCTTCTCGCTCCAGGATCGACGCTGGAGAAACTGTATCCGGGCAACGTGGTTCAGGCTTCCGCGTATATGAAGCCGGGGTTTTCGGGACCAGCCAGTTATTTCACTCTGAGTGGGACCAGCATGGCGACGCCGGTGGTCAGCGGCGCCGCGGCGCTGCTGATCCAGCGAAACCCGGGGATCACTCCGGACATCGTGAAGGCGCGCCTGATGAAGACTGCATCGAAGACCTTTCCCTTGACGAGTATCGCGGTAGATCCGACCACTGGCGCCGTGTATCCGAGCACCTACGACATCTTCACGGTTGGCGCGGGATATCTGAATGTATGGGCAGCGCTCAACAATCAGGATAGCGGCCAGGGATTGGCGCTCTCACCCTTGGTGATTTGGAGTCCGCTCCTGACCACGGCGGTGCTGTTCGAGAACACGCAGGTACACGTGGATGGTGGAGTTGGAGACGATGGTCGGCGGCAGGACCGTCGTTGCTCCAGCCGTAGAGCAAACGGCGAAGCAGGCGGTCAGGGCGGCGCCGATCAACGTGCGTTCTTTCCCGAGTTTCAGCATACCCAGCATCTTCTCAGCACCTGGCAGGGTTTGGCTCGCAAAAAATCCGGGTCGAGTGCAGGTTTGCCAGCCTGGAGCAGACAGAAGGCCGGGCGCGCCTCCTTTCCGTGTCCGCCTCGGCGGACGGAAAGGGCGGGAAACAAGGCCTTCTACCCGAGCGGCTCCGTCAGATTCAGCCGCTGATCCGCCGCCACATCGCCCAGCGTCTGCACCGCGCCGGAGGGCCAGCGAATTTCGATGGCCGCGCGGGTTGCTTCGCCGAGGCCGAAGTGCACCGTGAGATCGCTTGACGACGCATAGCCAACGCTGGAGGAGACCGTGCGGAGCTGACGGTGGCCGGCGGCCTGGCAGCGGACCTCCGCGCCGATGGCGGAGCGGTTGCTCCTGCGTCCCGTCAGGCGCAGTTGCAGCCAGTGGCGGGCCGGGTTCTCGCGCGGGCTGCGGTTCCACCAGAGCTCGATGGGGGCGTTCAAGGCCGTGACCGCGGCGTCGAT
>CAWJHI010000118.1:0-17583 GCA_963842485.1 Terriglobia bacterium | reverse complement strand
AGGCACCGGCGCTCCAGGCTTGCAGCAAATGAGTGACTTCGTGCACCGGCGGCGACGTCATATACAACCGCTCCGCGGTTGGAAAAGAGCATATCACACCGATCGCGCGTCTTCCACGAGCCAACCGCAAACGCTCCATGCGGGCCGCCGGAAAGGCCTAAGCGCCTTCGTATTTCTTTTGCGCCTCGTCGATTTCTGTCTTGTACTTTTGAACCAGAGCCAGATCCGCGTCATTAAACTGATTAGCCGCTGGCTTGCTGAGTTGGGCCAGTGACTTCCTCCCACCTTCGACCTGACTCTCGTATACTTTCCGCATCTCCGGGCTCAGGTCGGGCTTCTTGAGCTGCTCCTCCGCCTCCTGGATGTTCTTCTCAGTCATCGCCACAACGTCCTTCATCGCGTCTTTCGCGAAGCTTTGCAGCTGGGCAACCGTGATGCGGCCCCACACGGCGGTGTAATCCTGATAGTCTGCGAAACTATACTTGCGCGCGAACGCATTGAACTCGGCCATGCGGGCCTGAACTTCCAATGGATTCCGCATGCCGCCGCCCTTCTTGAAGATAACCTCGAACGGGTTCTTGTCCTCCTTCATCGAGGCGATGAAATTCTGCATCTTTTGATCCGTCAGGTAGGGTTTGGTGTAGTCATTCGCGGGATTGGAAGCACGAGTCGCCGCTGCTGCGGGTCGGGTGTTCGACGCTGCCGGGCGCCCCGAATTTCCACGGCCACAGGCAGCCAGAATCACCACCGCGCCGGCGGCAATCCAGCAACTCCCAGCGATCGGCAGATTGAGCGAAAAGAATCTGTTGTTTTGCATCATAAGGCCTCCTTCGTTTCGGGCGCTGTTCAATTCTTATAGCGGGAACGCGGCGGCAAGACTGTCTTGCTCGCAGGATTTTTTTTGCCCGGCTCTTGATCGGCTCGCATTACAGTTTTCGGCCGGGCTTCTCGCTATGAAAAGTAGAGCCGGGCGCGACAAGCGGTTTCGAGCCCGCAAGTGCGATCTGGAGGAGGAACGTCAATGCAATGCGCAAACTGTGGATCCAATGTGGCTGGCGCCTTCTGTGCGAATTGTGGCTGGCACAGCGCCGAGGCCAAACCTTCTGTACTGCAACCAAACATCGCAGGCCTGCTGTCGTATCTGGTGGGCTTCATCAGTGGAGCGTTCTTTCTGGTGGTGGAACCATATAAGAGCGACCGTTTCGTGCGCTTCCACGCGTTTCAGTCCGTGATTCTCAGCCTTGTCTGGCTGGTGGCGCACGTCATTCTCGGGGCGCTTTTCACGGTTCTGCCCTGGTCGCTGTGGAGCGCCATGAGCACCCTGTCCTCGCTGGTGTCCTTGGGCTTCCTCGTGATCTTCCTGCTGTTGATGTACAAAGCGTACGCCAATGAAAAGTTCAAACTGCCCGTCGTCGGCGACTTCGCGGAAAAGCAGGCTTGACGGGCTATATCTTTGAAAGGATCAATATGACGTGTTCGATGAAAATGTTTGCAAGGATGTTCACAATCAGCGCGGCCGGCGTCCTGTCGGGCGCGCTGTGCCTGGCGGCGCAATTCTCGGCGGACTTCGTGGAGGTGCGCGGCCCTAAGACGACCGCCGGCAAGCTTTACATGAAAGATGGCAAAGTCCGAAGAGAATTCACCCAGGGCAAGACCTCGATTATGATTTCACGTCCCGATAAGGACGTGATCTGGGACGTGAATCTGGCGAACAAGACGTACCTCGAACTGCCCGGGGTCGGCGGTATGCCTACATCCATATCCGAGATTCAGGCGGCCCTCAAGGGTCTGGGGGAGTTAAAACTCGTGGGCGAGGAAACCGTCAATGGCTACCCATGCGACAAGTATGCCTTCACTTACCACGACAAGTCGATGGGGATGATGTATCAGTGGATCGCGAAGAAGTTCCAGCTCGCAATCAAGATGGAAACGCAGGGCTCTCCTGCGAAGATGTCCAGTGAATTCAAGAATATCAAAGAGGAACCCGTCCCCGACTCTCTGTTTGAGCTGCCCTCCGGTTACACCAGGATCTCGTTAAACAAGTAGTCAAGCGGCGAGCCGATCTGCAAGCCGCGGCAAATTTCTCCGTTACCTAAACGCGCCTGAGCCGTACTATAGTTAGACTATGGGAACGAGGACGGAGATCCCGCCAGGCACGCTTTACATGTTGATCCTCAAGACGCTGGCCCGGCTGGGGCCGATGCACGGTTACGGCATCGCGGAACACATCCAGCAGATTTCGGACGAGATTCTTACGGTTGAAGAGGGCTCGCTGTATCCCGCGTTGCAGCGAATGCTGGTGAAGGGGTGGGTGGACGCGGAATGGGGATTTTCAGAAAACAATCGCCGCGCACGCTTTTACCGCCTTACTGCGGCCGGCAGAAAACAGCTTCACGCCGAAATCGCCGAGTTCGAGAAAGTAACCTGTGCGATCCGGCGCGTCATTCAGCCGGCCTGATGTTTATGCGCGAACTCTGGCGCAGGCTACGGTTTCTGATTCATCGTGATCGCTTTGAAAGCGATCTGGATGACGAAATGCGCTTCCATCTCGACATGAAGGCGCGGAAATCGGGCGACCGCCAGGCGGCGCAGCGGCAGTTCGGCAACATCGGCATTTTAAAGGAGGTCAGTCGCGAAATGTGGGGATGGACGTCTCTCGAACGGCTATGGCAGGATCTGCGCTACGCGCTGCGGCAGCTCGGCGCCAACGCGGGGTTCGCCTCCGTCGCAGTGCTTTCGCTGGCGCTCGGCATCGGGGCGAACACTGCGATTTTCGGTTTGATCGATCACGTAATGCTTCGCTTCCTGCAGGTTCGCGATCCGCAAGAGTTGCTGGCGATTCGCAGGGTCGTCTCCTACCCGATGTTCGAACAGATGCGCAGGCGAAATCAGGTGCTCTCGTCCATGTTCGGCGTTCACGCGATGCTGGAGCTGGAAGTGAAGCGGCCCGGCGGCGCGGAAGAACGCGCGACCGGGGAGATGGTTTCGGGGAATTATTTTCAAACGCTCGGCGTGCCCGCCGCATTGGGGCGGACGCTTCTTCCCGAGGACGATCTAACGCCGGAATCGAGTCCCGTCGCGGTAATCAGTCAAGCTTACTGGAAACGCGCGTTCGGCGGATCGCCCGACGTGCTCGGCAAAAAGATCCAGGTGAAAACGGGCCGGGCGAACGCCAATACAGGCGGTCTCGACGTTTACGATAAGCCGGGATCGAGCTCGGTGGATGGCGCCGTGCTGACCATCGTTGGCGTGGCCGCGCCCGAATTTTTCGGCGACACAGTGGGCACGTCGATCGAGGTATGGATCCCTATGATGATGCAAGCCTCGGTGATGCCGGGCCGGCCATTCCTGCAACAAAAGAAAGCGAACTGGGTGCGGATGATGGGCCGTTTGAAACCGGGCGTGAGCCAGGCGCAGGCTGGGGCCGCGCTGGTCGTGCTGTGGCGGCAACTTCTGATGGACCAGGCCGGATCGCAAATCGGCGAACGCGAGCGCCGCGACATTGCCGAAGACATGCTGCCAACCGAATCCGGCGAGAAAGGATTCGGCCAGATCCGGCGCGAATTCTCTCAACCGCTGCTGGTATTGATGACGGTAACCGGACTCGTGCTGCTGATCGCGTGTCTGAACGTCGCGAATCTGCTGCTGGCGCGAGCCGCCTCACGCCGGAAAGAGATCAGCGTGCGGCTGTCGCTCGGAGCGGGGCGCGCCCGGTTGATCCGCCAGTTGCTCACCGAGAGTCTGCTGCTGGCGTCGATCGGCGGCATTTTGGGCATCGCGATCGCCTACGCGGGCACGCGTGTGCTGCTGGCGCTGCTCTCCGGCCTCGGCTTGCCGCTGGCGATTCCATTTGAGACCGATCTGCGCACGCTCGGATTCATGGCGGCGATTTCCATCGCGACGGGAGTTTTGTTTGGACTCGCTCCGGCCCTGCGCGCGACGCGCATCTCGCTCGCCGACACGCTCAAGGACGCCGGTCGCCGCGCTTCGGCAGGACGCACCGGCACGGTCAAATGGCTGGTGGGCGCGCAGGTCTCGGTGTCCATGCTGCTGCTGGTCGGTGCGGGACTGTTTTTGCGGACTCTGTACAACTTGAAGACAGAAAACGTCGGTTACAATCCCGATCATCTGCTGATCATGAATGTCGATCCGGTCAGCGCCGGCTATCGCGGCGATGATGTCGGCCGTGCGATGAAGAATCTGCTCCACCGCGTGCGCTCCGTTCCCGGCGTGAGCGCCGCGACGTTCTCCGAAAACGGGCTCTTTTCCGGAACCGAATCCGGCGACAACCTTAAGGACATCGACGGCTTTACTGCCGGCTCCGACAAAGATCGCGAGGCGCGCTTCGATCAGGTCGGGCCGGATTACTTCACCGGTATCGGCGTTCCGGTTTTGTTGGGGCGCGATATAGGGGAGCGCGACGTGCCCGGAGCGCCTCGCGTCGCCGTGATCAACGAAACCATGGCGAAGTTTTATTTCCCCGGCGTGAGCCCGATTGGAAAGCATTTCACCGGCTCCAATGTTCGCCTGGAAATCGTTGGTGTGGTGCGGGACGTGCAGGATCACGATTTCCGCTGGGAGCCGCAGCGGCGATTTTACGTCTCCTATTTCCAGCCGATCGATGGAATTACCACCGCGAATTTCGAGATTCGCACTGGCGGAAGTCCTGGCGCGCTCAGCGCGGCCCTGCGGCGCGAGGTTCAGGCGGTAAACCGCAATTTGCCCGTCCTCAGCATCAAGGATGCGCGCGAGCTGATGGATGAAAGCGTTGTCTAGGAGCGCCTGATTGCCACGCTGTCCTCGTTTTTCGGCGCCATCGCCGTGCTGCTCGCCGCTATCGGTCTCTACGGGGTGATGTCGTACGCCGTGGCGCGAAGAACCAACGAAATCGGAATTCGCGTGGCGTTGGGCGCCGGAAAATCGCGCGTGATTGCGATGATCCTCGGCGAGGTGGCGATTCTGCTCGCCGGCGGCGGTCTGGCCGGAATCGGTGCCGCGTATACCGCCACGCGGCTGGTCAAGAGTTTTCTATTTGGATTGACGCCAATGGACCCGCTGTCTTTCGGCGGTGCCGCGGCGCTGCTGGCGCTGGTCGGTGCACTTGCGGGTTATCTCCCGGCGCGGCGCGCGGCAAGAATTGATCCGATGGTTGCGCTGCGATACGAATAGCTTACGAACCGCAGCCTGGCGCAAAATGTCCGACGGAACTCAAACGAGATAAGCTGAACGGAGTCGAGCATCAGGCCGGCGGAAGGGACGAACAGATTTGAAGGTCAATGGTCAGGCAGCGATCGTAACGGGTGGGGCATCCGGCCTTGGAGCCGAGACTGCACGAATGCTGGCGCGGGGCGGGGCGAAGGTCGGCGTATTTGACGTAAACGCCGGAAAGGCGGAGGCAGTGGCGAAGGAGATTGGAGGCGTCGCGATACAGTGCGACGTGTCCGACGTAGCCGGCGCGGCGGCGGGGATTGCGGCGGCTCGTGAGCGGAACGGACCTGCGCGCATTCTTGTGAACTGCGCCGGGATCGGTCTTGGAAAACGGATTGTCGGACGCGACGGACCGATGCCGCTGGAAGATTACGCCCAGGTGATTCGGGTGAATCTGATCGGGACGTTCAACATGATGCGGCTGGCGGCGGCGGAAATGGCGAGGCTCGATCCGATCGGTGAGGAGCGGGGCGTGATCGTGTCCACCGCGTCAATCGCTGCCTACGAAGGACAGGTGGGTCAGGCCGCCTATGCGTTGTCGAAAGGAGGAATTGTGGCGTTGACGATGCCGGCCGCGCGCGAGCTTGCGCAGTTCAGCATCCGGGTTATGACGATCGCGCCCGGGATTTTCCGGACGCCGCTGCTCGAGAAACTGCCTGAAGACATTCAGAAGAGCCTCGGCGATTCCGTGCTTTTTCCGAGGCGGCTCGGCGAACCTGCGGAGTTTGCTGCACTGGTCGAGCACTGCATCGTAAATGGTTACTTGAACGGCGAGGTCATTCGGCTCGACGGCGGGCTGAGGATGGCGCCGCGCTGAAAGATCCGCGCGGATCACCCCTCCAGCCGGTCAGTCGCTGTTTCCGCCAGTCCGATTTCAGGCCACTCTGCGCGAGAACCGGACGGAACTCAACAGCGATCCGAAAAGGTTCGAACGTACAGGGGTTTCCACGCTCCCCGACAACGATCCGGCGAACGAGCGGTAAGCCTCGGCCAGCCGGGTGCCCGGAGAAACAAAAGTGTGATTCCCGATGGCGGTGGCCACCGCCCGGTAGTCGTTCGGGAAGACCGCCTCGACTGGGTGGCCCACTGCGTCGGAAATGGCTCGCGGTGTCAAGTCACCCGATTGCCAGCGATTGACGAGGATTCGAATCTTCGCTGGATCGACCCGTGCCGCTTCGATCTCGCGAATTCGCTGCTGCGCCAGAATGACCGCCAGAACCTCGGGCGTCGTGGTGATGCAAACTCGCGACGCGGCATGGAGAACGTATGCGGCCGCGTCATCGATGAGTTCTGGAAGATCGATCAAAACGTGGTCGTATCTCCCGCTCAGGAACGGCAGCAGGTGATGATAGGCATGCCACGCCGGGGCCGTTTTCGCGATGGCGCGGTTCGACAATAGGAAATCGACATCGTCTTTGCGCCGTACGTGCCGCGGCCAGATTAGAGTCATCACCATGTCGGCCAGCGTGAGAGTTTCCGTCACCGGCGACTGGGGGACCAACCCAAGGGACTCGGCCATGGTTCCCGATCTCAGATCGCAGTCCATCACCACAACGCTCTTGCTGAACGACGATGCGAGTTGCCTGGCCAGGTTCATGGTGATGGTGCTAGCCCCGCTGCCCGCCTTCGACGGTAGGATCGCGACGACATTCTCCAAGGCAAGGGGGCGGCTTGCAGAAATCGCCTCCCGCACCGTGGCGATCACGTCCTCAACTGAGAATGGAAGACTCAACGAAAAGCCGGTGGGGCCGCCGGAGGCGGTGAAAGCGGGCGCCGTCGCCGAAAATCCGATCACTGGCACAGCCGAGTTGCTCTGCTTGATCTGCTCGTAGTAGAGGAAGGCCTGGTCGGGGAACGAAACATCCAGGAACACCACGTCGAGAGCCAACGTGTTCAAGGTTGTGGTCAGGGCGTAATGGCCCGGCGAAGGGCAGAAGAATCGGTCCAGAGTGATTTGCCCGGTGCTTCGGATGATACCGCTCAGCAGGTCGGTTGCATCAAGGTTGTCGCTGATCAAAAGGCTGTGCAGCATGATAAAGTTCCTGCCTGAGGCCAAACGGAAAAGTCCGGCGACAAGAGATTTCCTTTCCATAGGGGCAATCCGTGGCCCAGTTCATCGGATTGAAAACAAAGGGCCGCAAGGTGACTACGAGGCTCTTGCCGTCCAGAATTTGACGAGCTTCAGTCAAACCGCTGACGGAGGTTCCGGACCGGCGACACACTGGGGGTGGCGCTGGGAACACGGCTGGACCCGCGGGCTTGAGGCGATAACAGGGCGGCACTTGCCCGGCAACCGTCTTTTCCCACCTGACTGAACCTTTAAATGCCGTCGAGCGTCTTATACAGTAACGAGCCGCTACAAGGAGGTCGTAATGGGTGAAATTTCCAAGTTCGACGAGCTACGCGTAAAAACGGAACGAGAGCTGGGTCAACTCATCAACCACGAACTGGACCTCGGGATCCGTGAAGCACGGCAAGCTCTCAAAGCCGGCACTTGGGCGTTCGCCCAAGGCCCTTACTTCAGAGCGAGGCGTGCATATGCAGAAGTGTCGCGCTTGATTCCTTTGATCGGGGAGATCCCGGAGAATCAACAGGGCCAGCCGGAGGAGCGCGTGCAGCATCTCCGGGAAATGCTCGACGGACTGTCAGTTCTTGGCTCAACACCCACGACAGAGAACATTGCACCCCTTGCCCGGGCCTTATGGAAAGCCAGAGGCTGTCCCGAAGGTTCACCAGAAGACGATTGGCTTCGGGCGGAGCAGGTATTGAAGTCTCAAAGAGAATCGCACGCCGTTTGTTGCTGACGCCGCTTCAACGTTGTTCGCCCATCCGCGGTGTCGTTGGTATCGGATTATGCTGGGCTTGACATCCCCGACTGGGCTGGGTTCCGCGACGGTGGAGCTCACTCCGCCAATGTCGCCGCGATTCGCTTCGGATCCAGCCGCCACACCGTGCCCTGTTTATAGTTCGACAGCCATACCGACCCGTGACCGATACGCAGAGCGTCACCCCCTTCACCGGTGAACTGCTGGACCACTTTGTTCGTAGACGGGTCGATGCGCGAGATCGGGAAGCCGAACGAGGTCACCCAGATGGAGCCTTCGCCGGCGGCGATGTCGCCTCCGCCACCCGCCACGCCAACTTCGATGGTCGCCGTCACTTTGTTGGTCTTCGGATCCACCCGCGACACCGAGCCATCGCCCTGATTAAGCGTCCACACACAACCTTCACCCACGGCCAGGAAACGCGGCGCTTTGCCCACCGGAATCGTTTCCACCACTAGGTTCGTGTTCGGGTCGACGCGCGTGACTACGCTCGACTCGGTGCCGGTGACCCATACCGATCCCTCGCCGAAGGCGACCGCGTAAGATCCGCGCGCGACATAAATCTCCGCGACCACTTTGTTGTTCGACGGATCGATGCGTGCCAGCGTGCCGCGCTTATCGGTCATGATCCAGACGCTTTCTGCGCCCACCGCGATACCCCCTTCCGAATCGGCGACGCCGACCGGAAACGTAGCGGTCACTTTGTTGGTTTTCAGATCGATGCGTGAAATCGTCTGATCGCCGCAATTGGGAACCCACAGGCTTCCGAAGCCGATCGCAAGTCCGGAGCACGGCTTTCTCCCGGCGGAAATGGTTTCGGCGACCTTGTTCGTTTTCGGATCGAGCCGCGCGACATTGTCCTTCGGCTGGTTCGAGATCCATACCGAGTCGCCGACGGCGATCCAGTCGGGCGATCCGGGCACGTCGAACACGGCTTCGGGCTTGAGCGAGGCCATGGGGATTTGAATCCCGGGTGTCTTGACGCCGGTTTTTTCCGGTCTTGGCTGCGCCGCGGCAAGCACCGCAAAAACAAGCAGGATCGATCTGTAACGCAAGCAAACTCAGTATACTTAGAAAACGTCAACCATGCTTGTTGACAAAAGACTGCTGTTTGGCGCCCTGTTGGCGGCCTTGGCGTACGCCGCCGGTCCGGCTCCCGACAGCGCCGATTTTTTCGAGACGCGCATCCGGCCGATGCTCGCCACGAATTGCTACTCCTGCCATGCGGATTCGGAGCTCGGCGGAGTGCGGCTGGACAGCCGCGAAAACATTTTGAAGGTGATTGTTCCGGGCGATCCGCAAAAGAGCGCGCTGATCGTCGCGGTCCGCCAGACCGGCAAGATCAAAATGCCCCTGGGCGGCAAACTGAAGGATTCCGAGATCGAGGATCTGGCCGCGTGGGTCAAGGCCGGCGCAAACTGGCCCGTTGCGGTAAAACCGGCCGTAAACCCGACCGGGCAGTACGTTATCACGCCGGAGCAGCGCGCGTTTTGGTCGTTTCAGCCCCTGAAAAAACCAGCGCTTCCGTCAATCCAGGATGCCGCGTGGCCAAAAACGGACATCGACCGGTTCGTTCTGGCGGAGTTAGATCAGCATGGCATGAAGCCGGTGAAGTTCGCCGACAAACGCACGCTGCTTCGACGCGCGGCGCTCGATTTGACCGGCCTGCCGCCAACCCACGAAGAAATCGAGGCGTTTGAGAAGGACGATTCACCTGAAGCGTTCGCGAAAATACTCGACCGCCTGCTCGCGTCTCCCGAGTACGGCGAGCGATGGGGCCGAATCTGGCTGGACGTCGCGCGCTACGGCGAAGACGATTATCGCAGCCTGGACCCGATGGGTCGCGGCTACAATCCCTATCCCTTTGCGTATCTCTATCGCGACTGGGTGATCAAGGCGTTCAATGACGATATGCCGTATGATCTGTTCGTCAAGGCGCAACTCGCCGCGGACCTTCTTGACCAAACATCGCGCCCGAAGCTACTTCCGGCTTTGGGATTCCTGGGGCAGGGGCCGTGGTTCTACGACAATGGAGCGGTCGAAATCACGCGAGCGGACGAGCGGCACGATCGCGTGGATGTGGTCTCGCGCGGATTCCTGGGGCTGACGGTCGGATGCGCGCGATGCCACGATCACAAGTACGATCCGATTCCATCGAAAGATTATTACGCCCTCGCCGGCGTGTTCCTGAATGCGGCGTATCACGAATATCCGCAAGTCCCGCAGGCCGCCGTCGATGAGTACAAGAAACGGGACAAAGAAATGGAAGCGCGGCGCAAGCTGATGGGCGAATTCTCAAGCGTCGAAGGCGACCAGCTTGCGCAGGCGCTCGCGTTCCAATCCGCGAAGTACATGATGGCGGCATGGAAAATCACCGGCGACAACAAAGCCGAAATCGCGACGGTGGTGGATCACGACAAGCTCGATTATGAGCTGATGGAACGCTGGATCCGCTTCCTAGCCAAGCCGCCGAAAAATTATCCGTATCTCGAACCATGGCAGGACCTGATCAAGCGCAAGGGAACTCGCGCGGAGGCGCAGAAGCTGGCGGACGAATTTCAGAACACGCTGGTGGAGGTCATGTTCGAGAAGAACGACATTAAGGAAGAGAACGAGATCATCGCCGCCAAGGCGTTGCCCGGCACCAAGCCGAAAAAGCGCTCGAATTTGCCGAACGAGTTCGTCACCAACGACGATTTTTGCCCGGGCTGCGGCCTGGAGCTGAAAACCCTGCCGATCGAAAAGATGAATCTGTGGACCGACGTTTTTCAGCGCGATTTGAACGACGGCGAAGATCCTTTGCAAATGCCGGAGCGGTCCAAGCCGGGGCTGCTGCTGTTCCGCGGCTGGGGCCTGGAGCGGCAGTTGAGCCCGGAGCGCAAATCCTACATCGACGCGCTGCGTGCGGACATCGAGCGTCTGAAAAAAGATCAGCCGCCGCAATTCCCTTACGTCCACGGCGTGGAGGAATCGGAGAAGCCGCGGGACCTGAAGTTGAGCTTGCGCGGAAGCCCGTACAATCTTGGCGAAGAAGTGCCGCGCCATTTCGTATCGGTTCTGGGCGGCGCTCCTCTGAATCACGGAAGCGGGCGGCTGGATCTGGCCGGCCAGATCGTCGCTCAGCCGATCGCCATGCGGGTAATCGTGAACCGGATCTGGCGCGCGCATTTCGGCACCGGCATCGTCGATTCGCCGAGCAACTTCGGAGTGACGGGCGAGCGTCCCACCAATCCCGAGCTGCTCGAATACCTGGCGCAATCCTTCGTCGACAATGGTATGTCGATCAAGAAGCTGCACCGGGAGATCATGCTGAGCGCCGTATATCAATTGAGCGACGACGATTCCCCAGAGAACTACGAGAAAGACGCCGCGAACCGTTATTACTGGCGCGCCAACCGGCATCGCCCGGATGCCGAGCAGATCCGCGATTCGATTCTGGCGGTCGCGGGCGATCTGGACCGGAAGATCGGCGGCCCGTCGGAAAATCTGACTCCCGATTACAAGCGCCGAACGGTCTACGGCAAGGTCAGCCGCTATCGCCTGGACGATTATCTCCAGCTATTCGATTTTCCCAGCCCGAACATCTCCGCGGAGAAGCGTTTTACCACCACCGTTCCCTTGCAGCGGCTGTTTTTCATGAACAGCGACTTCGTGCAGCAGCAGGCCGAGATTCTCGCGGCACGGGTCGCGTCCGAACCGGACAATACGGCGCGGATTCAGAAAGCGTACCGGCTGATCTACGGCCGCGCAGCGAAGCCGGAAGAAGTGCAAATCGGCCTCAACTATCTGCGCGCGGAGCCAATGACGGAATATGAAGAGCGCAAGAACGTCAAGCCGGTGAAGACGGAAAAGGATGCAGCCCCCGAAGAAAACGACGATGCGGACATGCCGCCCTTCGTTCCCGGCGGGATGATGTCGGGCCTGGGCAAGCGCGCCGCCGAAGAAAAGAAGCCGATGCTTCCGGTGACCGCCTGGGGACGGTACGTGAAAATGCTGTTGAGCTCGGGCGAGTTTTTGTTCGTGAACTAAGGAGCCCTGTGATCCACAAATCCAGAATGCCGCTCAGCCGCCGCGACGCCCTCTGCCGGATCGGCAACGGATTCGGCATGATGGCATTCGCCGGAATGGTCGCCGATTCCCTCGCGCAGGAGACGGTCAAACTGGACTTTCCTCCGAAAGCCAAGCGCGTCATTTTTCTATACATGAACGGCGGCCTTTCGCAGGTGGACAGCTTCGACCATAAGCCCGCGCTCGAAAAATATCACGGCCAGCCGCTTCCCGGCGGATCCATCGCCACCGAACGCAAGACCGGTACGCTGATGAAATCCCCGTTCACCTGGAAAAAATACGGCCAGTGCGGGATGGAGATCAGCGAGCTGTTCCCCTGGGTCGGCGAATGCGCGGACGACATTTGCTGGATTCGTTCCGTCAACACCGATATTCCGAATCACGAGCCGGCCATGCTCATGATGAACACCGGATTCAGCCAGGCCGGCCGCCCCTCGTTGGGCGCGTGGCTCACTTACGGGCTCGGCACCGAGAATCGCAATCTCCCCGGCTATATGGTCCTCTGCCCCGACGTGCCCACCACCGTCGGCCCGCCGCTGTGGAGCAATGCGTTCCTCCCGGCCATTCACCAGGGCACCTACATTTCAGACAAAGTGATCGAGAAGCAGACCGAAGCGCTGATCGACAAGAAGTTCGATCCGAAAAAACTCGTTTCCTACATCTATAACGACAAGTTCGCGCTTACCGAGCAGCGTCGCGAGCTGGATTTGATCGAAAAGCTGGACCAGATGCGCGCCGAGCGCGAATCCATCCGGGACCCGCAGCTCGAAGCCACCATCCAATCGATGGAAACCGCCTACCGCATGCAGACCGAAGCGCCCGAGGTGTTCGACATCCGCAAGGAATCCGAGGCGACGCTCAAAATGTACGGGCCGGGCAGCACGGCTCGCGGATGCCTGATGGGGGTGCGGCTGATCGAAAAAGGCGTGCGGATGGTGCAGGTCTATTACGCCAAGGGCGACCCGTGGGACGCGCACGCCGACATCAACGCGCATCGCAAGAATGCAAAGGATTCCGATCAGCCGTTCGCGGCCGTCATCAAGGATTTGAAATCGCGCGGCCTGTTCAAGGATACGCTGGTCGTTTGCGGATCGGAGTTCGGGCGCACGCCCGTCGTCGAGATCGGCTCTGGCGGCGGAGGCGTGCAGAACGGCCGCGATCACAATCCGTTCGGCTTCACCATGTGGCTGTCCGGCGGATGCGTGAAGGGCGGCACGATCTACGGCGCCACCGACGACTTCGGGTTCAAGGTCGCGGAGAAACCGGTGCACGTACATGACCTGCACGCGACCATTCTGTACCTGCTGGGCATCGACCACACCAAGCTCACGTATCGTTACAGCGGCCGCGATTTCCGGCTCACCGACGTTGCCGGCAACGTGATTCACGATATCATCGCGTGACCGCTTTGATTGCGACCGGCAGCATCGGTCCGCGTTCGCCTCAATCAGTTTGTTGCCGCCAGGGCCGGGCATATATTGAATACAGTTTCCCGGCCGTCGGGGCGCAACCGCCTCACCCCCCGGCTGGCGCGGATCTGCTTTGCGTTCCTGTCGTCCTGGCCTCCCAATCCTTACGGAGCTTGTCACGGCTTTGGAGCACGTACGCTTTGGCGTGCTCGAGATCGCGAAAGACCCGGCTACCCTTGATCACATTGCATGGCCGGCACGCAGTGACCAGATTCTCAGGATCCTTCTTCCCTTTGTGCGCCCGCGGATGTACAAAATCAACGGTCATAATCAGGGAATTCTCAAAACTCGACATACCGTCGAACCCACAGTACTGGCAACGATATTGGTCCCGTTCCAGGATGCGGCGACCTTCTTCCGATGTCAACGGCTTGGCCGAACGGGTCAAGCCGAACACGCTATTGATCGGCATAAGCGACCTCCTTCAAGGATCTCTACGCGATTATTATGCGCCCGGCTCGCTGTAAAGAAAAGCCCATCATTGGCGAGGCTTCCTGCAAGGCGTCGATTGCTGCCAAGCCACACTCTTGACCCGCTCCAAAGTGCTGTTCTGCGTGATCTCTGCCCGCGCTGTAGACTTTCCTCATGGTCTTCGCCAAGCGCCTTCGTGAGGGAGTTCGTCGCGGAGAAATCACCTGTAGCGTCCGAATCTGGATGCGTCCCCACGTCCGGGTAGGCTGCCGGTACCGTATGGAAGAAGGCGAGATTGAAGTGGATTCCATCGAGCCGATTGGGTTCCCGGAGATCACCCCGAAGCTGGCGCGAGAATCCGGGTTTCTGGGGGTGATCGACCTGCTCAAAGTCGCGAAGCATGGCAAAGGCGAGAATATTTACCTCGTCCGGTTCCACTACATACCTCGCGGCAGGCGCGCATCTCCGCGCAAGACAGCCTGAGAAAAGGCGCGAATTCATTGGCGTAGAGCACCATCGTCTCGCCCGGCGTCCGCATGCCCGGCGCTGTATACTTCGTTTAAAGAGCGAGCCACAGGAGGATCCGCCATGGCGGCAGTCAAATTTACGTTGAACGGCAAATCGCAAACGGTCGAGGTCGAGCCTGCGATGCCGCTGCTGTGGGTGTTGCGCGACACGCTGGGTCTGACGGGCACGAAATTCGGCTGCGGGATGGCACTGTGCGGAGCGTGCACGGTGCATGTCAACGGCCGGCCCACGCGATCCTGCACCACACCCGTCTCGGCGATCGCCGGGAAGAGCGTCACCACCATCGAAGGGCTTTCGCCCGATCGCAGCCATCCGGTCCAGCGCGCCTGGATCGAAGAGGATGTCCCGCAATGCGGCTACTGCCAATCCGGGCAGATCATGACCGTCGCCGCGCTGCTTTCAAAGACCTCGAATCCCAGCGACGCCGATATCGACGAAGCGCTGCGCGGCAACATTTGCCGCTGCGGAACATATCAGGCGATTCGTGCCGCGGTGCATCGAGCCGCGGCGATTCGTATCGATAGGGAACAGCGAGGTGAGAAATGAACCGGCGCCGATTTCTGAAATCCGCAGCCGGCGGACTGGTGGTCGCCTTTCATCTGCCGATCCGCGCCCGAGCCGGCGCTCCCGCAAAGCTGAACGCATTCGTGCACGTCAGCTCCGATGACACCGTGACGCTGTTCATTCACAAGGCCGAGATGGGCCAGGGAACGGTGACGTCCCTTTCGATGCTGCTGGCAGAAGAGCTCGAATGCGATTGGAACAACATTCGCACCGAATTTCCGGGCGTGAGCCGCGAATTCGGAGCGTTTCAGGGCGTCGTGGGCAGCGCGAGCATTCGCAGCTCATGGGAGCCTCTGCGCAAAGCGGGCGCGATGGCTCGGGAAATGCTGATCACGGCGGCAGCGCAAAGGTGGAACGTAGATCGCGCCAAGTGCCGGGCGGAAGCGAGCGCGGTCATTAATTCGGACACGGGTCTGCGGCTGAGCTACGGCAGCCTGGCCGATGACGCCGCAAAGATCGCAGCGCCCGCGAACGTGACGCTGAAGGATCCGAAGCAGTTCCGGCTGATCGGCAAAGCGACGAAGAGACTCGACACGCCGTCGAAGGTCGATGGCACCGCGACGTTCGGCATCGACGTGCGGCGTCCGGGGATGCTCTATGCCGTGGTCGCACGATGTCCCGTGTTCGGCGGAAAGGTCGTGAGCTTCGACGGGTCGAAGACCAGGAGGGTTCCCGGCGTCAAGAACGTGATCCAGATATCGAATGGCGTGGCCGTGCTTGCCGACAATACCTGGAACGCGATGGAGGGTCGCCGGGCCTTGACTGTTCAATGGGACGAAGGACCTACGGCCGCGATGAACAGCGCGCGGCTTAGCCGGATTTTCGCGGACAAAATACAACAGCCCGGCGCGATCGCGCGCAACGACGGCGACGCCGCCGCCGCGATGGCGAACGCCGCGAAACGCATCGAGGCGACGTATGAGGTTCCCTTTCTCGCGCACGCGCCGATGGAGCCACTCAACTGCGCGGCCGACGTGCGCGCGGATTCCTGCGAAGTGTGGGCCTCCACCCAGATGCAGACTTCGGCGCGCGACGCCGCCGCCAGGATCACTGGACTGAAACCGGAGAACGTGCAGGTCCACACCGAGTTCATGGGCGGAGGCTTCGGACGCCGCGGGCAGGTCGATTTCATCCGTGAAGCTGTCGAGGTCTCGAAGGCCGCGGGCGTTCCGGTGAAAGTAACCTGGTCGCGTGAAGACGATTTGCAGCAGGACATGTATCGGCCGGCGTCCGCGTGCCGGTTCGCGGGTGCGCTGGATGCGGAGGGCTGGCCCATTGCCCTCACGGCGCGCATTGCGTGCCCGCCGTTTGGAGGGTTGCGCGACGGCGTGTCGCGAACCGGCGTTGAGGGTGTTACCACCATGCCCTACGGCATCGCGAATTTTCTCTGCGATTATCACGCCGTCGACGCGGGAATTCCAGTGAACTACTGGCGATCGGTGGGCTATTCGCAGAACACGTTTTTCGCTGAATCGTTTGTCGATGAGTTGGCCGCTGCGGGCGGGAAGGACCCGGTGGAACTCCGGCTACGAATGCTCGCGAACGTCCCGCGCCTTCGCGCCGCGCTGCACTTGGCAGCCGATAGGGCGGGCTGGGGCAAGCCGCTTCCCCCGGGCCGCGCGCGCGGCGTTTCGGTGGTGAACAACGTCGGCAGCTTCACCGCGCAGATCGCCGAAATATCGGCCACCGGTGGCAAAGTCCGTGTCCATCGTGTCGTGTGCGCGGTCGATTGCGGCCAGGTCGTGAATCCGGCCGGCGTCGAGCAGCAGATCCACAGCGCCATCGTGTTTGGATTGACCGCGGCGATTAAAGGTGGCATCACCATCGATCGCGGCCGCGTCGAACAGGAAAATTTTCATCAATACGATGTGCTGCGCATGGATGAGATGCCGGTCATCGAGGTTTACATGGTTCCGAGCGCGGCCGCGCCCGGCGGCATAGGCGAGGCCGGAACTCCGGGGATCGCCCCGGCAGTGACCAACGCCATCTTTACGGCCACGGGAAAGCGGGTTCGCCGGCTTCCGATTCGCGCCTCGGATCTCGTGTGATCGCGCACAACGCGACCGGGCGCGCCCCGAAGAATCCTAAATCCGGCAGATGAGCAGTTCGCGCTCGTAAACCAGTTCGGAAGGCAGGTGGTCATGGAGTTCGATGAACAACTCTTCGTGGCCCACCACTTCCCGCTTCCATGCCGGGGCGTCGAACTTCTGGAGTTCGTCGAATTTTTGCTTGTTAAAACTCAGGCCATCCCAGTGAATGTCCTCGTAGCGCGGCATCCAGCCGATAGGCGTCTCGCGGCCCAGCGCGCGCCCGCGGGCGCGATCTACGATCCATTTGAGAACGCGCATGTTCTCGCCGAAGCCCGGCCACATGAATTTGCCGTCGGAATCCTTCCGGAACCAATTCACGTGGAAGATGCGCGGCGTTTCGGTCAAGCTGCGCGACATCTGGATCCAGTGACGGAAGTAATCGCCCATGTGATAGCCGAAGAAGGGCAGCATGGCCATGGA
>CAWJHI010000117.1:0-47257 GCA_963842485.1 Terriglobia bacterium | reverse complement strand
GTCGCAGCCGGATGCGGCTTCGGCCGACACCATGGAGGACGCGTCTTCCATGGATTCGCAAGCGCAAAGAATTATCCTGTTCAAAACCAGCGTGCAATTCGCGCTGACGCATCCCCTGTTCGGCGTGGGGCCCGGGCAGTTCGCCGTCGCGATGTCCGGCGACATGGACAAAAATGGAAAAAGCGCGCCATGGCTGGGCACCCACAACTCCTATACACAGGTAGCCAGCGAGTGCGGGATTCCGGCGTTCCTGCTGT
The DNA here is from genome assembly GCA_963842485.1 of Terriglobia bacterium. GTDB lineage: Bacteria > Acidobacteriota > Terriglobia > Bryobacterales > Bryobacteraceae > Palsa-187. The sequence continues at coordinate 47,000 of CAWJHI010000117.1, read as the reverse complement.
ATACCAGCGTGGTGATGATCACTCTGGTTTCCATGTTCAGAATGTACCGGCGATCGGCGAATGTTCCGGGTTTGGAGGACGTGAACGCGCTGGCGTTTTGCGTGTTCGCCGGCGCGTTGATGTATGCCATCTGCACGATCTTTTTCCACATCGCTTATACCGGCATTCTGCCTACCATCGCGGGGATGAGCGTGGCTTTGCGCCTGTCCACCAACCAAGCGCTATGGGGGCGCGGAGCGCTGAAGCGGCCACTGATGCCTGCTGGCCTGGCGAGTCTGAACCCTGCCGGGTTCAAACCCAGCGTCGAACCTGTGCGCTGAAGCGTTTTATACAAGTGCAATGGTGAATCGCGCGAAGCACTTCGCCGCCGGCTCCGCTCTCCTGGTAGTGTTCTTTCTGCTCTCGCGGCCGCAGATCTTTACGTGGCCATACTATTACGACGAAGCGGATTACATGTACGCGGTTTCGCTAGGGCTGCGGGCCAACTACGCCGATACTCCGGCGCAAACGCTGGCGGGCTACATCAAGCAGGGATTCGCGTCGGGCAAAGATCCCGCCCAGCGCGCGTCTCTGTCGGCCCGAGTTCGCGCGAGTAACGACGTGAATTTCTATCGTCACTGGCACGGACCCGTGTACTTCTACTGGCTGATGGCGTTGGCTCCGGCGCATCTGAACGAGTACGCCACGCGCGGGTTGTCGTGGGTTTTCCCGGTGCTGACGGGCCTGGCGCTGTATCTGGGAAGCCTGTGGCTGTTGCCCGTGGGTGAGGGCTTTCCGGCGGCGATCCTCAGCTCGGCATTTTACCTGTGGAGCTACGCCACCATTCTGAGCAACGAGGTCGCTCCGCATGCGCTGTTCGTGCTGTGCTACATCGCCGCGCTGGTGTTGCTGATGAAGTGGAGAGAGACGGACGCGCCGCAATACTGGTATGCAGCGGTGATCGCCGCGGGGTTCGCATTCTGCACGCTGGAGGTTGCCTTTGTTTTGATTTTCGTGATGCTGGTGTGCGTCGCGATGGCGTGGAAGCGCACCGGCTGGCGCTTTTTGGGTAAGTCCATCCTGGTGTTCCTGGGTACCGTGCTGGCGTTGTGGCCCGCCGGATTATTGAAGCTGACCTTCCTCAAGGCGTATCTGTTCATGGCCTATCTGGCGGTTTTCCGAAAATCCCCGTGGGGCAACGTGACGTTCGCCGAGACGTGGCGGCTGCGGTTCGGCCATTCTCCTTGGGAATGGATCCTGCTGGCGGTAGCGCTGGCGCTGTATGCAATCGTCCGCACTCCGGAGCTGCGGCGCCGGGTGTTCCCGGTGGCTCTGTATGCCGGCCTGATGCTGCTGGTGCTGTTACGGGTGAACACGGACACTCCGCGGTACATGCTGCCGTTTCTGCCGGCGCTGCATTTGCTGGCGGGGTTCACCTTCGCTGCCGTGATACGGAACTGGAGACCGGCGATGCGCGCGGGGGCTGTGGGCGCGATCTGCTCGCTGCTGTTGTGGAACACGGTTTCGCAGATTCTGGATCACCCGATTTTGCCGTCCCCGCGTCTGTCCGTGGTGTTGATTCGGGTGGGCCACCGGAATCTGAACGGCAAGCGTCTGCTGGTTCCGCAGAGCGATCTGCCGATGATTCACTACTATTTCCCGCAAATTTTCACGCAGGGTTATGTGGACGACGACGAGCGGAGAATGCTGCTGGTGAGCCAGCACTTTGATGCGGTGCTGTATCCGGGGGAGCCCGTCAATCTGGTACTTGAGTAGCCTACGGCTACCTTTGGCCGCCCCGACGACCAGCGAAAGCTTTGCCGCCTATCTTGCGCGGGGGTGTTCGCGGGCCGTTCGAGCGAACCGGAGTACGTTACCATATCGTCGGATGGATTCGATGAAACGGCTTCTCCTGAAGCCGCTGCTGCTGCCGGGAGTTGCTCGAACCATGGCGGCGCTCACCGGAACCGAAGGCTGTATCTTCATGCTCCACCGGTTTTCCGCGCCGGAATTCGGAGTTCACGGGCACGATCCCGCCGCGCTGCGCCGCAACCTGGCGCATCTCCGGAAACGCCGTTACTACTTGATTTCGCTTCAGGAGATGTTTCGCCGGCTGCGCGACAGGGAACCGCTGAAACGCGCCGTCGCGTTCACTATCGACGACGGATACTTCGATCATGCCCGCATCGCCGCGCCGGTCTTCGCCGAATTCGATTGCCCGGTGACCGCGTTCGTCGCCACCGGTTTTCTCGACGGCAAAATCTGGTTCTGGTGGGACCGGTTGACGCACATCTTCGAATCGACCAGGCGGAAAGAGCTTACCGCGCGCGTCGGCAATCAGGCCGTGGTCTACCGGCTGGGTTCCACGGCGGATCGCGCGGAGCAGTGCTGGGATCTGAACGTCCGCTGCCAGAATGCCACCGAAGCCGAGCGGCTGGCATGCGTCGGCGAGCTGAGCCGTGAAGCGGACGTCGAGGTTCCCGCCGCGCCGCCTGCCCGATTTGCGCCCATGACCTGGGACGAAGCGCGCCAGCTGGAGAAAGGCGGAATGAGTTTCGGTCCGCACACGGTGACGCATCCGGTGTTGACGGGAACTCCCGACGCGCAGGCGGAGTTCGAAATTGCCGAGTCCTGGAATCGGCTCTCTCAGAAAGTGGCCGGTCCGGTTCCGGTGTTCTGTTATCCGAACGGACGGCTGCGCGATTTCGGGGATCGCGAAGTAGCCACGATTCGCCGGCTGGGTCTGTGGGGGGCTGTGGTGGGGCAAGCGGGAACGGCGCGGCTGGATGCATTTCATGAGTCGCCCGAGGCGCCGTATCGCGTTCCCCGCTGCGGTTATCAGGACAGTTTGCCAGACCTTCTGCAATGCCTGTCGGGATTGGAGCTGGTGAAGTCCAAGCTCAGGGGATCGGCCGCCGCTTGAAACGCCGGGAGATTTCCGAGTAGATCAGGCTTCGATGATGCGGCTCCGCGCAGGTGAAAAACGCGATGGAGTAGTTCGCGGCCGCGGCCACAGCCAGGGCCATCGCGAGTTGGATCAATCCATGCCCCGGCAGCACGGTGTTTTTCAGCGCGATTGAAATGAGGAATGCGGGAATCGCGCTCAAGACCGGACGTGTGTAGACCCGGCGCACATATGTGAGGAACTTCATGCCGATGGCCCCGCTGACCACGTAGGACAGATAGCAGCCGCGATTCGCGGCGATCAACGATGCCGCCACCCACGCCGCGCCAACGATTCCATACCTCGGAACGATTACAGCGAGCAGTACCAGGCCCAGCACGAACTCCGCGAACATCCCGCGCGCATACAGCTGCGGCTTGCCCATCCCCATCAGCAGCATGGCAGAGCTGAATTGACCTACCACGCCGATCAGGTAACCCCCCAGCAGGATGGGCAGCACCGGCACGCTGTAGGGCGCGGCTTTAGGACCCATCCACAACAACAAGAATTGGCCGCCGTAGGTCCACAGCAGAATCGCCAGCGGCATGAAGATGGCGAGGCAATAGCGGTTGGTATAGACAGCCAACTGACGGAGCGTAGGCAGGTCGCCCTTGGCCGCCAACTCCGCGGCATTCGAATTGGTCACGATTCCGATGCGTCCGATAAACTCAGCGGTGTACTGGATCAGCCGCATGGGCGCGTTGTAAAAACCCGCAAACGCGGCCGACAGGAAGTGCCCGATCAGAAACGGAGCGGTCTGGTTCTGAAGCTGGGTGGAGATAGTGACCAGAAAACTGTGGATGCCGAAACTGTTCAATTGACGCAACGTGGCTCGGCTGCCGAGGCGAAAGGACAGCGGAACGTCCTTGAAAACCCGGCGGAAGGAAATGAAGTTCAGGGTGTAGCCCAGCATCTGCCCGCCGACGGTGACCGCTGCCAGAGGAATCAAGCCATAGCCGAGGTACAGCACGGTTCCCTGGCCGAGGACGCGCACGGTGGTCGCAATCACGCTGACACGGCTGGTGAGGTCAAACCGCTGGACGGCTTCGAGCGATTCGGTGGACAAGCCGAGCACCACGCCCATCGCCCAGCTCACCGTGATCAGGTAGATGACCACGACGAAAGCATGTTCAAAGCCCGGTGCGACGTGTATGAAATGGACTAAACGTTGTGCAGTCAGGCGAACCGCCACCAGGACGAACACGGCAATCGCGGCGGCGTAGAGCAGAGAAGTGCTGATCACCTCGCCAACCTTGCGCGGTTCGCCGGTGGCCGTGTAGTGCGCGACATACTTTACGGTGGCCGAGCGGAACCCGAAGTCGAAAAACCAGTAATAATCGACCAGGCCAAAGGAGAGGGTCCAGACGCCGTAGGCCTCGGGTCCAAGCTTGCGGATGAGGAATGGCGAAATGATCAGCCCGGAGGCGAGGCTGGTGACGACGCCGACCCAGTTCCAGATGACGTTGGTTACGAACCGCTTGCCCCGGCCGGAGCCCGCGGTGTCTGATTGCGGAAGCACCCTTTATAGTTGTACCCCACAGTACACTGAAGATATGTGCGGCATCGCCGGATTCGTATCCACCACGCCGTCTCCTGACGGGGAGGCGGTGCTGGACCGGATGACGCGAGCCATCGCGCACCGCGGTCCGGACGACCACACGTCCTATCACGATACTTCAGCGTGGCTGGGGCACCAGCGCCTGAGCATCATCGACCTGGCGGGAGGACGCCAGCCGATGACCAGCGAGGCCAAAACGCTGTGGATCACATACAACGGCGAAATCTTCAATCACGCCTCGCTGCGCCCGGAACTGGAACGCGCCGGCCACGTCTACGCGTCCCGCTGCGATACGGAAACGATCATACACGCCTACGAAGAGTACGGACCGGACTGCGTGGCGCATTTTCGCGGAATGTTTGCGTTCGCGATTTGGGACCGCGCGCGCCGCACGCTGTTTTGCGCACGGGACCGGCTGGGAATCAAGCCGTTTTACTACTACTCGAGCGATCGGGTGTTCGCTTTCGCGAGCGAGATCAAGGCGCTGCTGGAACATCCGGCGATCTCGGCTGAACTGGAACCGGCGGTGCTTGGAGAGTACCTGGCCTTCGGTTATGTCAGTGAAGAGCGGACGCTGTTCGCGGGGATTCGCAAGCTGATGCCGGGTCATCATCTGACGGTCCGCATGGAGGGCGAGCGAATCAGGCTGGATACGCGCCAGTATTGGGATGTTCCGGTTCCGTCGCATTCCGGGCGCGATGATGCCGAGTGGATCCGCGAGTGCCGCGCGCGCCTGGAAGAAACCGTCGGCATGCGCCTGATGAGCGACGTTCCGCTGGGTATGTTCCTGAGCGGCGGCGTCGATTCGAGCGCCATTGCGGCGCTGATGAAGCGGATGGTTACCGGTCGCGTGAAAACTTACGCGGTGGGATACCGGGAAGCCCGGTTCAGTGAACTTTCGTACGCGGCCGAAGTTGCGCGGCACCTGGACACCGAACATCGGGAAATCTCCATCGGCAGGCAGGACTTTTTCGACGCAGTACCGCGGCTGGTCTGGCATGAGGATCAGCCCATGTGCTGGCCGTCCAGCGTGTCGCTGTATTTCGTTTCGAAGCTCGCCTCCGATGAGGTGAAAGTCGTATTGACCGGCGAAGGCAGCGACGAGTTGTTCGGCGGTTACGAGCGCTACGCGTGGAACCTGATCAATCAACGGGCGCTGCCGGCGTACGGCGCGCTGCCGGCGGGGGTTCGCGCGCACATGCGCCGGATGGTGGGCGGGAGCCGGATGCTGTCCGCGGGGTTGCGACGCAAGCTGGGGCATACCGTGATCGGACGCGGCGCGGCGCTCGAGTCGCTGTATCTGGATAATTTCTACTGCGCCTTCTCGCGCGACGAACAGAGCGCGCTGCTCGACTGTCCGGAAGGGGCGGTGTATGGGAATTTTTTGCGCTACTTCAACGCCCGGCCCGATTCATCGCCGCTTACGCGCATGCTCTACGCCGATCAGAAGACGTATTTAGTGGAGCTGCTCAAGAAACAGGACCGGATGAGCATGGCGTGTTCCATCGAAAGCCGCGTTCCGTTTCTGGACCATCCGTTCGTGGAGTTTGCCGCGCAGGTTCCGGATGGACTGAAAATCCGCGGGCGCACGCAGAAATACATTCTGAAAAAAGCCGTGGAGGACCTGCTGCCGGAGCAAATCGTCCACCGGAAAAAGATGGGATTCCCGACGCCGCTGCGGCAATGGCTATTGGAGCCGGAAGCGGAGGCGATCTTTGCTGCGATTCGCGATCCGAATGGATTCCTGGCGTCGTGCCTGAATCTGCGCCAGATTGAAACCTTGCTCGAGGAACACAAAGCCGAACGGCACGACGCCACGGATCGCATCTGGCGGCTGCTGAATCTTCAGGTGTGGGGCGATCTGTTCATCACGGGGAAACGCGATCAGCTGGAAATGCTGGGGACCGAGCCTGCGCCCCTCCGCGCATGAAGCGGATTCTCTGGGTCAAGTCGGATTTTCTGCACCCGACCACGCGGGGCGGGCAGATCCGGAGCCTCGAAATTCTTCGCCGCCTGCATCGGCGTCATGAGATCCACTACGTGGCCTACGATGATGGGGCGTCTCCTGAGGGCTTGGCGCGCAGCGGCGAATATTGCTCTTTCGCGTATCCGGTTCACCGGGAGATTGCTTCGAAGAAATCGATCCGATTCGCCGGGCAACTGGCAGCGGGATTATTTTCACGACTGCCGGTCCCGGTGAGCCGCTACCGGTCCAAGGCGATGCGCGAACAAGTGGCTAAGCTGACCGCCGGCCATGCCTTCGACGCGGTGGTGTGCGATTTTCCGTTCGTGGCGCCGAATTTTGCCGATCTCGCGCCGGTCACGCTGTTTCAACACAACGTGGAGGCGATCATCTGGAAACGGCACGCCGAACACGCAGCCACGTTCGCGCATTCTTTCTATTTCGGCCTGCAAGCGCGGCGCATGCGCGCCTATGAAGGCGAGTTGTGCCGGTCCGTGCGCGCAGTGATCGCGGTTTCGGCTGCGGATGCGGATTACATGCGCAAGCACTATGGCGTCCAGCAGATTTGCCCGGTGCCTACCGGCGTGGATCTGGACCACTTTGCGCCGCCGCCGGATCCGCCGCGCCGAGCCGACCTGGTGTTTCTCGGATCGATGGACTGGATGGCGAACATCGAGGGGATCGTCTGGTTCGTTCGCGAAATTCTTCCGCGGATCCGCCGCAAGAAGCCGGATTGTTCGCTCGCGATTGTCGGGCGGCGGCCGGCGGCGGCGGTGTTGAAGCTCGCCTCCGAAGACGCGAGCATTCACGTGACCGGAACCGTGGACGATGTGCGGCCGTGGCTGTGGGGCTCGCGGGTATCGATTGTTCCGCTGCGGGTGGGCGGCGGGACGCGTTTAAAAATCTTCGAAGCGCAAGCGGCACGCGTTCCAGTGGTTTCGACTACCGTCGGCGCCGAGGGGCTGGAACTGGAGGACGGCCGTCATCTGCTGATCGCGGATGAGCCGGAAGCGTTCGCGGAGCGCTGCCTGGCGGCGCTCGACGATGCGTCCGAGCGGCGGCGTCTTTCGGATGCCGCGTGGGAGTTCATTGCGGCGCGATTCTCCTGGGAGACGGTCTCTCAGGCGTTTGAACGCTGCCTGGGCCTGCCGTAAATTACCGCGGTGCCGGCCAGGCTTCGGAAGCCGGGGGTTCGCAGGACTGCGTAATCGATTCCCGCGAGAAGATTGGAAATCGCGCGGCGGGGCCGTGACGCGCGCTCATAGTTGTAATTGGCGAGCACGAAACGGTTCAAACGGCCGAGCATGGTGAACGGTTCGACGCGCAGGTCCGCGATGTATTTGTGAAGAAGCTGAATCTCGCCCGGTTCGAGAGGACGCTCATCGGGAGTGGCTTCGGTCTTCACGGGCACCATGAAGCGAACGCGGCGCAGAGTTGAATTGAAATTGACCGGTTCTGAAAACAGCATCAAGCCGGAGGGTTTTACCCAACCCGCCAGCTTCGGCAGCACCCAATCCAGCTCGGCCAGCAGATGATGCAGAATCGCATCACCCCAAATCACGTCGAAGGAAGCCGCGGGAAGGTCCGCCGTTTCAAGCGGCGAGCAAAGGAAATGGGTGGACGCGGAGACTCCACTGAGCTCCGCGCGTTTGGCGGCGAGCTCCACGGCTTTGGGCGATACGTCGATCCCGGTCACTTGCGCGCCCAGGCTCGCCAGCAGAATGGCATTGGTGCCGTCGCCGCAGCCTACGTCCAGTACGCGTTTCCCGGTGAGCGAACCCAGAACGCGGAAACGGAATTCCTTGTTGAAGCGGCGGCGGGGGGAGGCATAGCGAGCCAGGGCCAGCGGGTCGACGGGGCGAACCTCGCGAGCGGCGCGGTCCGCCCATTCGTCGAAGAACTGGGCTTCTTCCCGCCAGCGCTCCTCGCGAGATTTGTTACCGGGGTCCATTCGCCTCCAGAATCACATTCATCGCCGCGTGAGCTGGATCAGGGCAAACATGGACCAATGCTGCGGCCAGGCACCCAGCCAGGATTCGAGTCTGCGCCAGAGATGAAACGTCGCTTCGGGCATCAACTGGCGCATGGAAACTCCGCCGGAGACCAGATATCGAAACGGCATAAAGGGCCGGACCCGCTGGATTTGAAGTTCACGGAATTCCGATTCGAAAGTGTGCCGGTCGCGTTCGAATATAATCCACGGCAGCGCACCGTTGGCGCCGGAAAGCGGACCAGTGGCGGGGAACGTCCAATCCTTTGCATCGGGGTCAAAAGGTTCGTGATGAAGACGAGTGTAGATTCGCCGCGACCAGGTCGAGACCCAGGGTTCAATCATCACGATGCTTCCCCCGGATCGCACGCACCGTTGGGCTTCTTTGAGGAAAGCACGATTGTCGGGGATGTGATGCAGGACGTCCACCATCGCGATGGCTTTCAAACTTCCCGATGAAAACGGAAGCTGGCGGGCATCGAGCACCAGCTGAATATCGGGACACAGGAAAACCTCCGACGCGATCAGGCCTGGAATATACCGCGCGAGAAATCCCGCGCCGGAACCCAGCTCAAACACGCTGCCGGGGCCCTCCGGAATGCAGGCCGAGATCAAGCGGTACCATTCATCGTAGATTCGGCACAGGAATTTATTTTTTTGAATGATGCCGCGCCGCCGCTCCGTGGTGCGCGGATCGTCAATGTTGAGATCGCGAGTATCGGGATGCGCAAGCAGCCCCTTAATTGCTTCGACCATGTGCTGCGGCTATCGCGTGCCTTCCCTTATAGCGTAGCTGGCGCACCAGGACTCTGGTCAGAAGCACGCCCGCCAGCGCGATATATAACGGATCGGTGGGAAAGCGGTATCGATTGTTTTCGAAGGAACTCAGGAAGTTTGAAAGAACCGCGACGATTAGAATCTGGACCACGATGAACGCGATCAGCGCCTGGCGGCCGGAGGAGCACGTGCCGTCGCAGTAATCGCGAATCCAGAAAAACACCGTCGCCAACACGATCAGCGGCAGACCGATCATCAGCAGGATGCCGGTATACAGGACCAGCGAAAGGCCGCCGCCTTCGGCGCGCAAAATCCGTAGCTCTTTTCCTGGGGCTTCCCGCAATTGGCCGAACAACAGCAGGTTGTAGGCGCGATCCAGGTCCTGGATGGGGACGCGATTTTCGTCGAACTGGAAGAAATCCGTGGGAGAGCGGAAGTAGCAGAACCAGGCGATCGCGACGCTCCGCAGATAGGCTACGGGATAATAGCGAAGCACCTGTTTGGCTGCCTGAATGTACAGCCGCCCGGTTCTTAAATAGATCTGGTTATTGAAATTCACGATGCCGGACGACTTGAATTCCTGGTCGAGCACGGGAATCCCGCTTGGCTCGGGCGAGGGCACGTAGGCTCGAAACGCCGCGGGAGGAGCAACCGAGCTCAGGCGCGCGATGGGCGAAAGTTTACCTTCGGCGATGAGCGTTTCGCGCTCGCTCGGGTTGAGCTGGTGGGTGGTCACCACATCGAGCTGTGGACCGATCCAGGAGCTGCCGGCGAAGATCCCGAACACAGCCAGGTTCTTCGCGTAGACCGCGAACACCAGCAGCACCGGCACAGCCGACGCGGCGAGAATCATCCTGGCGTGGGCACGCAGGTAGAAAGCCAACGCCGCGGCGAGCGCGATCACATAATACAGGTGATAAAGCGCGCGCAGTAACGCCAATGCGGCCACTAGCGAAAAGAAGAGCAGGGCCGCTCCGAATCGCGGCCGCGCCAGCAGGCTGTGTAGAGCAATACACTGGGCGAGAAGCAGCGCCACGATGAGATGCTCATACATCGGAAAATTTTCGTAGAGGACGGCGGCGGGGCTGGTGACGAACAGGATGTCCAGCAGGCACGCGAGCCACACCGGGACGTCAAGACAGCGCATCACCTGGTACAGCAGCACCGCGGAGGCCGCTCCCACCGCCATGAACAGCGCGTGCAGCGCGGTGCCGTAATCGTTCGGAAACGCCTTCACCACCAAGCCGACGATCAGATTATGCAGCGGCGGATACATGTGGTAATAGAACAGGCTTTCGAGCAGACGATGCTTCATGAACTCGACATCGATGAACTGAAAATTGGTTTGCACCAGTTGGGTCTGGAAGCGCACACCCGCTTCGTAGTAGAGGAATCGAGAGGCGGCGAACGCTGCCAGAATCAGGAGATAAGGAACGCGATCAGCGGTCTTTCCCGGCATCCGCGGCCTCCGCCGGCCCGTGCGAGCGATACCAGTCGTAGGTGCTGCGAATCCCGTCGGCCAGCGGAATGCGAGCCTTCCAGCCCAACGCTCGCCAGACGGCCGAACGTCCAGCAGTTTGCGCGGCGTTCCGTCGGGCTTGGATCGCGTCGAACACCAGCTCGCCGTCATAGCCGACGATGCCGGCGATCATTTCCGCCAGTTCGCGAATGGTGACATCCTCACCCGTGCCGACGTTGATGATCTGCTCGTGGTCGTAGGTCTGCATCAGAAAAACGGCGGCATCGGCCAGATCGTCGACATGCAGGAACTCGCGCCGGGGCGAACCGGTGCCCCACACCACTACTTCCGGCGCGCCCTGCGCTTTGGCTTCGTGAAACTTGCGGATCAGCGCCGGCAGAACGTGCGAAGAGGCGAGATCGAAGTTGTCGCCAGGGCCGTAAAGATTGGTGGGCATCAGGCCGATGGCGCGGAAGCCGTACTGCTTCCGGTAGGCTTGCGCCATCTTGATGCCGGCGATTTTGGCCACCGCGTACCATTCGTTGGTCGGCTCCAGCGGGCCGGTCAGCAGGTATTCTTCTTTGATCGGCTGCGGCGCCAGTTTCGGATAAATGCAGGACGAGCCGAGGAACTGAAGCTTGGCGACTCCCGAACGGCGCGCGGCTTCCAGAACGTTGGTCTGTATGGCCAGATTGTCGTAAATGAAATCCGCCGGGCGCTGGCTGTTGGCGAGAATTCCGCCTACTTTCGCAGCGGCAAGAAAAACGTATTCGGGCTTTTCGGCCGCAAAGAACGAATCCACCGAAGCGGCATTGCGCAAATCGAGCTCGCCGTGCCGGCGCAGGATCAGCTTCTCATAACCGGCTTCCCGTAACTTCCGGCAGATGGCGGAACCGACCAGTCCACGGTGTCCGGCAACAAAGATTCGTGCGGTCCGATCCATGGATTCTTATCTCTGCGAGAACCCGCTGCGGGTGACGATGTGTCCGGCGGCCACCAGCGTGTTCTCTTGGCGCGCCAGCTCCAGATCGTGGTCCACCATCATGCGCACCAGTTCCTCAAACGTGACGCGCGGCTTCCAGCCCAGCGCGGCCCGGGCCTTGGAGCCGTCGCCGAGCAGAAAATCAACCTCGGTCGGCCGGAGGTAGCGGGGATCCTGTTCGACGTGATGTTTCCAGTCGAGCCCGCAGTGTGCTGCCGCAAGATCTAGAAACTCCCGTACGGAGTGGGATTCCCCGGTGGCGATGACGTAGTCGTCGGCAGATGGCTGCTGGAGCATCCGCCACATGGCGTCGACATAATCGCCGGCATAACCCCAGTCGCGCCGTGCGTCCAGATTCCCCAGGTACAGCTTATCTTGAAGGCCCAGCTTGATGCGCGCGAGCGCGCGGGTGATTTTCCGGGTGACGAAGGTTTCCCCGCGCCGCGGCGATTCATGGTTGAACAGAATGCCGTTCGCGATAAACAGGCCATAGGCTTCGCGATAATTCACCGCGTACCAATGCGCCGCCACCTTGCTGGCCGCGTACGGACTGCGTGGATAAAACGGCGTGGATTCGTTTTGCGGCGGTTTGGCGGCACCGAACATTTCAGAAGACCCCGCCTGGTACATGCGGACGCTGGATCGCGCCGCGGCGTAATCGCGCAGCGCTTCTAAGATTCGCAGCGTGCCGGTGGCGACCACGTCGGCGGTATATTCGGCCTGATCGAAACTGACGCGCACGTGGGACTGCGCAGCCAGGTTATAGATTTCGTCGGGTTGCGCCTTTTCGAGAATGCGGCGGAATCCCGCGCCGTCGGTGACGTCGCCGTAATGCAGAAACAGCGCGGCGCCGGCCTCGTGCTGGTCCTTGTAGATGGGGTCCAAACGTTCCGTGTTGAACGTGGAAGCACGGCGGACCACGCCGTGAACCTCGTATCCTTTGGCTAGCAGAAACTCGGCCAGGAAGGAGCCATCCTGCCCGGTCACACCCGTGATGAGAGCTTTCTTCATGAAGCGGAAACCCCCGGACTAAACAAATTTGATTCGCCGCATGGCCAGCGCGACCATCCGCAACAGCAACCATCCGTGGCTCCAGCGGCGGATGTTGGTTTCCCCATACACGCGCTCCTGGTAGCGGATGGGGAGATCGACAATCTTTAAATTATACTTCGCCGCGCCGAAAATCAGGTCAAAATCGCCGAACGGGTCGATTTCGCCGAAGTATGCCCGATTCGCCGCAATTATGTCATAATGCCGGCGGCTGAGCACCTTGGTGCCGCACAGCGTATCCTTGATGCTCTGGCTCAGCAGCCAGCTGAACGCCAGACTGAAAAACTTGTTCCCGAGAAGATTGAAAAAGCGCATGGCGCCTTCTTCCATCGGATACACCAGCCGCACACCGTTGATGAAATCCCCTTTGCCGGATCTCCATGCCTCGTAAAAGCGCGGCAGGTCCTCGGGAGGCACGGTGAGGTCGGCGTCCAGGATCATGAGGAGGTCGCCGGTGGCCTCGGAGAAGCCCAGCCGGACTGCGTCGCCTTTGCCTTTGCCGGTTTGGCGGAGCAACTTGACGGAAGCGCCGGGCCGGCGCGCCATTTCGCGCTCGATGGCGCCATAGGTGTCGTCCTTCGAGTGGCCTTCCACGAAGATGAGCTCCGTGCCGCCGCCCATTTGCGGAACACGATCGAAAATCCGCGGGACGTTGCCTTCCTCGTTGCGGGCTGGCACCACCACGGTGACCACCGGATCGGGTCCAAGCGCGGATTGAGGTTTGGGGCGGGCGATCAGCAGATTGGTGATTCCGAACAGGCGGAACGGCCAGAGCTTCACCAGATACCGGTTGGGAAGGGCATTGAACCCGGGCGTCCGGATGGGCCACATAATTTCCGACGACACGCGGATCGGCTCAAAATCGGCGAGCTGAAGAAGATTGATGACGTCCTCCGCCGTCAGCCAGTTTTGGCTGAGCTGACGGGGCGCCAGGCCGATGAGTTCGGCCACACGCCGCGGGATTTCCCACAACCGGCTATAGAAATTCAGCACCAGCCGCGTGGAGGAATGCGAGTGGCGGGCCAGCACCTCGAACACAGCCTGTACGTCCCACAGATCGTTCACAAGGTCCGACGCGATGATGTAATCGAACCGTTCGCCCAAGTCCATTTCATGGGCATCCTGCAATTGAAAATGAAGCTGGGGGAATTTCTTGCGCGCTCGCTCGATCATTTTCGGAGAAAAGTCGACGCCTACCCCGTAAGACGGTTGGACGGATGCGAGCAGGTCGCCGGTTCCGCAGCCGACTTCGAGCACGCGAGCCCCCGGCGGGATCAGAAAACGATGCAGTTCGCTCAGGCGCTGGTGATAATAGTTGCGCGGGCGCTCCCAGCGTTCGAAGGTCTCGGCGAATTTATCCCAGTGGCGCCGGCGCCGTTCGATGTAATCCGCCCGTTTCTCAGGCGAGCTGGGGGAAACAGCGGCGCCACTTGGTTCGGCCACTTCAGGAGATGGCTTCATGATTGCGGCACGCCGATGATTCCATTGTACTAATAGGATGCTGAGAAAGGCTCTTCCGGCCGCTTACCCGCCCGCCGGATGACCGGTACCGCGCCAACACGGTGTTCGCCACCCTCTCTATGACTGGCAGGTAATCCATCGCAAATGTCTTGGCTCCAGCGTCTGCACGAATACAACGATATTACGCATGTGGAAGGTAGTGAAAAAAGACGCCTGCTTCGACAGTACACGGAGAGCAACCTGGAATACAGGCTTGCCATACAGCGCTGCCGAGTGTGCCGGACGCTAGCCATGATTGAGAATGGGTAGTGATGAAATTTCCGGTCCTACTGATGGCGCGGGAACTGGAGGCCGGAGGCAGCGAGCGCCAGATGACCGAAATTGCGTTGGGGCTGGACCGGTCGCGCTTCGAGCCTTATGTGGGCACGTTTCGGCCGAAGGGCCTGCGTGGGGATCAACTGCGCGCCGCGGGAGTACCGGTGGTCCACTTGCCGGTGTATTCGTTTCGCTCGCGAGCGGCGCTGGCCGGCGCGTGGCAACTGGCGCGATTCATACGCAGCCGCGGAATCCGGCTGGTCCACACCTTCGACGCTCCGTTGACGGTGTACGCGACGCCCGTGGTCCGGTATTTCACGCGGGCGGTGATGCTTTCGAGCCAGCGGGGACGCCGCGAAGTCACTCCGGAATATCGCAAATTGCTCCGCTGGACCGACACCCGAGTGGACGGGATTGTGGTCAATTGCCAGTACCTGAAGCGGCATCTGATAGAAGACGAACAGGTTCCCGATCGCCTGATCCGGGTCTGCTACAACGGAATCGATTTGGAACAGTTTCATCCGGCGCCGGCGGAGCGTCCAGAATCGCTGCCGCCCGATGCATTCGTGATCGGCACGGTGTGTGTGCTGCGTCCTGAGAAGGGGCTGGTCACGCTGATCGAAAGTTTCGCGCGCGTGCGCAAGCTGCGGCCGCTGATGAAGCTGGTGATGGTGGGAAGCGGGCCGGAACTGGCGCCGCTTCAGGACCGGGCCGGGCAGTTGGGCGTTCTTGAAGACTGCGTGTGGCAGCCCTCGACTCCTGGTGTGGCGGATTGGCTGCGGAACTTCGATATTTTCGTGCTTCCTTCTTTCAGCGAAGCGCTGTCGAACTCGATCATGGAGGCGATGGCGTGCGAATGCGCCGTGATTGCTTCGGACGTCGGCGGCAATCCGGAGCTGATCGAGCACGGCGTGCGCGGATTGCTGTTCGAAAGCCGAAAAGCAGCGGCGCTGGCTGAATCGCTGACGAAGCTGATCGAAGACGAAGCCCTGCGCCGAAGCCTGGCGGGGGCGGGCGAGCGGTTCATCCGCGAAGGATTTCCACGGCAGGCCTCCGCCACGCGGATGGGCGAGATTTACGAGTCGTTTCTGGTCAAAAAGTGATGGTGACCGGAGCTGTGCCGGGGCGCTCCCAAACAAAGCCCGTGGGCTCGATTCGCAGATGCGCGTTGGAGTCGAGAAGAATTCCCGCTGCCAGACGGCAGGGCAGGGTCGTGTTGCGGCGCACACACAGGACCGTAGCCGGGACTTTCTGAAGGAATACCGGTGAGGACCATCCCTCGTGAATTTCGACCGGATCTTCGAGCACCAGCGAAGACCGTGGCGCGTTCGGGCCGAGGTGCCAGAATTGTTCGATCTCATGCGTCCTCTCATGCGCCGGGGGCTGGCCATCGATTTCGTCCACGATCAGAAGCAGCCCGGCCTTGAGCAATCTAAGGCGGCGGCGGTGCCGGAAGCTACGGTAGCTGCACGTAGCGTCGAGTTCGTCCATCTCCGGATCGGAGTGCCAGCGGTGAGCGGTAACGCGCGGCGGATCGGTCCAGCCAAAAGGCCCGGAGGGCGTGGCCTGGTCCAGCCGGTCGATGCGGACCGTGTTGTGAGCGGCGGTGCCGCGGAACCAATCGCGCCACTTCGGGTCGGTGTAGGTGAAGGTGCCGGGATCAATCAAAATGTCGAGCAGATCCTGTTCGCCGCGGCGCACGACCAAGCTAAGGGTATCGGCGTGGCTGTGGCCGGAGCGAAAAGGGCCGAACGGGCCCGCATCCGCGATCACCTGCGTGTCGCCCGACACCATTACGGCGATTCCGGCGTCGGGAAACCAGCGGGAAATTGGCGGAGTTTCCATGGAATGGCCGCAGGATTCGAGCGTCGCGCGGCCGAATTGCGGTCGCGATCCATAAGGATAGAAGAAACGTCCGCCGTCGTCATCGCCGAGAAAGGGAAGGGATCGCGATGGTCCCATCAGAGCGTCGAGATATTCAGCCATGCGCATCAGGCTGGCGCGATATGCGTCGCTCACCGGTGCGAGCCTTGCGTGAAACAGAAACATGTCCAGCGCGTAGACGTGATAATACGTGGATTGCTCGAAGTGGCTGCCGTCGGCGCGGATCTGCCGTGCCATCTGTTCGGCGACCGTCTGCGCGCCCTTGGCTTCCCAGGCAGTTTCGCGAAACATCCGGCCCAGCGCGTGCAGGGCCACCGCCTCGCCCAGCAGGTGCGTGTTGGGAGAGAAGTAGACCGATAAATTCACGGCCAGGTGATGACCGTGACGATACAGCCCTTCGAGCATGCGGCGGCGCTGAGCGGGATCGAGGCTCGGGCCCACCAGGTGATCGATCCACATCCACGACAGCGCGCGAAATGCCACCTCCAGAGCGCTCGACCAATTGATGCCGCGTTGAAACGGATTGGCTTCCAGCCAGCTATCCATCTGGCGGCCGATCTCGTCCAGAAATTCGCTTTTTGTGGTCAGGCGATAGGCTTGGGCGAGAAGCGTCAAATGCTGGTGGCGATTCAGCTCCCAGATGATCTTGTGGTCGCCGGCGCGCGCGGCATCGAGATACGGGATTCTGCGAAAGTAGACGGCCTCGGTTTCGACGCCCGACCGGTAGTCGCGCCGCCAATGAATTTCCGGGCCGGTGTCGATGGTGACGCCGAGAAGCGGGAAGCGATGCGCCAGGATCTCGCCGGCATAGGAGACGATCTCCGCCGCGGTGCGCGTGCCCCGGATTTGGTCCACGACATGATCCGGGTCGGGCAGCACAACGGTGGGGCGAAAATCCACGTGCAAGCGCGGCGGTTTCATCAGGAGCGCCAGATTCCGGGCTTCCCGGTTGAGCCGGAACGCGATTTCCCGAGGGCTGCGCCAGCGCATCGAACCATCGTACCTTGCGGCACTTCGGCCCACCGCGGCGTCGCTTTAAAGCACGCCGGTCACTTGGCCCGGTCAAGGACCGAGGCACGCACTGGGGCTTGCGCCTCAGGCGCGCGCACTCCAACCAGGTGCATCAGCAGCCCGGCCGCGAACGCCAGGCCGCTGTAGCTGAAATACAGCAAGTGCATCGGCATCGCCGCGATGGCGAATCCCCATCCGCGGCGGGCGGCGAAAAAGCGCCAAAAGTCCCTCTGGAGCACCAGGGTGGCTGCCAGGCTGGTCGCGAACGGGATCAGGAATAGAGGACGGTCGACGCAGGCCGCCAGCGACAGGATCGCGGCCCAGGTGAGAATTACCGACATCCTTTCGCGATGGTGAAGATTCAGGTCGTTCGGAATCCGGTGCTCGCGGAGAATCAGACGGGTCCAAGGCAGGGCGCGATCGAAAATATCGGTCTTAATCAGACGCCCAAGAGTCCAGCCCTTAAGATGCTTCACGCGAATGTGCGGATCGAGAGCCAGGC
Organism: Terriglobia bacterium; assembly: GCA_963842485.1. GTDB lineage: Bacteria > Acidobacteriota > Terriglobia > Bryobacterales > Bryobacteraceae > Palsa-187. The sequence continues at coordinate 29,125 of CAWJHI010000117.1, read as the reverse complement.
GCCGCCCGGCCGCGATCATACGCCGCCCGAGGTCGACGTCCTCGATGCAGGGCCGGGTGTAGCGCTCGTCAAACCCGCCGAATTCGAGCATCGCGGACCGGCGGATGCCACCGCAGGCGCCCCAGAAGGTGCTCGCGTCGCGCCTGGCCCGTTGATGAAAATAACATCCCATCAGGTTCTTGTACTGGGAAATGAACCCGCGGTCGGCCGGATCCTCATCATAGGAGCCAATCACCGCGTCGAGCGCGGGATCGCCGGCGAAGCGGCGCACGATTCGCTCCAGCGTGTCGGGATGAACGCAAACATCGGCGTCGAGAAAAAAAAGAAGCTCGGTTCGAGCGGCCCTGGCGCCCAGGTTGCGCGCCGCGGCAGGCCCTTCCGGCCCACGCGTGGACATCACTACGCACTCAAGGGACCGGGCCACGTCCGCCGAATCATCCGTGGACCCGTCGTCAACGACAATGCATTCAAAATCAGTGAGCGTAGAGCAGCGCAGCGCCGCCAGACATTGCGTCAGATGGCGGGCCGAATTTCGAACGGGGATGATGACGGTGAGGGACGTATTCATGGGAACTAACCCCTCCGCCATGGGAAAAGTTGTTCAGAATGTTGCTGAAAAAAACCACCCCAGCCACCTCGGGTTGAAGCCCTCAACCGTTTCATATTCATCGCGCGCCCCCCACGGGAAAATGTGTGAGTTGCGCTCATTGCCAGTATAGAGCGATTTAAGGCCGATCTTGTATAACAATTCGCCGAAAAAGAGGCCAGGCAACTAAACATGCGAAGTGCTTCCTACCCGAACGGCACATGCGGTTACGAAACAAGCGGTGAATTCCCGGGTGGGCCACCGTTCTAAGGTCGAAAAACGGTCGAGAAGCCATTGAATGGGCCGGTCCACGCGCGGGCCTAGCAGCCGGCGCAACAGTGGAATCAAGGCGGTGGAGAAAAGCCGCGGATTGGGCAGGAGCCGTCCGGTGGCGACCATCTGGAGCCCGGCCTTCCCAAGGATGCTCTGCAACCCGGCGCGCGAAGTAGAGTAGCCGAGCGGTAAAGGCGCCCACCGCAGCCGGCTGAGCCAGCGCAGAACCAGATACAGCGGATTCACGGAATTGTCCACGGTGACGATCAGGCGGCCGCCGGGGCGAAGAGTGTGGGCCAGTTCTTGAACCGAGGTTTCAAACTCCTGGCGCGTATCGAAATGATCCAGCGTGGAATTGGACAGGATCGCATCCAGGCAGTGGGACCGCAGCGGCAGGGCTCGGACGTCGGCGGCAAGAAAACAGACGCTGAGGAGCTTCACGCGAGCCTGAGCGCGGGCGGCAATCTTTGCAGACAGGTCCATGGCGATCCATTGTTGAGATCCTGGGAACGCATGGGCCAGATCCGGCAACAGGCTATCTTCGCCGAAGGCCTCTTCGAAAACATCGGTCTTCAGAACGCGCCGGGCATCGCGGGGCAGCCAGGTTCGAAGGAAGCCGGCGTGAACCTGTTTCTTCTGCGCGGCCACCAGTGGATCGAGATACCACGACGGGCGCTCGCGATCGGCCACCTGACGCCAACCGTTACGAAGCATGAGATTCCGAACATTTTCCATCAATCGTGTTTCGGAATGAACACACCCCTACAGAGTACCGCTAACGAAGGTCGCGGAGGCAAGCGTCGCTGGTAAAGTAGTTGCGAGTGTCGCAGACGGGGCACCGGTAGACAGGCGGGCGGAAGCGCCGGTGAAGGACGCGGCCCGCGATTTCAAGGAAAGGCGACGGACTCGCCGAACCGCAGCGGATGCAGACGTTGGAGGCGGTGGCGGAGTCGACGGGTTCGAGATTGTCGCCGAAATAATAGGCCCAGCCATATACGCTGGTCCGCCAGCCGAACCAGCGGTCCAGTATCCGGAGCCAATAGACCAGCGCCCGAAGCACGCTCTCCCGCCCGTTGGCGAATAGCCAGAGCTTGCGGGGCGGCCTTCCCGTGATGTTGCGGCGATTGAGAAACGAAAGCGACGTGCACAGCACGCGCGTCACCGCCAGATGCAAACCAGTGGACGCGCCGATGAGGCGCGGGATGGCGTGTACGTCCGAGATCTGGTTGACGTGCCCTCCGCCGCGCGCGAGCCAGCGGTACACGCGATCGGTGAACGTAGAGGCGTCGGGAATTGCGACATAGACGAATGCGCCGGGAGCGAGAATGCGCGCGATTTCCTGGATGCAGGATTCGAGATTCTCGAAATGTTCCAGGCTGTGATTGGAGACGACCGCGTGGAAGGACCGATCGGCGAACGGGAGCGCGGCGGCCGATGCTGTCACCAGGTTTTGGGGCGCGGGCCGGGGGATTTCCAAGTCGACGCGGATAACGGTCAGCGGGTAGACGGACGCGTCGAAACTACCGCGGGCGCAGCCGAGGTCGAGGACCCGGCTTCCAGGTGGAAGTTTGCGCAGAATTTCATGCACGCTGACAAAATGCTGAAAAAAGTAAGCGGCCGTGGACAGCCTGGTCTGCCGCTTTTCAGCAACCTCCTAAAAGGCGAGAATGCGGCCGGCTTCCTGCGCGATGGTGTCCACTTGCGGAAGAATCTCGGCTTCCAGATTGGGATGATAGCCGACCCAGGTATCGAGCGCGGCCACCCGCCCGATGGGCGCGTCGAGCGAAGTGAACAGCTCATTCGCGAGGCGGGCGGAAATCTCGGCGCCGAATCCAAAGGAAAGCACGTCTTCGTGGGCGATCATCACGCGACTGGTTTTTTGGACCGAGGCGCGGATGGACTCCCAATCGTAAGGTGCCAGGGTTCGAAGATCCAGAATCTCGATGGTGGTGCCGGGACGGCGCTGCTCCACCTGAGTAGCCGCTTGCAGCGACTTTTGCACCAGGGCGCCGTAAGTGACGATGGTGAGGTTCGCTCCGGGCTTGACGATTCTCGCTTTTCCGAAGGGGATGGTGAAGTCGGAGCCGGGATGCGGGGAGCGGTTGTAGGGCTCGCGGTAGAGGCGCTTGTGCTCCAGGAACATCACCGGGTCGTCACAGCGAATGGCGGTCCGAAGCAGGCCGCAGGCGTCCAGGGCGGTCGACGGAAATACGACGCGCAGGCCGGGGATGTGGGTGAAAATCGATTCTCCGCACTGGCTGTGATAAATAGCGCCGCCGTTCAAATAGCCTCCGATGGCCACGCGCACCACCAGCGGCGAAGAAAAAGCGTTGTTGGAGCGCCAGCGCATGGTGGCCAGCTCGTCGCGAAGCTGCATCATGGCGGGCCAGATGTAATCGAAAAACTGGATTTCGGGAATCGGCTTCAGGCCGCGGGTCGCCATGCCGATGGCGCGTCCGACGATGCCGGCTTCCGCCAGCGGCGAATTGAAGCAGCGCTGGGGGCCGAACACAATTTGCAGGCCTTGCGTGGCTTTGAAAACGCCTCCCTTTCCCTTGACCTCGGAAAGATTCGCGGCGCGGCTGGCGTCGGCGACATCTTCGCCGAAGACGACAATCAGGCCGTTGCGGCGCATCTCTTCATGCATGGTGAGATTGATGGAATCGACCATGGTGCGCGGGTCGCCGGTGAACTGGGGCTCGGATTCGAATTCGGCGGAAGTAGGATCGACGCGATCCGAGTAGAGATAGCGTAGCGCGGAGCCTTTGGGCGGCGGATCGGCTTTGAGCGCGCGATCGGTGGCGGCTTGCACTTCGAGATCGACCTCATGGGTCAGCGTTTCGATGCCATGGCGGTCGATGACGCCTTCGGAGATGAGCCATTCCGGAAAGCGCACGATGTGATCGCGGCGGGCTTCGTCGGCGCGCTCGGCCTTGGTTTTGTAAAGCTTTTCGTCGTCGGAGAGCGAGTGCGAATAGGGCCGGATGCAGGTGGCGTGCACCATCACTGGGGTCTGATTCTCGCGGCACCAGGCGACGGCCTCGGTCATAGTGGCGTAGGAAGCCAGGAAATCGGTGCCGTCGCAGTTGAATATCTTGAGTCCGGGGAACCCCGTCACCAACTTCGACACATCGCCGCCGGCGGTTTGTTTCTCCACCGGAACGGAGATGGCGTAGCCGTTGTCTTCGACCAGATAAACGATGGCTAGCTTTTCGAGGCAGGCGATGTTGAGCGATTCCCAGAACTCGCCTTCGCTGGTGGCTCCGTCGCCGGTGGTGACCAGTGTGACGGCGTCGGAATCGGGATCGAGGCGGCGGTTGGCGTCCGCGCATCCGACGGCCTGCAGGAACTGGGTTCCGGTGGGCGAGGACGTGCTGACGATGTTGAGGCGCTTGGAGCCCCAGTGCGAGGGCATCTGCCGTCCACCGGAGGCGGGATCGGCGGCGGCGCCGACCGCGCCTTCGAGCATCTCTTCGGTGGTGACGCCGAGGGCCAGGCACATGGCGCGGTCGCGATAATAGAGATAAAACCAGTCATGCGAAGCGCGCAGGACAAGGCCGGCGGCGCAGGCGATGGCTTCGTGGCCGGCGCCGCTGATCTGGAAGAAGATCTTGTTCTGGCGCTTGAGCAGGATCTCCCGGTCGTCGATGCGGCGCGAGAGATACATGATGCGGAACGCCCGGATCAGCTCTTCGCGTCCGAGCGTGTTCAAAAGCCCTTCGTCCTGGACTGCCTTGGTGGTTTCGCTGGTCAGCATGATGGCCGTTACAAGTTTATCAGCAGGACCAAGTCCGAAAAAAGGGAGCTGAAGGCCGTAGAGTACTAGTTCTCGGTCGCGTAAGTTGCTAGAATTATGGTTCCAACGCTAGCTGGAAAATTCTACCAATCAGGAACGGGTACGAAACATGGCGGTTACTGGTGAGGGTCTCGAAGGGATTGTCGCTGCCGAGTCCAGAATCTGTTACATCGACGGCGATGCCGGCATCCTGAGCTATCAGGGATTCAATATCCATGAGCTGGCCGGGAAGGCCACTTTTGAGGAAGTCATCTTCCTGCTGTGGAACGGACGGCTTCCGAAACAGGCTGAACTGGACGAGCTGAACGCGGCGCTGGTTGCCGGCCGTCCGCTGGCGCCCGAGGTGATCGCGTTCCTCAAGGGCGTCACGCAGGCGCTTCCCATGGATATGCTGCGCACCGCGGTTTCCATGCTGTCGCTGTACGATCCGCTGAGCAAGGACATGTCGCCCGAGGCGAATCACAAGAAGGCCATCAAGCTAATGGCGCAGACGGCGACCATCGTCACCACGTTCGAGCGGCTGCGCACCGGCAAGCCGGTGGTGGAGGGAGATCCCCAGCTCAGGTTCGCGGCGAATTTTCTGTACACGCTGACCGGGAAGCGGCCGGACGAGGTGATGGAGAAGGCGTTCGACGTCGCGTTGATCCTGCATGCGGATCATGAGCTGAACGCGTCGACCTTCGCGGCGCGCGTGGTGGCGGCGACGCTGTCCGACATTTATTCGGCGGTAACGGCGGGGATCGGAGCGCTCAAAGGTCCTCTGCACGGCGGCGCGAATGAGGACGCGATCAAGATGCTGCTCGATGCGGGATCGTCGGAAAAGGCGATCGAGCACGTGAAGAACATGCTGGCGAATAAAGAGAAAGTGCCGGCGTTCGGACATCGCGTGTATCACACCATCGATCCGCGCGCGACGCATTTGGCGGCTCTGTCGGAGGAGCTCGGCAAGCGCACCGGCCATCTGGATCTGTATTTGACGTCGAAAAAGATCGAGCAGTTCATGAAAGAGACCAAGAATCTGAATCGCCAACGTCGATTTTTATTCGGCTTCGACCTACTATTCGCTGGGCATCCCGATCGACCTGTTCACGCCGATTTTCGCGGTGAGCCGCATGTCGGGCTGGACGGCGCACGTGCTGGAGCAGTATCACAACAACCGGCTGATCCGGCCGCGCGCGGACTACACGGGGCTGCCGGTGGGCCAGACCTACGTGGCGATCGGCGCGCGGTAGCCGGGCTCATGTACGACCTTTCCTTTTTTCGAAACAATCTGGACGCGATCGCCAAACGGTTGGCGGATCGCGGATTCACGCTGGATGTCGAGGCATTCCGCGAACTGGACGCCGCGCGGCGCGCCGTGATCACTGAATCGGAGCAACTGAAGGCGCAGAAGAACGCGGAATCGCAGGAGATCGGGAAGCTGCGCAAGGCGGGTCAGGACGCCACCGAGCGGCAGCAGCGCGTGCGCGAGATCAGCGAAAAGATTGGCGCACTGGATCAGAAGGCGACGGAGCTCGACGATGCCTTTCGCGCCATGATGGCGGGCGTGCCGAATACTCCGCATGAATCGGTGCCCACGGGGCGTAGCGCTGAAGAAAATGTCGAGGTCCGGCGATGGGGCACGCCGCCGAAGTTCGATTTTGAGCCAAAACCGCATTGGGATTTGGGGCCCGAGCTGGGGATTCTCGATTTTGAAAGAGCCGCGAAAATCACCGGCGCCCGGTTCGCGGTGTACTGGGACCTGGGGGCGAAGCTCGAACGGGCGCTGATGAATTTCATGCTCGATGTGCATACGAAAGAGCATGGATATAAGGAAGTCTTGCCGCCGTTCATGGTCAACTCGGCCAGCTTGTATGGCACCGGGCAGCTTCCGAAGTTCGGAGCGGATCTGTTCAAGCTGCAGGGCACGGATTATTACCTGATCCCGACGGCTGAGGTTCCCGTGACGAATCTGTATCGCGACGAGACGCTCGATATGGACGCGCTTCCGATTAAGTTGTGTGCGCACACATCGTGCTTCCGCAGCGAGGCGGGGTCGTATGGGCGCGATGTGCGGGGAATCATCCGGCAGCACCAGTTTCAGAAAGTCGAGCTGGTGAAGTTTGCGCGTCCGGAGGCGTCGTATGACGAGTTGGACGCGCTGACCCGCGACGCACAGGATATTCTGGAGCGCCTGGGCCTTCCCTACCGGACCGTGGTATTGTGCACCGGCGACATCGGGCCGTCGCCGGCCAAGACTTACGACATCGAGGTCTGGCTGCCGGGGCAGAACGGGTACAAAGAAATTTCGTCGTGCTCGAATTACGAGGCGTACCAGGCTCGCAGGGCGTCGATCCGGGCGCGATCGGGAAAGAAGACCGAGTACGTCCACACGCTGAACGGAAGCGGGCTCGCGATTGGGCGGACGTGGGTCGCGATCGTGGAGAACTATCAGCAGGCCGACGGAAGCGTGGTGGTGCCGGAAGCGCTGCGGCCGTACATGGGAACCGATAGAATCAAACCGGCATAACTCATGGATCGAGTGGGGCTGGCGGCGTTGCTTGACGCGCAGCGAACTGCGTTCCGGCGCAGCGTTCCCGACTATGCCGGCCGGATCAACGCGCTGCGGGTGCTGGAGCGCGCGCTCATGCAGCACCAGGACGGGATTGCGCGCGCGATCTCCGAGGACTTCGGCGGGAGGCCGGCGGAGGAGACCATCGCGCTGGAACTGGTTCCCACGCTAGGCGAGATTCGTTACGCCATTGCGAATCTTCAGCGCTGGATGCAGCCGCGGCGGGTTCCGGTTTCGTGGCAATTCTGGCCTGGGCGGGCTCAGGTGTTGTATCAACCCCTGGGTGTGGTGGGAATTTTATCGGCGTGGAATTATCCGCTGTTCCTGAGCTTCGGTCCATTGGCCGGCGCGCTGGCGGCGGGAAATCACGTGATGCTGAAACCGTCCGAGCTGGCGCCGCGCACCGCGGATGTACTTCAATCGATCGCGGCTGAAATCTACCCGCTGGATTATGTGACTGTGATTCCCGGCGAAGCTGAGACCGGGGCGGATTTTTCCTCGCTGCCGTTCGACCATCTGCTGTACACCGGCTCGGCGCGCGTGGGCAAATTGGTGATGAAGGCGGCGGCCGAGAACCTGACTCCGGTCACACTGGAGTTGGGGGGTAAAAGCCCCGCGTTGATCCATCGCGATTATCCGCTGCGCAGGGCGGTGGAGAGAATCCTCGCGGGCAAGCTGTATAACGCCGGACAGACCTGCGTCGCGCCGGACTATGTCCTGCTGGCGGAGGACCGGCGGGACCAGTTCATCGGCTTGGCTCAGGAAGTGACGGCGCACATGTATCCGCGGCTGGTCTCGAATCCCGATTACACGCGGATCATCAACGCCCGCCATTACCAGCGGTTGGCCGCACTGGTGGGAGACGCGAAGAGCCGCGGGGCGCAGGCGGTCGAGATAAACCCGGCGTCTGAAACGTGCGACAGCGCCAATCGCGTGTTTCCCCCCACGCTGCTGATCGGCGGCGATGACGGAATGGCCGCGATGCACGAAGAAATTTTCGGGCCGGTGCTGCCAATAGTGCTGTATCGGACGCTGGATGAAGCGGTCGGGTACGTCAATACACGTCCGCGCCCGCTGGCGTTTTATTATTTCGACCAGAATGCCGGCCGGGTTGAGGAGATTCTGGCGCGGACCTTCGCGGGAGGCGTGACCGTGAACGATTGCATTTTTCACGTCGGCCAATGCGGCCTGCCGTTCGGAGGCGTCGGGCCGAGCGGGATGGGACGCTACCACGGCTTCGACGGGTTCGAAACATTTTCGAAAAAGAAAGGCGTGTTTCTACAAGGACGCTGGAGCTCTCTCGGCTTGCTGCGGCCTCCTTATGGCGATACGGCCCGGCGCATTCTCAAATTTATCGTGGGAGGATGATCCTCATTTCCAGGCCATCTTCCGGCGGCTGGTCATCGCGTGATACACGCCAAAAAAAACCGAGGCGTTGATCATCGCGAAATAGTATGGCAGCCGCAGGATTTTCGGTCGCAGCGAAACGAAGGCGCCAGCCAGCGCGAGCAGATAGAACAGCGCCTGAAGATAGAGAATCGCCAGGTAGAATGGCGACGCTATCAGGAACAGATTCGTCACCAGCGCGGCCACCATAGCGAACGGAACGGCCAGACGGATCACCTTGTGCGATAGAAAAAAGAACACCGGCAAGGGGCGGAACGGCCGCAGCAGGCCTTTGATCTCCCGGATCTGCTGTACGTTGCCGGCCATGATGCGGATGCGGCGGCCGAATCCGGTCATCTCGCGGGCTTCTTCGTACACCACGGCGCGCGGCTCGTAGACGGCGCGATGCCCGTGGGCCAGCACGGAAACCGGAATCACGTAGTCGTCGTTGATGGTGCCGGCGGGAGGATAGGGATAAAGCTCGCGGCGGATGGCGTGCAAATGACCGTGCGCTCCCAGCATCGAATCGAGCTCGGATTCCTGGACCTTCAGGAAGGTCTCGTACTTCCAGTAAAAATCTTCCGATTTGCCGATTCCCACTTCGTCGGCGCGCACCACCGTGTAGCGTCCGCTGGCGGCGCCCACCTCCGGGTCCGCGAAATTGGTCATCAGCCAGCGCACCGAATCCGGATACAGCAGCGCAGTCGCGTCCGTGAACACGACGATCTCGCCGTGCGCTTCCCGGACACCGTCGTTCAGCGTGCTGATCTTTCCCCGATTTTCGGGGAAACTAAGCACCCGCACGCGAACGCCGTCGGCCAGCGACTGCGCGATCCGCGGCGTCTGGTCGCGCGATCCGTCGCACGCCACCAGAATCTCCATCTTCTCCGCGGGATAGTCGAGCGCCAGGGAATCGCGAATCTTTCCCTCAATGTGTTCGGCTTCGTTGTACGCGGGAATCAACACTGTTACGGTGGGCTCGAAAGGCTGTTGGCGCACCGGACGATGCAGCACCAGCCGCATCAGGAACAGCGCCACGGGATAGCCGAGATAGGCATACACGGGCACCGCCATCGACAGCCAGAAGACCAGTTTCGCGATCTCGAACGCGGTCAAATCGGGCGCGCTTCCACGCAGAACAGTTTGCCGACGGTGTCGCAGCGGACCACTTCAAAGCCCGCCTCGCGCAGCATCTTGATCACTTGCGTGCGTCGGAAGAAGTACACCGGGCAACCCTTGATGTACTGGAGCCGCACTTTCCTGACCGGCATGCGCCAGGTCCAGAAGCGGGGCCACGCGGAGAGAAAGGTTTTACCGGTCAATTTGCGAATCAGGCGCAGACGCTCGGGCGGGTCCTGAATGTAATCCCAGAAACCGATTGCGATGGCGATATCGAAAACCTCGGAGGTCTTCCAGTTCAGCACGTCCGCCAGAACGAAGTCGCAGCGATCGGCGACGCCGTCCTGCTCCACCAGCGCTTTGCTCAGCCGCAACATCTCCGGAGCTACGTCGACACCGGTCACGTGAGCCGCGCCGTTCTTGGCGAACTCGGTGACGAACCGGCCGGAGCCGCATCCGATGTCGCATATGCGCAGGCCGCGGACATCTCCACAGCGCTCCATCACCCATTGGAAGCGGCCGTAGATATCCTTGCGTAGCCACTGATCCAGGAATCGCCCGAAAGCGCCTTTGCGGCCGGTATAAATCGTGTCGAAGTCTTCCGCGATTTCGTTCCAGAACCGGGCTACTTGCGGCATGTTGTCTTTTTTCATGACGAAATCCGGGTGAGAGATTCGGGCGGCGCCGCCAGCGTAGCCTCCACCAGTCCGCTGTCGCGAAAGCTGGAGAACCGGACCATGGAGATCAGCTTCCGCAGGCGCGCGGCGGTTTTTCCAAGGTTGGTATAGTGGCGAAGCCGTGAAGTGAAGCGGCCCTGAAGACGAGGCTGCGCGGGATCCACTTCCCACGGGTGCGTATAGGTGATCAGCGGCAACCCGCTACCGGAGGCCCTGCGAACGCCGGCGCGCGTGATCCAGAAAGGAAAAATCCGCAGATACCCGCCGCCGCCGATCGGCAGATTGGGCGTTCCCCACCAGCGGAACGTGGTCATGGGGAACTCGACCAGGGGGCCGTTCAAAGTATCGAAGCGGAAGGGATGCCGCGGAGCGTCGGGGATGCCATACACGTCGTGACGAATGGGGAAAATGCTGGAGTCGTAGCGAAACCCCAGCTCGGTCAAAACCTCCAGGGCCCACAAGGAATTCCTGCTCACCGAAAAATTCGGCGCGCGATAGCCATACACCGCCGAGCCGGCGGCGTCTTCAATCCGTGCCTTGGCGCGCTCGGTGTCCTCCTGAAATTCCTTCCGCGACAGGCTATAAACCAGCCGATGCCAGTAGGAATGGCAAGCGGCCTCATGCCCGCGCCGCACGATTTCACGAACCACTCCCGGAAAGCGTTCGGCCACCCAACCCAGAATGAAGAAGGTTCCTTTCACGCCGCATTCGTCGAACAGATTGAGGATGGTGTTCGTGTTGGCCTCCACCCGGCTCGGATACTCCGCCCAACGCCGCCGGTCCACTCGATCGGCGAACGCCTCCACTTGGAAATAATCTTCCACGTCGACGGACAGCAGCCCGGCCGGGCGAGGCGTCTCGGCAGTCACTCGCCTTTATTATGCCTTACGCAGGCGCCCGGATTACCGCTACGATAGCAGTTTCGATGTCAACCGGCCGCGATTCGCAGATCGAGCAGGAACCGAAGCCGCTGGGCTACCTGGTCAGCCAATATCCGGCGACGAATCACACCTTCATCCTGCGCGAGATCTGCAAGCTGCGGGAGCTGGGCTTCGATATTCGCGTGGTGTCGATCCGCAAGCCGGACCGTCCGCCGGCGGCGTTGAGCGAGGAAGAAGCCGCGGAGTTTCGCCAAACTTCCTATGTGCTCGGATCGGGAGCTTCGACCATCGCGGGCGCACACTTGTGGACGTTTTTCGGCGCTCCGCTCGGCTATGTGGCTGCATTCTTCTCTACGCTGGGCTTGGCCGGATGGAATCTCCGCGGCGCGCTGCATCATACGTTTTACTTCGCCGAGGCCGTGGTCGCGGGTCACCTGTTCCGGAAACAGGGCGTGGCCCACGCGCACACTCACTTCGCCTCCACCGTCGCGCTGCTGATGAGCCGCGTCTTTCCGATTTCCTTTTCCATGACCATTCATGGTCCCGACGAATTCAACGATGTCGCCGGTTTCCATCTGGCGGAGAAAGCTGCGCGCGCGCGAATCGTGGCTGCCATCAGCCGCTTCGCCGCCAGCCAAACCATGAGCGCCTCGGATCCGCGCCACTGGACCAAAATTCACGCGCTGCCGCTCGGTGTCGATCCGGATGCGTTCGCGCCTCGCCCGCCGCCTCCGCCGGATGCGCCGTTCGAAATTCTGTGCGTGGCCAGGCTGGCTCCGGTAAAGGCGCACGTGATTCTGGTGGACGCGATCGGGCAACTAGTGGCCGCGGGGCGCACCGGTGTCCGGCTGGTTCTGGTGGGCGAAGGGCCTGCGCGCGCTTCCATCGCGGAGCGGGTCGCCAGCCAGGGCTTGGGGGCTTACGTTCGACTCGAAGGCGCGCTCAATCACGATCGCGTCCTGGAGTTTTACCGTCGCGCGAGTGTCTTTGCGCTGCCCAGCTTCGCCGAAGGCGTGCCGGTGGTGCTGATGGAAGCCATGGCGATGGAGGTCCCGTGCGTGGCCACCTGGATCGCGGGCGTGCCGGAGCTGATTCGCGCGGACGTCGATGGCCTGCTGATTCCTCCGGCGGACCCGGATGCTCTCGCGGCGGCGATCGCGCGCTTGATGGATAATCCGGAGCTGGCCGCGCGCCTGGGCCATTCAGGTCGGATACGCGTTCTGGAGCGCTATCACCTGGCCCGCAACACGGAGCGGCTGGCGGCGGTGTTCCGCGAGTACTTGCGAGTTGCGAATGGATCGCAGCCTTGATGAACTGGAAGAAGCCACTGTGAAAGTTCCCCTCCTGGATGTGAATTCGCAAAACCTGGTGTTGGCCAGGGAGCTGGAAAGCGCCTTCTCCCGGGTTTTGCTCTCCGGCCGATTTATTCTCGGACCCGAGGTGGAAACGTTCGAGCGCAGCGCCGCGGAGCTGGTGGGCGCGCGCCACGCCGTGGGCGTCTCCTCCGGCACCGATGCCATTCTGCTGGCGCTGATGGCGCTCGGCATCGGGCCCGGCGACGAAGTGATCTGCCCGTCATTCACGTTCTTCGCAACCGCGGGCTGCATCGCGCGCACCGGCGCTACGCCTGTGTTTGCCGATTCCTGCCCGGTCTGTTTCAACCTCGACGTGGAGGATGCCGCGCGCAAAATCACCGCGCGAACTCGCGCGATCATGCCGGTCCATCTGTTCGGGCAACCGGCTGAAATGGACCGCGTGATGGAACTGGCCGCATCGCATCGCAATCTCGCTGTGATCGAAGATGCGGCGCAAGCGCTCGGCGCCCGGTATCGCGGCCGCGGCGCCGGGTCCATGGGAGACTTCGGGACCTTCAGCTTTTACCCGTCGAAGAATCTCGGCGGATTTGGCGAAGGCGGGCTTCTGGTCACCAGCAGCGACGCGCTGGCGGCGGAAGCCCGTTTGCTGCGCGGGCACGGCGCGGAGCAAAAATATTTTCACAAGAAGGTGGGAGGGAATTTCCGCATCGACCCGCTGCAGACTGCGCTTCTCGGCGTGAAACTGCCGCATCTGGAGGAGTATTCGGAACGCCGCCGCAGGAACGCGGCCTTTTACACCAGCCAATTACTAAAAGTTCTAGGAGTGTGCGCCAACTCCGCTGGAAGCCGGTGCGTTCCGCCGGCCGCGGAAGGCTCCCGTCCGAAAAAACTGGGGATTGCGCTTCCGGCGGCGTACCCGCACAACCAGCACATCTGGAATCAGTACACGCTGCGCGTGGTCGCCGGGGAGCAATGGAATCACCCCGGGAATCCGCGCGACGCTTTGCGGAAATTTCTCACGGCGCGCGAAATCGGAACCGAGATTTATTATCCGCGTCCCATGCATTTGCAGGAATGCTTCCACGCGGAAGCCAAGCGCACCGGCCCTCTGCCGGCGGCCGAAGCGCTCGCCCGCGAATGCCTCAGCATTCCCATTTTCCCGGAGCTTTCCTTTGAACAACTGGAGGCCGTGACCGGCGCGATTCAGGATTTCATTGCCGGCAACGCATAGGCCAGACAGTTTCTGTTAAATTTGTCTTGGTCGGCTCTATTATCAGCCGTTTCCGACCGCTGAATCCGTGATCCGGCTATTTAAAGTTTCTGTCCCAAGCAGTATTGTCGCTCTGATCGTATCCGAAGCGATTCTCCTGCTTTGCTGCTACATCATGGCAGTGTACTGGACCACCGAGGCTGCCGATGTCTTCGTCTTTGAAGACGATGGATTGTGGGGCGTCGGCTTCGTCGTTCTGGTCATCCTGATCGGGTTATACTTCTCCGACCTCTATGAAAGTTACCGCATCCCTTCGCGGATTGCGCTTTTTCAGCAGTTCTGCGTCGTGCTGGGCGCTGCATTCCTGTTCCAGAGCGTGTTGAATTACGGACGCTGGAGCACCCTGGTGCTGCCCCGGCGGTCGATGGTTTACGGCAGCGCGCTGGCCTTGGTCATCCTGCCGCTATGGCGCATCGCGTTCTCCAGCCTGGTGTGGAAAGGGATCGGTGCGCGCCGGCTGCTGTTCCTGGGCTCATCGCCGCTGGTGATCGATATCGTCGAACGAATCGTCGAACATCCGGAACTGGGCCTGGCGGTCATCGGATTCCTGGACAATGGCCTGGATGCATCCGGCCAGCTCTCGGGAGCACCCAGGCTAGGCGCGGTCGCCGATCTGGAAGAGGTGGTCAAAGCCCAGCAACCGGACTCGATTGTGGTGGGAATGACTGAGCGGCGGCAAAAACTGCCCGTTCAGCAACTGCTGGAACTGCGCCTTTCGGGCATTCATGTGGAAGAAGCCGCGAACACCTACCAGACCATTTTTCATCGCGTCTCGACGCGCGACCTGCGCCCTTCGCAACTGATTTTTTCCTCGGAGCTGGGGCCCAGCAGCCGCAGTATCGCGCTCCAAACCGTGTATTCGCTGGTGATCTGCCTGATTGCGCTGGTGCCCGCGCTGCCGGTGATGATAGTGGTGGCGCTCCTGGTCAAGCTAACTTCGCCCGGCGGACCGGTTTTGTTTCGCCAGACGCGCGTCGGCTTCAATGAGACGCCCTTCACGCTGTACAAATTCCGATCCATGTTCGCCAACGCCGAGGCCGACACCGGGCCGGTGTGGGCCGTCAAAGACGATCCGCGCATCACACCCCTCGGCCGGTGGCTGCGGAGACTTCGCCTGGATGAGCTGCCGCAGCTTCTCAATGTCCTGCGCGGCGAGATGGCCATTTGCGGACCCCGCCCGGAGCGTCCCGAGTTTGTCTCCGTCCTCGAGGAAAAGATTCCGTATTATCGGCAGCGCCATTGTGTGAAGCCGGGCATCACCGGATGGGCGCAGATCAATCACAAATACGGAGACACCATCGAGGACACCATCATCAAACTCGAGTTCGACCTCTACTACATCAAGAACCTGTCCTGGTCCCTGGACGCATACATCATGTTTCACACCGCCAAAACCATGCTGTCCGCGCGCGGATCGCAGTAATCGGCTAAACGCCGAGCAGCGTCCGATTAGACAGCGCCAGTTCGGCGAGCGAGCCCAACGAGTGCGAGACCGCCAGTCCGACGTCGTAGGCGCCACGCGCAGGCGCCGACCGGCACGCCTCGCCGAGCACCAGCATGTTGTCCCCTTCCACCTTCACCGGCGACCCGCAGGGGATCGGCATAGGAACGAAAAGCCGCAGCCCGCCGCCCGACATATCCAGGACTCGGCCGGCCATGGGCGGCTGCTTCAGAATGCCCAAAACGGTCACTGTGACGGCCGTATCGACCATCAGGCGCGACTCTTTACGTCTGTCCACGCCTAACTTATCGATACCCGATAGCGAAGTATTAGTAACGGTAGTGATCCGGCTTGTAGGGCCCGTCCACCGGCACGCCCAGATATTCGGCCTGCTTATGGCTGAGCCGCGTCAGCTTCACGCCGATGCGCTCCAGGTGCAGCCGGGCGACTTCTTCGTCCAGCTTTTTCGGAAGCGTGTAGACGCCCGGCGCGTAGGAATCGCGATTGCGCCACAAATCGAGCTGGGCCAGCACCTGATTCGAAAAACTGTTGCTCATCACGAAGCTGGGATGGCCGGTGGCGCAGCCCAGGTTGACCAGCCGCCCCTCGGCCAGCACGTAAATGCTGTGGCCGTCGGGGAACGTGTACATGTCCACCTGCGGCTTGATGTTGGTTTTTTTCACACCCGGCGCCGTGTTCAGCCGATCCATCTGGATCTCGTTGTCGAAGTGCCCGATGTTGCAGACGATCGCCTGGTCTTTCATGCCCTTCATGTGCTCCAGTGTCAGAACTTCGCAGTTGCCGGTGCAGGTGACGTAAATATCGCCCTCGCCGAGCGTGTCCTCGAGCGTGGTCACCTGGTAGCCGTGCATCGCGGCCTGCAACGCGTTGATGGGATCGATCTCCGTCACGATCACGCGCGCGCCGAACCCGCGCAGTGATTCCGAGGACCCCTTGCCCACGTCGCCATAGCCGCAAATCACGGCGACCTTGCCCGCCACCATCACGTCGGTGGCGCGTTTGATCCCGTCGCTGAGCGATTCGCGGCAGCCGTACAGATTGTCGAACTTCGACTTGGTCACCGAATCGTTGACGTTGATCGCAGGCACCAGCAGCTTCCCCATCTGGTGCATTTTGTACAAGCGATGAACGCCGGTGGTGGTTTCTTCGGACACCCCGCGCCATTCCTTCACCATCTGATGCCAGCGCTGCGGGTTCTCGCGATGCACCTGCTTGAGCAGATCTTTGATGACCTGCTCCTCATGGCTGTCGGACGGCGCGTTCACCCAATCGGAACCCTCTTCCAGGTCGTGCCCTTTGTGGAGCAGCAGCGTCGCGTCGCCGCCGTCGTCGACGATGAGCTCCGGTCCCTTGCCGTTGGCGTGGCTGAGCGCCTGATACGTGCACCACCAGTACTCCTCCAGCGATTCGCCTTTCCACGCGAACACGGGAATCCCCGCTGCGGCGATGGCCGCCGCCGCATGATCCTGAGTCGAAAAAATGTTGCAGCTCGCCCAGCGCACCTCCGCGCCGAGGTCGGTCAACGTTTCGATCAGCACGGCGGTCTGAATCGTCATGTGCAGCGATCCGGTAACGAGCACTCCCTTCAACGGACGCTCCGCCGCATATTTCCGGCGGATGGACATCAGGCCGGGCATTTCGAACTCGGCGATGGTGATCTCTTTCCGGCCAAAATCCGCCAGGGACAGGTCGGCGACTTTGCAATCGGTGGCTGCCGTCAAGCTCATTGTTCCAAGCTCCTATCGATAAATCGCGATACGTTGATATAATACTGGAGAGAGACCCATGGCGTCAATCCTCAAATCCCTCAGGCTTCTGGCGGATGGTACCCGCATCCGCACCGTGCTCCTGCTCGAACGCGAGGAGCTCTCGGTTACCGAGCTGCAGGAGATCCTGGGCATCGGCCAAAGCACGCTTTCGACGCATCTCTCCCAGCTCAAACAGGCTGCGATCGTCGAGGATCGCCGCACCGGCAAGAACATCCTCTATCGTCTCAAATCGCGGGCGGCAGCGGACCGGAAGATGTTCGGCCAGTTGATCAACGTGTTCCGGGAGGCGGCCGCGCAGATGCCTGAAGCCGCCCGGGACATGGATGCCCTGCGCCTGGTTCTCGCCCGCAGACAAGACAAGACGCGCGCGTATTTCGATGCGCTCGCCGGCCGCTTTGGGCGCGAGTATGTGCCCGGCCGGTCCTGGCAAGGGCTCTCCGAGATGCTGCTGACGCTGCTCCCGCCGATGGTGATCGCGGACCTGGGCGCGGGCGAAGGCACCCTCGCCTTGATGCTTTCGCGGCGCGCGAAAAAAGTGATCGCCATCGACAACTCCGAGAAAATGGTCGAATTTGGCGCCGGCGTGGCGCGCAAACACAAAGTCCGCAATCTCGAATATCGCCAGGGCGACCTCGAAGCGCTGCCCATCGCGGGCGGATCTGTGGACGTCGCGCTGCTCAGCCAGTCCCTGCATCACGCGCTGCACCCGGAGCGCGCTGTCGAAGAAGCGCGGCGCATTCTCCGGCGCGGCGGACGGATCGTGATCCTCGATCTGGTGAAGCATCATTTCGAGGAAGCTCGCGAGCTCTACGCCGACCGCTGGCTCGGATTTACTGAAGTGGAATTACAAAGGCTGCTTCGCGCGGCCGGCTTCCAGAACGTGTGGACCTCCGTGGTCCACCGCGAAGCCGAGGCTCCGCATTTCGAGACGGTCTTTGCGGCGGGCGAAAAGTAGCCGGCTTGTAACCGGTTTAAGCATACGCCGCGCCTGCACGCTCCGCGCCGCGTGATCGTCATATCAGGAAATGCGAGCCGCTTTCGGTCTCCTCTTCTGCCTTCTGACGTTCCTTGTATCCGCGCGCGCGGGAGTGATCCACGGCGTTGTGCTGGAGCATGCTTCGGGGCTGCCGCTGGCGCGGTCCGTCGTGCGGCTGGAACCGGTTCCGGCGCCTGGCAGCGCCTTGCGAGGGTAACTATTTACATGACAGACCAAACCTGCTACGATTTTCCAAGGACAGAACGGCTCGATTTCTTCGAGCCTGAGTTCGAGGAGTGTGCTGTGGAATTTCGTCTAATCTACAAAGGCTCTTTGCCAGCAGAAGGGAGCGGCGGTGGAAGGACAAAAGAGAAACAGAGTTTGCGGAAATACTTTCATCTTCAATTATCAGAACTTTGGAAGCAACATCCTACATTGCGCGAACAGACAACCGAGCCGTTAGTCAAAACTAGAACTCCGTCTAATCTGATGAGCCATCCGGGGCCTGACACGCTACAGGTTCTTGCTGGAATTAATGCACTCGGTAATCCGTCTGCCAAACCGTGGATAGAACACGTAGCGGACGAGCATGATCAGTTTGGGTATCGCTTTGTACCGCTTATAACAAAACAGGGTGGTTTTACATGCTCGCTGGATATTTTGTTTCTTAGAAGAGACGGTCCAGGAAATCTAGTCCGACCGGGCGGAGACATAGATAATCGGATCAAGGTCCTCTTCGATGGACTAAAGATGCCAACAGTAAAATCGGAATTGGCTGGAGACTCACCAGAGGAACACGAGAAACCATTTTTTTGTTTGCTTGAAGACGATAGTCTCATAACAAGAGTGACAATTACCACGGATCGCTTGCTGCTTCCAATGGAATCAACTGAGAAGGTCAACGATGTGTACCTCGTTATCAAGGTGACCATGTCTGACCCGTTGGCAATATTCACAGGTGGCCGTCTCGTGTGATGTAATCTAAAAGTGATGAAGACAGGCACAGCAGATATGATTGAAGGGCCAGAAGCGTTCGAGCGCTTCCGCGAAGCCGCGAAGAAAATGATCTCCGCATCTAAGGCTCCGAATCCGTTCGGCAAGCGCAAAAAGAAAAAGCCAGCCCGCAAGGGCTAGATTCTCTTCCCGCGTTTCTGTCGTTTCGCTTCCTTCTCAGTTAGGGTACGTTTGTGGTTCGTGGTTCTTTCCGGTGGCCTCATTCCAAGTCAGTCGCTTGCCGACAATCTGGGACGCAGCCATCTTGAAACGGTCGAAATCGGTCATCTCTTTGCGATTGTTGTAACGGTAGGCTTGCTCATCAAGGTAGCGGAACAAGTGGAACGGCTCTACTGAAACGTAGGTACCGCTGATGCCACGTTTCAGGAGTGCCCAAAAGTTCTCGATGGTGTTGGTGTGTACGTTGCCCTCCACGTATGATACGGCGTGATCGATGACCTTATGCGCGTAGTCGCCCTCCAGTCCGTCGTATGACAGAAGGAAATCGGTATAGAGAGCGGAACCTGCTTCGACGTGCTTCTTAACTTCAGCTTGAAGGGTGTGCTTTTTGCGGTTCGGGACTACCACAGTACGGACCTTACCGCCGCGTTCGACAATCCCGAGCACGGGAGTCTTGTCTTTCCCGCCAGTTCCAGTGATCCGGCGACGGCGCTGAGCAACATGCATGTTCCGAGCCTTGCCGCCGATGAAAGTCTCATCCGCTTCAACATGACCGGAAGCCTTCTCGATAGAGCCATCATGTAACGCCATACGAATACGGTGATTAAGAAACCATGCTGACTTCTGAGTGATCCCGAGATCGCGAGCTATTTCGCAAGAGGAAATGCCGTTCTTGCAGTTCACCACCATCCAGAGTGCGGCGAACCACTTGTCCGCACCGATGGGGGAATCTTCCATAATGGTTCCGGTCTTGAGTGAGAACTTCGCATGGTCATGCTTGCTTTAGCATTTCCAGACGCGCTCTTTCTCGATCCAAAGGATTTTCTCGGAGCCGCAACGCGGACACTTCACTACACCATCGAGCCAGCGCAAGCTAATACCGAACGCTTTGCAGTTGGCCGAATCGGCGAAGTAGATGATTGCTTCTTGTAGGGTCTTAGGCGCTTCCATGTAATGATTATGCGCCTCTCGAGCTAGTCTGTCAAGTAAATAGTTACCCTTTTTTGCCCCGTCCCGAATCCCACCGTTCGGGCGCCGGCCAATAGCTGTGCAGTGTGCAAAAAGGGGGACTGGCTCGAATTTCGCCGCTTTTGCGAAAGTTCGTGCCTGTACCCCTTTTTGCCCCGCCCGAATCATATGGTTCGAGATCAGCGACGCACTACACTACCTACTGTCGCAGCGCGAACGTGAACAACGCGTGCCCCGCCGCAATCGAAACATACTGCTTACCGTCCACGCTGTACGTAATCGGAGCCGCTTCCACCTGCCCGCCCAGGCTCGCTCGCCACAGTTCGGTCCCGTTGCGAGCATCTAATGCGTAGAAATAGCCTTCGCGTCCACCGGTGAACAGGAGATCCGAAGCCGTCGTGAGCAGGCCGCTTTCGGTCACGTCGCTCATCTTGAATTCCCACTTCTTCTGCCCCGTATTGGGATCGATGGCCAGCACAGACCCGTAGGCGGAGGCCTCCACCGGCGTGTTGCGCGGCCCTCGGCCGCCGGCATTCGCCGCTCGCGGTAATCCACCCATGTAGCGCTGGCCAGCGGAAAATTCGAGCCGCCATCTTCACCATGGTCATGTTGGAATCCTGCCAGCTCGAGACGTAAAACAGATGGGTGCGCGGGCTGTACGACGGTGAATACCAGTTGGTTCCGCCGAACAGGTTGGGATAAATCAACGTACCCTGTGGCGTCGGACTGGTGTTGGGAGCACGCATCGGGCGACCGGCTTCGTCGAGTCCGGTGGACCAGTTCACCTTTGCGTACGGACTGCCGGTGAGAAATTTGCCCGTCTCGCGATCGAGCACATAGAAATACCCGTTGCGATTCGCCCACATCATCAGCTTGCGCGGGCGGCCGTTCCAGTCTGCGTCCACCAGGACGGGGATTTGCACGGCGTCGTAATCGAACTCATCGTGCGGCGTGAACTGGAAATACCACTTCAGTTTTCCCGTGTCCGCATCGAGCGCAACGGCGCTATCGCTGTACAGATTGTCGCCGCCGCGATCGTCGCCATTCCAGTCCGGTCCCGGATTCCCCGTGCCCCAATAGACCAGGTTCAAACTCGGGTCGTAGGAGCCGGTCAGCCACGCCGGCGCGCCGCCGTGTTGCCACGAATCGCCCTCCCAACTCTTAACGCCGGGATCGCCCGGCCCCGCGACGGTATAAAACTTCCACGCCGCTTTTCCGGTCGAGGCATCGTACGCCGCGATGAATCCGCGAATCCCGTACTCCCCCCCCGCGACCCCGACGATCACCTTATCCTTCACCACCAGAGGCGCGTGTGTGATGGCGTAGCCGAGCTTGGGATCGCCCACTTCGATATTCCACAGCGGGCGTCCGCTTTTCGCATCGATCGCGATCAGGTGACTATCAATGGTGCCCATGAACACCGTGTCATTCAATATCGCTACGCCGCGGTTTACCGATCCGCAGCAAACCCGCGCGTCGCGGGACGGTTTGTATTCGTAATCCCAAAACGTGCGCCCGGTTTTGGCGTCCAGCGCGAAAACATGATTCGGCGCTTCGGTGACATACATGATGCCATCGACAACCAAGGGCGTCGCCTCGAATTTTTCGAGCGAATGCGCCTGAAACACCCACTTCAATTCGAGATTCTTGGCGTTCGCCGGCGTGATCTGATCCAGCAGACTATACCGCTGTCCGGAGTATGTCCCGGAATAGTGCAGCCAGTTCTGCGGTTCGCGATCGGCGTGCAAAAGGCGATCGCTCGAAACTTGACCCACTAACGCAGTGGAGCATAACAACAAAACTCGGATTTTCATTGCGTACCTTTCAAAGAAAGCAGATAGCTGACCACGTCGGCAATCTCCTGCTGAGTCAGCTTGTCCTTATAAGACGGCATCGGCGAGGTCTTCAGCAACTCAAACTCGCGCAGATCGGATTTGGAGAGCGATAACAGGTGTTCCTTTTCGTCGATCAATTGAATCGTATGCGTGTCCTCATTGAGACGCCGGCCGCTGATCGTGACGCCCTGTTTGGTGACCACGCGCACGAACCGGTTTTGGGGCGCGATCGATTCGTTCGGACTGGTCAGCGTCTGCTCGAAGTATGCGGCCGTTTTCAGCGAGCCGATCCCGCTCAGGTCCGGACCCAGTCTCGACCCTTTCGCGCCAACACGATGACACCCCAGACATCCGCCCTTGCCTTCAAAGATCACCAGGCCGCGAGCAGCGTCGCCACTCCCCTTCGCGTTCGCGCCCGACTGATGCATGGAGCGGATATAGGCGACCAGCACTCGACGTTGTGGCTCGGCAAGATTGGTCGGCGGCATTCCGGTTCCGGGAATTCCGCCCAAAATGATTTTCGAGAGATCGTCATCAGAGGACGCCCGCCGGAACTGGCCCGAGCGAAGATTAACTCCGGGAATCGATTCGCCGTCCGATCCGTGGCAAACGAAGCAGTTGGCCGTGTAGAGTTGCCGGCCGGCGTCAACTTCGCCTTGCTGCGCAGCCAAGGGGAGCCCTAAAGCCATCGCCACGACGAACGGTGCCGCCGCAGCGGACCTTTTTGGAATCATGCGTTTAGTATAAACGCACCCTGCCCTTTGGGGCCTCAATTGCTCTCTGAAGTTTGAACCAGCATAGGAGAAGTATATGTTCAAGCAGATTTTCACCACGGCAATTGCGATGACCGGAATGCTCGCCATCGCACAGGAACCGCGTTCCAGTGGCAGCAGCGTTCCCGTACAAATGGTGGTTACGGTTGACGCCGCTCACGGGAAGGACGTCCCCCTGCTCCAGCGCGAAGACGTCATGGTCTTTCAGGGAAAGGACCGTCTTCGCGTCACCGATTGGACCGCGCTCAAAGGCGAACAGGCCGGACTCGAACTGTTCGTGTTGATCGACGACGCCTCGGCCGGTAGCCTGGGCATTCAATTGGCGGACTTACGCGAGTTCATCGGCGCCCAGCCGGCAGCCACTTCCATCGGGATCGGATACATGCACAACGGCAGCGCCGAGATCGCACAAACCCCGACTTCGGATCATGGCAAAGCTGCGAAGGCCCTGCGCTTGCCGTTCGGCAGGATCGCCGAGGGTGCCAGTCCGTACCTCGCCCTGGAAGATTTGATCAAAAAATGGCCGTCTGCGAGCGCGCGCCGCGAAGTGCTCCTGATTTCGAGCGGAGTCGATCCACTGGGCGGTTTCGGCCCCACTAATCCCTATCTGGATACTGCGATCGGGCACGCACAGCGCGCCGGAATTATCGTGTATGCGATCTATACCCCTCGGGCCGGCCACGGCGGGCACAGTTTCTGGCAGATGAGCTGGGGACAGAATCACCTGGCGCAGCTCTCCGAGGAGACCGGCGGTGAATCCTACATGCTGGGCTTTGGCGCGCCGGTGGCTCTTGCGCCGTATCTTCGAGAAGTGGCGGAAAACCTGACGCGTCAATACTCGGTGAGTTTCCTTGCGAAGCCGCCGGCCAAACCCGGTTTCGTACCGGTGCGATTCAGCTCTGAGGTGCCCAATGCCGAGATTATCGCCGCGCCAAAGGTCTACGTTGCGCCGGAGCGCCCACCCTCGGGTGACGAGCGCTAACGTCGTAAAGCCTAGCGGCTCACGCGGATACGTATCCGCCTGGCCGTGACGCGGGTCAGCAGCCGAGAAATTCCCGGCGTAGTGCTCGCTCGCGCGATTTTGCCGAAGTCCTATTCCATTGAAAGGAAAGAGGGGCAGAATGTTACCAGCGGTAACATTCCCCTGCTAGGAGCTTGTTGAAAAAAGGGACTGACTCTTAGTAAGCGGCCCAGTCCCCTTTTTCAACAAGCTCCCAGACCCGGCGTTCAGGATTTGGATGCGGCACCTGCTCGCAACACGGACACGGCACTAATCAAGAAAAACATCAAACTGCCTTCGAGCAGGTTACGCGATGTTAGATCCACCGAGTGGAAAAACCCGGATCCCAAACCAAAATGTACCGTCGCCCCCAGTAGGGCGAGTACACCTCCGGTATAGTAACTGATACGTGAGGCTAGCTTCAGACGAGTTGGACTGTCCATACAATCATACGCTCCTTCGTTAAAGCTTTATACCACACCTTTCTCGGCGGCGGGGGGAGCGGGCGGATTATCGGGCGTTTGCCAAGCGCCGGGCAATCACGTCGTAGACGGCTGGATTGAACGCCAGGCCGATATGCGTGCCGGGAACCTCAACGTCAATCTGGGGATCTCCGGTGATGCAGTATTGCCAATCCACTACGCCATCGGATTTTGTGTAGACCGCCGTTTCGGCCACCGAGGCCGGCAAGTCGCGACGGAGCGAGTCGAGAAAATTGCAGGTGCAACGGCCCGTGTAGCAGTCCGGCAAAACGCCGGGCCCATGCTTGTCGAGGATGTGAATCCGGACCATTTCCGCCGTCCGAAGCACCCTTGAATGGACCACCGTTCCGCGGAAGGGCGATCCGAGCGTAATCACGGATGCCACGTCGGCGGGCCGCTGACCGGCTGCCGATCGCGCGATGATACCGCCCAGGCTGTGGCCAATGAGGTGAATTTTACGGCCGGTCTCGGCACGGGCGCGATCGATGGTCTCGTTCAGACGTCTCTGGATCAGCAGATTCGGGCATTCCGCATTTAAGCCGATGCCTGAAAAATACGCGTGATATCCGATCCGGCGCAGCCACGCAAACATCTCCACCAGGAACACGTCGGTGCCCAGGAAGCCGGGGATCACCACCACGGCGGAATCGTCGCCTCGGGGCACTCCGATGCCGTAAAAGCCCGGGGAGGCGCGCAACAGGAGCATCTCCACTCCGAACAACGCTTCCTGCCACATGGGAACGTCCGCAGCAGCCTGGTCTTCCCGCATCCTCTTCGCCTTTGCGCCCATGCACCTTCCCGACTACGACATTCTCAGCCGCCCTATTCTATTACAACTATGGGCAAGCGTTTGTAAAGCTCTCAATGCGCGGCCACCGCGCTCGACGGCGCGAGCGGCAGAGCGGCTTCCTCGATGGCGGGCTTCGGCCGCGGCTTTCTCTTTCGCGGAGAAGCGACGCGGGCCGACTGACGCAAGTCCGCGAAAGCCCGATTCAAGAAAGTCTTCAGCCGATGGATATCGGGCGCCGCCGCGACATCTCCGGTCAATCCGAAATACAGTTTTTGATTGTAGCTTTGAATGGCGCAGCCGACTCCCATCTCGCTTCCAACCGGCACGTAGGGATAATACGTCAGCATCTGGCGCCCGAGCGCGTAGAGCGGAAACTGCGGTCCTGCCACATTGGTGCAGACGAGGTTGAAGGGCGGGAGCGGGAGCAAGGCGGCCACGGGCCCCAGCAGTGCCTGGATCGGCGCCGGCGCGGTTCCCACCCAGGTGGCTATGAGGCTGAGCAGATCCGCCACACGCGCGTTCTTTAACGTTTCCGTTCGTTCGCGAACCGCGTTCAGCAGTTTCACCGGATCGGAAATATCGAGCGGAATGCTGACCGGCAGCATCGAAACCCGATTGCCCAAGCCATTACTGCCCTCAGGGGGCCGCAGATTCACCGGAACCATCAGCCGCAACAACCGGTGTTTCACGGAAACGCCGTGCAGCAAGGCGTAGCTGCGGATGGCGTGCGTGACCACGGTGAGCGCGACGTCATTGAGCGTTCCGCCGCACGCCACCCGGATCGCTTTGACTTCCGGGATTGAAAACTCGCTCCAGGCCACCTTTCGCGGGCCAGCCAGCGGCCGATTGAAAGGCAGGCGCTGAACCGGCGTCAGAAGTTCCGGCACCAGACGGGCCAATTGATCGAAGCCACGCAAGGCCTGGTCGCTGGTGAGCGCCTGCGCGATATTGAGCAGGGCCGATTGCGTCGCAAGCATGCGATCGACCGTCTCCGACCACGCTCCGGGCAACGACCGAGGTCAGCGCGGTGCGGGACGCGGCCCTCGTGCTCCTCTGTGTGAAGACGGTCGACACGGAAGATGCCGCAAGAGCTCTGTCGCCGCATCTGGCCCCGGATGCGGTGGTCGTCGGCATGCAAAACGGAGTGGATAACGTCGTGCGCATCCGTTCGGCGACGGGTCTCGAGGCAATCCCGGCGGTCGTCTATGTGGGTGCTGCCATGACGGCACCGGGACGCGTGAAGCATTCGGGGCGCGGCGATCTGGTTATCGGGGACATGTGGGGAAATGATCGGCTGCGGCAGAGCCTTGCCGGCATTGCCGCACTGTTCGAGACGGCCGGGGTTCCATGCCGCGTTTCGGAAAATATCGAAGGCGAACTATGGACGAAGATGATCATTAACTGCGCCTACAATGCGATTTCCGCTTTAGGCCGTGCCAACTATGGCGTGCTCGCGCGCCAGCCGGAGACGCGGGAAGTGATGCGGCAGGTGACCGAGGAGGCGCTCGCCGTGGCACGCGCCGGGGGCGTCCGACTGCCGGACGTCGACATGATCGAAACGGTCCGGAAGATTGCGGACGCGATGAGCGAAGCGATTTCTTCCACAGCGCAGGATATCGCGCGGGGAAACCGCACGGAGATTGACTCGCTAAACGGCTACCTGGTGCGCCGCGGCGCTGAGTTAGGCGTGCCCACGCCCGTGAACCAGACGCTGCATGCGCTGGTGAAGTTGCTGGAATCGGGAACGTCGAACTGAAGTCGACGCTACGCGCTGTGTTGAAAAACGGTGACAGGCAGCGCCGTCCGCGCGCACCTGGATGGGAATTGCTAAATCGACGTACACGGGCTTGGGACGGCGAAGCCAGTCACCATTTTTCAAAAACCGAGCGCTACGAAAGGGATTGCAGGCACTCGGCGATCTCTTTTTCCTCGATCGCTCCCTGCTTGATGAGCTTCCATACGGGCTCGGTAACGTCCACGGTGGTCGAACCGGTACCGGAGCAGACACCGCCATCGATCACCAGGTCGACGCGGCCATCCATCATGCCGAAGACCTCGATGCCGCTGCGGCACGTGGGATGACCCGAGATGTTGGCGCTGGTGGAGATGAGCGGTTGGCCGAGTTCCGCTAACAGTGCATCCGCTACCGCGGATTTCGATTGCCGGACCGCCAAGCGGCCTGTGTTGCCGGTAACTTTCAACGGCACCTTTTCGGAAGACCCCACGATGAGCGTCAGCGGACCCGGCCAGAAACGGCGCGCCAAAATGAAGAAGCGGTTCGAGAGCTCCTTGGCAAGATCTTCCACCATGCTGATATCGGGAACCAGCAGCGGGAGCGAGCGGTGGATCTCGCGGCCTTTGGCGAAGAAGACGCGGTTGACGGCGCGCAGATTGAACGGATCGGCCACGAGCGTGTACAAGGCGTCGGTTGGGATAGCGACTACCTTGCCGCGGCGAATGGCCGAAGCCGCGCGCTCAATCGCTTCGTGCTTGGGGTGCTCCGAATCGATTTCGATAAGATCGGTGGCCACTGCAACGGTCAGCGTATCATACACTAACTTCTGAAAAGAGCCCGGGCTGCTTCGGAACCGGGGGTGCGCCAGCGGGGTCTAATGCTCATGCGAGATTTCCTTTTTGACCTGCGGTACGCCGCGCGCGCGTTGCGGCAGAACCCCGGCTTCGCGACGGTCGCGATCGTGACGCTGGCGCTGGGCATCGGTGGCACGACGGCGATCTTCAGCGTGCTCGACCCGGTGCTGATCCGGCCGCTGGCGTATGCGGAGCCGGAGCGGCTGGTGTCGGTGGCGACCTATTTCCCGAGCATCAAGTTCGAGACGCTGGTCAGCGCGGACTTCGCGGAATTTGACCGCGAGAACCACGTATTTGCGAGCATGGCGGCGTATCCGCACGGCGTGGACACGATGAAGCTAGTCGTTGCCGGCGTGCCGCTTCGCGTGGCTGCAACGCGTGTCACACCGAGCTTCTTCCCGACGCTCGGTATTCGGCCGTTGCTTGGGCGGGCGTTTCTCCCCGGGGAATCGCGGCCCGTGGCGCCAAAGGTCGCGCTCCTCACTCTTGGGTTGTGGCAGCGGGCCTTCGGCGGAGATTCCGCGTGTTGTGGGCAAGACAGTCACTTTGGACCAGGAACCCTACACGGTGATCGGCGTGCTACCGGCGTCTTTTCGATTCCCCGAAGAAGAGAAGATTGACCTATTGACGCCGTTGCCGCTGGACGACGCCCGCATGCAACATGGTCCGGAGATGAGGACGTGGCGCGGAATCGGCGCACGGAGGACGGTCGTGAGGTCAAGCACGCCGGGAACGGGATCATGGCGTCCTTCGTTCAGGCAGCGGCCGCGGTTCGCTGCGCAACCCGGATTCAGCGCGCCTTGGCCAAGCATCAGGAGGAGCATACCGAGTATCCGCTCAAGGTTCGAATAGGCGCCGCGGCAGGCGAGCCGGTCGAGCGTGAGCGCGAATCTCTTCGGAGCGACGGTGCAACTGGCCGCGCGGCTCTGTGCCCACGCGCAGGCCAATCAAATTCTGGTGTCGAACGTGGTTGCCGAGTTGTGCGTCGGAAAGCCCCTGCCCTTCAAAGACCTGGGGGATGTTCTCCTAAAGGGTTTCATCGCCCGATCCGGGTTCAAGTTGTCGAATGGTCCAGCGCAACGTGAAACGTCGCGGCAATCACAATAGAACCCTACAACTATGGGATTTGGACCGGCGGCGGTCTCCCCGTAACGAATCGAGCCGTTACAGGTACCATAACGCTTATCTCCGGCCCAGATTTCCTCGAGCGGGCGATTGAGACATGAACTGTTACGGCTTGATGTTCTGGTTTAGGTGGAACAAGTTGCCGGGGTCGTACTTCTTCTTGATCGACACCAGCCGGGTGTAGTTGTCTTTGTAGTTATTCCTGATGCGGCTCTGGTCGTCATCAGCCATGAAGTTGACGTATCCACCGGCCAGCGAGTTGGGGCTCGAGCGCCTTGTAATAGTCCTTCACCCACTTGATGTTCTTTTCGTTGTCGGCGGGGCCGC